>NZ_JBHSGN010000001.1:0-1655 GCF_042654545.1 Dysgonomonas termitidis
AAGCTATTCAACCCGGATATCGGACAATACCTATAACTTTTACCCTATCTGTGACTGGCGCACGGAGGATATCTGGACATACAACGGCAGGTACCGCAAGCCCTACAATAGTATCTATGACCTGTTTTATATGGCGGGAGTCCCTTTGTCCGGGATGCGGATATGCGAGCCTTACGGGGATGAGCAAAAAGCCGGGCTAAACCTTTTCAACGTATTGGAGCCCGAAACATGGGTAAGAGTAGTAGACCGTGTCAGCGGAGCCAACTTCGGGAATATCTATTGCGGGACCAAAGCAACGGGAGCCGGGAGGATAAGCCTCCCTCAAGGGCATACTTGGAAGAGCTATTGCAAGTTCCTGCTGAGAACACTCCCTGAAGAGACCCGCAGGATATATACGGCCAAATTCATAAAGTTTATCCGTTACTGGAACAGTACCGGTTCTCCCGTCAGCGAGGAAGACATCTTCGAGCTGGACCCGGATATGATCGTCAATACCCGGCAGTATAGTAAACGGGGAAAGGGTGACAAATATGTCGTGCGTTTCAAAACCATACCGGATGCATTGCCCGGCCTGGATAACAAAACGGATTTCCTCTCCTGGAAACGTATGTGCATGGCTATCCTTAAAAATGATATTACGTGCAGGACACTGTCTTTCTCGATGACAAAGAAGCAGATATTAAGGCAACAGGAATTAATCCGGAAATACGAAGAAATGCTATGAAAAATCAAAATGAAGAAAATTATGTTTTTCAACAAATGACTGCATCTATATGCCGGTATATAAAAGACATGAAAGATACGGATGAAAAAATAGACACGCTGAATTATGTCCGGTCGATGTTGCATGAAGTGAGCCCGATGAAACACCATCCGGTAGACTTCGTCGCATGGGAAAGATCGGAAAACATAGAAGGCAACGACTATAACCCGAACAGTGTTGCCCCGCCGGAAATGGTCCTGCTGGTTACCTCCATCGAGGAAGACGGCTATACCATGCCTGTTGTCGGCAGTCCGGAAGAGGATATCATCCGGATCGTGGACGGGTTTCACCGCAGGAAGGCTGAGCGCAAGTCCCGGAAGATATCGCAAAGTACACAGGGCAGGCTTCCTGTGACTTATATCCGTGAGTCCAGGCGGGAATTAAGTGAAAGGATGGCTTCAACCATACGCCATAACCGGGCCAGGGGCACCCATGACATAACCCTGATGTCGGAAATCGTAAGGGAACTGATCTCCATAGGAAAATCCGGCACATGGATATCGAAACATATCGGGATGGACATGGATGAAATACTGCGCTTAAAGCAACTCACCGGGCTGGCCGCTTTATTTGCAGACCGGGAATTTTCAATAAGGGATCTGGTGAAAAAATAATATAGGAAGGCACAGGCCTGTTTGCCGGCAAGTCCGGAAGATCGCTAAAATTTTTATTATGAAGTTAAATATAAAGGAAATTTACATCCATAACATATGAAAAAGAGTACAGACATAAGCCCGGCCGGCCTGCGGCATCCGTTGCTGGCGATAGCTGTTTTTGTTTTGCTGTCCATCCTTTTACCCGCGGTTATCCGTGCGCAGGCTTCCCCTGCTGCCGCCATAAACAGTATCGACCCTTATGCCGCTAAAGTGTTTTACTTCCCCTACGCCAAGGC
>NZ_JBHSGN010000002.1:0-86757 GCF_042654545.1 Dysgonomonas termitidis
GAATAAGGCCCGGCAGTACTGGAACCGGCTCCGGCTCTTACAGAAGTATCTCCTTTCCACGCCGTAAATACCGGGTCTATTTCCGTATCCGGTATATATACTGCATACTGGAATGTAAGTATATTTTCGAATGTATCGGGTGATATCTCGCTACGAAGCCACGCATACACCGATGGGTTTCCGTTGCCTCCTAGCGGGTTTTCATCTGCATGGACGCGCGTCCATGTCTTATCGGCTGGTTTTTCAGCAAGCGAAGCATCATAGGCCAGTAGGTCGGCATAGGTAGGAAAATCCACCCCCAGCCAGTTGCCCTGCATGGCAGCAAGGGCTTGCAGGCTAGCTGTCAGCCCCGTAATAGCGGAGATCGGATGCTGATCGGCCGCATCGCGATTGGTTAATAATGTATGATCCGTTACCCCCCCGCCGCCCTGTACTTCAAAAAAGTCTGCAAATTCAGCCTCTATGTTATCCGCCGTGATGGGCGTGCCGTTCATCGTGACGCCTTTCGAAAAAGACTCACTGATACATACAGTATCCGGTGGATAGAGCAATACCCTCGCACTGTCATATCTATAAGAAACCGCGTTCTTAGCGACTACAAAAAGCGTACTCCCGTTTCTTTCCGCTTTTATTGAATTGTTGTCTGTTGTAATTATCAGCATATCATTTACTTTTAATTAAAAATTTATTTTACTTTTACATTATGTTTTTTGAGGCAGATATTATCTGCCATGTAATGTTAGTGTTTAAATTCAGGGCATGACCGTGAGGTTTGTGCCCTATTTTTTTTATTTCTTTAATCCGTTAAATATTTGTACTTTTACCCCCAATGAGATTAATTAAATAAATTATTTAATTAATGTGTTTAAGGTTATAAGTAAAGGCTTTGTCGGGAGACAGGGCCTTTCTTGCATTATGCCCCGTTCTGAAACAACTGGAAATACGCAGTCGCTACCGCGCTGTCCGTTATTACCGAGAACGGTGCGAATCTTGGCCCGCCACTATTGGCATCTACCGTAATATGCACATCCGTTACCGTGACGCCATACGCATCTCCTCCTGAGGTGATATCCGCGTGCGCCCATGCCGGCAGGTCATAAATACTCCAGCGTGCGTTCGACGTAACACGTAATGTGAATGTATCCCCTGCTCCGGGCGATTGATGGGCCGCCGGATCAAGTGTGACATAATCCTCAGTTACCACGGCTTGTATATCCATCGTATAATTATCCATGTCTGTATTCACGATCGGAATTGCCATCTCCATGGAGCCGATCCCGTTCGCATCGGTAATGATTGTGCCCACGAGTACACCGGCGGACAAAATATTCACCTGTCTGTTTGCAGGCACAGGCGTTATATTGGCTACCCACACCGTACAGGTCACCGCGTCGGGCTTTGGCTCCAGTGACGAATAGGAAATCGCCTGCCGTTCCGATTTCCCGGAATGGACATTGAACGGTCCTACTTCTTCGATCAGCTCGCTGTCGTGCCGGTTCACCTTTATATCACGCAATAGCAGTTGTCCGGAAGTAATTTCCGGATTAGCCGCCAGCGTCATATTTATATTCGCTATATAAACTGTGCCGCCTGCTTCCTGGGTGACTGTATGCGTCGCCTTGGCCAGACCGTCGATAGTTTGCACAACGATAATGCCCGTGCGTTCATGCCCGGTATTCTTGTACACGGCAATATGTATCGTTCCGTTGCCGTTTCCGGCCAGTGTGTCCGGCCAGATCCATTCAGGCCATTCCGCCATTACCCACGCTTCATCACAGAAGACTTGTATAGGGAAAGACGTATCTTCGCTTTCTTCGGATGTCACAAATACGCCTTTTATATTCTCCAGTTCCGGTTCTTCGTAATCCGAGCTGCTGACATTTACGCTGTTGATATCCTCAATCTCCGGATCTTCAGCGACCGCGCCGGTGATATTTACGCTGCTAACGCTGTCCCCTGATATATCTGTCCCGTAAGGAGGGAGGCCGTTATCGAAATCTGCCATATTTTTAAATGAAAAGCTAAAAGTGATAAGTGATAAATATTTTTAGTTTTTCACTTATCATTTTTCGTTTATTACATCGGATTTACAGTTGTTACCGGCAGCCGTACCTGCATATATGCGCCGGACATATAGATATTGTCAGGACATAGTATTCCGGATTCGGCTAATATCAGGTTATAATACTCCGGATGCCCGGACGTGATATACCTGCCGTCGGCGCCCCGTGCCATCTCGTGCGCCAGTGCGTGATTGTCTTTCATCAGACAGCGGGGATCTTCGGGTAATGTATCGCACCATTCCGGCTTTTGCTTGTTCTGCCAGAAATCGGCGTCGATGGCTTCCGCCGCTATATCGAAATCCTGATTCCAGACACGGCGAAGATGTACGGTACCGGTAACGCTTCCAACAGCCGCCCCACCTGCCGGTACAAGGAACGAATCACCTACATAGTAATTGACGCCTCCGACTGTCACATAATCGGTCGTATTACCTTGGTCCGTGTCGTGTTCCACGATATACCAGTAGTTTGCGGCCAGGTTTCCGGAGGTGATAATATCTTCCGGTATCTTGCTTACTATTCGCACCTGGATGGACTGGTAGTTCAGTATATCGTTTACCTTATACACTACCGGGTTTCCGGAAGCGACTGTAAATGCCGTTACACCGGCCACGCCTTTGAAAATATTATTCCTGGCGCTCAGGGCTGAATTGTAAGCCGTGCCGTTATAGGTTACAGATGCGCTATTTGTGTCGGATGAACGTACCATATAGATCTCACCCGCTTCTATGCTTCCGCTTGCCACTGCCTGCCCGGCGTCACACAGCAGGTTCGGGATGCTGTCTATCAATACACCGAACCTGGAAGGCAGGTCGTTCGGGATATCTATGTTCGTCAGCTTCTTTTTGCCGCCCAGCCATATTATTTTGGAGTCGATAAAGAAGTTTTGGCGCTGGGTGATATCGACAGTTTCGTCTACGGAGAGCGAGTCATCGGCGATGTCCAGTTCCGGGCTATGCGGGTTAGCCGGCGCAAAGCTGGCGGGAATATTATTGCTTGCCGTGATTGGTATCTTAGTACCTCTGGCAGCAGAATAGCCGAATAAAATAAACCTTGGTATTTCGAACAGGTTAATCTCTGATCCCGCCCAGGTAATACCCTCGAAAATTTGATTTTTGGTAAAAATCCAGCGCCCCAATGGCAATGTGATGCCGTAGTCGGTAATATCCGGGGGAACTATCAGCCCGGCAGCCGTACACCTGTTTACAAAGTCTGTCCTTAAATCTTCAGCGGTTGTGCCGGTCAGCGGGGTATAGCCGGTTTCCGTGCCTATGCGGAAATTGCAGTTGTCGAACGCATAGTAATTGTTTTTGTAGCTGTCGAGCGATGCCTGTGTGATAATCAGGTTGCATTTTTCCCATGTATGCAGATTACCGGCCATTGAGCCTATGGTAGAAGAAATGCCGGCAAAGGAATTATTATTCTGGTAAGTGACTGTCGTATTATTGATGGGAAATAAGGCATAGCTAAGGGATGACCTCACTGTAAAAGCCTTATTAGATGTTGTATTGGATAGTATGGTGATGATTTTACACTTTTCGATGGTAATGCCAACTGCCGAGTTGAATATAAGATTATCTAATGTCATATCCTTGAAATACCACCCTAGCACTGATCCGTTTTGGGTTACAGTTCCGATTAATGTTGTCCCGTTGATGCCGGAACCTATAATTTCCATATACCCTGAAGCGCCGGTTTCAATTATATTATATCTATGTATTCCCTGACTCAGTATCATTACTCCGGGATTTCCGGAAATAGTGGGCGAAGCGGGATTAGCAGGATTTCTCCTTGTGCCGTCTCCTGCTATAGCAAGAGGCGAGTAATACTTTGTTGCCGAATTATTTGAGACATCCACGCCAAAAATATCCGTGTACTTATCTTTGAAATTATATCGTAGCATCTTTGTCTTGTTTTAAAGTAACTATTACCCGACCATTTTCAAACACTTCTACAAAGCAGTTATCAAATTCAGCATTGTTAGTCTGCATAGTAGTTATTACATTGCCTTTTACATCCTTAGTTTCGATAATTCGCACAGTCTGGTACATCTGCCGGAACTCTTTCGGCTGTTTGTCGAAGAATACATTGTCATCTATCTCCAATGTCTGGTTGTCTTTTGTTACCTGGTAGATCATGTTTTTTTAGTTATAAGTTATTAATTAAAAGTTACGAGTTACATTTTTAGTTACGAGTTATAGGTTACGAGTAATATTTTTCTTGTAACTTGTAACTGCCCGGAGGGCGCAGTAACTCGTAACTGCTAACTGTTTACTGAATTACGTTTCCTTCCGCGTCCCACATCGACGCCACCGGTATCACCTGTATTCTAGCCGGGAATGAGTCTATCGGCGGCAGGGCAAAGCGTTCGTCGGTAAGCTCGGTAATCGTAAGCGGGATGCTCGTAGGCTCGGTGATCCGTTCGCGATACCTGAAGGCGTCTGTCGTCACCCGGCACCGGAACTCCTGCCCGTTTGGCCGGATAAAATATACTTCCTCGCTTTTTATCATATCGAGTATGAAAGGCATCTCATGCCGTAGCCGGTGGCCTGTCTCCACTTCGATCTTGTCCCTGGACGATGTACGTGTTTTGCGTTCTTCAAAAAAGTCGTAGTCGTTCATCACGTTGTACAGGTCTTCCTCGCCGAACTCGGAAGATCGGGAGGCGCGGGTAGTGACCTCGATCACTTCATATGCTCCCAGCGAGTTCAGGAAGCGCAGCCTGTATTTTTCTTCCGCCAGCTTTCCGGGAGTGATTACAAAGCTGAAGGCGAGGTTTCCGGATGCATATACTTTTATCACATCCGGGATCTCGCCATACTGTTCATCGAATGCCGCGCGCAGGGCCTCTATATCCATCACGCAGACAGGGCCGAATCCTGCTGTGTTTACATCGATAGCATTCCCGGATGGAGATACGAAACTAAGCGACAACTGTCCGTTCAGGAAGACAAAGGGATAGAGCTCCGTATCCCGGAGGCGTACCTCGCTGTCATGTGTCCTGGTGGTGAACAGGAACTGGCGGCGCTGCGAACTCAGACGGTAAGAAAATATGTCATATCCGTTATCCGCCAGGCGCGCGAACACTTTGTTACTGATGCCGCCCCGGAAGGCATTGCCCGTAAACTCGTAGCTGTCGCCGATCCTGACGGTATAGGGAATAATAAAGCCGTCGAGAGACGCTACGATATCTCCTGAAGGAATAACCAGGGGAGTATCCGGTGGATTCAGGTAGCCGGAGAGTTCCATCTTCACCCGGTATATGCCTTCATCCTGGTACGGGAAGTAAGATGAAAAATAGCTACGCCCGTTAACGATGGTTTCCACAACGACAACAGCATCGCTGTCGCTCTCCAGCTCGAAGACAACGGGATTGCCGGCGAAGACATTGGGGCGGGGTATTTTGGTGATAGTGATCATATCAGTGAACAGTTAGCAGTAAACAGTTAGCAGTAAGTGAAAAGTGTAAAGTGAAGAGTGAAAAATATATTTAAACTAAAAGTGAAAAATATTTTTCGTTCTTCACTCTTCGTTTTTCATTCTTCACTTAAAAATGTTCTTCACTTTTAGTTTTTCACTTTTTTTTGTATTCTATATATCCGAAAATAACGACTATCAGCACGAATGCTCCGGCGAACCAGCCCCATTCACTGCCCTGTACGGGTCGCGAATCGGTGAATTCTTTGAGCTGCTGTGTCTCCAGTTTCTTCAGCTTTATCTTCCTCGTACTGTCGGCCTTATTCTCGCTTACGTGTACAGCAGATGATCCTGTATCGCTAACAGCCATGCTAGTTCGCTCAGATTCCCGCCCTGATTCCTGTACTTTGCGTATAGTACCGTCAGGCCGGTACCAGGTTGTTCGAATATATTGTCTTTCGGAGGCGATATCCGATGTACTGTCGCGGCGATGGGTTTGTGAGGCCGCGCTGTCTTTCTGTACTGATGATGCTGTTGAAGCGCTTTCTGTATCTGTTTGTACAAAGCTATCAAGGTTCCGGTTACTCCGGCAGAAAGTAAAAACGATGGAAAGTAGAATAAGAACAGCATATTTCATATGTTTTAATTTGAATATTTGTAATCATTCAGCCTGTTGATCCAGCCCTTGTAAAATACCATTTGTGTAGGATCACGCTTTACCAGATCGTCAATAAAAACTTTCCGGGCTTGGAATATTTTTGTGAATAATCCGGCCTGATCCGGATAGCTATTCAGTGCGGCCAGTGTCTTAGGCCCTACGATACCATCGGCTGTTACACCCAGTATCCGTTGCGGGATTTTGACGCCATGAATACCGGAACCCCACACCCAGTCTACCAGGATATTCGCTATCGACTGGTTGTTTATCTGGTCGGCTTTCCACTTGTTCCAGTAATATTTCCGGAGTACGTCCACCACGTCCTGGCGGGTGATCAGCTTCAGGTCATCGGCGTCGATATCGCCGTCGCCGTCCTTGTCATAGCCCACCTGTTTCCATGTCGCCAGGGTGACGTCCATATTCGTTTTACCACCTTTGTCGTTCTTATGGTCGGCCCATCCGCCTGCCCATTTAAATATAACCGGGATCAGTAATTCAATTTTTGCCATGTTTTTAAGTTATGAGTTATAAGTGAAAAGTTATGAGTTGTTTAAAAATTCAATGTTTAAATATTTAAATATTAAATCTTTGAATCAACTTGCTGTTGACTGCTAACTGTTGACTGTTTATTGTTTTCGGCCTTACGTCCGTTGTATCTAATACTCGTAAGAGTGACACTGATAAAGATAGCCCCCCAACAGAAGGCAATGCTTAATAAAATATAAATTATCTTTTCCATTTTATTTTAGTTTTATAATTCTTCTTCTTTTTTATTTACATCATTATTCGCTTCTATACTTACCTGATTGCCGATATTGATCTTCAGGCGTTCATAAGTAGACATTAGCTGAAAAATAATACTCTGTGCGGCACCGCAGGCTACAACGATTATCGTTGCAGTCTCCCTGATCCGTTCGCCGTCGACAATAACACACCAGGCGGCCAGTATTCCCCAGAAAACAGTAACGATCCACCGGCGGCTCCGGAACTTGACCCAAAACTTGCCGACAAAGAATGTAGAGAGCAGGAAACAGGCCAGACAAATCAGGCCTACTGCTATTTCACTGTGATTTAAATTTAATTGTTGCATGACTTTTTTGTTTCAAAAGTCAGGATTTGGGAGGGAAAGGTAAAGGACAAAAAAAAGTGAAAAACTAAAAGTGAAAAACTAAAAATGAAGAATGAAGAATAAACAGTTACAAGTTACTGCGCCCTCCGGGCAGTTACGAGTTACAAGTAAACGAGATACGAGATACAAGATACAAGTTGTTTACTGCTAACTGTTTACTGTTTACTGTTAACTGCTAACTGTCCAGATACAACTTAATTGTCCTGAATACAGCTTCGCTCACCATTACCTTATCGTCCCGGTCGATGGAGAATGCCAGCTTCTCCGGAAGTAAAGGCTGGTTATCGAACATATAAATATTGTCGAAACGGAAATTCATCACATCCTGTATGCCGAGACGCAGCGGAAGTTTTACCTCATTGAACGAATCGCGGATAACGGCGGCGTATTTGGTCCAGAATTTTTGGTACAGGCCGTTGGTGCCTCCGAATATCAGATCGAAGCCTCCGGGATACGGAAGCCCTTCATCAGCCATGCTGTACCCGTGTATATTCCCGTACACGCATTTATATGCATATTGCGCTTCGTAATTAGATGAACGCCCGCGATAAAAGGCTGTCATAATAGGGCATTTCATCGTATCCTTATTACTTTCTACTACTTTGTCGTCATCTGTTCCGGCGCCGTTCAACGCCTTGAGTGTCGTATTCATATGCCGGCGCTTACCGATGTACAGCATATAGTAATTAGTACCTATATGAAGCATAGTATCGATACGGAAATAGCGCACAAATACCGTCAGGAAAGCTATATGCTCGCGCTTGCTGTCCCTGGTGTCGTAATCATCGTTTACGGAATCTTCCTTATCCTTGTATTCATCGAACAGGTATTGCGAATCGTATTTCCATTCCGTCTGCCCGGCCTCATTGACCGACTTTTGCCAGATCTGCCCTACTTCCTGCATAAAATAATATCCCTCAGGGCCGGATACGGGAGGATACGGCGTATTTATCAAAGGTCCTTTATTCGCTTCGAATTTTTCCAGCGTATCAAAGCTTACATCAGAATATTCTATGGAACGGTTATTTGTGAGCTTTATCATTTTCGAATCGGAAAGGTTGATCTCCGGTATGTCGCTGATCTTATCGTCGAGCGGTATATAATCCTTATTGTCGAGTATATCGTTCCAGAACTTTACATCCACATACTTATAATCGGGACTGATAAAAAACTCACAACCGTAATCGGTACGCGCCGACTGCAGGTAGTCGCTGATCTTCACCGACGGCACCAGTTGCGAATATTTCAACTGTGAATGTACAATTGAATCCGCAGTATTATTCAGCACGGCTATTTTCTTCATTTCCGGATCTGTATCGAATATGGATTCGCGCAGCTCATAGCCGAAATATGCGAAAATACGGCGCAATACATACGATTGCTTCAGGAACGGGCTAATGGCATAACCTTTCGGGGCGTCTATGAATTTGCTGCCCTCGTAATATTTGCGGGGGATGCGTCCGCAGAGCTTGAAGTAAGGCTTGCCGTTCATATCCGTATCCATATCGCCGGCTACAGGATACAGAGCTGAATATTGTTCGTTCAATACCTGATAGAACGTATAGTTCGTAGTACCTTCGGAATTTGTGATATCCTGGTCGAAATGATCCGTCGCTACCGGGAACAGGTAAAAATCATCCTCTATATTACCTACCATCACCAGCTCCATGTACTTGATCATCATGTCCAGGTCGCTGGTGAATGTCCCTGAAACATGGAAGTCCGAAGCCGGGCGCGTGATATCGAAGGCCTGCGACATCTCCGTTTCTTTCATCCGGGCATACATGGGCGATTCGTCCAGATAGACGGCTCCTTCTATCTCCCTGCTGCCTGATCCGATGCGCAGCAGTCCCTGTTTTTGCCATACGCCGGCCTCGACCAGCGCGTCGCGGGTACGCTTGTATTTATACAAAGAAGTGATATCCACGTCTCCCAGGCTGCGCACATTTGTAGGCGTGCGCGGCAGGGTCAGGGGCAGCGACATCGAGGCCTGCTCCTTCAGCATCGGGTTATTCAGCGTAACGCTTAGCTTTGTATTCGGTTTCATATCTAATACGGCGCCGGTATCTTTTAGTCGGATGTGCATGTTTTTTAGTTGAAAGTTGGCAATTGAAAGTTGAAAGTGAAATTTTACTGTTTACTGATGACTGCTAACTGTTAACTGATTAGTATTTCGTGCCGAAACTTTCGTAATCGGTCATTTTTTGCTTTGTATCCATCAGCTCCTGGTAGTTTATTTCGGCCTTCAGGCGGTTGTTTTTTATGAAGTCGTATATCTCCATCAGGATGTCTCGGTTGCCGGGTACGGTTGCTGTCGATGAAGCCCCCTGTCCCCCGCGGGAAGATTGGCCAGGCTCAGACCGGGCTATAAAACCTCCCGTATCTAATCCGGCCATGCGGGCGCGTATCAGGCGGTTCATATCCACGGTGGACACGGTGCCGGCACGCTGTTCGGCGTCGATAAGGTCAATGATGGGGCGGATGGTCGGGTTTTTATAAGCAGCGTTGCTGGCTACCCATTCACGGCTTTGCCCGGCAGGACCTTCGCCGACCAATACAGTAGGCTTATCCACAAACCCGCGCTTATCAGGATCGTAGAGCGCCTTATATTTCTTGCCGGCGTCGGTTTCGGCCTCGACAAAGTAACCGCCTTCCTCTTTAGGCGTGGAAAGTACACGCTCGTATTTCGTATTGCTGTCGGAGTTACTGTTTCCCAAGGTCATATTTTTTACTTTCTGGCGTTCGGCATTGGCGGAGATCAACTGTGCTGCTCCGGTAGCCGCCAGCATTACAGCTGCCACAGTGCCGGCGATAGGCCCGAGCTGGGCATAGCCTGTCATAATAGCCACAGCCGTATTCGCGATAATCTCCGAGGCTTTTACGGCAAACTGCACATCGGCATATTTTTTCTCAATGTCGAGCTTTTTCTGCGCCTTTTCGTTTTCGAGCCGTTCGGTTTCTTCCTTATTGCCTTTAGCCGCTTCGATGCGCACGTCGTATTCGGCGTCGAGCTTGGCGGTTTCGGCTTCCATCAGGGCGGAGACAAGATTAGAACTTTTTTCGTTCCAATGCTGTTGCTCTTCTACATATTTAGACGCATATTCCATTCTCAGCCTGAACTTGGCTTCTTCGAATTCTTCTTCGGAGAGTAATTTTTGTTCGTGCTGTAGTTTCAGATTCTCCAGCTCGCTGTTGTACAGTTCGCCGACAGAGGCTAATCCATACTGCTCCCTGACAGCGAGTCGCTCGTCTTCGTATTTTTTATTGAGTTGGGTAAGCAGCTTCTGATAGGTTTCATAATCTATCAGGTCAGCCGCCAGTAAATCCTGAAGGCCGCGCTGTTCACGGGATTTATCTTCAGCTACGGTAGTTAAACCATACCCGGATCGCACATCATAGTTTTTATCACGGTCGGAGCGCTGCAAGGCCCTGCGTTTGGCTTCGGCATCAGCTTCAACTTTTAGCGTATCCGCGTTTGCTTTCTTAACGGCCTCGGCCTTGATACGTCCGTTTTGTAGTTCCAGGGCTTCTACATCCATGCCGTACTTTTGCAGGATGGCCAGACGGGTTTCGGTTTCGGCGATATCGATCAGCTCCAGTTCCCGGGCCCTTTGCTCTTCACCGAGGTTACGCTCTTCCAGGGCTTTCTTTTCACCGTCTACCCATGCCTGAAGTATCTGCAGGGAAATATCACGGCCATGTTCGGCTTCGGCCAGCTTATTGGCGTCGAACTGGGGGAGAAGTTCGAATTGCGAGTTACGCGTATCGGCCTGCATCTTCCCGATATCGGCCAGGAATTTTTCATCTTTCACCTTGAACTCGTCCAGAAAATTGCCTATAAGCTGCATCCTGTCGGCATAGTATTTATAGTCGCTTTTCAGGGTTTCATATTTCAATTCTTCATCCGTCTGGTTGTTTTCGAAGGCGTATTTCTTCAGGGCAAGTATTTCGTCTTTATGCGCGTTTTCGAGATTTTCGAGGCGGGTAGCCAGTTCTTTTTTCTGTTTTTGCAATTCCTTTTTATCTTCATCGTCTCCGGTACCGCCTCCTGTTTTTTTTACTTCTTCTTCACTTATGGGTGTAATATATTCCAGTTTGCTGTTTTTTGTAAATTCGGTAAGAGATTTAAAATCTTCTTTGACGGATTTCAAATAATCCTTATACGCATTTTTGTTACGAACAGCAGCTTCTACAACAGCTTCATTTACCTTAACTATATTTCCGGATAACGCTGCCTCTATAGTCTTCCCTAGCAATATAGCCTGGCCTATTCCAAAATCAAAAGCCAGCTTCATATTATTATATAGCAATTTGAATCCAAAGGCAACCCCACCTACGGATATCCTGAGCAGTTCAGATCCATTGTACGCAGTGACAAAATGATTGTACAGATCTATCAGCTTATTCATTATATCGGGCAGCTGCCGTTCGGCGAACCGTGTTACCCAGTCCGCTATTTTACCCGATACCTGACTCCATAGTTTATTTATCCATAAAAATTGATTCCCTACTTTGAGCTGTGCATTCTCCCACTTCACAGTTGCTTTGGTTGCCATATCAGCTGCAGTAAGCGCCCGTGGTCCTTGTTTTTCGAGTTCCTTGTTAACCAGAGCGATCACACCTTTGGCAAAGGATCCTTCTTTTGCCATCGCCCGGCTTATCTCTACCGAAGAAAAACCAAGGTCATCCAGTACCAGTTTCGACTGGCGGCCTATACCGTCGATAATCCTCCTCTGGAAATCGTCTACTTCCTTGCCCATATCGATAGCCCGGCGGGCCGCAAAATCAAGCAGGTTGCCGACTTCCGAAACAGGAATTTTGTATTTATCAGCCTTGACTGCCGCCTGCATCAGGGTGAAATCGTTAATAAGCCCCCGGGTTTGCTCGCGCAGCTTGTCCAGCAGTTTTGTATCGCCCAGGCCACGGAAAGCACGGATGACGCCTTCGGCCTTGGATGCCACTTCTATCGACGTGCCTATCCATTCACGGGCTTTATTGATAAGGTCGGTAAAGAAACGGATAACCTGATAGACCATCATCAGTAGGAAAACTTTACCTATCGTTTTGCCGGCTTCCTGCGCTGCTTTTCCCAACTGGCCGAAGCGGGTTTTTATTATATCGCCTCCGGCGGCTACTTTCTTTTGCTGGGCTTCGACCAGTTGAAGCTGTTTATTGTATCTATTCCATTCAGCCAGGTTTAGCGATTTGGATATATTGGCCAGCCGGAAGCGCAGGTATTCGGCGCTGGCAGACAATTGGTTCATCGTCATATCCGTAATTTTGATTGTACGGATAAACTTTTCGCCCGGCATGGACATTTTTATCATCTGCGTCTCCACCTGGTTCAGCATGGCCGATGCCTTGGCATACGCGGCAGGCGTCATTTCTTTATTCATATTGGCCAGCCTGTTCCTGAGCCTGTCGGCAGCGGCAGCCAGTTGGTCCATACTCTTGCCTTCGAGGCTTATGTATTTACCCATAGCCTCGGATTTCACTATCAGTTTTTGTTTTTGGGTTTCGACCTCGAGAAGCTGGTACCGGTATTTTTCCCACTTCGCCGGATCGAGCGCCTGTGACGTGCTGGCAAGTTTACCCTGTAGGTATTCAGCGCGATTCGAAAGTTGAATTACGGTCATATCCGTAACCTTCATCGTGCGGTTCAGGGCTTCGCTCGTATTTTGCAGGGTATTGATAGTGGTGTTATTCTTGTTTATCTGTGTAGTATTATTATCGATATGCTGGGTTAACCTCTGTATATTCTGGGATAACTGCTTAGCCCTGTCGCTGGCGCCCTGTGCCTGTTCACGGAGTAGTTTCAGTTCCGCGTTATACTGCTTAATCAGCCTTTCGTCTTCCTTGATTTCCTGCTGCAGCTCTTTATTCTCATCCTTCAGCCCGCGGATACCCGCTTTGGCATCTTTTGCCTCCAGTTCTATCTCCTTGACACCCTTGGCCAACTTATCGAGGTCGATAGTCGCTTTGTCTACGCCTTCGCTTTTGATGACTAGCGTTACTAAATCTTTTGTTATCATAGGATTCAGATTTCGATTTTTGTTTCTTTGAGTTTTTCGGCGATAAACCGTGCCAGTCCGCCGCGGGTACGGCTGTATATATATCCCATCAGGAAGCCCCATACATATTTATTGTAGATGGGCGTGTATCTCTTCTTAGGCTTATCGCCCCGTAGCCGCAGGTCGAGGAAGCGCATATAGAGCGGATAGGTGATGGTAAGGGTAGTGCCTTCGCTTCCGGAAGTGACGCTGTAAGGATTCGATTTCATATGGGCCGACAATGCGCCTGTGCGCCTGACGGTATCGCGCCCGGCAATGGTCGACTGTATGCCTGACAGTTCTTTTCCCGCCTTGGAGAATGCTTCCGGCATATTGATCGTATATGTATTATTTTCTGTTATCATACGGCTAAATTAGCCGCGGGGGAGGGAGTGGGAAAGGACAAAAAAAGTGTAAAGTGAAGAGTGTAAAGTGAAAAATGGCGCGAAGCGGGAAAGAAAAAGCCCCGCCGGGATGGGCGGGGCTGATATGTTCTTTAGTATATATTTATAATTGCACTTTCAATTCTTCACCTGTTAATGAAAAATAGAGGTTTTGAAGTTGGTGAAGATATTTTAAATCATAAGGGATAAAAAAATCTACCTGATTTTGGTTAAATATCCATCCTTTCCATATTATAGAACCATTATCTTCAATATAAAACCTTATGTGAGAAGAATCTCTGGCTGTACTGCCTTGAACATGTAAGTGTAAATAATCATATCTAGTCTCAGGATCATTATGTTTTGTTAAACCACACTTCAATAGTATATCTTTTGTCAGGGGGATAGGCTCGAATACTAATTTATCCAGATATTCATTTCTTACTCCTTTTTCTTTCATTGCCATGTCTTGTATTACACCATAACCTATCTCTGATACAATTTCACCTAGAAACAGAATACTATTGCCTATTCGTAATTCATTTGATTTCATTTTTAAATTAATTTTCTTAAATCTTCCTTTTCTGTAATTGAAGTTTAGCGTCCTGGGCGATAATACCCAGAATACAAGAAATATCACTAAAGCTTATCTTATTGTTTTCGAGTAGGACCTTTAATCCGTCTACAGAAGATATAGATAGAATGCTTTTCAAAACGATTGACATTGGTATACCGTTATTATCAAACTGCATAAGTTCATGTTTAGTTAATACACCCTTCAGTCGGCATAGTTCAGTTACAGCAAGCAGGTAATTATAATCTGCTTTATAAAAGTTGGCAATTTCCTTTATGGCGTTTTCAAGTATCATTTTATAGTGAGTTTTCTGTTCAGCAAATATTCTACGTCTCTCTCGTCTTCACTTTTTAATACGATTTTGGCTATTTCTACGGTCAGGTGATAAAACACTTCTTCCGTGTAGTGAAAATACCGTATAGTACGGTCGACATAATTATTATATTCAGCCATAACTCTAATCCCGGCGGCAGATGTATAATAAAGTAAGAATTGCAATCGCATATTGTCCCGGTACCTTACAATATAATCGAACGGATATTCCCTTAATACATATTGGAAGATAACATCATCAAAAGGCCTCTCTTCGCGGGCAAAACCATAAGACTCTAATTCAGATATAAACGTATCTAAAGACTCTGTTTGGTCATTACATCGGCGTGGGCTATGCATGATAATATCCGCACGGTTAAGTTGCATGCGGACAAGGAAGTAAGAAAATATCTGGTATGTACTCGAAGGACTGTATTTCATATTCCCGGTTTTTAAAATAACAGTGCAATGTACTAATTTATGGAAAAACGTACAAATGTGCGACTAACTAAAAGCCGCCCTACTTATCACAAGCAAGGCGGCAGAATCAATAAAAACCTAACACAAACCATGAAAAAAACGAAAAATGAAGAAACAACATTCGTTGAAGCAAAGGCGATGCAATTATCTGTCTACTGTTAACTGATAACTGCTAACTGTTTACTGATTACTTCCCCTTCAGCATATCATATCCCTGCCGGCGTATCATGACCGTCCAGCCATATGAAGGCATATCGTAGGACAGCCAGGGCGTGATAATATGGTCGGCCTGGAAGTTCTTCAGCCAGGGAACACATTTTTCTTCCTGAATCATCATGTGGCGCATCCGGCAAAGCATATCGAGCGCACGGTCCGATTTGATGGCTCGCTCTGCCAGGTCGTTATTGCTGTCGCGCCCCGGAAAGGCTATCGTGATGGCTATCAGGAACGATTCGCGGCGCACGTTCGGCGGGGCTATCTCGTTCTCGATCTGTCCGTAGTCGACAAACATAAAGCAGTCCTGGGCGGCGGAGATGGCGCTTGCCACGTTCTGCGTGTCGGGTCCGAAAATATAATGTTTCACATCCGGAAGCAGGGCCGGAGGCAGGTCGTTCACCTCCTGCATCCACTGCGCATACTCCGGAAGCTCCGAGCGTCCGTTGTTAAATACTTGCAGTACCCCGGCTTTCTGCGGGAACCGCGCGAAGAACATAAATATATCTTTTACCAGCATAGTTTTTTTTAGTTACGAGTTACTTTTTTAGTTACGAGTTACGAGTTACAGGTTACGAGTTATAAGTTACGAGTAGACGAGATACGAGATACGAGTTATTCACTGCTTACTGTTTACTGTTTACTGTTTGTAACTGCCCGTAGGGCGCAGTAACTTGTAACTACTTAAATTATCGAATTAATTGTATTAATATCCAGCCCTGTCTTCTCCGCTATCTCCGACAGCTTCATATCCGCGCTGTGCAGGGTGCGCACGGCATCTATTTTTTTCTTCCGGAGGATTTCGAGGTATTCGGTCAGCGACATATCACCTACTTTGTCGATATCGCCGTAACCGTCTTCCGACAGCGCGTAGATACCTTCCTTTAGTCCGACCGAGAGCTTGTTTTTACCTGTATCCTTTCCCCGCTGCCACAGGATGCTGAAGTGTGTTTTGGTAAATAGCATCAGTACCAGCGCTTGGAAGTTCAGTGCCACGGCTTCGAGCGTTGCCGGATCGGCAGATGCGAACAGGGCGGCATTTCCGTGTGCCCGGTCTGGTGAATACGTGCATGGACAATAGAGTATCGCTGCCAGCAGGGGCAGCAGCTCCGGATTTTTGGCTATGCCCGAAAGGCATTCCGAGGCGTCGACATACTGGCGGGCTGTAAGCGATACGGACAGCAGGGCGCAGGAAGTATTGACGGTATAGCCCGGATAGGAGCTTTCGCCAATGGTGAGATCTGGCAACAACTGCGCGGCAAAGCAGGCATCGAGTTCATATATATATTCCGCACGGCGCAGGACGCGGCCTTCCGGTGAATCGGGCAGGTCGCCCGGCTCCGTTTTACGTGCTATACGGCGCAGTTCCGGAGACAAGCTGGCCCATACATCCTTCGGGTACCTGATGGAGAAAATAAATGTGATTTTCGACTGCAGCAGGTACAGGTTCTGCGCGATGGTGTCCTCATGTTTCCGGGGGATATAACGCATATCCACGCTCAGCACGAAGATAACGAAACGCAGGCGCACGTCTGACATGGACAGCACCCCGGCAGCATACATCCTGAGCAGCCCCGCCAGGTGTACGAATTGCTCCGGAGTCAATGCCTCCCAGCTGTTGGGGATGGTGTAGGGTTTACCTTTGATTTCTATATCCAGCCCCCCAACCCCCCGTAGGGGGCTTTCAGAGAGGGTATTTGTTTTTAAATCATTCATATTATTCTATTTTTTAGGGTAGGGGCTAAGCCTCCCCTCCGGGGAGGTTGGAGGGGCCTTACATTAAATAATACTTATTCCCTTCATCATTCAGGTTGGTCCCGGTATCCACATCGCCGGAACTATCCGTAAGTGCCAGGTCTATATTACCCAGCAGGCTGTCGGCGTCGGACAGGAAGTTGTCGGCCATATTGGTAAGGGCGTCGCGTTCGTCCTTACCGTTGCGCGAGAGGGTGTTGTCGTCGAAATAGTTACGTATGGTCGGCGGCAGCTCTATGATGTCGAATTGCAGCAGCGTGCGGGCAATGATGGTATATACGAGCGCTGTATCGAGGTTAGGCAGTAAATCATTCCGTCCGGCGGCATTCAGTTTTTCGTAATATCCGTTGAAAGTCATCAGCAGCTCTTTCTTCTGAATCGGCACGGTACGCATAAAGTACAGGTACGACGTATCGATGCTGTAAAAGGCTTCGAAGTCGAGCACGGTAAGCAGGCGCAGGCCGTCCATCTGGCGGGCTATCCATGTATTGCTCCAGTTATAGGCCGGATCTTCGCTCAGGATATGTAGGAGCGAATCCATCGCGTTGTGGTAGTTGTCGATATACTGCCGGCGCATAGCCTCCAGCTCGTACTTGTAAGTATCAGCTTTTTTCTCGTGCCGGTTGCTGACGGTAATAAATATATGATAGCCGTACATGATACGATTGGCCCAGGCGGATCGCAAATACATCAGGGCATCGGTATCCGTTTCCCCGGCTATCTGTGTCCAGATGCTTTCGGAGATAACGCCCGTGATGGACTTCCGCGCGGAGATGGCCATGGCATTCAGCGAAGCGAAATTAACGCCCGCTTTTTCGACGCCGGGAGCCGCTTCGGTGAAGTCGGCAAGGGTAGGGAAGAGTTGGGTGAGAACTAACATATAATTAAGAATGAAGAATTAAGAATTAAGAATGAAAAATTGCCAATGTTTTAAGCTAATAGCTGTTAGCTAATGGCCAATAGCTTTTTCATTGGCACATTAATTAAATATTATTCAGCAATATCTACGGAATCGGAGCTAAACCAAGGTTCTGTTATTCGTCCGTCAGACGTTAACCGGGTTAATCTAACAGATACATAACCATCAATATACTCAGCTATAGCGGTTATTTTACCTTCGAATCCTGATATGGAATCTTTTGCCTGTTTTCCTTTCACTGTTTCAAAATCAATCTTTTTCATTTTGCTTTTTTTTTAAAATTATTTAATTTATCACTTATCACTCTTAGTTTTTCACTGTTTACTGCTTACTGTTTACTGTTAACTGACATTCAGCGAATCCATCCGTTTATTCTCCGACACCTGGCTCTGCCGGCTCGGTATTTCCCGGTAGTAGCCGATCCTGTATCCGGCTTCGTACTTCTTCGGGAAATTCACCTGAAGTGCATAATTGAATGCTTCGCTGCAAATTTCGTCGTCGGCGGTAAGCGAGGCCAGATATACGATGTAGTTGTAATATACATCGGCTCCCGACTTGGAGATAACGCCCTCCTGCGATATGCCCGTAATGGAAGGGTCGAGCCCCATCGACGACACGAGCACGCCATCGACACGCTTGTCATAGGCGATCAGAGCATCGATATATTCCTTGTACTTCATGTCGATGGTTTCGAAGCGCCAGCGCTCTTCCTCCTTCGCGCCGGTACGGAACGAATAGGATACGAAGCTCTTGCCCTGGTTGTTCTTCCCGGACAGGAATTCGGTAGCTTTCTTTATCTCCGAGTTCATATAGCGCACCAGGAACGACTCGCTGTAGTCGGTGCCTATGTCTATGCCGTTGTAGGTAAGCAGGGGCTTGCCATCAGCCTTGCGCTTCTTGTTTTCCTCGCAGATAGCCTTTATCTGGCTGCGTTTGGATACGATCCACGCGTCCGGGATAATGATATGTATCTTGGCCGAAAGCGAGTTCTTCAGGAACGAGTTGATATAGTCGGGGCTGTCGTTCGCGCCCTGTATCCAGGGTTTGGTACCTAAGTACGTTTCATTACAGCCGTAGAAGTCGCCTACCGTGCTTTGCTTATGGTGCGAGATGGCAGCATACCGGTAGCGATGAATTTCGGCGATATCGAAGCGCGGATAGATCTTGAACTTGGTAGTGGCCAGTCCCCAGGCGCCGAAAGCAATGTAACGGAAATCGCTGTAGTTGGGAATTTCCATCAATGCATCGAAGGTCTTGGCCGTGGCCAGGCGGCAGTATTTGTTTTCGGCAAGCTCGATGCCTGTAATCGGGTAGCCGATGCCGAACTGCGCGCCTATGGAGAAGCGGTGCTTGGCAAAATAATCGTAAAACGTATAGAAACGCCGGATAAGGCTCATGGCGAAATCGGTATATGAGGCCTCTATACCGTTCTTTTGCCACGACTCCAGCCAGCGGAATACTTCCGGGTCGCGGTACCACTTGCGCTGGAGCGTGCCATCTTCGCCCGTGGTGATATAATAGCCGTGCGGGCCTTTACCGTACAGGAACTTCACCTGCTTATCGATCAGCCGGGGATGCAGGCGGTTACGCTTGATGGTATACTCGATTTCCTCACACTGGAGGTTGTGCTCGCCGCGGGCGTATACGTTATACCCGTTCACATTGAGCCACATCGGGATAACTGGCTGCATCACGGCCTTTTCAAATCCGGGATCGTTCAACACGGAGCTGTTCATCGGGCGGTCGCCGATCTGGAACGTCGTTACCGTGTCTTCGGCGATGCACAGGCCATAGTTGCCAAGGGTGGAGATTTCCATGTTTTTAAGTGAAAAGTGAAAAACTAAAAGTGAAAAATTTACTGTTTACTGTTTACTGTTTACTGCTAACTGATATGATTTTCCTCAATCTATAATTATCCACAGCGAAGCCGATATAGCGCATCAGCACCCGGTAACAGGTACGGGGCTGGCCGTCGGCATCGCTGTACAGGAAGAAATTATCGGAGTCGATGCTGAACTTGTCTTTCGGCAACTGGGTACGGAAGGTGCAATGTTCCTTCGTTACCAGCTTTGCCGATGCTTTCCCCTTCGATCTCGAATAAGGAAAAAAGCAGATCGTAAACCTGCATTGCGGCTCCGGCAATTGCGATACTTCACGCGCCAGGCGCACGGCTTCGGATATGCTGATCGTTTCTTCCATGCAGCGAAAGTAGGAGACGGCTGTAAAAAGGGAAAGGACAAAAAAAGGTGAAAAGTGAAGAGTGAAAGGTGAAAAATGGCGCGGGGGGCTTTACAGTAAAAGTAAGCAGTAAGCAGTCGATTCAGGAAAAAATCGGTTTTTGCTGCCATATATAGGAATCAGTTAACAGTAAACAGTTAGCAGTAAACAGTCGGTTCCGAAAAAAAATGCAAAATCGCCGCCATATATGCGGAAACAGTGAATAGTGATCAGTTAACAGTAAACAGTGCCGGAAAAATTTTTCAAAAAAAACGCTAACTGTTTACTGTTAACTGAAAAAAGCCCCGACCTTCACAGGCAGGGACTTCAACAAACTAAAATTTAAACTTATTATACATCGAAAGATTATTGTTTTACAAAGATAAAGTTAATTGTTTAGTTACGAGTTACGGGTTACTTTTTCTTGTAACTTGTAACTGCCCGAAGGGTACAGTAACTTGTAACTAATTAACTATTCTCCCTTATAGTTATCTCCACCGTATATTTATTCCCGGTGAATATATGCGTATCACATCCGGGCGACTTGGTACGCGATACCTGGAAACAGTCGCCTTCTCCCAGGCCGTCAGTCTTGGCCTGCATTTCGCCGACAAAAGCGAAATAAGAATGTATATACGCTATCATAGCGCGGAACCTGAGCGCCTTGTTATCTGCAAGGGGTTTTGATTTTGGTGTTTTGGTAAGCATATGAATATGAGTTAGAAGTTATGAGTTAGAAAAAAAAATGCGTTTTTGCTGCCATATATGTAAATCAGTTAACAGTTATCAGTTATCAGTTAACAGTGCCGGAAAAAATTTTAATTACCGGGGACGCCTACCAACTGATATAACAGCGTAAGCGGCGTGAGCTTTCGGATGTCATGGATACCGACCCTGTGGCCTCCGGCGTGTATCCGGATATCCGACGCGCCCCGAAACGCTTCCCGGTACAGGTAAGAATAGGCATGTAATACGGCGTTTTGTGTGCAAGTTCCCTCTATAGTATGTGTCATCAGGCGCCCGCCTTTGGATGTGAAAGCTATATCCAGTGTTTTCAGCTCCGGAGATATCGGCCCCCTATCCCCCGTAGGGGGAACTTTTTCTACTTTATCTGTAGCCTCCCCTTGGGGAGGTTGGAGGGGCTTTAACTGTTCACTGATTGCCTCCGGCTCCGGTTTCAAAATGGATTCACCGGCCATATATGCAGGGGCGAGCGCTCCATCCGCGGCAACCTCCGGAGATTTTTTTTCATTTTCCACTATCAACTGTCCACTGTCCACTATTGACGGGCGCAAGTCCCGGCTGATGGAGGCGCCGGACACGGTTATTATTTCGTCCTGGTACTTGCCGGTTATCCGGAAGTCGTGCCAGTCATCGCCGGGCATAGCCGGGAAAGGACCTATGTAGTTTACTTCCATAACGCCGCAATTGGTGTTGTATATGTAAGTGTGTCCGATTGAGAGAGTTACAGGGTTCATAGGGGGTATAAGTTATGAGTTATAATATTATTACATTTTCGATTCGCCCGGCCGTTGAACATGTAGAAGGGTGTTTCTTATATTCATTGCCCCATTTGCTCATTACCTCGTCAGCCTGAACGGTTACAAAACCGTTTTTTATTTCGGTTACAATACCTTTCACTTTCTTATAAAATGAACCTTCCGGCATTGCTACTATCTCTACTCTCTCACCTATTTGTATTGCTTTCATATATTATTTATTTTTAATTAGTTATTCCCGTTGTTTAATTGCAGCCCCCGGGAGCTGCAACCCATCACAATTTATTATTGCCGACTTTGGACGGCGGGGGTTAATTAAAATTAGGCTCCGGGATCCAGTCCCTTATATCGTTTACCTTTGTGATAAACTGGCATTTTAGCCAGTCGTTCATATCGTTGCTACTCATATAGGCTTTGTTAAGGGCCTCGATTTCTATCGCTTGCTTTTCGCTTATTTCTTTGCCGTCTAAAAAATATCTTGCTTTCATATGTTTGTATGTTTTTGGCCCCCGGAGGGGCCGGGGTTAATTATCTTGGTAAAGGGAAAATAAATTCATGCCTGTGTACTGGTTCGTGATCAGATCCGATGTAAAACAATCCGTTCGCGATGCCTTTCACTTGTTTTTTACAATTATAATATGTGTCGAATACGTATTGTCCGATGACAGGGGTCGCCGGTTCATCTTCCTTATTCTCTACAGTTAATTCTTCAGGTTTCACAGCAAACCAATAGCAATCTATATCGAGATATACACATCTGCCATCTTCAAGAGGTGTACGAAAACCTAAAATTGTATGTCCTTCGAACTTAACGCCGTAACCGTTCGTAAAGGTTACCTTATCACCTGTTTTTAAATCAACTCCGGGGAGGCTATCCAATACGTTTATATTACGGGATTTTGCCCAATTCTTAAAATCTGTAGCGTGGATTTCGTTTCTGTTTAACTCTGTTGCTTTCATTGTTGTTTAATTTTAGTTAGTTATTATTTCTGATACAAATGTAAAGTTATCACTTTTCATTATCAAATTATTTGATAACTATTTGCTTTACGTTAACATTATTTATGAAAAGCGATAGCTTTACAAAACTATAACTATGTACATTTGTATCAATAACAATGTATATTTATGAGTTTACGTATAAAGGAAGTATTGAAAGAAAAAGGCTTATCGATAAATGAAGTAGCTGAAATAATGGGAATATCTAGGGTAGGGCTATCACAGCACATAAATGGCAATCCCTCCTCTGAAGTGTTGGTAAGAATTGCAAAGGCTATAGGATGTAGCGCATCAGAATTTTTTGAGCCTTTAAAGGAAAATATAATAATATGTCCTAAGTGTGGTAATAAAATGGAAGTAAAAGAAAAAAGCGATGGTTAATCATCGCTTTTCTTATCTTTAGGAAATAACATAATTTTAAGGCTTATATCTTCATTGTCTTCATAGGCATTTTTATACGATACATATACATTGTAACCATATTTAATAATACCATTTGTCACTTCTGGAGATAGCGAGGCGGGTATATATCCTATATGTTCTCCTTTACTTATAACTTTTACGGCGAAGTGATCATGTTTATTTGTAGGTTCTCTTTTTAAGTGTACAGGATCACCAACTCTCAAGTATCGAGCTACATATTTTGCGTTATATGATCTGTAATATATACCATTTACCCAGCATTCAATTTTTCTTACTTTAAATTTCTTTGGTTTCTTTTTTTGTTTTTCTCTCTCCTCAATAAAAGTAGAATATAGTATATCATCTATAGGGTTTCCCCTACTTGGATTTGGCGGCTTATAATCTATAAAACCTTTTGTTGTATAAAACCGTTTATATCCATCCTTTAAAGGTGGCTCTTTAGTATTATTTTTCTCTCTCTTAGGAAAATCTATTCTACCATCAGGATAAACCTTTATAGGCTCTTCAGTTTGAGATACCGGGATATTTTTACTATTATGTTCTTTTTTGTTTTTCTTATTTTTATATGGCTTGAATAGAATATATATAGAGTAAAATATTAAGAAAAGCAATACCACATAGGCAATAATTTTCATTACCAATCATCATTATTTGCTTTAATGCCAGATTCTAAACTAGCGATTATTTTTTTTACTTTCGAGTCAAATAGTATTAATGGGGCTTCTTTACAATTTTTAAATAAAGGGAAACTTTCAATAGATCCTTTCATGGGTTTATTTAATCCTGGAACAAAGGTATCAACTCCGAAATCAGATATTTCATATTTATATCTTCCATCTTTAAATTGTATAGTTAAAGTGAAAGTATATATTTTATCAATAATACCCTTAGCTACAATTACAGAATTAACAACTTCACTTTGAACAACATCTTTTGAGATTACAAATGTTTTACCAAGCCATAATTTAGCATTGCTATATAAGGTTGCAGAAGATGCATTATCCACTATTACAACACCCTCATAAAATACCCGTCCGTCTTTAAATGGTACAATTTTTTGACAATCAATATTTTGTGATTTAGATGCAATTGTTGCAAATAATAATAGTATTAATAATACTTTTCTCATAAATAGTTTAATTTTAGTTTATATTAAGTTTTAGCAAAAGTATAAAAAAATTTAACAATCATATATTTAAGGTCACAATTTGCGACCTTGAACAACAAAAAAAGCCCCGTACGGCTCGATACGGGGCTTAGTGTCAAATATAAGCTATTTATAAAGAAATGCTTACCGAGCCTAATTTTTTAGATAAGTCATTCAGGGCGTATTTAAGTTTATCTATTTCTGCCTGGGTAAACCTGGCAGGCTTGCCGTTTACCGTATTGCCATTTATGCGCTGGTATAACCACGCATCCGTTTTATTGAAATAAGTCTTTGCAATATATACCAGGGAGACGGCGGGTATTATATCCTGTAGCTTTTGTTTCATTGCCAGCTCTGTAGCTTTGTCGGCGGTATCCTTTGCAGATTCTACCAGGGAGGCGGCGAACTTGTCACCATCTATATCTATTAGTTCCTGCATTTGCCGGTCTATATCATCGCGTTCCTTATCTGTAGACGCTTTTACAAATGCTGCTTTCAGTTCATTTATCTTTTCTTTCATAGGATTTTGTTTTTGTCCCCCTTCCTGATGGAGAAGGGGGGCTTTTGTTAATGTCCGATTTCTTTTAATTTCTCTGTTATTATCTCTATTTGCTCGTCAAAGTATTGCTTTAGCTTTTCAGACCTGGCAGATACTTCTTTGTAATAGGATAGAAGAAAGATAAGTTCTTTTTCAAGTTCCTTCTTTTCTTTTCTCATTTCCCGGTTCAACATGTTAAATAGCTTTTATATTTGACTATACAAATATAATAATGTTTTCATTATTATGCAAGAATTTCATTGTTTATTTTCAGTTTTTTTGATATAAAAAAGGCGCCGGTTCTGGCGCCTTCCCCGGATAAGATCCCGGGCAGTTATTTATCACTTCTTCGTATAATGGTATCTAAGGGATAATATATATACCTCTATCATATCTTCATGTACGGAATATATAATACGATGCTCTGCATTTATTCGTCGCGACCAATAGCCGGTAAGATCATGCCGCAAAGGCTCCGGCTTTCCTATACCGGTAAATGGGTGTTCTTCTATATCTTCCAGAAGGCGGGTAATCTTATTCATAATACCAACGTTGCCGCTTTTCTTCCAGTACTCGATATCTTCCAACGCCTGAGGGGAATAAATCATTTCCATAGATCAGGTGTTTTTATAGCTTTACCCTTACCAGCTTTCAAGTCATTTTCAGCGGCTTTTATCCGATCTACCATAATCGGCGAAACCTTAATATACTCGGTTTCTTTTATAGAATTGTATTCATCCAGGGAGAGAACTACAACGCTCTCGTTGCCGGATCTGTGTACAATTAAAGGCTCACTATCATTAATAACCTTATCAAGATAACTTTTAAGATTATTCCTTAATTCTGTGTAACTTGCTGTTTTCATAATTCTATATTTTATTTATAAGTACAAATGTAAGTACAATATTATGTACTTACAAGTTATTTGATAATTTTTTTTACAGATTATAATAAATATGCCAGGCATCAGATATTAATGCCCTCCCTGGTATATCTATATCATTTCCTATTGTCCACACAAAAAAAATGGTAATCAATAACCATATATGTAATGTATATATAAACATCTGTGTATCAGAGTAAAATATCATGTGAATGTTAATGTTTTATTGAAAATGTTAATTTTAACTTAAATCACATTTCCAGGGATCCACCCCTCCTGAAATGCGCCGGATTGAATTAGCGTTCGCGGCTGTCTCGAAAGATGTAAAAAGTTTTATCTTTTTTATTTTTCAAAATAAAGATTGATTTTTAACGGGTTGATAAGTCAGCCGATGTAAAACAGGTATGATTATATAGCTAAAAAGATAAATTTTAGAGGATAAAATGCCTCAAATGACAGTGTTTTCAGGTAAATTGTCGGGGATTGAGCTGAATTCGTTAGGTAATAAGTGTCCATAACGGCCAAAATAGAAGTAGATAAGCGCCGATGGTAGCTGCGTGGATCTTCCGGCCTGTAACTTCATTGGTATTTTCTTCTCCGATGTCTTATCAAGCTCTATTTTGCCGTCTATAGTCTTTTTCATAGGGCTAAGCATGATGGAAGAACAGAGGTTCGGGCATTGGTTTTCGCAAATGTAAGGGCGCGGAAAGGCTGCGAACTTGTTACTGAAGATATAATCCAGTAACTTCTTTTGCTGCCAGTAGTAGATCGTAGGCTGTCCCTCGTTCATTAGTTCTACATAGAACCCGTAACGTTCGAGTTCGGCCTTCAGAAGTCGGGCGTCTGTGGTTATTTGCTCCAGTTCCTCCTTTGTCTTATTCCCGGCGCGGTCGTAGTACAACTTGAGATGTTTATTGCGGGCATCATCACCGAAGAAGTTGTAAAAATCGAGAGCAAGGTGTGTCTGATCTGCAGGAGAGTAGCATGTGAACTCTTTGATCGTACGGACTTCCTCCCCGAACCGTTTCTCCTGGGATACCGTGAGGCTCTGGAATTTGCCGGGGTCATAGCCAAGAAGCAATTCATCGTCCGGATTGTAATATTTGAGATAGCCAGCAGTAATGCGGAAGCCTCCCATGAGCTCTACCTTCAGCAACATGTCGTTTTTATAACTGTCGCTAAACTGGTGTACCTTGGGAACGTAGTTTGCAAAGAAGCGGTCGACAACGGCCCGGATCCGGATAGCACAAATAGCCGTCAGGAATTCTTCCATATCGAGTGTCTCCAGCTGCGTTTTGAAATACTTCTGTCCCAGGAAGTCTTTATTTACGAATGAAGATGCACGCATGTAATAAGAAGCCTGTGTGCGCATTCTGCGAAGCCGGTCCTGCCATAGATATAAAGTTTTAAGAGCCTTTTCGTACTGAGGATATAAGGGAGTGATTTCCGAAATATGGCGGCGCTTTGCCTTAATTTCGTTCTGAAGCCACTCGAAATGCATTTTTATAGCCATAGCATCATTGACAGGCTTGGCGACGGAAGCAATTTCGTTAATCAGATCGATATTCATATTGGATTCGTATTCTTCAAACCAGTTATCTTCACCCAGATCGACGCGAGCCGTATCCGAAACACCGGTTATACCCTGATACAAATGGTGATTGCGAACATCGCGGTTGTCACTACCACGAAGCGCAGGGAAAAGACGTGTTTTAAGTTTCTCTCCTTTATTATGCTTCATCTCCTCTATGAAAGCATGTACGCCGGACCGGCCAGCTACGGAATCGGGTTGATCGGATGACACCAGCTGGAGGTTAAAACCATTGCGGAGCACAATAGAATGGCGCGGGTAATGTATCGGATAGCGTGGGCGTGAAAAATGCTTTGGTAGCTTGGCCGTGCCTATTACATAGTCGATACCTTCCTCTAACATGCACCGTTTACCGTTAAGAATAGGTTTATTGAAATAGGATAAAAGGTTAGGAACAATATTTGACAACAGGGCTGCATATGTTTTATGTACCAGGAAAGCTAATTCACGGGGCATAGCCTCAGATACACGTAATATACGAGGTCCCATAACGCCCTCCGTTTTACCTCCGGCACGGGCTATCTCGGCTATGAGAACATTCGGGTCGATCAACGTGGCGCGGAGCTGCGCCATGTTCATGTAATATTCCTGCGTCCAGTCTACCTGTTCATCCCAAATCATAATCAGTCGCTTTCTATTACTTCGTATGGAGTATCCGGTAAATCCGCGTCTATACGCAGCCTCTTTTTCTCAGGTTCGTCGACAGGCAGGCTATTTATAAGATTGAGATAATAACCTTCATTGTCCTTCCGGGCGATTTCTTTAAGGCTTTTTTGCTCAAATCCCAGATTTATAATGCTTATATTCGGCGAAAGAAGGAATACCGGTACAAAGCCCGTATCAAGGCTGGCGGCAATACTTGATTTCTCCCGGCATTCTTCCGCGGCTTTGCGGAACATGTATGCGGCACGGAAATCTTCGGCCTGGATGGCTTTTTCGGCGTCTTCCTCGTATTTATTGGCAAAATCTATATACCAGACCTTATCCGACACAACATTATCGACATGGAAGTATTCTATGGCTGAATAGATGCGCTCCTGACAGGTCCGCAGGCTTATTTTCTTTTTGAACTTGGCGACAATACGGACTTTAAGGCTTTCGGCAGCCTTGGAGATATTCCGGTTCTTATCATATTCCTGGTACGCCATGGATATTTCCTGAAGCCATTGCTGAGTTTCAGGAGGAATACCTTCGGATTCTCCCGTTTCAAGAAAATGGGAAATTATGGCCGGATCCAGTTTGGATAATATTTCGAAATGTGTCATAGTCTATTGTTCTCTATTACAGATTCAAATACAGATTTCGTTTCGGTATGCTTTTGCAGGAGGGCTTTGTCGGTATCCCGGTGATCGATCCGCTTATCGCTACGGAGATAAGACTCGTATCGTGAGATGTTGCAGCAACAGCGGTTATATTCGTCCATAAAGCGGGTATGATCGAGGGCGAACAGTTCCTCCAGCCTGGCATATGTACTCCGGTGGGTAATCAGCGGATGTTTCTGGATCCACTTGCCGGTATCGTTGAATGCCTGGAGCTCCCTGAAACAAAGAAGGTTCCTGATGCGCAATTCTGCCATTTCCATTACAGCCCTTTCGGTCGGCCTGGTATCGAGCAGTACATCAAGAACCTTCATCTGATTATGTGTATTTATCCTGTCGGAGTAAATCAGGGTCGCCGTTTTAACGTCATCATCGAGGTAATTTCTCCACTTTATTTGGGGGTACTCTTCTTCTTTGAGACGCTTTTTTTTTCAATGGTGGCCTTATTCTCCAGGTCGGCTTCCTTAACTGCTAATTCGGCGGCCTTTTCGGCTAATTCGCTTTCTTTTTCATCCAGATCTGCTTCCTTATCTTCGAGACCTTCCTCCTTATCCGACAGTTCGCTTTCCTTTTCGTCCAGTACCGCTTCTTTCTCTTTCAGAGCTTTAGCAGCAGTTTCTGCTTCAAGTTTTTTACGTTCCGCATCCTCCTGTTCTTTCCTGAGTTTTTCTGCGGCATCGGCTTCAAGCCTTTTACGTTCTGCCTCTTCCTGCTCTTTTTTGAGCTTGGCGGCAGTTTCACGGGTAGTAATGGCTTCGGCAGTCAGTTGGATGTTAAATTTGTCGCCTTCGACAAGAACCAGTTCGATCTCTCCGGGAAAAATATCTTCGTCTATAGGCCAATCCAAAGCAGCAATAAACAAAAGCAAGCCTTTTGATATTTCATCAATAAGATGCTTTATATCGATCGCTTTTTCGATATCCACCTTAGCAATATAACGGGCAAAACGCTCCCTGAGGGTTTCCGCCTGTGCTTTCTGGAACTTCTCCTTCGCAAACTGCCGGCGGAATGCAACTATGTCGCAATTGGCAGTAAGGCCAAGCAGAGCATACAATACGTCGTCCGCGTACTTCTGGTCCTTGCCCGAAGGTGCCGAAATCAGGGGATGACGCTTATCGATCGTTTTCAACAGGGCTAAGTCTGCCTCCAGGTGGGAGACAGACCGGAGCATGTTGAATTGTCCTCTTTTTTCTCTATCTAGTGAAACCATAATTTTTAAATAGTTATGAGTTACGAGTTACAAGTTACAAGTTACGAGTAACATTTTTCCTGTAACTGTAACTGCCCGAAGGGCGTAGTAACTCGTAACTAATTAGTTAATTTATATCCTGTTTACTTCTATCAGCGTATTGGCGTCGAATACCTTCAGATTCAGCTGAGAGCCTTTGGATGCCGTCCATGTGGCGCCATCCACCAGGAGGAACGGACCACCATCGGGAACAGTAGCAGCATAGGTTTCACCGTCGCCAATCAGGGTGATAACCCTTCCCACGTCGGCGGCTGTTATGCCGGATACCGCGTTAATAGCATATGTAGCTGCCGTGCCGTCAGGAATGATATAGCGGTTGTTGCCGGCAACTACTGCCAATGTGGTACTGTCGGCTGCATTGGTTGCAGGATTCTGCTGTACAATGGCGCCGATGTATGTCCATGGCAACTGGATGGTTATCTGGGTAAATGTCATGGTCAGGTACTGGCCGTCGGCGTCATCCTTGTATTCATAGCCGCTAAATACGACACCTTTACAGGCATTGCCTATACCGTACATATTACCGGATTCGCAATGCTTGAAGATTATTACGAACTTCAACCCGAAATAATCTTCCACAAAATTCTTCAGCTCGTCGCGGGTACCACCCATTACGGCAGTAAAGGTATTCGTCCCGTTTGCCACTATCGCGCCGGCATCTTTGGTACCGGAGGATAAAAACGTAGGTACGGAATGCGTATCGAATGCATGCATGAATTTGCCGGGCAGCATCGGAATAGTCGTGACCTCCCGATTCGCATTAACAGTAGGGAAAGGAACGCTATCATCGATATCCTGCACAGGTATCGGGTATATCTTATCCCCGATGGCGGATCCGGCGACTTCGCGATCCGGAACATCATTTATAGATACCATGGCGCACATGGCGTAAGTTCCGGTACCGGAACCAATGAGGATATTATACAGGGCATTGTCAGGCTCGGATACAGCCCCGTACACGGTAAGGGCAATAAAAACAAAGCCAATGATCATCAGAAAGCGAGACAGCAGCATATGGCGGCGCGCTGCGGCTTTCCGATTAACGTATTTCATATGTTTATCTAAGTGAGTCATATTTTTAATTAAATTAAAAGTGAAAAATTAAAAGTGAAAAGTGAAAAATTTTTCGTTCTTCGTTTTACACTTTTCACTCTTATTTATTATCGTACTCCCGGTACGTTAGGTTGCAGGGCGGCATTGATAGTGCGGACGCCTCCGACTGTACGCTCGAGCTCGAAGAATTTCGTTTTATCCGAATTCGGAACCAGCATGATATAGTCGCCTACGGCTGTAGGATTGAATGCGGCAGTGATCTCCGAGAACTTGCCGGCCTTGGCTATTGTCGTAGGATTAGTATCGCTTCCGATCTCCAGGATATAGGCTACCCCGTCGCGCGGAGTAGTGATATCGGCCAGAGCTGTAGCGGCGGTATTGTCCTGCGTAACGAACCAGAAGCCTTTAGACCCGTCGATAGTGGTAGATCCATCGACAAGGAAGGAAGCCGGTTTATTCATAAATATACGCTGGCGCATGAATTTGTTGGCATCGAGAGCGGCTTTGGTATTAAACTTAATGCCGACGAAAGAGGCGGAAGAGCCTTCTTTCCATACGCTCCATGCCTTGTATATCTCCATTCCGCGCTCGAACTGCAAGGCAAGCATTTCGCCCGGCAGGTATTCAATACATTGCAGGTTGCCCGGTTCCTCTATCAGGATAAACGGAAGATTACCCTCATTAGGCAACCAGATAATAGGCGTGTCGATATCCGGTACCTTGTTCATCATATTGTCGGGACCGGTGAAGTCAAGATCCTTGCCATATTTTGCACGACAGTTCTTTTTCCACCACAGGCGGTGATTGGCATTCAGGATAACGGAAAGCCTTTCGAAAGGTACTGTATAGTCCTCGGTGATTGCCAGTTTGATATCTTCCAGCATATCCTGAACGGTTTCGAGGAATGTAGCTTCAGTATAGCCCATATAGGCTGCATCGTCATGAATTTTGAGTTTGAACTCATGCGCATAGCGGATAAGTGTATAAATAATCCCTGTGGACGAGTTCAGGTAATGTCCCGGCACTCCCGTTTCAGGATGTACGTAAATACCCATTACACGGCGATGGTTCTGCTCGCTGATGGCCTGAGTCATTACATTCAGTATCTGCCATTCGATAATCGACCACTTCATCGGGTCGGAGCCTTCCGTATTCAGGTAACCGATATACATGCGCTCGATTTCCTTCATCGGCTTGAAGAGCAATTTTATCATTGCGTCATCGACGTATGCCAGTTCCGGCTGAAGCTCCATCTTGCCCTTAAACACTTCTCCTAACTGCCATGCCTGAGATACTGTGTCAAAGAATGCGGAGAACATGATCTCGCGGTCCTGAACACCATAGCGGCGCGGGAATACGTTGTATACGTTATACAATGTAATCAGGCGGGCGATCAGGGCATCCTGGCGTCGGATCAGGTAGTAATCCGGAAGATTGGCAGGATTTAGTCCGGAATAATCGTTTGTAAATTCCCCGGCCATCAGGCGCGTAGCGTCGAGCATGTTGTTTTGCTTCAAATACGCATAACGCTGTGACAGGCTTTGCCCGTAAGATTCGAATTCCCGGGTAAACTCTTTTGTTTCAGCTTTAGTAGGCTGCGGACTCTGGTTCAGATAATTCGGATTCGCTGCAATCTTGTTCCAACGCTTATCGAGCGAGAACATGGAATGAGTAATACCCAGGAAATGGGTTTTGTTTGTACCCGGCCCGTTGATATTAAACACAGGCTTTGTTTCATCTTCCGGCTTATCCATATTGGCACGTGCCGCCAGGGCTTCGATAGCGTCAGCCATTTTCTGCACGGCAGCTACAGGATCGGTATTGTCCGAAGGCTTCGGAGGCTCTTTACCGTCATCGTCACCACTGTCATCGTCATCGTCGCCAGTAGATCCTACAGGCATTACGCGGTTGGCAATGTCAAGAATCTGGTTTCGCTGCTGTTCTGCCTGCGCACGGGCGGCGTTCTCCTCCTGGAGAGCCGCGGCAACATCGGAGTCAAAGTCACGCCCCGGATTTTGTGTATTATATTCCGAGGCTACGCTCTTCCAGTCGTCTTCTGACATCTTCTTATCTTTCGATTTATCTGTCAGACCGAGTATTTGAAGAACGGTGTTCAATGCTTGAAAAAAATTAAATTTCATTTTACTATAATTATAAGTAAGACATTAGGGATTTCCGGTTATTCCGCCTTGTGGCCCATTCCTTCCCCATAGCGTCAGTTTCGGCAAGCGCGGAATCAAAAGAGGTAAGACCGTCTATCAGCGTTTTTTCGATAGCCGGAGGTGAAGCATAAAAGGATTCGCCGCGGAAAACAGGATCGTCATCAGGAAGGTCATTCAGTTGCGGACGGGCGGCGCGGACGGCAGCCTCGAATTGTTGCTGCAGCGGATCCAGTTCCTCACGGATAAATTGTTCGGGTTTACCTTTCAGAAGATCCTCGTATTTTTTGTTTTTCAGGTCGGAACGGGTCGCGACTTCACGGATACGCGTAATACCGATCTTTTCTAAGTATCCCATGATATTAAGGCCGTCGACCATGGTGCCGATACTGCCTATCAGGTCATTTTGTGTCAAAGCTTTAACGACTTTACCATGCACACCTATATAATAAGCGGCGCTGGCGGCTACTTTTTCCACCAATGTATAAACAGGCTTATCAAGGCCTATAAGCGTTTTTGCCACTTCGTCAAGATACCAGGCTTCGCCGCCTCCGGACTTAACGTGTAAAAAATGAGCGTTGATGGAAGGATTGGCTTCGGCTGCCGTAAGATCCTGTACAAACTGCTTTGAAGAGAACCACCAATAAGAATCGGCCATAATCAGGCCTTTGACCGGATGGTAGGCGATGGATCCGGGCTTAATTTCGTCGGAAGAGTAATCGGTAGTAGTATAAATTTCCCGCTCCGGAGTCGAAGCTAATAGCGGGACAGACTCCAAAGCCATGCGGGCCTTGTAGGAAGGATAGTCTTCTCCGGAGAAATTAAACTTATCCGCGAAATGGATAACAGAAAACAACGCGGCAGCCAGTTCGGCCTCGGAGCAGAAGAAACGCGCCGAAGCCGAAGAAAGCAGGGAAATGAGTTGCAGGTAAGGATTCATACACTATTGTTTGACACAAAATTGTGCAAACAATAGCGTGGTGGAAAGGACTTATACGCTAGGGAAAACGGTTGTTCTGAGAGCTACGGATAATATATCCTGCTGCATGCCGCTGACTATGTATGCGACAACGGGATATTCAGGAGAGCCATAAACGGTATGGGAGCCATCGGTATAATATACGATCATGATGCATGTGCGCGCATAACCGTATTTAGCGGCGACCGCCTCCGGAACCTTGTCTATTATAATATCGCGTGTAAGCGAGAAAACGACACCGGAATCGGTAAGATCCTTATCCATATCGACATTGAGACTGGCAGATGTTAGTTTGTCAAAAGAGCGTCCGGGTAGCGGGTATACATTTATATTATCGGCGGAAGCAATATCTTCCATTAATATTATATCGAAAACAGAGCATATTTCTTTCATAAAATGTTAAAATTTACAGGACATCGGTGGACGAAAAAAACATTGGATTTAACATTAAAATTAACATTAGTCATAAGTACGAAGTTTACCTTCCTTTTCCATGCGGGCACGGTAATATTTTTTTACCAGGGCATCGCAATGCTGCGCATAGTCGATTTTATATATTTCGCAAAACCGCTCTATCAGAATTTTTATTTGCTGGTCCGTATACTCCCTGGTAAGGGATAAGGTACGGAAAAATAATTCGTCGAACAGGATCCGGATATTTTTTTCAAACTCAATCTGTTTCGACAGGGGAAAATAGTAATAAGAATCGGGTCTTTTGCGGACATTGTCGCGTGTACCCAGCGAATTTATATAGAGTTTCAGTTGTCTTTTGCGGTAATGAACGGGCGGGATAAACTTGCAATCTTCCGGTACTTTACTCAAAAGCCTGTATAATAGCGTACCTATATAATGATCCGGAGGAACAACAGCCGCATAATTCTCTCCATCGAGCAAACCTGTGATAAAGGCTGCCAGATAAGAATCTATATTGACTATTATTGAGTTTTGCGAGTTCATATTTTTATCAATTACAAATCAAAAGTATAAAATATATAACAGTTATTAGAGGCTTATTGCTTTTAATAATTCGATTTTGATAATATATGGTATTATATTGTCAAATAGGGGAAGATATAGGAAAAATAATAAAGGTATCTGGTCAGTATTGCTCTTTTTATCGATGGGAATTAGATTAGAAAGATGATTATTTTTAAAACTTCGTCAATTTTGAGCGATGTTTATGTCGAAATTGTGGTTGTACTTAATATTTATGTCGTGGTTCTTACACATTATATAATATATAGATTAAGATTAAGACCCCCTCTATCCCCCATGGGGGAAGATTGGAAGGGGGAATTTTTTTTTGATTGTTTTAAGGAAAGAATTTTTATAAGGGATAGATTTATTTATTTCCGGGTGGTATTTTGCCTGTTTTTATGGCTTACGGTGAGATTTATAAGCATGTCTTGTATCTCTGTTAGGCAAGCTTTAATAAACATGCGGAAAGGGCTTTAAATTCGATTTTGAGATTCTTGAAAAAGAATTAGAAAGGCATTTTTGCTACTTCGTCAAAAAATGACGAACTTTATAATTGATTCAGAATAGTTAATTATTTGAAGAGAAAGATGATGCTTTGTTGACATATGATGTAATTTATAAGATTGTAATAAATTGATAATTATATTGTTATAAGTGTAAATAGTGTGGTTGTGAGAACCGTCTCTTTCTTTTTTTAGCCAACAGTTAATAATCAGGAACTTGTATCTTGTTTTACTTATAATTTATAACTCATAACTTTTTTATATCTTAGAGGTATGTTTGACATTAAGATTATAGAAACAGGGTATATCATGGCCGACGGCGGGGCCATGTTCGGGGCTGTGCCAAAACGTGCATGGCAGAGGAAATACATATCTGATACCGAAAACCTGTGCCCGCTGGCTATGCGGTGTGTCCTGGCGGTAGCAGATGACCGCCGGATACTGATAGATGCCGGGATGGGAGATAAGGATCTGGATAAAGTATCTTATTACCGTCCGTATAACTTACAAAATGCAGTTGAGGCTGTAAAACAATCAGGATATACACCCACGGAAATAACGGATGTAGTGCTTACGCATCTTCATTTCGATCATTGCGGAGGTGCTACCCGTAAGGATGAAAGAGGCGAGCTTGTACCTTCTTTCCCGAATGCCCGCTACTGGCTTAGCCGGGAACAGTGGGAAAATCATCTGAAGCCTAACCGTTTGGAGAAAGATTCTGTTTTTGCAGATAATATCCTGCCTGTATACGATTCGGGGCAATTACATTTAATAGATGAAGATACGCTATTATGCGATGGGGTTGAGTTGCAACTTTTCGACGGACATAGCGAAGGGCAGCTGGTTGTATGTATCAATACTGATGACGGAGTATATGCCTTTCCCGGCGATCTGGTACCGACATCGGCTCATGTGCCGCTGGAATGGATTTCGGCTTATGATATTTGTGCGCTTACATCATTGTCCGAGAAAGAGCGATTTCTGGCTGATGCCGAAAAAAAAGGATATACGCTGGTCTATTGCCATGATGCGAAAGTAAAGACAAGTAAAGTAAAAAGGCTTAACGATGATTATATAGCTTCGGATAAGGATAAATAAAAAAGCCCGGAGTTTTTCCGGGCCATTCATCTCGCTTACTTACACATTACCAATCATTAAAATTCCATTGGTACATCTATTAACAAGATACGTGCATTATCCGAATCGGCAGTTATTTTAACGGTATCGGTTTCCTGTATGCCGAAACCGTCGCGGTGATGTAGTTTCTGCCCTTCGACAGAAAATTCACCTTCTACCACCATGGCAAAAACGCCGTTGCCTTTTCTTTTTATCTTATACTCTATTTCCTTTCCTTTTTCAAATGTACCGATATTGAACCAGGCATTCTGGTGTATCCACAATCCGGTATTATCTGCGTCATCTTTCGGGCCTACTATCTGTACCAACTGGTTCTTGCTGTGTATGTAGTCAAAGGCCCTCTGATCGTAGCGAGGCGTCACATTCCTCTTTTCGGGAAAGACCCAGATCTGAAAGAAGTTCACAGGTTTGTCTTCATTCGAATTGTATTCGCTGTGGGTGATGCCGGTTCCCGCACTCATAACCTGTACTTCTCCGGCGCGTATTACTTCGGTATGTCCCATGCTGTCCTTGTGTTCCAGATCACCATACAAGGGTATGGATACGATTTCCATATTATCGTGAGGATGTGTTCCGAAGCCTTCCCCTCCTTTTACAATATCGTCGTTCACTACACGAAGCGCACCGAAATTGATACGTTCCGGATTGTAATAATTGGCAAAACTGAATGTATGGTATGTGTCCAGCCATCCATGATAAGCATGTCCTCTCGAAGATGCGCGGTACAATGTTGTCTTCATAAGATATTCCTTTCTGTTTGTCGTGTAAATATTTTGAATATAAACACTTTAATTGAGATAATGTTTTTTTACACCACAAAGTTAACGCTTATTTATGTATTTGTAAAATAATAAAAATTATACATATTAATAAATATATTTATAGTTATGGGTATAGATTCCCCATTGTCGCCTCTTTTATTTTCCGGAAATATGAAAAAACATATATTTAATAACAAATAGCCTTTTTTAACAACAATAAATTATTAACTTTACAGTTAAAGTAATTAAATACGGAAGGTTATGAAAAAACTGGTTTTTATATTACTACTGGCAATTTCAGCTACTGTGTATAGTCAGACAGAAGTGCCCAAGGATAGTTTTCCTCCTTTGAAAAAAGAATCGTTGAACCTGAATGAAAAGCTTGACAATTATCTGCAGTTCAACAATGAGAATGCGACTAATCAAACCAAAACAAAAGCCCCGCTTTATCATCCTTTAATAAATGAGGATGACATGTATAGACTCCCTGACGTAAGTCTGCCGCCCCTGGATGTTTATTTGGGTCCGCCTCTTGAGAGCAATACGTTTACGAGTTTTCCGTTCGCCAATGATTTTAGCTTTTATGGAGGACAGACCTTTTCTGACAGGATGTGGTTATCATCGTCGTCGTCATACAATACATATCCTCTGCTGGGGGCGACAAGGAACGTAGGCCTGAACTTCAACTATCAACCTCTCGACTGGCTGGTTGTCTCTGCCGGACCTTACGGGGCAAAATATAACTTGTTTGGCGCTACTTATAATGATGTAGGCGTTAACGGGGCTGTTAAATTTATCCTGCATGACCGTATCCGCCTCAATGGTTACGGGCAATATTCTGTCAATGGCGACCGCAACGGAGTGGCCGGCCCATTGATGAATATGTATCCTCAGACTTATTATGGAGGTACTATAGAAGTGAAAATAACCAAAAACTTCGGAATAGAAGGCGGAGTGATACGCGAATTAAACCCGTTTAGCGGGAAATGGGTGAACAGGCCTTATTTTGTGCCTGTGTTCTACACTAAATAAGATTGAATCAGTTTGTGGATTATCCTGATAATGAAATATAAAAAGCATCTTAAAATAGGGCTTGGAATATTAATTGCAATATTTATACTACTAAATGTTGCCATTATTGCCCAGGCATATAGTCTGTCCCATTTCGATGAAAATGCTAGGCCGCTTACACTCGACTATAAGCCGACATTCTTCGAGTCGGTTAAGATTGCAGTCAGCGGGCTGGACCTGGCCAGGCCACGTACAAAGACATATCCGTTGCAGCCCTACGACTCTCTTCGTATTCCAGCAGGAGAAGGCCGGCTTCTGGATGCATGGCTGTTGCACACGGATACACTGAAGCGGGGACTGGTAATTGCATTCCATGGATATATAGATGAAAAATCATCGATGCTGGATAGGGCAGAGGTATTTTTAGATATGGGCTATGATGTACTGCTTGTAAATTTTATGGGCGCAGGAGATTCGTATGGCAACCAGACTACACTGGGCTATCTCGAAGCGGAGAATGTGAAATTTGCGCATAGCTATGCTGTTAGTCAGCTTCAGGAAGAAAATATTATCCTGATAGGTTTTTCGATGGGTGCAGTCGCCATAATGAAAGCCCAGGCCGATTATAACCTGCTGGTAAAAGCTCTTGTACTGGAAGCTCCATATGCTACATTTCAGGAGACAGTGAATGCTCGGCTCGACAAGTTACAGATGCCACACTTTCCCATAAGCAAAATGTTTACTTTCTGGTTTGGCAAGATTAACGGGTTTGACGCATTTGAAGCTAATCCGCAGGATTACGCGCAGAAGATCCAAGTTCCGGTATTACTTATGTGTGGGGGAAAAGATCCCAATATTCCTGAATCCGAAACGGAAAGAATATTCAGCCGGCTTCTCTCCAAGCATAAAGAGCTGAAGATATTCCCTGATTCGCCGCATGAGAGTTATTTGCTGAAATATGGCGATGAATGGTGCAATGTTGTTTCATACTTTGTGAATAATCTGGAGAAAATGAATGTGTATAGTGAGTAAGGCGGCTAATTAATGATGACAAGTCTTATAGTGTATTCCATAACTAAGCTACGCATGTGTATATGAAAAGATGGCGGATGATACTTTTGTTTTCTCTCATGAATCTGTGCATTTATGCTCAGCAGGATGACTTTTACAAGCGGCTGTCAGCAGCAGCTATAGAGCTGACAAAAGATAAAGTTACTTATGATCCCCGTTATTATTCCATCCCTTATCCTAATGGAGATGTGCCTTCCGGTAAAGGTGTATGTACCGATGTGATTATAAGGGCATACCGGAAGTTGGGTATAGATTTGCAGCAAAAGATACATGTGGATATGAAAGCCAATTTTGGCAAGTACCCCAGGAAATGGGGGATGAAGGCCACAGACAGGAATATTGATCACCGCAGGGTTCCCAATCAGGCTACGTATTTCTCGCGTTTCGGGATTGTACTGAAAATATCGGATAAAGGGAGTGATTATTCACCCGGAGATATAGTGACATGGGATCTGGGAGGAGGAGTCACGCATGTTGGGATCGTTACCGACCGGAAGTCATCGGATAGTAAACGCCCGCTGATTGTTCACAATATAGGTAGAGGCCAGGTTCTGGAAGACTGCCTGTTTAGTTTTTTTAGAATAACAGGACATTACCGTTACAAATAGCATGGCTATTTATATCTGGAGAGAGGTCTGAGTTTCTTTATCGCTTTTCTTACGGTTTCGTGTGTGTCGAACTTATTTTGCGGGTCAAGATGTAGTATTTTCCCATAGTCATCCAATGCCTGTTTGTATTCTTTTTGCGCTTCATAAACTGAGGCCCGTTTTTGATAGGCGTTTATGTTTGTGGAATCCAGTCCTATAGCCTTATTGCAGTCTGTCAGGGCTTTGTCATATTCCTTTTGCATGATATACGCTCCTGCTCTGTTGCTATACGCTTTTATGTTGGTAGAATCTATAGCTAGTATCTTGCCATAATCAGAGATAGCCTTATCGTACGCTTCTTTAGCCAGATAGGTATTTCCCCGGTTAGTATATACATCGATAATGTAGGAAGGATTTAGCTTAATGGCTCTGTTGTAATCTTCGAGAGCCTTATCGTACTCGCCCAGTTCTTCGTAGATAATACCGCGATTGTAATAAGCGTCTGAGTAGTCGGGATTCAGTTTAAGGGCTTTGTTGTAATCTAATATAGCCAGGCTGTCTTCATTGATAATCTGATAAATGCATCCCCTGTTGTAAAATCCTTTCGGAGAAGTGGAGTCTATATCTATTATAATATTGGCATACTTTATCGCCTTCTTATAGTTTTCCAGGCTAAGATATTCATTACTTATAAAAGTATTCCCTTCTATCAGTAGTATATTTTTCTTCCGGAGAGTGATAAGGTCTTCGTCAGCATTTATACGTTCAATGATTTCTTCAAAGGCTTTAATGCGTCCTTTATGATTATCCAGGCTATCCATAACCCGGTTCATCCGGTATCTGAATTCTGCTATATGTTTGTCTTGTTTTATTTCCTTATCGAAAAGTCCACATGACGACATGCATGCTGAAAGCAGAAGGATTACGATGTAAATACGTGATTCTAAGAATATTTGTAATGTTGCGTTTTTTATCTTTATCATATCTAAAACCTGAAATTAATAAGCCCGTCTAGTCTCGATATATTGTAAAACAAAGATATTAAAAAATTATATATAATGTGACAATGCGATAATCTGATATTATCATTTCTGTAAATATTATTTCAAAAGCTTATCGATAGTATAATTCTGCTAGCGTTTAGCTGATAGTTTGTCACTCCTTGAATTGTCATTGCCGGGGCCAAATGTTTAATTATAAATGTGTGAAAAAGTAAAAGCATCTAGCCTCACGGATAAATGCTTTCTGATTAGTAGTGTTATTTTTTTATCTAAAATAAAAAGTACTATGTGTATTATGCTCTATATATATTTAACGCAAAAAAGACTGATGTGTTACATCAAATCAATTATTTGTGATTTTTTAATGAAACTCTTATTGTTACTTAATTATCTAAGTATTTGCGGTGATGGGAAAAGAGGTTTTCTATAGCTCTTTTTATTCTGTAATATTCCGGTATGTTTATGGAGCGTTAGTGTGTGAACAAACCACGTTCGAAAATGTCCATAGTATTGGCTTTCAGTATCTTATTCTTGTCTATCTTTAATTCTTGTACAACTTCATCTTTTATGTCAGATACTATATAAATAACAGAATCCTTACAGGAAAGTGTTTTTATTCCTTGCTTGTCATCCATTGTGAAATAGTTCTTATCTATTGTTTTGTATATGCCTTTTAGCGGTTCGGCATAATTTTTATAATAATAATAGGTCTTGTCGTTTTTGAACTCATAACTCACCTTATAAGCCTTGTATCTGTTATTGATGTAATCTTCTATTGTTTTCTTTAAAGAAGGATCAGTAACGTACACCTCCGCTTTTGTTTCTGTATATATCCAATGCCCTTCTATGCTTTTGGCATAGGCACTCTCTTCCCTGTCACACGACGACAACAGAACCCCCAGAGTTAATATTGATATTAAAATGTACTCTCTATATTTACCTTTCATAACCCAAAAATTAAGGTTATTTCACAAAATTATATATTATAAACGAAAAAACCTCCGTTTTGTTGTGTTTTTTTAATGAAAATCGGGTAAAATTTCTACTTTTTACCCGATTTAACAGATGGAACTAAATCCTATTTATTATCAAAATGAAAAAACGTTTCACCGAAGGATCTTGAGGAACAGCTCAATCAAAATCAAAATCATAATGATAACCAAAGCAATCATAGCGGTTGAATCTTATAGAATTGATATGATAGGACTCTTTAAGGGGTGTTTCCATGATCACTTTCTTGTTGCTCGGAGCAGTAACAATAACCTCAAATGATTCCAGGTTCCACTTGTCTTTATTATTATACCATTTCGGGTTAATAGTAATCAGCGAGTCGGTTATATTATAATCCAGGTGTAATGCTTCAGCTTTCCTTTTTGCTGTAATATTGTTGTCGGCATAATCTTTCTTGAGTATTTCCACTTTGTAATCTGTCAAAGATGTATCTTGTTTGACTTTTATATATGGTAGGATGCAAACCTGTCTGTCATTCATTTTTTCCCCTTTGTAAAACATAATCGGGTTTTGCGGTTGAGGGTTTGTAGTCAGATATTCATCTCCAAGCTTTATAATCAGGGTGTCTGACTTTGTGTTTACAGGTAAATGCTCTACAGCTTCAGCCTGTTCTCTATGTGAATGGGCAAACTTGATACTCTTATTGCTGATATATACTACTGCCCCTATCCATATCACCAGTCCGATGATGAAGCTGACCAGCGTCTGTGATGTGAATGATGAGCGACGTAATATTTTAATCAGTAAGCTGAGCAAAGCTCCTATAGGAATTAACGTTGCCAGTACAACAGCTATTTTCAGATTGATGGAGTTGTATCCAAGCAGCACCAGATAATTATTCAGCCCAAATAATTCTGTATCCATATAGAGCCATACTAATGTGATAATCATACTCAGCATGGTGAAAAAGATAATAATGGCAAAGACCCCGACAATGATATTTATTATTATATTGAGTATGGTTCCTATGGCACTGCCCTTATACTTTCGCGGAGCAGGCTGGGAGCGGTCTTCTATATTTTCAATGGAGGGATCGGCTCCGGTCATGGATAGTTTTTGATTGAATGTCCTTGCCACCGGCATGACTATCCATAGCACAATGTATGCCAGTACGATTGTTCCCACTACTTTGAATGAAAGAAAGCTGAAGAGGAATACAATACCTGCCAAAAAGATACGGACTGCTGTAGGGTCAATCTTGAAATAATGACCGAAGCCGCTGCATACACCGCCTATAAGCTTGTTATTTTCGTCCCTGTACAGTTTCTTTTTAAAGAAATTAGAAGGATCATCTCTGTTTTCACTATCATGGTAGGATTCGTTTTTAGGCATGCCTTCTTCCGTTTCTCCGGATACGGCTTCATCGAAATCCTTCGGATTGCCCATTATTTTTGTGATTTCCTGAGCATCGGTTATCGATACTACGCCGTCATTTCCATTGATTCTCATTTGCAGTAACTCACTGAGGCGCGACTCTATATCTGCAATGATCTCATCAGCTTCCGGATTTCCGCTGAAATGCCTTCTTAAAGCTTTCAGATAACTATCGAGGACATGGAAAGCATCTTCTTCAAGATTGAATGCCAATCCGCCTATGCTCACTCTTACAGTTGGTTTCATCGTATTTCGGTTTTATTTGTTTCTGATATTGTCTATAACCCTGACCAGATCTGTCCATACGGTATCGAGTTCGTCTAACACGGCACGGCCTTTATCTGTGATTGTATAATATTTCCGCGGAGGTCCTTGTGTAGATTCTTCCCAGCGATAACTGAGTAATCCCTGATTTTTCTGGCGGGTAAGGAGAGGGTAAAGTGTTCCTTCTACGACGATCATTTCCGATTCTTTCAGTTCGTTGATAATGGCCGATACATAAGCGTCGCCTTTCGACAGGATGCTGAGGATACAGTATTCCAGTATTCCTTTGCGCATCTGGGCTTTTATGTTGTCTACATTTATTGTTTCCATATTGTATATTATTTGCGTTGTGATGTAAATTTTCTGATATTATCTGCTGTCGGGGCATACCCTCTTAGTTCCAGTTTCTGGGCTATGGTTTCGGCTCTCGGCGATACGATCCACAGAATGAAGTAAGCAAGAATGGTACTGCCATAGGCAAATGCCAGTGCTACGAACAGCAGCCTGATGATGGTGACATCTACTCCTGTATATGTTGCAATTCCGCTACATACGCCAGCCAGCATTTTGTCGTCCATGTCGCGATAAAACTTTTTGTTCCCCTTGGAGTATTCTTCTCCCGGATCATAGCTGCTTTGCGATGAAGCCTGGTTCTCATTTTGGTTTTTGGGTTCCACTTCGCCCAGGTGGTCAATGACAACTTGTACAAGTCTCATGTCTACTACCTGATTCGAAAATTTCATTTCTTTCTGAAATATTTCGGCAACACGCGCTTCCACGTCTTCCATTACTTCACGCGCTTCTTTTTTGTCGGAAATAGTTTCCTCGAAACGTCTCAGGTATTCTTTCAGTCTGTAATAGGCATCGTCTTCCATTGTGAAGTTGATCCCTCCTATGCTAACTTCTATAACTTTTTTCATAACCTACTATTATTTTATGCCACTTATTATATTATACATTGTTGTTTGTATTGCAAATATATAAATAAATATTAGTACCATGCAATACATAATACTGTATGAATTTAATAGTTAGTAAGTATTATTTTGATTATTAATTAATTATGCGTTTAATGTTTTCTTATATTAACTTTATTTAACTTTCTTGTTGGGGAGTATTCTTGCTTATTACCATATTTCGCAAGAATGGACAAGCGATAATAAAGACATATTTTATACTTTTGGTTGAAGAATGATTGTCCAAATATGGAGTTGAATAAATTAGCTTATGAATCAGGATACTATGATTATTTGGAATTTTTGTGGATTTACTAATCATAGACGTTGAATAAAGAAAGTCTGCCTGATATGGGAAACGAAATATGTCAAAGTTGTGGAATGCCGATGGCGGCAGTAGAGCATTTTGGAACAAATGGAGATAAAAGTCCGAATGAAGATTTTTGCTGTTTCTGTTTTCAGAATGGAAAATATACAGATGACTTCAGTTTTGATGAATTTGTCGAGGACTCTCTGCAATATCATGACGAAGCTGAAAAACTGGATGGGCACACCCTTACATTAAATGAGGTAAGCTTAAAAACAAGAGTGAAACTGCCAGGTTTAAAGCGCTGGCAATCTCATCAGTTTACACATCTGGAATATTACAAATCGGTAAATAAAGCTGTAGACTATATAAACGATAATCTGTCCACAGTCATTAGCCTCTCCGGTCTGGCGGGCATAGCCGGGCTTTCGAGTTTTCATTTTCACCGGATATTCAGGGCTGTAATGAATGAAAACCCCGGCGATTATATACAGCGTTTACGATTAGAAAAAACGGCATTTAAATTGCATACTACGCGATTATCACTGGCTGATATTGCAGAGCAGGCAGGCTATCAAAGTCCTCAGGCATTATCAAAAGCATTTAAAAAGAGATATGGCATTACGCCATCGGCCTACCGCATGCAGTCCGACGATCTTACAGTGTCGATGGATAGCCCTGTGGAGAACCTTTTTTTAGAACCTGAAATAAGGAAAATAGCGTCGAAAGAAGTGTTCTACCTGCGTGTGGCAAATCCTTACAAGCAGGCAGACGCATTTCTCAAGGCATGGGATAAGCTGGTCAGTATTGTCGGTGTGAACGGGATACCCGATAGTAACCATGAATATCTATCATTAAGCCGGGATATTTCTACTATAACAAGTCCTGAGAATTGCAGGATATACACATGTATAAATGCTGAGAGTGCTGTTAGACCTGGTGGGCGCCTGGGACGGCAAACAATAGAAGGCGGTTTATATGCGGTTTTTACTTACCGGGGGACGTATAAGGATATGGATAAGGTGTATTGTAACATTTACCGGTACTGGATACCAAAGAGTGAATATGAATTACGGGACAATATGTCTTTCTCCAAATTCCTGAATAGCCCCGTGCTGGTTCCTGAAAGTGAATTACTGACGGAAATATATATTCCTGTCAGTAAAATTTGAGGAAAACCTCAATATTTAGAAGGTACTTATCCGGCTAGCTTCTCCAACTTCTTTCTGTTCGTGTTTCCATAACGATGCTATTTTTTAGTGTTCTTTTTAGTACTTTTCTTTACATCTTTTTTGGGTTCGGGTTCCTTGTCAAAATCAACCGGACTTACTTTTCCCATCAAGTCCAGTATCTTTCCCTGACGCTTTATAATATAAGGAGATGGCTTTGCCGAACTGAACCGTATGGGATTGGGCAATGTAGCGGCTATCAGGGCAGATTCGCCTGCAGTCAGTTTTTTTGCTGTTTTTTTGAAATGGGCTTGTGCAACGGCTTCCGCGCCATAAATATTTTTACCTGTTTCTATGGAGTTGAGATATACTTCCATGATTCGTTCTTTGCCCCAGATGGTTTCTATGAGGAATGTGTAGTAGACTTCCAGTCCTTTACGGATATAGGAACGGCCTGACCAAAGGAAAACATTTTTTGCCGTTTGCTGGCTGATAGTGCTTGCTCCCCGCTGCCGTTTGCCTTTTTCAGCTTCGTTCATAGCCTTTTCTATCTGGTCGAAATCGAATCCCGAATGGTCTAAGAATAAATTGTCTTCGGAGGCGACCACAGCCAATGGCAGGTATTTGGATATTTCACCGAGTGGAACCCATGTATGTTTGCAAACGACCTCCTCTCCCGAAAAAAGTTGTGTCGCATTGTTCCATATCATGAGCGGAGTATAATACACAGGTACAAATTTGAAAACGATAACTTGTAATATGCTGAATACAAACAGAAATATTACGATTCTCTTTATCCATTTAAAAACCTTTTTCAGCATATTTCTTTATATAAAAAGGGTGATTATATTTTTTTACTTTGAAACGCAAAGTTAGTGACAATTATTTGAGATATGCAAAAATATATGCTGTAAAATTAAGGGTAAATATTCCGGTATATAGCCAGTCTCTTCATAAATCAAAAAGCCCCTTGGATTTCTGCATCCAAAGGGCTTTTCTCACTCGATTGATTAATTAGTAGTTATACAACTCCCTGCGCAATCATTGCACGGGCTACTTTCATAAATCCCGCAACATTAGCACCTTTTACATAGTTGATATATCCGCCATCCTCTTTTCCGTATTTCAGACTCTGAGCATGTATGTTTTTCATTATCTGATGCAGCTTTTGGTCTACTTCCTCCTCTGTCCATTGCAGATGCATGGCATTCTGGCTCATCTCCAGCCCCGATGTGGCGACACCTCCGGCATTTACAGCCTTGCCCGGAGCAAACAGGGTTTTCTTCTCGATGAAGAAATCCACAGCTTCGGCGGTACATCCCATATTAGATACCTCGGCTATACAGGTAGCACCGTTGGCAACCAATGTTTCCGCATCTTTCAGATTCAGTTCATTCTGTATGGCGCATGGTAAAGCAATATCTACTTTCTGTTCCCATGGTTTCTTACCTGCAAAGAATTTAGAATCAGGATATTTATCAGCATATGGGGCTACGATGTCGTCACCGCTGTTGCGAAGTTCGAGCATGTATTCTATCTTATCGCCGCTGACACCATCCGGGTCATAAATATATCCGTCAGGTCCGGAAATGGTAATTACTTTAGCTCCGAGTTCCGTCGCTTTTGTGACGGCACCCCATGCTACATTGCCGAATCCCGAAACGGCAACGGTTTTTCCTTTCAGGTCTATATTTTTGGCTTTGAGCATTTCGTTCACAAAGTATAATGCGCCGAAACCTGTAGCTTCAGGACGGACTAGCGAACCTCCATATTCGAGTCCCTTGCCGGTGAAAGTACCTGTGTTCTCTCTTGCCAGTTTTTTGTACATGCCATACAGATAGCCGATTTCGCGTGTGCCGACACCAATGTCCCCGGCAGGAACATCTGTATCAGGGCCTATATTGCGCCAAAGTTCAAGCATGAAAGCCTGGCAGAAACGCATAATTTCGGCATTCGATTTACCTCTCGGGCTGAAATCGGAACCTCCTTTACCGCCACCCATAGGCAGTGTAGTCAATGCATTCTTGAAAGTCTGTTCAAATCCTAAGAATTTGAGTGAGGATAGGTTGACAGATGCATGGAACCGCAAGCCTCCCTTGTAAGGGCCGATAGCGTTATTGAATTGTACACGGTATCCCAGGTTTACCTGAATATCGCCTTTGTCGTCTACCCATGCTACACGGAATGTGAAAATCCTGTCGGGTTCCACCAGACGTTCGATAATACGGTTTTTTTCAAACTCGGGATGCTGGTTATATACATCTTCAATTGATACAAGCACTTCTTTTACAGCTTGCAGGAATTCATGCTCGCCGGGGTGTTTCGCCTCCAGCTCTGATAAAATGTTATTTATTTTCATGATTTAACTATTAAATCGGTTCTTGACTATACAAATATATAAATAAACAACGATTTTAAGTAATATTTTGTTTTGTTTTTCATATAGAAATACATGATTTAAAACATACAAAAATTAAGGAGAATCATAATTCCTGTTTTTCTGTATTTAATTATTACATTTGTTGTTTTCAAAGCTGAAGTTATGACTAATATATACGAAATTGCGAATAAACTGAGAGCCGAGTCAAAGCACTTGCCGATCAATAGAATTGAACTGGAAGATGCGCTGAATACACTGATCCACAGAGTCCTGTTCCCGATTTGCGATCAGGAGAAGTCCAGAGAGAAAAAACTGTATTATTTTTATTCCATTCTGGTGGAAAATATTGCCGCGTTGTCGGATAGGAAAACTGCGGAGGCGATGGTTGATAAATTCATATCCGGGTTGCCGGAACTTCAGGATAAGCTGTATGACGAAGCGGCTGTCTACTTTGAAAATGACCCAGCCGCCAAATCGATAGAGGAAGTTATTCTTACCTATCCCGGTTTTTTCGCACAGGTGGTCTATCGTATTTCCCACGAATTTTATAAGATGAATACGCCTATTATCCCCCGGTTATTTTCCGAATACGCACATTCGAAAGTGGGTATAGACATCAATCCGGGAGCGGAGATAGGGCGGGCTTTTTACATCGACCACGGAACAGGGATCGTGATAGGGGAGACTACAATTATCGGTAATAATGTAAAAGTTTACCAGGGAGTTACTCTGGGAGCATTATTTGTAACCAAAGGCCTTGCCAATGAAAAACGGCATCCGACCATCGAGGATAATGTGGTTATATATGCCGGGGCGACTATATTGGGGGGTAAAACCGTTGTTGGGCACGATTCCACAATCGGGGGTAATGCCTGGCTGACAAAAAGCGTGGTACCCTATTCACTTGTTCAGCAGAATTCAGAGATAAAGATACATAATACACTTAATGCGGGAGAACATATTATCGATTTTAATATATAGTATTCACACCCATAAAAGCTATTAACCATGAGGTCGGGAATGATAAAGTCTTTTATATGCATGCTGGCATGCCTTTTTTTTACAGTAGCCAACGCGCAAACAAGTAATCTTCTGCCTGCTCTGCCGATAAAATACGGTATGGCAACTCTTTCCGGAAAAATAACGGGTAATATGCCGGATGGCCGGAAAGTAACGGAATTGGAGATGATGATTAACAGGCCCGTCTTTGATTTTGTAGCCTATAAAATTCCTATAAAGGACGATGGCTCTTTTAGCCTTAGTATTCCTGTGTTTGTAGTGAATGGTTGTATCATAAGGTCCCCCCTGTTTCAAGGAAATCTTTACATGGTACCGGGCGAAGAAACAAAGCTGGAAATAAACTTTGACGAAAGGGGAGAAAGCCATGTGACCGTTAATGGCAGCCTGAATATTACCGCCTACGATACCATGAATATGGGACCTGCCTTATCCGCCATTCTAATGAATAAGCCCGATAATCCCGATAAAGATTGCAATATGCCACACGATGCATATGCGAAGTCTGCAAAAGAGCTTACCACATATTTACTGGAGGAGGTAAAAAAGGACGCCAAGCTGTCTGATAATGCAAAGACGATTGTTGCATATGAGATGAAAGCATTCCTTTCGGATGTACTATTTCTTGAATATGAAGATAATATGCATTTGAGATACCGGGGACTACATGCCGATACACCGGAAAGTGAAAGACCTGAGTTTAAGCCGCAAAAGCCGGGGATAGATTATTACGCAGTCTTCCAATATATGAACTTTAACGATCCTCTTTACTTTTATTCTTCTTACTTCCAGATATTTATTCAGAAATTATTGAAGGACGCAACTCTGAATATCCAGCCAATAGAAGAACTGGCGCCGGAAGAATGGCTGACCCGGATAAAAGGTGCCTTGAAAATAATTACCGGTACCGATAGTGGCCTTTTTTATGATATGGTTGTTGCGGGTATTTATGCCAAACAGCTGAATGCAATGAATCCATTGACCGAAAAACAGAAGAAGAATGCTGAGGGCTATTTTAAAGACAGGGCTTTTGTTGAGATGTTATTAGCCGAGAATGATAAAGTGGTTAAAATCATAGAATCGAGAGATAAATCATCAGGGCTCGTTATAAACAAAACACCTGCTGTGGCAAAAGAGGAATTAATGGATATCATCGTAGCTAAATATAAAGATAAGGTGGTATTCGTTGATTTCTGGGCAACATGGTGCGGACCTTGCCTGATGGCCATGAAGCAGGCCGAACTTGTGAAATCGGAACTGAAAGATAAAGGTGTGGTTTTTGTTTACATTACTAATCCTTCATCGGTACGTTCCACATGGGAGGAAAAAATTCCAGAAATAGGTGGAGAGCACTATTATATAACTGATGAAGAATGGGGTGCCATACTCGAGCAATTCGATTTCGAGGCTATCCCTACTTATCTGATATTCGACAAAAACGGCAAACTGAAAAGAAAGAGTATTTCATTTATGGGTACGCAGAATATGAAAGCATGGATTGAAGAACTATTTTGATTATCATTTGTTTATTCAACCTTACGCCGCTGGCGCGGACTTCCAGTCCGTGCCTTGCTTGATAGAGCAAAATGTTTGCTACGCAACACACAGACGGGACGTCTGCGCGAGCGGGGGAAAGGTATTGGATATAAACTTGAGAATAAAGTCAATTTAGCTTTCCCAGAAACATTTTTTCATGCAGAAGATTTCTAAGCCTGCTAATTCAATATTCCCGTGTCTGCCAGCCTTGCGTATCGTCCCTGCAAAATCCCCTGTCCGTCTATCACATAGAAGGTCGGCGTGCCGATAACCCCGAAGGTGGTAAAATCCGTTCCGCCAAAACCCCGGAAATCACAATATCTGGCTTTCCACGGGAAAGTCCCGGATGTATTCTTAAAAACAGCTTCGTCCTTGTCTGCCGCCACAGATACCACTTCATAGCCTTTCTCCCGCAAGAGCGGATAGTTGCCTTTCAGTTGCTGCATCTCGTTCTCGCAGGCATTACAGCCCGATTCGTAGAATACCAGCAGGGTTTTGCCTTCGGGTAGTTTGCCCTGCGACAGAGCCGGAGCCTTACTTCCCTTCCTTATCTTCAGTAGTGTATAGACTGACGCAACCTTTCCCTCAGGTTCTTTTATACGGTCGTCATTCAGCAGGAAGAAGGCAAACTCTATCTGCTGGTCATGCCAGCCTTTCTTTTCACAAAACACGATTACCTTTTCGCACAGGGCCGCGTAGGCTTCATCCGAAGAAATGCGGTTGACCAGACGGATCATATCGGAGATAAATGCCGGGCGGTTTTCTTCTTTGTAGCTGTACCAATCCATAAGCTGCTCCAGCACTCCCGCCCAATGCCCTGAGGTGTAAAGCGCCTCCGGGTCTAATCTGTCCAGTACGAAATCTTTCAGCAACCCGGCTATTTCCTCCTGACCGGAAGCCAGGACAGGAGGCAGCCCCCTGGTAACATCCACAACCTGCGCGAAGCGTGCCGCATAGAGGGGATTAGCTGCCGTCTCTTCCTGCAGGAGGGTATAAGCCTGCTCCTGATTCTGTAGCTCTGTGTTAAAGATGGAAAGTAATTCGTTATTGTCCTTATATGCTTCTGCCGCCATACGCATGGCGTCTATCCTGCCGAGGATATCCTGCTGGCGGCGGTAACGGCTGTTCAGGTAAACGTTCTCCCGCGTACCGGTGTAGACAATCGTTTCTTCCGATGGCTGGGCTTCAGGACAGGAGACCGAGAAATTCTCGCCGCCCGCGAAGATCATATCCAGTCCTCCGCCACCGGTGAGCTGCCACTGCGTCATGCCCCGGAAACCGTTCATCCTGTCCGGCAAAACGAGCTTTGCCCTGCCTTGCCCGTCGAGCGTCCCGGTAGCGATTGTATCTTTTCCCTCACCGCGGAATGCCCGGAAATGCCACTTCTGCCCTGCAAAGTGCGGGAAGTTGAGTTCCACGCTCTGGCTGTAGGCAGCGGCTATTGTGAATGTTGTAAAAACCAGTAAAAATATACGTCTCATTTATTCTTCTGCTTTATTCATTGTTTTAAGTTCTTTATCTCTTATCATTTAATAGGCAGGCTTATCGTCTATATCTTTCAATTAGCGCTTGCCTGCACGTTGCAGGCGTATCAGTTGGGTTAACCGCCCGTCCGTCGGGGGAGCGTGTACCTTTTGCATACCATCCCTTTGTTCACATCGCCGGAGGTAGTCGCGGATAACGGCTTTTTTGCTGTGGCTGCGCCCGCATGGCGTTTTAAGCCGTGTTATGAATAAAAGCATTATATAGATCAGCATATTATCGACATTAAATTTTTTTACTGCCTTTTGGCGTAGGCTTTGCCTGCGTCAAGGTAAAAAGAAAGTTCTTGCTTTTAGCCCTACATAGACAGAGCCTATGCTGAACGAGGGTGCAGGCTTTCTCCCGCCCGTTTGTTCCTGTAGGGAAAACAAATCCCCTACAGGATAATGATTAACCTGCCAGAGTGCAAAGCGGATAAAATCCTTTATTACAAGCTGTTAGCCCGGATTTTCTTTTCTTTGTTTACACATTGTCTTGTTTCTGAAAAACTCCGGTTCACGGAAATTGCATGTAATTGACATTTAATCAGTATTTTATACCTATTCCCGCTTTCTATGTCTTTTTCAGTTATAGGAGGGTGTCTTTCTAACACTCTATTGGTGTACAGAGATATTTATTAAACTCCTCCTGCTTTTAATGCAGGAGGAGGAATAGATAAATAGACAAATAAACCGGAGTTATTCTGCTATACACCGGACAGAAGAGCCGTACGTGCGGTTGGGGCCGTTGTAGCCCGTACTCGCGCCGCTACTGTACAGGCTCATGCCGTACGCGATGTTAGAACTGAGCTCCGTACTACTCCAGTAGGAGCCGTTGCTGCCCCGGTCGTTCAACTGCCCATTACTGGGGTTGCGGTAGCCGGCAGCCGGCAAATACAGAGCAGGCCCAAATTTCCGCCCACTACTAAAGTTTGTCTCGCTTGTGTTCCATGTAGCTCCGGGGGGTATTGTTTGTGGATTCAGGGAGGTATTGATAACACCTGTCCACTCAGAATTTTTTGGTAAACGATAATTCGGAGGGCAAGGGTCATTAGCCGTTTTTGAAGCGTCTGACCATGAGCCGTTAGGTGCGTATGTAGTATTCCAACCGGCGATAGCACCGGCCGGTGTATCGACGGTAGCTACGACTGTAGAGCGTCCCCACTGGTAGTAATCTCCATTCAGTCCTTTAGCAGGAGTATATGCGTCAAGGCCTTCGTCCGCTCCCAGGTTATGGCACATGAAGGCTTTCCACTGCCCGGATGCAACGAAAGCTCCGCAGCAAACGCAGTCCTGTATTTTTACCAGCAGCGGCACAGATACGTCTTTCGTTCCGTCGTTATAAATAGCGTAGATGGTAACCAGGGCAGCCTGGTCACGGGTACGGCCGTAGATGATATCTGTGACCTCACTCAATGTAGTCTTGTAATTTACAGTCAGGTTGATGACTTCATTATTGGCTATCGTACCCGTTTTACCTCCCGAATACGATACCACGCAGCCTTCGGTATCCACCACCACGAAACGCAGATTGCTTTTTGTCCCGCTCGCCGCTGCAGTAAAGGTGTAGGTTACAGGGCCCAGGGTCGCAAAGTCTGTTGCAACAGTTTCCCTGGCAGACTGCGGACCGCAATCGGTCGTCCAATTCGACTTGTTTATATCAAAACAGGTCTTTCCCCTAAGTGTACCGGCTCCACGGTCCATAGTCGCAGGGTTCTCGGATACCGTTACTTTATATACGCCCGATGCCATTGTGCCGGGACATCCATCGACCGATACCACACAATAATAATAATATGTATCTGGCGAAGTAGAACTAGCAATGTAAGTACCAGTGTTCGCCCCTGATATGGCGGTACCTCCTGTATTTGAATTGGAAGAGTTGCTATACCACTGGTATTTCGGTGTAGGGCTACCCGAAGAGAAAGTCGCCGATACCAAACCCAATGTTGTGCCTGTGCCGGCTACTGTACTTTTTTCTGTCAGTGTATTCGGGAATACATTCGTTATGGTAGCACAGAATGGTTGTACATCGGTTATTTCATGGGAATTCACTCCCGTTCCGCAGGCATTGGTTACCTCTACCCGGACTTCAGCGGCGCCTGTATTATCAAACATAACCACAGCATTAGGGGTATTGCCGCCGCCCGATTGCAGGGTGGCATTGGTAATTATCCAGTTGTATCCTGTAGCGGGAGTAAAGTCTATGCTTGCGGCATAGGTCACTATATCATTCAGGTTCGGATTTACATTGCTGCGGTCAAGTGTTACAGTAGGCGTTGCCGATGTCAGGTAGGGAAGGTTGCGGTGAGCCATAGGACTGGTACAGCCATCCGTTACCGTAGCATAGTAGTCGCCGCCGGAGGTAACGGTGATCGTTTGGGTGGTTCCGATCAGCGCGTTATCTTTATACCACGCATAAGTAAAGCTACCCGAGCCGGAAGGGATAACATTCAGTGTAGCCGTACCTGAGCAAAGAACCGTATTACCCGTGATAACAGGCCGCGCGGGAATAGTTCCGATGGTGATTGTCTCCACGGCCAACGCCTCCTGCGCGCAACTGCCCGGTTGGGTGGCGCGGCAACGGATGACCACGCTCGTCACGCCCGACGGAACGGTGTACATCACCGAGCTGCCCATGCCGATCTGCGTATTGTTTTCATACCAGGTATAGGTATAAGCCGCGTTGTAACTGCCGCCGGATACGGACAGCAGGATAGAGCTGCCCGCGCAGAATGTGCCGCCTTTGTCTATCACAGGCTCGGTAAGGGAACCGCCCGAATTGGGATTTTCTATAACAGCAACCGTTTCAGACGGACGCGAATAACAGGTCGCGTCCTGTACCACGGCGAACCAGTTGCCAATACCTACCGTCACCTCTGTACCCGTTATATTGTCTGTTCCGTTAGTGCCGTCCTGCAATATGCCGTTTTTAAACCACAGCACCGTACCGCCGCTGTTCGGGTTCAGGGCTACCAGTTTGGTTGTCCCGGCCGGGCCGCAGACCATACCATTGTTACCGTTTACTACGATGCTTACGGGCTGGGGGGCACCTGTACCGCTTTTGGTTACGGTCACTGCATTATTGGCCCTCAGGTTGCAGCCGATATAGCCCATCCAGACATCGTATTTTCCTTCCTGAGTGACAACAAGGTTATTTACACTGCGGGCAACCTCGATATTATTACGTGTCCAGATTACGTCCGCAAGCGTACCCGGAGCGGTGATCTGCGTTTCGTCTATCGACAGGTAAACAGCGCCGCCCGTGCAGAATGCGATATTCTTTCCCGGAGGAACGGAAGTGATTTCAGGGGCTGTACCAAGGGTCGTATCGCATGCGTGGCCATCCTGTAAAAACAAAAAGTCCTTGTACAGACCTGTGCAACTACTGGTTACGCGAACGACCACGGAACGCTGGCTTATCGAGTTGTTAGGCTGGAAGGCTATGCGGAATATACCGTCAGCCTCGTTTACATCCGTCAGCGTGGCGTAATCCTGCCCGGCCACTATAATGATGGTGAACGGCCCGTTGAGGCAGTCGGGGTCGGTCACGGTAAATTCATCGTCGCAACCCGTACCGTCAGCCGCCACATTCTGGCAGGGATCGGGACTGATGACCATCAGCGAATTGCCTTCGCAGAGGCTGACCCAACGGCTGGCGTTCCAGTATTCATAGCATTTGGTATCGGTGTTGAAGATGGCAAGCCCGGGAGCATTAAGCGATTCGTCGGCGGTGACATTGCTGCTGCCCGTGGGGTTGGCAGGATTAGTTGTGGCTGTTCCTAAAAAGTAATCACGCCAGGCGTTACGCTCGGCGGTGGTCAGATGTGGCAGGCGCAAGCCCCCTTTTGTACCGGCGGTGGAAATCTCCAGTACGGAAAAATTCTGGGGAGGTACACCGTCGCCGATAGTTACCTGCGCATAGGATGGCATTGACAATAGCGCAAATAGCGCAGCCAGCAAACAGGCCGGCATGAGGGTTTTCATTTTCTTTGGTTTCATAAAGCATGTTTTTGGGTAAATTGTGTTGCATATATTTGTTGTAAAGAGGATTGTTACACTGAGTTTCCCTGAGAAGGCACCGGGAGTATATACCCCCATGTAGCTCAGCAGGTACTCAGAGTTTCTCAGAGTAAGCAAAAACTTAGGGAACCTGGCAGCCCCGGGAATACAGGGATGTAAAGTAACGGGATAACGTGTGGGAAAATACAATGCAGAACCACCCTGCCTGGCAGCACGGGATAAATCTGACGGTTCGGGATTTGGTTGTGTGTTATATATATTCAGCGATGCATTGAATGCGCGCGCGTATAGAATGTGTAGGATCGCCGGAAAGGTAATACTAAGGCTTAGTCTCTCTCTCTCTCTCTCTCTCTCTCTCTCTCTCTCTCTCTCTCTCTCTCTCTAGTAAAATATAATTAAGCGCCAAATTTTCAGGAAGAAAAATGGCGTGTGATATTGTGTTTTTTCTATATGTTTCCGTCGTTATATGCATAGCGGAAAACGGTTTTTATTGTTCATTCAGGAAGTGGATGATGTATGATTTTGACAAAAATAGGGATAATTTTTTGATTTATCCGTCATCCTGTTATAAAAAAAATCAAACTACGGATGAGGGTTTGTGGTTTTGATGCGTTTGGCCTAAAAAGAAGCGGCAGAAAGCTGGATTACTATAATATTTTTCTAACTTTGTGAAAATTAAATCCATTATGCCTCATGGGAACAGGAGCAAACAGAGACACATCAACATTAATCAAGGATACTTTTAAAGAAGCTATCGACAGTCTGGCGAAGGATTATAAAGGCAGTTCTCTGACCGATATCTTTATCACTGTGGATAAAGAGAGTGGGGAAGTAGCGTTCTATGACGACGAGGAAAACAAGGTAGCCGAGATCGTGATCTTCAATTGGGTAGACAAAGTCGATGATTTGCCTGATGAAAAGGTTATATCCGTCTTGCGTAAGGTGACTGAGCAACTGGATGAAGAAAATATGTTTTCTTCTCTGGATTTGTTCAAACCTTTCTCTGTCAATTATGCCGATGAGAATTTTGTTGTGATAGAAGAACTTTTGCTTATCAGTGAAGACGATGTCGTGAAAATAGACAACGACCTGATGGAAAAGTTTGACCGCGAATTTGATGAGTTTCTCGATAAGTTACTGAAAGAGTAACGGCTTTATCCATCACCATTTTAATAACTGCTTTGCGCTATACAAACTTACGGTTTTTATAGGAGGGTTATTCTTGTATGGCAAGTTGCCGGGTAATTTATATCGGTTGCTTGTTTCCTGAAAAAATATTACACAGCTTATTGCATATCTCAAATATAACAGTTTACTTTGTGTTTCAAAGTAAAATGCTATGGATACAAATCTGGATGATATAAAACATATACGTTCCATGATGGAACGCTCGAGCAAGTTCTTGTCTATAAGCGGTATGTCAGGTGTATTGGCAGGTACATCCGCTATTGTAGGAGCAATAGTGGCATACCTTGTCCTCGAAGGGCGGTTTACATTTACCGGTTCACTATTGTACGATTTTATCCTCATTGCAGCCGTGGTACTGATTTCTGCCGTAACGGCCGGACTGACATTGTCTGCCCGGAAAGCAAAGTTAAGCAATGCGAAACTCTGGCAGCCTGTAACCTTGCAGATAGCGAAGGATTTTTGTGTTCCACTGGTAATTGGCGGACTGTTTTGCATTATCCTTATATATAAGCATGTCGCCTATCTGGTAGCGCCCGGCATGCTGATATTCTATGGATTGGGACTTATCGCAGCAGGGGCGCGTACATACCGCGATGTGAAAATATTGGGAGCATGTGAAATCATACTCGGGCTGGTTGCTGCTGTAGTAGTAGGCTACGACCTGATATTCTGGGCTGTCGGATTCGGAGTTTTACATATAGTATATGGTATCCTTATCTATTATAAATATGACATGAAGTCTGCTAAAAACGGTTGAATATGAAAGATATTATATCAGGATTGAATAAGGTCTTCGACAGCCGTGTACGCCTGGGGATAATGTCGGTACTGATGGTAAATGACAGCGTGGACTTCAATACGATGAAAGAGTTGCTTGATGTTACCGACGGTAATCTGGCAAGTCATCTCAAAGCATTGGAGAAAGAAGAGGTTATTGAGGTCAGGAAACAGTTTATAGGACGCAAACCTAATACTTCTTATCAGGTTACCCCATTGGGACGAAAGCTGTTTAAAGAACATATCGATGCGCTTGAAAAATTAATAAATCCTTTACCGTAAAATTTTTTATTAATATACTTTGAAATTCAAAGAACTTTTATTTAAATATTAACTTAGAACTTATGAAAACAAACTTTGGAACAAACGTAGACATGCTTATCGTCAAAATCGTTGTCGTCGCTGTCCTTGTAGCGGTAATGCTGCTACCTATTACTATGATAAGAAGCCTGATTGAAGAAAGAGAGCAGAATCAGCAGGCGGCTCAGGACGATATTGTGAACAAATGGGGAGGAGCGCAGGAATTGACAGGCCCTGTACTGGTACTGCCTTATCAGAGCGGTATCGATAAAAACGGTAATCCGCTTATCGCTTACTCTTACTACCTTCCCGATGATTTTCGTGTAGACGGCAATATCACTGCGGAGGAGCGTGCGCGCACATTATTTCATACGCTGGTGTATCAGTCGGATATGAAAATCAGTGGAAAGTTTAGCCTGCCCAATTATGCGAAACTGAATATAAAAGAGGAACAGGTGATATGGCAGGATGCTTTTGTATTAATTGGTATTCCATACCTGCAGGGAGTAAGGAATAAGATTGAGTTTAATGTAAATGGAAAGTCACTGCCGGTACAGCCCGGTGTGAAAAGCAACACGCTTATCGATTCGGGTGTGACAATCGGTATGCCTGTCGATCCGTCGGTAGAGAGTTATGAGTTTAGCTTCAATCTTGGATTGAACGGTAGTGGAGGGCTTTATTTTACCCCGATAGGAAAGGAGAATCGCATTCATCTGAAGTCGTCGTGGAGTACGGTTTCTTTCAATGGGGATTTTTTGCCTGCCGACCGTGTAATTAATAATGAGGGATTTGATGCCAGTTGGAATGTATTCGATTATAATCGCAACTATGTGCAGATGTGGACGGGGAATAACGAGGTGATCAAAACATCTTCTTTGGGTGTAGACTTACGGTATCCGGTAGATAAATACCAGATGACAATGCGTTCGGTGAAGTATGCAATAATGTTTATCGTCCTTACATTTGTAGTCTTCTTCCTTGTAGAATTACTAAGCAAGAAGCGGATTCACCCGGTGCAGTATTTGCTTGTCAGCTGCGCGTTGGTGTTGTTTTATACCTTATTGCTGGCTATATCAGAGCATCTTGGCTTTGGCCTTTCATACCTGATTTCGGGGGCGGCAACCACATTGCTGATAACGGCCTATTCCACCACCATGTTCCGTAATGTGAAACAGACAGCTATTATGGGACTCTTCCTTACAGTGCTTTACGCTTATCTGTATATTATCCTGCAACAGGAAAATATGGCCTTGTTATTCGGCGCGGTCGGATTATTTGTCGCCCTTGCCATAGTGATGTACGTTTTGCGGAAGGTGAACTGGTATAAGAATGAAGATGAAAATAATGAAGCCGGAGAGATCTCTCCGGTATACACACCTGGGGATGGGGATCGTGATATGAATTAAGTTTAGTCGGTCAATATTATCGAGGGCGTAAAGTGCATAAGTAATTGTGTGCCTTTATGCCCTTTGTTTTTGTTTACGTTGATTGAATCATTTTTATCATTTTATCCCTGAAGATATTAAAGATGTTTTATCTATACTATGCGGATGTGAGCCGGATTATCAAAAAGGATACTCTGCTCGCGCAGACGTCTCGTCTGTGTGTTGCGTAGCAAACATTTTTGCCCTGTCAACAAGACACGGACTGGAAGTCCGCGCCAGCGGGGGGCGTTTTGTTTTGTCTCACGCAAAGACGCAAAGTTTTACATCTTACGAGTTGTTGCTGATGACTGTAAATAGTGTTACCTTTGTTACCTTTTTTGATAGTTACAAGTTTGCCTCGCCTTCGCTTCGGCGAATGTTATTTCTGCGCCCTAGGGCAGTTACGAGTTACAAGTTGGTTTACTGTTTACTGTTCACTGAAAAGGTTGTTACCTTTGTTACTTTTTTGATATAGTTACGAGTTGCTTCGCCCTTCGGGCAGTTACAAGTTACGAGTAGACAAGATACGAGATACAAGATACGGGTTGTTAACTGCTTACTGTTGACTGTTAACTGATATATCTGTTACCTTTGTTACTTTTTAACTAAATGTAGTTAATAAATGTAAATATAGAGATGGATTATAAATGATGGACCGGATTTTGTAACTTGGCGTCCCAGTGTGAGAATACTGTTAATTGCTGACCGTTAACTGAAAAAGGCTATCTTTGCATCCGGTTATTAAAAAAGATTGAACAAATGAATCAAGATAAAAAGTGGTATCACTCAAAAGGCTGGGCATTGATGCCGTTGGCAGTGTTTTTCCTGCTGTATGTCCTTACCTTTATTTTCACAGGAGACCTTTATCAGATGCCTGTTTCGGTAGCCTTTATGACAGCATCCATGGTCGCGGTCTTATATTCGAAAGGAGGGAAGCTGGCAAACCGCATCACCCAGTTTTGCCGTGGTGCAGCGAACGAAACCATTATGCTGATGGTTGTTATCTTTATTCTGGCGGGAGCATTTGCTGGTACAGCCAAGGCAATGGGGGCGGTGGACGCTACGGTGAATATGCTTCTCTATCTCTTGCCGGAGCAATCTATATTGGCAAGCGTATTTATTGCAGCTTGTTTCATATCCATGTCTATGGGTACATCTACCGGAACTATTGCCGCTTTGGCGCCTATTGCAGTAGGAGTCTCGTCTCAGGCAGGACTCGATTTACCTATGATGCTGGGAATTGTGATTGGCGGGGCTATGTTCGGAGACAATCTCTCTTTCATATCCGATACTACGATTGTGGCTACACGTACGCAGGGATGCCAGATGCAGGATAAGTTCAAGGTGAATATCCGCATTGTATTTCCTGTTGTCATTCTGGTGCTTCTGCTTTATATTTATCAGGGGCTGGAACTGACCGGCGGAGCTTCTGTTTCGGCAGAGCAGGTAGAATGGGTAAAAGTGCTGCCTTATCTGGCTGTATTGATTACAGCTTTGGTGGGAGTTAATGTGATGGTCGTACTGGCTTTGGGAATTATTCTTTCGGGTGTGATAGGTCTTATAACAGGCGGCTTTGGCGTATGGGACTGGACTGCGGCCATGAGCCGGGGTATCGTCGTGGATATGGGAGAACTGATTATTGTATCGCTGATGGCGGGAGGTATGTTCGAACTGATACGCTTCAATGGGGGAGTCGACTGGCTGATAGGCAAGATGACCCGCAATATACGGTCGAAGCGTTCCGCTGAATTTTCTATCGCCGGACTTATTTCGTTAACCAATCTTTGCACGGCGAATAATACCATCGCCCTGATTATAAGCGGGCCGATAGCCAAGAATATCAGCGATAAGTTCGATTTGGATAACCGGAAAATAGCCAGTCTGCTCGATACTTTCTCTTGTTTTGTTCAGGGCCTGATACCTTACGGGGCACAATTGCTTATAGCTGCAGGGTTGGCTAATGTGAGCCCTGTGCAGATTGTACCTTATCTGTATTATCCTTTGCTGATAGGACTTGCGGCAATAGCATCGATCATATTCCGTTATCCGCGAAAATATGCCGCGTAATGCTGAATGATATAGGTATCCTTATACGAGAGTGACCATTATGTCGCGTTCACGGAGCATATCTATGATGTGAGCAGGCGCGTTGGTATCTGTAATAATATGGTGTATCTTGTTCAGATCGCATATTTTGCAGAAGCCTCGTTTGCCGAACTTTGAAGAGTCGGTCAGTATGATTATCTTTTGTGCCGCGTCTATCATTTGCTGGTTTATGCGGGCTTCGCTCATATCACTGGTAGTCAATCCGTAATCGAGGTCGATACCATCCACGCCAAGGAATAGCTTGTTGCAAGACAGGCTTTCCAGTATATTTTCGGCATAGTGGCCAATGACCGAAACAGAGTTCTTTCTCATATTACCGCCCAGTTGCACTATTTCAATATTCGGGTTGTAGCACAGGGTCAGGGATACTTTTACCGAAGAAGTGATAACGGTGATGTTATGATCGACGTTAATCTCATTTGCGAGAGTGAGCAGAGTGGTGCCGGAAGCTATGATTATTTTATCGTTAGGCTCAAGCAGGCTATTGGCGGCTTTGGCAATTCTTGTCTTTTCCTCCATCTGCATCTTCTCTTTCACATCTATATGTTTATCAGCAATGATAGAACTCAGGCTACTGGCGCTTCCGTGATTACGATAAAGCATTTTTTTGCTTTCGAGATATTTTAAATCTTTACGAATCGTAACTTCCGAAACCTCTAGTTTCTCGCTAAGCTCCTGAACCTTTACATAGCCGTCATGCTTCAGCTGTTCCAGTATGAATTTATGTCGTTTAGCTATATTTCCCATATTTCAAGTTGAAGATTACAATTACCAATTGCAAAGATATGAAAATTTTTAAGAACTGAGTATTTTAAAAACTTGAAAGATATTAGTTTCGTTTTGTATTTCATGAACTGGATTTGGATTGTGTATTGTTTGATAAATACTGTTTTTCTGGAGGACTTTGATTTTGTTGGTTTCGAAATATTTTATTTTATTTGAAAAAAAAAAGTTTCGAATTTGATTAAGAGCTAAACCGGAAAGATTGCGGGAGTGAAAGTATATGACGAATTAGGAAAACAGGAATATACCCTTCAGGCGAAAGTAGTAATAAACGCGACCGGAATTTTCGTCATATCGCGACATGGCCGAAGATGTGGTGGACAGAACTGGTGCAACATTACCTGCTTGTTCCGTATAATCCCGATAAGTAAGTAAAAAAAGTATTTAATGTAATATTTTTAGTCATAACTAACTATTGCTGTTGCAGATATAAAAGCAATAAATAGGTCTGAGACCTTAAAAGGACACAATTTTTTTAACCTAATCAATATCAACCACATGGAAAAGTATATCTTATCATTCGATGCAGGAACTACAAGTTCAAGAGCTATAGTCTTTGACCATAAGGGCGAAATATGCTCTGTTGCACAAAAGGAATTTCCGCAGATATTTCCACAAAGCGGATGGGTAGAACACAACCCGCGTGAAATCTGGGCTTCGCAGGCTGCCGTTGCTGCTGAAGCAATTACGAAAATAGGAATCAACGGTACTAATATTTCCGCGATAGGTATCACCAATCAGCGAGAGACAACCATCGTCTGGGACAGAGAGACCGGCGATCCTGTCTATAATGCCATTGTGTGGCAGGACAGAAGGACATCCGAATATTGCGATAAACTGAAAAACGAAGGACTTCTGCCTTATATTAAAGACAAGACCGGGTTGATCGTGGATGCGTATTTCAGTGCAACAAAAGTGAAATGGATACTGGATAATGTGGAAGGTGCCAGGGCAAAAGCCGATAAAGGGCAGCTGGTATTCGGTACTGTAGATACATGGATTGTCTGGCAACTGACCAGAGGAGAAGTACATGCCACTGATGTATCCAATGCGTCACGCACCATGTTGTACAATATCCATACGCTGGAATGGGATGATGATTTGCTGAAATTGTTTAATATCCCTAAAAGTATGATGCCGAAAGTATGCGCATCGAGTGAAGTTTACGGACATACCAAGACTACGATCTTCGCGTCTAAAGTTCCGATAGCAGGCATTGCCGGAGACCAGCAGGCTGCATTGTTCGGACAGATGTGTGTCGATACCGGTATGGTAAAGAACACATACGGCACAGGCTGTTTTATCCTGATGAATACCGGGGAAAAACCTGTTGTATCGAAAAATAACCTGGTAACTACTATCGGATGGCAAATCGGCGGGAAAACGACCTATGCGCTTGAAGGAAGTATATTTGTGGGAGGTGCTATCGTTCAGTGGTTGCGTGACGGCCTTAAAGTAATCAATTCCTCTTCCGAAATAGAACAACTGGCTATGCAGGTACCTGATAGCGGCGATGTATATTTTGTTCCTGCCCTGACAGGTCTGGGTGCCCCGTACTGGGATCAGTATGCGCGGGGTACGATCGTAGGGATTTCCAGGGGGACAACTTCTGCCCATATCGCCCGTGCCGCCCTCGAAGGTATTGCTTACCAGACTATGGATGTTATCAATGCGATGATCCTGGATGCAGGCGTGGGATTGAAAGAGCTGAGAGTGGACGGAGGTGCTGCGAAGAATGATTTGTTGATGCAATTCCAGGCGAATGTACTCGGGCAAACGGTAATTCGTCCGCAAACAACGGAAACAACAGCCTTAGGCGCAGCCTATCTGGCAGGATTGGCTGTCGGCTTCTGGGAAAATATCGAAGAAGTGAAGAAGCAATGGCATGTAGATTCCCGTTTCGAAGCCGATCCGAAAGTGGATATGCATCTGGCTAAGAGAAAATGGTCTGAAGCGATATACCGCGCACAATCGTGGGTGAAGTAAATCACTGAACATATTTTGATAACACAACACTAATTAGTCGTTATTTTAAATCGGGTCATGATGAAGGATTCGTCCCGGGTTCTTCATCCGGTTCCGGGAGCTGGCAAGCTAAAATAATACAGAACTAAGAGCCTGTTTAAATTTTGCCCGTTCCAATTTTTAGGACTATTTTCAGGCTGATTTATTCTTTTGAGAAACGATAATAGCGGGCTATTGGAGTTGAACAAAAGGGTAAATCAGACAAAAAGAGACTAAAAATGAACGAAGAAAAACTGAAAAAATATTCATAGAAAAATATTCGTGGAAAATTTAAACAGGCTCTAAATTAACCTTTTAATAATTAAGACCATGGGACAAGATATTTTATTCGAATTCATTGGCACAGCCATACTTATACTTTTTGGTGCAGGTGTATGTGCAAACGTTTCTTTAAAGAAAACATTGGGTAATAGCGCCGGATGGGTCGTTATCGCCTTCGGTTGGGGATTCGCCGTATTTGTCGGAGCCTTCATTTCAGCTCCGTTCTCGGGCGCTCACCTCAATCCTGCCGTAACAATAGGTCTGGCTATTGTAGGCAGCTTCAAAGGCAGTATTACCGGCTATATTATAGCCCAGATGTTAGGTGCGATACTTGGCGCATGTATCGTTTATCTTATGTACAAACCACACTTCGATGCGGAAGAAAATCCGAATGCAAAGCTGGGGGTATTCTGTACGGGGCCGGCTATAAAGAATTGGTTCTCTAACTTCTTCAGTGAAGTTGTCGGTACATTTGTTCTTGTGTTTGGCATTCTTTACGCTGCCGGTGCGGAAATAGCAGGTCCATTGCCTGTCGCAATCCTTATTGTAGCCATCGGTATGTCGTTAGGTGGAACAACGGGTTATGCAATCAATCCCGCCCGTGATCTTGGCCCCCGGATTGCCCATTTTATATTACCGATAAAAGGTAAGAGGGACAGCAACTGGGGATATGCATGGCTGCCTGTTGTAGCGCCGATATGTGGCGGATCGCTCGCAGCCTTATTGTATATTGCTCTCGCTGCTTAAATAATTCGTAGAGGCATTCTTTAACCTTTCAAATAGTTAATTATGAAATACTTTAAACTAACAATTCTCGCATTATCCCTTTGCTTATTGCCGTCATTATTTCTGCTTGTTTAGGATGAAGAGAAGTACACCCCGGTAGATTTTCCCCTGCAGTTGAAGAATATGCATCTTTGGAGAGGATTGCAGGTGACTAATACCGCTTTAGGAGTTGTTGACCTGCATCTTAAGGATAAAAGCAACAGCTTTGCCGTCGGGCTGTGGGGCGGTGCCGGATTTACGGGTGATTACAAAGAATTCGACTATTACATGTCATATTCCAGGAGTGGGTTTACAGTTGCGTGGTGGGATATCTATAATTTCTCGAAAAACGCGACATATAACAACAGGCAGGTATTTAATTACAGTGCACGGGATACAGTGCATTTTATGGACCTCTCGGTAGCATACCGTTTTCAGGGAAGTTTCCCTCTGAATATTAGCTGGACAACGGTTATTTTCGGGCGCGACAGAGGGGCTTTGAATGAGAAAAACCTTTATTCGACTTATATGTCTATGGATTATCCCGTTCTCAGGGGAGGTATAGTAGATGTGGATTTGGGGGTTGCCGGAGCATTTGCACTGAATCCGGAGGACGGTACCGATGCGCATTTCTATGCAAAAGATGCGGGGATTGTAAATATAAATGTTACAGCATCGAAGAAGTTAAAGTTTGGAAGCTATATTTTGCCCGTGTCGGTAATGGGTATGTTTAATCCGGCTAATAATGAAGCGGATTTGCAGATCGCATTAGATATATTTTAGCCACTCCTTTTTAATTAAACGTAAGTTTGTGTGTTAAAGAAAGAAGCAGCCCAGATATCCGGACTGCTTCCCATTGTTTCATATAAGATGAAAGCTTATTTCTTTACAGAGAATTTGAAAATTGTTTCGCTCTGATATTTTTCTCCCGGACGAAGCGTAGTTGTAGGCCAGTCTTTTTTGTTAGGAGTATCAGGATATTTCTGAGTTTCGAGACATACGGCTGTACGGTGTTGATAAACAATACCTTTTTTGCCTTTGTCGGTTCCTTGCATAAAGTTACCTGCATAGAACTGCATTCCCGGTTCGGTTGTATATACGTCTAATACGATACCGGTCTTAGGAGATTCTAATGTAGCGGCGACTTTGTTGATATCACCACCTGTATTCAGTACCCAGTTGTGGTCGTATCCTTTACCGTTTACCAGTTGAGTGAAAGTCGCATCGTCGATTCTTGCACCAACGGCAGTCGGTGTGCGGAAGTCCATTGGTGTGCCTTCTACAGTAAGGATTTCTCCGGTAGTCATGAACGTAGAATCAATAGGAGTGTATTGATCTGCATGCAATGTAAGCAACCAGTCTGTATTTTTAGAAGTAGGATCGCCGTCCATGTTGAAATATGAATGGTTAGTCAGATTCACGACAGTAGGTTTATCTGTTTCAGCTTCATATTTTATCTGAAGTGCGTTGTCGTCGCCAAGAATGTAGGTTACTTTCACATTCAGGTTGCCAGGGAAGCCTTCTTCTCCGTCTTTCGACAGATAGGTTAGTTCCAATATATTGTCGGCTGCAAGTTTAGCGTCGAAAATTACGGTGTGGAATCCTTTGTCACCACCATGCAGAGTATGTCCGAAGTTATTCTTTGGTAAATCATATTTTACATCATCAATCTGAAATGTTCCGTTTCCGATACGGTTACCATAACGTCCGATGATAGCACCATAGTTAGATGGTATATTGATGTAGTCCTGAATAGAGTCGAATCCCAATACGACATCTTTCTTGTTCCCGTCTTTATCCGGAACCATAATGGAAACAATACGGCCTCCGAGATTTGTTATACAAACTTCCATTCCTCCAGGATTTGTAAGTACGTACAAATCTGTTTTCTTTCCATTGACTTCCGTTTCAAAATTCTTCTTATCCAAGCCTGATTCCGTAAGCTTTCCTACAGGGGCTTTTTCATTACATCCTACAAAAAGCAGGCTAGCAGCGATTGCTGCAAAAAACATTTTCTTCATAATTTACTTTTATTTTAATGAGTTGATTTCTACACCTTCATTTGTAATCACTACAGGTTTGATATAACCGTTTTCGTCAAAGTACATTTCGTCTATACATGTTATCCTGTGGTTTCCATCAGTTTCGGTTAACGGACGACGGTGATATACAATATAGTATTTATCGGATTTGGGTTCGTGGATCACGGAGTGATGTCCGGCACCCCTGCCAATATTCGGATCTTGTTGCAATATTTTACCTATACGTTTGAATGGCCCGAACGGACTGTCGGCAATGGCGTATGCCACACTATAATCAGGTCCGGTCCATCCGCCTTCCGACCACATAAAATAATATTTACCGTCTTTGATGAACATAAATGGGCCTTCTACATAGTTTTCGGGAGTTACTTCCTTATACATCGTCCCGTCTTCGAATGGGACAATGCCGGTAAAGTCATCTTTTAATTTGGCGACATTACAATGTTTCCATCCTCCATAATATATATAATAACTGCCGTCTTTATCTTTAAAGACAAATTGGTCGATAGGTTGCGCGCCATTATAGAACTTGTCGATAAGCGGCTTCCCGAGATAATCTTTAAACGGGCCTTCAGGTTTATCTGCGACGGCGATTCCAATACCTCCGTATTCGTTATCATTCTGAATATCATTTCCGCCAAAGAGCAGGAAATATTTGTTATCTTTTTTGATTATGGCCGGAGCCCATAAAGCTCTTTTTACCCATTTTACGGCTGATGTGTCGATGATGCGTTCATACTTGGTCCAGTTAACCAGGTCTGTAGAAGAAAATGCATCCATGAAAACCTGCTCGTCGTAAGGAGCGGAATAAGTAGGATAAACCCAGTATTTGTCATCGAAAATGATACCTTCCGGGTCGGCATACCATCCTTCGAATATAGGATTTCCGGATGTCTTTTTAACACTTTGGACTGATTGTTTGTTTTGGCTCCAAGCCTGCATTGCGAGGATGCTTAGAATAATTAGTAAGGAATTGTTTTTCATCGAGAAAATCACTTTTTTGTTAATGACCCATAAAAATAGGAATAATTTCAAATTAAAATGTTCTATTTTAGAATATTTTGATTTTTGTTGTTAATAAACTATCTTTGCTAGGGTGCACGAATAAAAGAATAAGTTCTCCGTTTTATAGATTATTAAATTGTAATTATAAATAACAGTTGATAAATGAAGAAGTCTCTATATAGCTTCGATGAGGTTTTAGATATTGTAAATGCTCAGATTACTCAGATAAACTATACCAACAAACCCCAATCGCTTTTCGATCCCATAACTTATATACTTTCTTTAGGCGGAAAACGGGTTCGTCCGGCCTTGGCCCTGATGTCGTATAATTTGTATAAAGATGATGTGGAACGTGTTATGCCGATTGCGCTGGCCATAGAAGTTTTCCACAATTTTACCCTTTTACACGACGATTTGATGGACAGGGCTGATATGCGCAGGGGCAAACCGACTGTTCATATTAAATGGAATGATAATACTGCCGTGCTATCGGGTGATGCAATGCTGATTGAGGCGTATAAGGAAATAGCAAAGACCGAATCGGAGGAACTACCTCGTGTGCTGGACCTGTTTTCTGAAACAGCGACTGAGATTTGTTGCGGACAGCAATATGATATGGAATTTGAGCAACGACTGGATGTTACCATCCCCGAATATCTGGAGATGATACGGCTGAAAACGGCTGTGTTATTGGCTTGTGCTTTGAAGGAAGGGGCTATTGTTGCGGGTGCTTCGGATACTGATGCGGATAGTTTATACGATTTCGGTATCAATGTAGGCTTGGGATTCCAGCTGAGGGACGATCTGCTCGATGTATACGGAAACAGTGAAAGTTTCGGTAAGAAAATTGGCGGCGACATACTTTGTAATAAGAAGACATTCCTGTTGATTACGGCATTAACCGAGTCATTGACCAGAAAAGAGTTGCTGACATGGATAGATAAAACGGATTTTGAGGAAAATAAAAAAATAGAAGCAGTAACTAAGATATATGATAAGCTTGACTTGAAAACAAAGTCTGAAAATCTTATCAGTGAGTATTATGAGAAAGCAGTAGGCTGTCTGGATAAAGTCAGTATAAGTGATGATAGAAAGACAGAATTGCATAAATTAGCGAAAAATCTGACGTCCCGAATATCTTGAATTTTTAAATTTTAACCCTTAACTACTATGCCGTATCGTCGTTTGCCAAATACAGATAATGCACGAATAAAGGCGTTGAAAGCAGCAATCGAAAAGCATAATTCCCTTTTCGGACAAGGTGTCATATCTCTTGATATCCGCAGGATGGAACTAATGCTGCGTAACTTTGAGAACGCACAGCTTCGTTACCGCGATAGCCTTGAGACTCAGGCTGCATCGAATAGGAAATTTCAGAAACTGGTAAAGAATGCCAGATTGTATATCTCTCATTTTATACAGGTTATGAATTTGTGTGTTATCCGTAACGAAATAAAAAAAGAGCAGAAGCAACTTTATAATATCGATCCGGATAATTTCACGGTACCCGATTTAACGAGTAATGATGCATTGCTATATTGGGGAGATAGTCTTATGAAAGGAGAGCAAGCCCGTTTGGGACAGGGAGGAGCTCCTATCTATAATCCTACTATCGCAAGGGTAAATGTAGCTTTTTCACAGTTTAAGGACGCCTATTTTAATCAAAAAACATATCAGAATACGACCACGCGCCAGTTGGATGTACTTAGTGAACAGAGGAAAGATATGGACAATGTTTTGTCAACATTGTGGAACCAGATTGAATCGGCATTCGCAAATCTTCCGGCCAGGGAACGTTTAGAGAGGTGTAAGGAATATGGAGTCGTATATTATCTGAGGAAAGACGAAAAAGAGAAAGAAGAACGTGAAAATAATTGATACACATTCGCATATTTATTCTGAAGAATTTGACAACGATATCGAAGAAGTTATTCTAAGAGCAAAACAAGCGGGAGTAGAAAATATTTTACTTCCGAATATTGATGTGGATTCAATAGGGCGTTTGCATAATATAGCCGGCAAATATACAGGTTATTGCATTCCCATGATGGGATTACATCCTACAAGTGTAGGAGAGGACTGGCTTTCTCAGATGGAAATTATTAAACAGCAATTTACTAAACGTTCCTATATCGCTATTGGTGAAATAGGACTGGATCTCTATTGGGATAAAACATATGAAAACGAACAGAAACAGGTATTCGAAGAACAGCTTCGCTGGAGTATAGAATATGATTTGCCGGTAGCCATACATTCACGCGATGCGATACCGGAATGTGTAGAATGTATTAAGAATGTAGGTCCCGAAAAGCTGAGAGGGGTATTTCATAGTTTTGGAGGAAGTGAGGACGAATTAGCCGGAATACTGGGGCTGAAAAATTTTTTATTGGGAATCAACGGGGTTGTTACGTTTAAGAATTCTACATTGTCAACTGTTCTGAAACAGGTCGATTTATCTAAAATAATCATTGAGACCGATTCGCCTTATCTCGCTCCTGTACCTTATCGCGGCAGGAGAAATGAGTCGTCGTATACAATAAAGATTGCTGAAAAACTGGCTGAAATATTTGGCCTGCATACAAGCGATGTAGGAGAAATAACGACAGAAAATGCAATAAAGCTGTTTGGATTGGAAAAATAATTTTATCTTTGCAGCCACAATAGTTTTGGAGAGGTGCTCGAGTGGTTGAAGAGGCACGCCTGGAAAGTAAGCTTCTATATAAAAATACCACTTTTCAAACCACACAAAGTCAACCATTTATCAATACATTTTCACTTAAATTTATTTCAATCGTAATATTGTACACACTTTTGTGCACACTATGTGTTGGTTAATACTAATTTTATTTATTTTGTACATCTAAATTAGATGTATAATTACAATTATTATTTTTTAAAAAGGCAATTGATCTTCTTCATAATCCATATCATTATCCATTTGCCTTAAATGTTTAGAATATAAAATAGGTATTAGATTTTGCTTAGATATTATATCATCAGTTGCTATTTCATAGTACATTTCTTCTTTTGCTATTTCATATTCCAATTTAAATATCCTTTCAGTAGAATCTTTATCAATATTATATTCTTTCAGTTTTATACTACTTAAAACACCATCTGAAAAATATAAATATATTTCTCGCTGAAATACTGTCTTGTCTGGTAGGAAATATGGTTTATACATAATACGATGTGGTCTTAATTGCAAAGTAATATATCCGGTAAACCAATTAGCCATAACCTCATCAACATTGCCAAAATAAGTAGATAAAGAAACAGATTTATTATAATCTGTAATTTCATGACCTGATAATGTTGTTAAATACAATGAATTATTTTTCAGTAACCATTTAGTTAATGATAATTCCGGTTCTATTTTAGGCATGTTTGTGTGTTTTTCAAAATATTGCTCAATTGGGTCACAACTTAGATCAAAAATTTCTTTGCATTCATATAATTCAAGTAGGATTATTCTATTAGCTTCCATTGTAATCATCTGTTTATTTATATAAATCTGAATCATGCAACAGATAAAACCAATCCTCTGGAGCATCAGGTTTAGCAACTAGGCTAACAACAGGATTAGCAATACCCTCAGCAGTTTCAAACTTACTGCTAGCACCGCCAATGGCATTACCTGCATCGTTGGTCATAAACAAAGCACCAGTCTTAGGTGACTTGTGAATGTTCAACTTAGAAGTTTTAGCTCGTTCCTTAAACTCAGCAACAGTCATTGTAGAATCTTTCTTTAGAATGAATTGCTGTCGTTCAGTTTCGATTAATTTTGTTACACGAATCTTATTTGAAATATCAATCATTATATTGTTAATATTCATTGTTTTTCTGAATAACCATGCTAGCGAATGAATTACTTTCTGATCCTTTTTAAATTCCCATGTTACATCATAGTAATACTCCATTTCTTTTAATATAAAACAAGAAAATTCTTTTTCATTTTCTTCTCCAAATCTAATATAGTCTCCGGCATTTTGAATTATAATCATAGATTGATATTCTTTTTTTAGTTCATTAATAAGGGGAGTATAATATTCTAATAGCTTTATTTGCTTTTTCTCTGATATACTTATTTCAGGAGATAATGAATTTTTAATTAAACTAGAAGCAAAGTAAATAAGCGCGATTGGTGGTAATAATATTGAAAAAAGTAAATGAAGAAATGTATCATCTTTATTTTTGATTTTTGGTAAACTACATAAAAAGCTAATAAAAGCGATAGTGCACCATAATAAGAAATTTTCGATTGTCATAATTATTTTTTTTAATAAAAGAGGCGTGATACTATCTTATTAGTTCAACGGTATCACCACAACACCAAGCCATAATAAGAAGTCCACGCCCAATAGCATGAACATTTACTTATTATCGTTGTGGCTGTTAAAAGTGGTGATTTTTTGAACCAACGAATAATAATGCAAATGCACTATATGTATGTTTCGAATTTATCTATCCATAGGCAATGATTATTATAGTTTCAACAAAAATATAAATTCTTGATGACTATTAAACCATCTCAAGGATAATAAAATCTTAACATAGGCGTGGACTATATTTTTCCCATCATAATGGAATGTAATTCAGTTATCAGGATTATTTCTTATTCCTAGATTGGATATAAGCGATTAGGCATCGAATAAGAAAGCCTATAATGATTATTAGCATCCAAATTAACACGTTAGCAGCATTATTTGTCATATTATTTCAGTTTTAGTTAAACTTGTGGGGGCTAGTCGCCTTTACCAATAAAGGGCTAGGGTTAGTTATAGTCTATGGAGTACTCAAATACACAGTATATACAGTTAAATATATAGCATAATAACTGTACGGGTGTATTCTTTTATTACTCAAAAAAGGTAGGAATATAAGCAATCTTATGCTCAAACACACAAAATCCAATATGCCTTTATTACTAATTTTATTGGGCTATGTTACGATTTTTGTAAGGTTAGTTGAGGTTAGGGATTATTCTTTCTATAATTTCATTATCTAAATCTTCATTTTGGTAGTTCCAATATTCAATTTTCATTTTTGGTTCTACTCCTATACATTTTGCCAGTTCCTCCATCATAATATTGAATATATAGCCCTCATTACCTGCGGTGGTTGCAATTGAATCATGTATTGTAAAAACTGGCACTTGTCGGTCTGTTTCAGCCCATATTCTCTTACAGCACCTATGAAGTATAATCTCACTTTCTATTGCTTGTAATAAACATGCTAAACGTGCGTATGGCTTTTCTTCATTCAACCCTGCGATAGCCATCTTTATTATCCTAAAGACTTGCATTACAGCAGGAAACTTCTCTTTATAATACTTAGTCAGCCAATAATTTTCATCCTCGGGGTTATGTCTGTTGCTTGAGAATAATATCTGGAACATTGCTACTTTTGCTCTATCTCGGCTTATCTCTATATTTTTTTCATCTTTGACCCAATGTGCTATTGTTTCATACATTTGCCCCGATGCCACAATGCTTTTATATTCATCGAAAATATCAGCATGTAACCCTTGAAGCAAATTTCCCATTATAATGGAGAGGGATTCTCCAGTTGATTTTCTATATAAGAAAGGTTGTTTGATATTATCAGGTAGGGTGTAAAGGTTTATTGGTAATTTTGAGTTTTCACTCCAAAATTCAGGGTTGAATAATAAACAAGCAAGATAAGGTTGGCTGTTGCTAATATCAATAGCAACTAACGGTTGATTATCATATGTTAAGAAGCTCCTGTAATCCTTTTGCATATTAGTTAATACAGAATGTAGGCGATGCACATTATTGTCAATCTGTGCCTTAAAATCATAAATTTTGAGTGCTTCTAGATTGTATAGAATAGCTCTGTATTGGTCGTTCGGGTGCTTCTTTTTACCAGTATCTTTATTCAAATCCCAACTATCTTCTCCCAATTCAATTTTTTTATTTAAAAGTAGGTCTGCATACTGTTCAGCTTTAGTATAGTCAATATTTATTTTCTTTTGTTCGTACCAATATGCCAAGTATGGATAGTTGCGTAACGTATTTTCGTCTTTACCAGTCGATTTATCTTTTTTTGCATATATTGGGTCTATCATTTTTAAGTTGCCTTTCTTGTCAAATGCCTTTCTGTAATAGTGTATTTTGGGTTTTGAATTATTATATCTTTCAGCCCATTTATAGCCCCTTGAATGAACTTTTGGCAGATAATGAGGGTCACATTCTATCACGCCTGTAAGCTCCAAATAATCCAGATAGAATCTATAATCTGTAACTTTTTGATTGAGCATAATTGTATTGATGGGTACAAATCCATCCTCTCTTATCAAATCTTTATTTCTGGCAGGAATAGAGCCTAATAAACCCAATATGTAAATTATTTTATCAGGATCAAAACGTAAATTATATTTTGTTTCATCAAAGCCATATTCTAAAGGTGGGTACTGCTGTAAATGTGCTTCAAGGTCAAAATTACCTGCTAACATTGCATAATGACCTGATGTTTTAAGGGTAACAAGGATCTTACTAACCTTTAATTTCCTTACAGGAGAAACTCTACTATAATCCTTATCAATACCTAATAATCTCTTAATCCAACGAATCCTATCCATTATGCTGGTAAAAACGATTTAACATCTTAGCAAAAATAATAAAATAAATGAGGCGAACGTATTGTATATTCCAAATGTCACCCCATATTATTTATATATTCTTTAAAGGAGATTTTTCATAGCTTCATCAATCTGACTATTTTCGAAGCTGTCGAGGTAGATTTGAGTAGTAGCCAAATCAGAATGACCTAAAGCCTCACTAATCAATGATACATTAACGCCCGATTTCTTCAATATGCTAGCGAAAGAATGTCTTGCGACATACGTTGTAATTGGAATTGACAATCCCAAAGCATTCCCTATCTTTTTTAATGATTTGTTGGCAACATAAGTAATTTTCTTTATCCGTCTATACTTCTGTTGCAAGGTAGTATGTGTATCATCGTCTATAATTGGGAATATATAATCTCTGTCAACCTGAACATATTTGTTCACAATCTCGATAGCCTGTGTTTGGAGAGTAAAGCTTATATGCTTTTTTGTCTTATGTCGTTTATATATCACCCTGCCGTCAACTATATTATCTTTCCTTAGAAATGCCATGTCAATCATATTAATGCCGCAGCCTAAATAACTGAACAAAAATAAATCTTTACTCAACTGCAATCGTGAATGTTGATGTTTCGGTATTGTTGTGATATCAAAATCTATGATTCTTTGTATATCAGCTTTAGATATTGCCCTTTTTACAGTCTCCTCTTTTAGCTGTGAAGTGTTATAATTGTTGAACGGGTAATAATCTGCTTTAACAACATTTTCTTTTATCGCCTTATTATATGTGGCTCGGAATGTACGTATCTTTATGCTTATCGTATTGCCTTTATTACCCCGACTCCTTAGATATGTTTCGTATCTGTTCAAATAGGCTACATCCACATCTGAAAATAATATATTTAACTTTGAAAATTGCCGTAATGAATTGAGTAAAGCTTTGTAATGTTCAGCATTTCCTATTTTATTTTCATTAGTGAGGTTCGATATTATTGTTTTTAAATATTCTTCGACTGTTATTTTCTTTATTGGCTTTTCGACCTTTTCGACTAAAGTTGTTAAAGAATAGTCTTTCGCTATTGTTTGATACTCTAGAACTTGTTGTTGGTACTCTTTTAACTTTTCAGTTATAATCGCTTCTATATATTCTCGGTTAGGGCAATTGGGTTTAGGCTTGTTTTTAACAAAATCCCAGTGTTTGGGATCTAGAGTAATCCCTGTTCTAAGGTATTTCCTTTTATTATTCTTCGTTAATTTTACAACTAAAGGAACTGTTCCATTTGCTAAAGGTCTTCTTGCATCGCAAGTTACAACAATGATTGTTTTCATTTTATGTGCACACTTTTGTACACATAGCTTGCTTGAAAGTGTCTAAATATGTTGAAATATCAGCTTCCTTAAAAATTAGTTTGTGAGTACCAAAATATCTTGTATCTTTGTCCCACAAATAAAAGGAGAGGTGCTCGAGTGGTTGAAGAGGCACGCCTGGAAAGCGTGTATACCCCTAAAGGGTATCGAGAGTTCGAATCTCTTCCTCTCCGCTTTAAAAGTGGCTTAAATAGCCACTTTTCTTGTTTTAATACGGCTTTAATAGCTGTTTTGTGTTCTGTACTTGTCGGTATATTTCTGTCTTTTTCTGTTAAATTTGATACCAAAATACAAAAAGTATCAAAACGGGTATCAAAATTTTGTATCTTCGCAAATATGCTAAATCCAATAAGTTATGAAAGATTATACCATGCGTTTTATTTTCGACAGAAAAAACGAAACCGGATTTCGAGATAATGAAAAAAAAGGGAAATCCGAAAAACATCCAAAAAGAAAACTCAAAGAAACCGGATTGCTTCAAATAGAGGTTCGTAAGGACGGAACAGATAAACGGGTTTATATATCGACAAATTTAAGAATAAAGCCGGAACAATTTTCAGATAAAAACGGATTCACCTGCAAAAACAATGATAACGCAAAGTCTATCACCGGAAAAGCGCATAGCCGTTTCAGGGAAATAGATATTTTTGTTTCATCCGATAAATGCCCATCGATCGAATATGTGAAATATTGGGATAAGCAGGATTTCTCCGCTATTTCGGTAGTAGAATTTATTAATAGTGAGTTAAGGCGCACCAATGCATCTGTTGCCGTAGTGGAATACAATCATTCATTTATCAGGAGGCTGGAAGAATACGGCAAAATAAAAACATTCGAGGATATTACCTATGACAATATAATCGGATTAGATGCCGTGTTACGGAAATATATAATATCTGAACCGACTTTATATAAAAGGCATTCGTTATTCAAGGGATATATTCGGGAAGCTATTAACAGGGGTTTATTTAAGGGCCCTAATCCATACTCATTATTTAAAAATAAGAAGGGGAAATCGAAAGATCCAATCTTCCTGACAGAGGAGGAAATAAATAAGTTAAAAGAATATCAGCCTAACTACGGTTATCTGGAGAGAACAAAAGATTTATTTTTATTCCAATGTTTTTCCGGCTTAGCATATGCCGATCTAATGAAGTTTAGCAAAGAATCAATAAAAGAAATAGACGGTTATAGGGCCATACAGAGCAATCGAGAAAAGAATGATGAAAATTTTATAACTCTCTTTCTCCCGGAAGCTGAAACTATCGCTAATAAATATAAGTACGAATTGCCCAAGGTAACGAATCAGAAATACAACGAATATTTGAAAGAAGTTGCAATGGGAGCCGGCATAAACAAGCCTTTAGTATCACATTCGGCCCGGCACACATTTGCGACATATCTGCTAAACAAAGATATTCCGGTTGAAACGGTATCGAGGGCATTAGGGCATTCGAATATCAGGCAAACCCAGCACTATGCCCGGTTACTGGGTAAAAAGGTAATTGATGATATGAAAAAGTTACTATAAAGCCTATTATTGTTAATATAAAATTATTTATAAGTCTGTAAATCTTTCATATATTTAAACATCCTGTTTGCTTTTTATAATAAATACTTTTGTTTAAAAGATGATTTATTATGAAGCAAAATTCGATAATTATACCGTTAAAAGGCATTGATCGCTCAACTTCCGATCCGCTGTCTGAAAACGGAGCGATGGATGAAGTTATTAACCTGAGGCACGTAAACGGCTCATTGACGCCTTTGGGAGAGTATCAGACCCTTAAAGATACTTTCGGATCTGATATCGATGTGTCTGCGTATGACCTTGTATTTCTGCATAAAACAAATATATTCGAGCATTTTATTGTGTTGCAGGACGGCACTTTATATTATTTAAATGACAATATAAAGGAAGATATCGAAAATTTTCCATCGGGTTTAAATATACCTTCCGATGTTTCTCTATCGTATAATGGTAATATTATAGATGTATCTTACTTTCAGAATGATGATATAATTAACTTTTACCTGTTCTGGAACGGGGAGAAGTATATTTATATGGATTTAGATTTTATTGTCCCGTTGGTGGAGCTGCGGAGGACAGCCCGAGATGATTTAACCTATTCCTTTTATTCTGAAACAATCTTCAATATAGGTACAACTAATGAAATAAGGGATGCGAAAGAACGCCGTTTTTCCGCTTTAAAGGGTTATATAAATGAATCGGCGTATAATATGCAGGCTGCTGGTAATATATGTGGCAGTTTCTCGTGGATGTACGCGATTAAATTATATGACGGTACGTATATAAAGACAAGCCCTTTATTCTTTTGTACACAATTAGATCCGAAAAATAGGAACTATGCTAATTATGATAATCCCGATTATAATAATTATTCTTTCTTTCAATATTTTGGAGCGACAGATGAACGCTATTATAGTGATACGCAAGCAATTTATAAAGTAAAAGCTCAACTCCTAGGATGTAAACCGGATGTAATATTTAATTCTCTAAAAAAACTAAAGCCGGTAAAGGATATTATTCTTTCGATAGACCTGTTCATATCTTCTCCTATTATTCCTATAAGACAGGATGATAATTTAAATTTATTGATGCAAACTCCATTTCCTTATTTAAAAACAGACGATGAATTAACAAAGGAATATGAGAAAAAATCACCGTTATTTAAGTTCGCTTCATTTGAATTGGATGATCTTGATTTAGACTTAGAAGGAACCCCACAGGTAAAGCTCGTTACCGATTTTGACTTCAATAATCTGACGCTGGGAGAAGCATGGAATAGTGATTTTGATAATTACGCAAAAATGATATCCGTGGTTTCATATCTTTATAATAATAAAATACATAAAGCTGATATAACATCAAAGCTGGCTAATATATTCCCTTTCAAATATTATCAGGATCAGCCTATAAGATTCGATAAAAAGGATGGGACTTACACATACGAAACACCTGCATCCAGTAAAAGAATATCAAACTTTAGTACCCTGTCACAGCTACTGGTAAGAGTATTATTAAAGACTTCAAACGGAGATGCTTCTACAGCTTGTGTCAGATATTTCAGTATTAACGGGAATGAATTTCTTGCATACGATGGAACTTATATTAATAAAATCAGCGTGTTATTATCATATCCTGATATAAGGGCATATAGGATGCAGATCGTTCTAACGTACAATGATGGGACGACAAACGGGACTATAATAGATGTCCCGTTAAAACCTCATCCGTATTTTAATCTTGCTTATTATTTAGCTGATGGATTAAGGCCTATAGATTATCCAACAGATTATGAAATATTTAATATTGATTGGTTTACGCCTAAAAATCTAATATCAAAAAGCCCTAATATTATAAAGGTATCCGAAACGGATAATATATTTGTTTACCCGTCTGAGAATACATATACGGTCGGTGCCGGGAAGATACTGGGCCTTTGCTCAAATACGAAAGCTATTAGTACGGGCCAGTTCGGGGAATATCCGTTATATGCTTTCTGTTCGGATGGTATTTTTGCGTTAGGCCTTGGCTCGGAAGATGTCGATTATGCATCTATACGCCCGGTATCTAGGGATGTATGCAATAATCCGGATAGTATTATTCCTATCGACAATGCGGTGGTATTTTCAACTAACAGGGGATTATTAATGATTTCCGGAGAACAGATAACTGAATTATCTAAATTCGTAGAAGGCAATCCTTTTAATTTCAAAAGTGGAATAAGTACCATAAATTTATTAAACCAGGCCCTGGATAATGATAATCTTGTACGTCTCTCCGGATCTATATCTTCAGTAGACTTTAACGAATACCTGAAAGAGGCTAAGATCGGGTTTATTTATAACCACAACAGGGAATTGATCGTTAGTAACTCGGATTATGCATACAGCTATATATTCTCATTTGTCTCGCAGGCATGGACTAAAGTTGATTTTGTACCGGGCAAGTTTATGGCAAACTATCCATTGCTGTACGGTATATTTGGCGGCAAGATATTTAATATTACAGACGAAAAAACGGATGTCGCTAAAGAAACATTTTTTCTAACAAGGCCTATAAAAGTGAACGGCCAGAATTATATCAGGCCGGTACGGATAATTTTAAGGTCCCTTATCAAACCGAATAAATACTCGGGACTATATGTATTCGGTTCTGTCGATGGCCTTACATGGAGATTTATAGGAGGGCGTGAATATAACGGTAAACTATCCCATTCTGACAATCTGAATGATTTTGCCCACATCGGATGTGATGCATCCCGGGAGAAAATAAGATATATCCGCATAGCATTTGCGGGTAACGTAAAATATGACACAAAGTTAGACTACTTGGAAGTATACGCATTGCCAACAATTGATAACTCAAATTAAATAACATTATGGAACATCCTTTTTATTATAAATTAGAAGATATACACGAGAAAGTATTTGAACGGACATCCCTGATAGCCCGGAGCAAGAAGGTTGACGGAGTAGTTCCTGAGCACCTAATATTCTACAGGCAGCATGATACTATATTTAAAGACCTATTCGATAATGCAGCTTCAGATATATTCGATGCGCTTTCTGGATATAGCAAAAGTAATCATATTCCCGATAATGTAGAGGATGAGGCGTACGATGAGCGCAGCTGGTTTATAAATATTGATATGCCGGATAAATTCGATACGAATCAGGCCGGTTATATCAATACGGAAATAAAAAATGCGCTTATCAATAATATAATAAGCGCATGGCTGATGCTGGCTGGAACGGAAGACGGGAATATATACGAAGCATATTACACTAAAAATATATCGAATATCCTATTCAAATTGAGCCAGAGAAATAAGATAATAAGGCGACCGTTTAATAGCTTTCCGTAATATTATTTATGAAAAACCCAAAAGCCGCCCATCTTCCCAGACAAGCGGCTCCATCCTTACCTAACACAATACCATGAAAAACTCAAAACATTCTCAACCTTTCTTCCTCATCGATCCCGCCACTTTCGAAATAATAAATATAACCACAATCCCGATCACAAAATAAATCCACTCCGAACCCTGTATAGGCCTGCTGTCATCAGTATTCTTTTTTTTTACCTCCTCTTTTTTCTTGGCCTTGGTAACTGATGTGCTATCTACTTTCGTTTCTTTTACCGAATTATCCGATGACTCCTGATGAGAGGATTCCTTTTCCTGCTGATCTATACCCCGCCATTCCTTACTGATACTTTTTATTGTCCCGTCCGGATTGAAGTCCGTTACTTCCAGGTACCGGACTTCATTATGTACTTTTTCTTTTGAGGAAGAACTTTTTGTTTTTATGTCCGCACTGTCCTTTGTAAGGATAGAGGCATTCTTTGCCGTTTCGGATGACAGCTCTGTTTTCCGGTTCATCTCTCTGTTGCTCCGGCAACCTGCCAGGGCAAGGCATATAAGTATAAGGAGTGATATTGTGAGTGCTTTTTTCATAATGTTTTCTTTTTTCCTGCCTTATATCTTCGTGTCGGCCTGTTCTCTCTAAAATAAAGCGAACGAAGGAAATTTAATAGTCTCTTCATAATTTTATCCTTTCACCTGATTAGTTAATACAGCCATTTTCTTGCATACATCCTTTGCCATATCTGGTATTTTTGTTTTCAGATCCTGTAAGGCTTCCGTTACTTCTTTATTTTTAGGAATGTTCTTATCGTAAAATTTTTTCTGGCATTCTTTACTACAAAAGAATAACCGTTCGTATTTATCGGTGAACAATACAGGTATTTTGTAAATAAATCCTTTATTCTGGGCTTCGCATCCTATGGCTCCCCATTTCTGGGTAGTAGTAGAAAAGAGGAACCGGTTACACTCGTCACATTTTATTTGAGTTTCCATAACTACATTATCTCTATTTAAGACACTCCGGCATACACCAGCATCCCGATCATTAAAATAACGAAAGCCAACCCTATAATAAGCGCTCTGTCTTCAGTGTCTATTTTCATGGCTTCGTCCCCTTGCTGTACAATACCTGCTTCCGGTTACCTTCCCGGTTGTACGACAGATGCAGGAAGTTATTACGTCCGTCCTGATACAATATGGCCTGGTCGAAATCCAAACCACTCTTAAGTAAAGCAGCCAGCAGCTTGCGCGGTTCCTTTACCGAAACATCGGCGGCCTGCCCTTTTGTGTGTTGTGAATTTGGGACACCCCCGACTGCTTTATTAGTTTCCTGACTCCGGAAGCCGCTATTTATTATAAACGGCTCATTGTATATATCCCTTAACGGTTGCAATAGCCTTTTGGCTAAGGCTGTCAAATTCAATTGCTGCTGTACATCAGGTATATTCCTTATACCCTTTGCTACTGCCGTATTGGAATGGCTTAGCTCTTCCAACGTGAAATTTTTAGTTATTTGTGTCGCCATATTATTTATTTTTTCGTTTTCCTCTTTTCCTTAAATTCCTTATACAGATCGCATATATAGCTATTTCCCCCATCATCCGTATATTCCTTATACTTCTCATCTATATATTCTTCGCTTCGCAAAGCCGGGTTTGTCAGCAACAGCTTCAGTTCTATACGCTTGTTGATAAGCATCTGCTTTTTCCTGTATTCCTCACTGTCGCCTATAAACTTATCTACCGACTTCTGGAAAGTCCTATCGAGCTCTATATGCTCTTTCAGCTTATCCGTTAGCTTGCTGAACTCCTGCATGGACACTTCGCCCTGCTGCCGGATCACCTCCACATACTTCTGGTGAATAACCTCTGCCGCGCTTACATCGTCAACCAGGGCCTTGCTTTGCTCGCTCAATGCGTTAGCATTCGCCTTTCTCCTGTTGGCCCGGTAATGGATAAACCAGCCCCCGCCCAGCACGATAGTAGCGATAGGCATCAGCACATCCGTAATCAAATCCTTTATTTCCATCTATTTAATATTTATTATTATATTTACATCGTTTAAAATGTGTTAGAAATATATGAAACGATTGTTTTTAGGGCTAGGCCTGTCGCGAGACAGGCTTTTTCTATCACACCTCTGCAATTTGAGCAGGAGATCCATTGATAAACATTATCGAATCAAATATTCCGGCATTCGGGTCTATGGAAGTTATAACGTCACCTGGAGTGAAAGTCAATACCTTGGTTGTTGCATTCCAATCTACATAGTATTCTTTATCTGTATCTGCATACATGAAGTTAAAGCTCGCGGCCCATCCGTTTTGGTAATCCCATATAACTGCATCTCCACCACCATAGTCAATTAAAGATATTTGACCGATTGTGGTAATACCATTACCCTCTATCCAATCTTGTGAAGACGCTGTTACTTTTAATGCATTATTTTGAATGTTTATTACATCTACTGAAGTCCCTCCCGGTATTTCAATGCTTTGGTTAATATCTCTGTTAAAAGTAGCTTCATTTATAGGAGTTTGTGGCGCAATTTGAGATGCCGGAATTCCTACAAATGTATCGGGCGCCGTTGGTTTAAAATATTCAATTTTATAATCGACCATGCCTCCTTCCCCTGAATAATACAGGATGTTTGATACTTGCAGGAAGCAAACGTTGCTGTCATAATTCTGTATTATATGCTTGCGCATCCAGATTCTGTAAACTACTCTCTTTGCTCCGTTCTCAGGCATCTCCTCCTGGGTAATGTAGAGGTTTCCGCTTTCGAAATTGCCAGTGGCCGTATTTATTGTTATCCCGGATGGGTTTGGGTTCCACTGTCCTGTATTTACTACTACATTTGCAATACATTGATAGTTGTTGATATCTGCCGCCCTGTTTGATATAATTATATCAAATTTGAACATATCGCTATACCAGAAGCTGTTTTCCGGCCGTAGGTCGGATGTTATTTTAGCTACACAGTAGTAGTGGTCTACGGGTTGGTCCTGGTATGTATCGTTGACGCTTCCGTTCGGCTGCTCGTTACTTGGAGTTTGCCACTCCGGAGGATTCGCACCACCTGCAGATGTAAGCACCTGCCCTGTTGCGCCTCCTGTAATTACAAATAACAGATATTTCAGATTATTACGGACCTGCTGAATCTTTGTCCAGATATTCCCGCTTTCAGTATCTGGTATATCGGGTGTGCCGTCTTCGTCTGTCAGTGTGCCTGTAACGGCTTCCGTTATCGCGTCTTCCAGTTCCTGTTCGTCGACATAGTCCGTATTCTCACTGTAGAGCGTCCATGTGCTGGAAGTGCCGGCTACACGCTGGTATACGTTATTCTCCGAAGTAACCCGGCATAGCCATGTTACATTCTGCTCAGTACCTGTTATTACAGGCAGATCGGCCAAAGTGGAGACAGCGGGTTTCCATCTTTGGGAGGCCGCGACAGTAGCATTCACCTGCCCTACTGTCGCGGCGTCGTTGTTACCTGTTCCATCCGCGACATTGGTAATCCTTCTTTTTAGGGTAGGGTGACCTATAGAAAGTTCTCTATCTGTTGTGGTTTGTGAATTAGCCCCTAAAGCTATAGAATTTGTACTACTAGTTACGGCATTAACCCCTATAGCTACAGAACTTTGAGCACTGGCTTTACTTTGAGCAATAGCTACTGATGAATTCCCTGAGGCTTCAGAACTATAGCCAATAGCTACTGAATAGCTCCCTGATTTACTATTACTGCCGAGAGCGGTACCGGCATTTGCGCTAACAGTGGAGTTAATTCCGATAGCTACAGTTGCGCTACCCGAAGCATTGGCATTTGCTCCGGCCACGATAGAATTACCTCCTTTCCATGCCGTAAACACCGGATCTGTCTCCGTATCCGGTATATATACTGCATACTGGAATGTAAGTATATTTTCGAATGTACCGGGTGATATCTCGCTACGAAGCCACGCATACACCGATGGGTTTCCGTTGCCTCCATTCGGGTTTTCATCTGCATGGACGCGCGTCCATGTCTTATCGGCTGGTTTTTCAGCAAGCGAAGCATCATAGGCCAGTAGGTCGGCATAGGTAGGAAAATCCACCCCCAGCCAGTTACCCTGCATGGCGGCAAGGGCTTGCAGGCTTGCTGTCAGCCCCGTTATCGCGGAGATAGGATGCTGATCGGCAGCATCGCGATTGGTTAATTGTGTATGGTCGTCTGTCCCGCCCGCCCCACCAGCCTCCGGGGCTATCTCTTCGAGTAAGTCACCCAAGTTATCAGGGGTGACATCTACCCCGTCGATACTTACACCCTCACTCATAGGATGATCCAGGAATGAGGCTACCGATCCAATTTTATACACATAAAACCTATCCCCTGCATTGGATAGCTTAAAGTCAAGATGTCCTTTAAGATAATAATCTACCTGTCTATCGTTTATCTGCAATCCTATTTGCTTGGCTGTCGATGTTATTTTTAGCATAATATTCTATTTTTAAATTATTTATTTACTTTTACACCGATATTAACTGAAATTTCTACTTAAAAAAGGCTGTAATGCGTAAGCATGCAGTCTTTTTTTTATCACTATCCTACCTGATAATTAGAGCCATCCTGCATATC
>NZ_JBHSGN010000003.1:0-798 GCF_042654545.1 Dysgonomonas termitidis
GAATAAGGCCCGGCAGTACTGGAACCGGCTCCGGCTCTTACAGAAGTATCTCCTTTCCATGCCGTAAATACCGGGTCTGTCTCCGTTGTCGGTACCAGGATCTTATAACGGAAAGACAATTCAGGTTCCGTGCCACCTTCAGGTATAAGCCATGCGTAACAGGCCTGAGCGCCATTGCCTCCCGCCGGGTTTTCATCGGCATGCACGAATGTCCATGTTTTATTAGCTGGTTTTTCAGTTAATCCTGCATCGTAAGCTGTCAGGGCGGCGTAGGTAGCGAAGTCCTGACCGAGCCAGTTCCCCTGCATAACGGCAAGCCCGTCGATATCTTCCTGTATGCCGGCCAGCGCGTCGTTCAAATCCTGCTGATCAGACAGCGTTCCTGTTATCTGTCCCCATATTCCTTGCCCCCCTCCACCCTGCGACTCAAAAAGGTCCGCAAATTCCGCCTCGATGTTCTCCGCCGTGATGGGCGTGCCGTTCATGGTAATACCTCCGGAAAAAGCTTCGCTTATACGTACAATATCCGGAGCATTGAGAAATACCATTGTATTGTCTTTCGAATAAGAAACCGTGTTCTTAGCGGCTACAAAAAGCGTATTCCCGTTTCTTTCCGCTTTTATTGAATTGGTATCTGTTGTTATTTTTAGCATAATATTCTATTTTAAATTATTTATCTAACTTTACACTGATATTTTAACTGAAATTTCTACTTAAAAAAGGCTGTAATGCGTTGAGTATGCAGTCTTTTTTTTATCACTATCCTACCTGATAATTAGAGCCATCCTGCATATCGGA
>NZ_JBHSGN010000004.1:0-99353 GCF_042654545.1 Dysgonomonas termitidis
ACGAGTCAGAAAACCTGCCAGAGCAAATTTTGTCAGGTCTTTTTTGTGTCCTACTTTTTTATACGTGGAAATTACTCTGGTAAAGTCTATGTATCCGGAATACAAAAAAGGATTGTCTAAAGAGGTTTTATGAAGATAAAGCTGTATACGCTTATTATTGTATGTTCATAGTATTAAACCATGCCTAAGTATGGTCTCATGTATGAAATAGTACTATACGATACAAATAATTGCTTATATTCAGATAGTTATATCTTTGACTTCTATTGTCAGAAGACCTGCCAGAATTGATCAATTAAAAAGCTTTCGGGAAATAAGGCTTGAGAACCATAAAAAGATTCTCTCACTACAAGGTGAGGATTCATTATTATTTTTTCTGTTTCCTTAAGTTCCGAGAGCCATGTTTATTCTTTTTTAGAAGAAATTGGGCATGCTTTTTGTGATATATCTATATGTCCGGTTTTTAATTATTGAAACGCCAAGTTGAATTTAAATAATAACAAATGGAAGCATATAAAGATTTTAAAGGGACCAAGTGGAAAGAAAAAATCGATATAAATGATTTTATCTTAAAAAATTATACAGAATATACAGGAGATGAATCTTTCCTGGAAGGCGCAACAGATGCCACTACAAAGCTATGGAATAAGCTAAGCGAGATGTTTAAGGTTGAAAAAGAAAAAGGTGTTTATGACGCTGAAACCAGAATTCCTTCTCAGATCGATGCTTATGGCGCAGGGTATATAGACAAGGATCTGGAAAAAATAGTAGGTGTACAGACAGACAAACCTCTCAAGAGAGCTATCTTCCCTAACGGCGGGCTTCGCATGGTACAGCAAAGCCTTGAAGAATACGGCTACAAACTCGATCCGGTTACAACAGAAATATTTTCCAAATATCGTAAAACTCATAACGAAGGTGTATTTTCGGCATATACCGACAGTATCCGCCGCGCCAGAAGCAACGGCTTATTAACAGGCCTGCCCGATGCATACGGACGTGGTCGTATTATCGGAGACTATCGCCGTATTGCTCTTTATGGTGTAGACAGGTTGATTGCCGAGCGTGAAAAGCGTTACAAGGAATGTGACCCTATCGTTATGACAGATGATCTGATCCGTCTTCGGGAAGAACTGAATTCACAGATACAGGCACTGAAAGCCCTGAAACGCATGGCTGCTGATTATGGATTCGACATTTCAAATCCCGCGACCAATGCTCAGGAAGCTATCCAGTGGACGTATTTTGGTTATCTGGGAGCTATTAAAGACCAGAATGGCGCAGCAATGAGCCTGGGACGTGTGACCACCTTCCTCGATATTTACATCGAACGGGACTTAAAAGATGGCATTATCACAGAGAAAGAAGCTCAGGAGATGATCGACCATTTTGTAATGAAACTCCGTATTGTTCGCTTCCTCCGTACAAACGAATATAATGAACTATTCTCGGGAGACCCTGTCTGGGTTACCGAGTCGATCGGCGGAATGACCAATAACGGGCGTACGATGGTAACCAAAAACAGTTACCGTATGCTGCACACCCTCTATAATTTAGGCCCGGCACCGGAACCGAATCTTACAATCCTGTGGAGCGACCGATTACCTGAGGCATGGAAGAAATACTGTGCGAAGGTATCTATCGATACATCTTCTCTCCAATACGAAAATGACGATCTTATGCGTCCGCAACTGGGAGATGATTATGGTATTGCATGCTGTGTATCGCCAATGCGTATCGGGCACCAGATGCAATTTTTCGGAGCCCGTGCCAACCTGCCGAAAGCATTGCTTTATACTATCAATGGAGGTAAAGATGAGAAAACAAAGGCTCAGGTATTGCCTAAACACTGGGTAGAAAAGATTTCGGGCGATTATCTCGAATTTGACGAAGTATGGGAAAAGTTTGACCGTACCCTCGACTGGGTTGCCGAGACTTATGTGAAAGCACTGAATATTATCCATTATATGCATGATAAATACTCATATGAGGCCCTCGAAATGGCTCTGCATGATGTAGATATCGTACGCACACAAGCCTTTGGCGTATCCGGCCTTTCTATCATCGCGGACTCGTTTGCCGCCATAAAATACGGAAGAGTACGTATTGTAAGGGATGCTGACGGAGATGCGGTAGACTATATACAGGAAAAAGATTATGTTCCTTTCGGAAACAATGACGATAATACAGACCAGTTTGCCATAGATATAGTGGAGACGTTCATGCAAAAAATCCGTAAGCGCAAAATGTATAAAGACGCGATCCCGACCCAGTCGGTATTGACTATCACATCTAATGTCGTTTATGGCAAGAAAACGGGAAATACTCCAGACGGACGCCGCGACGGAACTCCTTTTGCACCGGGTGCTAATCCGATGCACGGACGCGATACCAGAGGAGCCGTAGCATCATTGTCATCGGTAGCTAAACTTCCGTTCGAACATGCAAACGACGGTATATCTTATACATTCGCCATCACTCCTAATACACTGGGTAAGAACCGTGAGGAAGAGGCTCAGAACCTTGCAGGACTGATGGATGGATATTTCTTGCAAACGGGTCATCACCTGAATGTGAATGTGTTCGACCGTCAACTATTGGTTGATGCGATGGAGCACCCCGAGAAATACCCTCAACTCACAATCCGTGTATCCGGTTATGCTGTGAACTTCATCAAGCTGACTAAAGAGCAGCAGCTGGATGTTATAAACAGAACAATTACAACTACGTTCTAATCTCACATAAAGCTAATAAATCAGGCAGTTAGAAATTTTCTGCCTGATTTTCTTCAATATGAAAGGTCGTATTCACTCGTTTGAAACATTCGGCACCAAGGACGGGCCGGGTATCCGCTTTGTATTCTTTATGCAAGGCTGCCCATTGCGCTGTCTCTACTGCCACAACCCTGATACATGGAGGCCAAATGAGGCCAAATATGAACTGACACCTCAACAGGCTTTAGATGAAGTAATAAAAGTAAAAGCATTTGTTAAAGGAGGTGTCACTGTTTCCGGTGGGGAGCCGATGTTGCAGCCGGAATTTGTATTGGAGTTATTCAAACTATGTAAAACCGCAGGGATACATACCGCCATAGATACTTCAGGCTTTCTGTTTAATGACAAGACAAAGGAAGTTTTGTCCTATACCGATCTTGTGTTATTAGATATCAAGCATATAAATCCCGATAAATACAAAGAGCTAACTGCCAGACCTCTTGAGCCTACCCTCAACTTTATAGAGTACCTCGCCGAAATAAATAAACCGGTCTGGTTAAGGTATGTACTTGTCCCTCATTTCACAGATAATGAGGAAGATTTGCATGAGTGGGCCCGGTACGTAAGTCAGTTCAAAAATGTGGAACGCGTTGATATCCTGCCTTTTCATCAGATGGGAATACATAAATGGGAGCAGATCGGACAAGAATACAAGTTGAAAGATATAAACCCTCCATCAAATCAGGAATTGAACAAGGCGGAGGTTATTTTCAAAAGCTATGGACTCAATGTATAATCTCTATTCTTAATTTAAGAGACAAATAATGAAAAACTACAACACTCCGAAAGAAATCACCGCGGAGTTTGCCAATTCAGGCATTTATAAAAGCGATTTGCCATTATCCAAATTCAGTGTGATAGCCATACTCGGAGGAGTATTTATTGCCTTCGGCGGATTGCTCTCGGTTATGGTTGCAGGGGGAATACCCGGAGCAGGTGCAGAAAATCCCGGACTGATTAAGTTTATCGCCGGAGCGCTTTTCCCTGTCGGGCTTATTATAGTATCCATCACCGGAGCAGATTTATTTACCAGTGACTGTACAGCGTTTACACTTCCCCTATTGGAGAGAAGGCTAAAGACTTTTACTCTCATTAAGCTTCTTATCCTCTCTTATCTATTTAACTTTATTGGCTCCCAGGTAGTCGCTTATCTGCTCTCGTCAGGAGTCGGATTATTTGACAAGGACCCCTGGCAACATTACCTGCATCACTATGCAGAAGTAAAGGTAAACCAAGACTTTATGACCGTCCTTATCAAAGGAATCGGAGCCAACTGGCTGGTTTGTCTGGGAATGTGGATGGGATATGCGGCAAAAGATATTATAGGAAAATGTATAGGTATATGGATTCCTGTCATGCTCTTTGTCACTCTGGGTTATGAACACTCCATAGCCAATATGTTCTTTATTCCTGCTGCAATTTATTCGGGTGCGGATATTCTTTGGCGTGATTTTATTCTCCATAATTTAATTCCTGCCACACTGGGCAATCTTATCGGAGGGGCTGTTTTAGTCGGATGTGTCTATTGGTACCTGTACTCAAGAGAAAAATGATCTTCAATATATTAAGATAACAGGCATTTACTTTATAAAGTAAATGCCTGCTTTTTATTCTTATGATTAGTGCCAATCAGTCAATATTCTTTATAACATTCCTCGCCAACTCTATCTTATATCTCTTACCTTTCATTTTTTCATCCTTAATATTAGACAAAAGTGTTTTCACAGCCGGAAAACGGACAGCTACAAAAGAGATAAAGTCTTTCACTTCTATCAGCCCCAGATCGGCTTTATCCAGCTTTCCCTTCTGCAAAAAGAAGCCGACAATATCACTTTTATTCAACTTATTCTTCTTTCCCCCACTCACATAGATTGTTTTGTATCCGGGCTTCTTCGGTAAAGGTTTTCCTGCTTTTAGTTCTAATATATCCGTATTTTCAGGGATGTAGTTCGGAGTTTTATCTTCTTTATACAATACAATATATGCTGTACCGGAAGCATGCATACGAGCTGTACGACCATTGCGATGAACAAATTCACTTTCTTTGGATGGAAGATGGTAATGAATTACATGTTTCATCTCCGGAATATCCAGTCCTCTGGCGGCTAAGTCAGTTGTAACCAAATAATTCAGGCTGCCATTCCTGAATTGAACAAGTATTTTTTCCCTGTCGTCCTGATCCATCCCTCCGTGATAATATCCGGCCTGTATTCCTTTCTTATTCAATAAATCACTGATGCGTTCCGCTACTTCCCGGTGGTTACAGAAGATAAGCGCCGGCTCGGAATCGAGGGAACATATAAGCTGAAACAATGATTCTATCTTGTCCTTTTCCGGCGACAGTACAAGTTTAATAGAAAGAGTATCGTTCTTTTCTTCTTGTGTATAATCAAGAATCACAGGTGATTCCATCTTTACAAAATCAGGTATCTCCACATCGGATGTTGCGGAAAGTAAAACCCTCTTCTGCAAGTTTGGGAATTGGCTGATAATCGTATTCATATCATCCTGGAAGCCCAGTTGCAGGGATTTATCGAACTCATCCAATACTAATGTTTTCACAGAACCGGGATTAAAGGATTTCCGCTCCAAATGATCTTTCAGTCTGCCCGGTGTTCCTATAAGTATAGCCGGAGGATTACTCAAATTATTAAGTTCCGTCTCAATGAAATGCCCTCCATAACAAACATTCACTTTAAATCTTGTTCCCATTTTCTTCCAGACCTGTTCTATCTGGAGGGCTAATTCACGGGAAGGGACAATAACGAGGCATTGCACGCTTTTTACATCTTCCTTTAATAACCGGAGAACAGGCATTAAATAAGCAAGTGTTTTTCCTGAACCTGTAGGAGACAACAGGATCGTATTTTGTTTATTAATGATCGTATCCCGGGCAGCAATCTGCATTTGATTCAGAGCTTCAATTCCCAGATTAGATAATATGCTGTTTGTTTGATCTTTTGTTTTCATTATGCAAAGGTAAGGTATTAACCAATCAATAAAAATTAATAGCATATTTTTCAATACTACGTATATGTACAAATAAATAACCAGCCCATCTTGTATATTCAACATACAAGATGGGCTAAACTATTTCATTAATATACCGCTCTATTTTCCTTTCAGAAGAAACTCTTCGGCTCTTTCGGGACTCATCAGCTCCCACAATGAAGCTACAACCCATCCCGGAGCAAAGATGTCATTATAAAAGCCTTTACCATTTTTACCATAATCCCAATTCGTATGCTGCACTACTTCAGGATAATAACCGGTTTTAGCAACACCACACATATGACCTTCATACGGTAGTAACTGCCCCATAGACGAACGTATAACCTTGATAAAGTTTTCGAAACGAGGTTCCTTAAATTCTATTGAGAGCCAGTCTAATACTGAACCGAACTCAAAAATGAATACATCGATATGATTGTTCTCAACAGATACATTACCCCATCCGCGGGTCTTTAACCCGATATCTCCCAGCATTTGACCTTTGGCAAAGGGAACATCCCACATGTAGTACCACGACAGGGTAAAATATGCGGCCTTCCTGCACAGACCGGCGTAATATTGTCTTTCCTCACCTTTCGAGATAAGCGCTAAATAATAGGTTGCAGAAGCGGCATACAAAGAAGCTTCTTTATCTTCACAATTGGCATCGAGAGTAGATGAAAAATAATCTGCCTTATCTATCAATTCTGTTTTCAGATACTCGGCTGTCTTCTTCGCACTCTTCAGATAGTTGGCGTCACCGAAATATTTATATGCCATCACCAGAGGCAGAGTTGCTGACGGAGTGCTACCCCCGCTCTTATCGACAATACTAAAATCATCCTTAAATTTACGGGGAAAACTTCCATCTTCATTTTGTAAACGAAGTACCCTATCCAAAATAGTTTTTATGCGGGCTTCCCATTCCGGATGCTTTCGCCCTTTGTCCTTCTCGTATTGCAGATAATGAAACATCGCGTATATACCCTCCGACTGCCTGCGTATGCTGAACACATCGGTTTCTTTTCCTGCATCCTGATCGACATATTCCCGGAAAAAACCATTTTTAGTAAAACCATATTCTAAATAGCTTGCAAATACTGAATTGCTATTATTCACCAGATCAGACCGCCCATTCATCTCTCCATATTCATAGGCATTGAATGCATTGAGCAATACCCGCCCGATAAATCCGACCTCTGCAATTCCGTTCTTTTTACAAGTGGCAACCATAAGATGTGCTCCGGAAGAGAATTTCAATTCTTTATCGCTAACAAAACTGTCGGCAAAATACGAAACTATTGTTTGTTTCATCTTTTCGGGAGTAAAAGAGTATTGAGGGTCGAGCGGCTTTGGCTGGTAAGTATCGTAGCTATACTCCCACACCTGCTTCATAAAATCTGAATAATCGGCAGCTTGCCCCATAAACACTTCCCATTCCAAATTGATCGTTTCTCCCTTCTTTATTTCCTGAAAAGCTTCTATAGCCGGAGCTAATGTCAGTTTCCGGATATAGCTTTTAGGTGTTTCCTGAAAAGGATAACCGAACGAAAGGTTTGCATTGCCGTTTATTTCCTCAAATCCGGTGTAGCCCAGAGAGGTTCTCCCCGAAACAATGACCTCACCTTCTTTATGGGTTGTCAGAGCATCATACTCAGGAAGATCGATACGTGCTACAGTCATATACATCCCGCTTTTCTCATTATAGATACCCGTGAGCGGAGTACTCAGGCGGTCTTCCCTCACCGTCCAGCCGGACGATGTGTGAAACGAAGGAGCTTCCTTCGGAGACAGTAAATTGCGGCGATACCAGAACCCGGGCATCAGAAACTGGCAATTGGAATGTATATATCCTGTGGATATATTCTGTGAATACTTAAAGTATGTATCTTCATCGGCTGTGACAGATACTTTGATCCGGATTTTATTATCCGTTTCATTTACTTGTCCGGATATATGCAGAGGCAATGGTTTGCCGGGTTCCATACTATATCTTCCGTTACCGGTTTCATTTTTTCTTAACTTATAGCTGACTGCAGGGTTACCCGGAACTTTTACGGATAGGCTTGCGTCCAATCTGATGGGATGCCCGACGGCATAACTCGTACATACAGCCAACAGGCTGATGCAAAAAATAAATAATCTTGTTAACATATATCAATTATAAGGTTTGAATCCTCCGATGTTTTTCGAAGGAGCTATTAATTTTTCTCTTTTTTAAGAACAGAAATCCGGGGAGGTCGTGATGGGGGTATGTTTCGCGCGTGGTATAGCCCGTATATACGGCCCATAGGCTCTTGCGGAAAGTAAATAATCTTGTCGACATAAATATATCAGTTATGAAGTTAAATTCCCGGATTTTATTATCTGACAGGCCTTTTGCAAACTTGCTTTCACAAAAAGCGATCGAATCCCGTATAAAGTAATATTATCAATCAGTTGTACTCTTTTAATAGTCGGAATCGAAATAGATGTTTTTCAAAATGTTTAGCGAATAAATTACCCTGTAAAGATGGAAAATATGAGACAGGCAATACGACATAATTATGCCAATTGATACAACTTTTGTTTCATGGATTCAATCTCCATATATTTGCTTCCTGGTATTAGCAAAATCTTTGGGTAATATACCAAATTGCTTATGAAAACATTTGGCAAAATATGAAGGTGAATTGAATCCGACCAAATAACAGACCTCATTAATACGGCTGTTTCCGGCAAGTAATAATTCAGCTGCTTTTTTTAGCCGTTCGAGACGTAAATATTCATTCGGGTTCATATTCAGAATCCCTTTAATCTTTCTGTAAAAAACAGACCTGCTCATATGTAAAGTCTCTACCATATCATCCATATTAAATTCGGGGTTATCAATATTGTCCAATATAATTTCATTCATCTTCTTAAGGAATTCTTCATCAGCCTTGGTAAATGCCATAGAATTGGCCGCTACAAGAGGAGAATTGGCAAAGGCTTCTTTCAGCTTTGTCCGATTATGTATCAGATTCGATGCACAGGCTTTCAGGTATTCTACCGAGAATGGTTTTTCAATATACATATCTGCCCCTGCTTCCAATCCCTCTATCTTGGACTGGAGAGTCGTCTTCGCGGTAAGAAGAATAACCGGTATATGGCTATAATCTATATTTGACTTCAGTATCCGGCACAACTCAAACCCATCCATATGAGGCATCATAATGTCTGTTATGATCAGATTTACAATATTGTAGTCAAGCACATCCAACGCTTCTTTTCCATCTACGGCGGTGAATACAGTATATGCCGAGAGTTGCCTTACAATAAAGGTCAACAATTCCGGGTCATCTTCGACAATCAGAATCGCCGATTTTGAAGAAGGGTCTTCCGGTTGGACTATAGCGGGAGACAAAGATATTTTATCATCATCGTCGGCCCTAACAGGCAATAATAAACAGAAGCTGTTGCATCCGGTACAGTCTTCGATATATAAACGACCTTGATGAAGTTGTGTCAGCGAACGGGATAAAGCCAAGCCGATTCCTGTACCAGGCAATGGTTTCGAAGAGGTGAGGTCGTTGAGCCTGACAAAAGGTTTGAAGACTTCTTCCCGCATATCCGGCGAAATAATATTACCATCATTTTTTATAACTACCCGCAGGTCTCTTTTTTCGTCATTAAGATCTAATTTTACTTCTATATATGTATGCGCGTACTTTACGGCATTACTGAACAGGTTACTGATAATTTTGGTAAATGCCTCTTTGTCTATATGAGCATACAAATCTTCATCCGGTAGATGGAGAACAAAACTCAGATTCTTTTGTTGGGCCGACAGCTTGAATTGCAGGTAACAGCCCCGCATTATTTCAGAGACATTGCATTCGATAAAATTGAGTTGAAGACCTTTGCTCTCCACTTTCCGGAAATCGAGTAGCTGATTTGTCAGATTCAACAAACGTTCTGTATTGTGATTCATTATATTTAAATCTTCCCTTATGGCATCATCTATACAACCGGCAAGAAGAATGTTTTCCAAAGGCCCCTTAATTAAAGTCAGAGGAGTTCGTATTTCATGTGCAACATCTGTAAAAAATCCGATTTTAGCATCATAAATCTCCAGGGCTTTCTGCTGTTCAAATTTTTCCATCTCTCTCCGCTTCCTCATTGCTGTGCGCTTCTTTAGATTATAAACAGTATAATAAACAAGGGTGACAAATATCAAAACATACAAGATATAAGCCCATTGCGATAAATAGAAAGGAGGTAAAATCCTGATAAAAAGAACTTTCTCATTTTCTAATGAAGGACTTGAGGAATCGGAAATTTTCAGCCGGAATATATAATCTCCGTATCTGAGATTTGAGTAATTGATCAGCGGGCTTTCGGTCATAGACAGCCAATCCTTATCGAATCCTTCCAACTTATATTTTAGAATATTTGTATGGGGTGACAGGTAACTCAGGGCAGCCACCCTGAAACTGAACGAATTTTGTTTCGAATTGAGAATAAGACTATCTGTATATATAATACTTTTATATAAAGGTGATTTCTCCTCCCCTACAATAACTCTTTTATTATATATTAAAAAATCGGTTATAACCGGAGTCGGTTTATATTTACTTTCAGAAAAATCTTTAGGATCGAATTTTATAAAACCATCTATACTCCCCATAAAAAGGCTTCCATCCTCAGATTTAAAGCCAGACCTGTAATTGAATTGGTTACTCAGGATTCCATCTACCACCGTATAGTTTTTTATAAAGCTATCTATTGGATTAAAACATATAAGTCCCCTGTTGGAGGTGATCCAGAAAAGGCCTTTATTATCTTCCACAATCTGATATATGACATCGTTAGGCAAACCATGCCGTTCGTCATATCTTATAAAGGTTTCTGTTGCCGGGTCAAATCTGCAAAAACCACGGCCTTGGGTGGTAATCCATATTTGGTGCCGGCTGTCTTCAAATATACTTGTCACCTTATTGTAAGGCAAGCTCTGCTCATCTGTTTCGTCATGCAGATAGTTTTTCCATTTCTTTTTATTTATATCATAGCAGAAAACCCCATCAGAATAAGTCGCCAACCAAAGGTTGCCATGTATATCTTCCTTGATATCGTATATGAATTTATCATTCAACTCCCAAATTTCGGAAAAATCGTCAGAGGCACCATTGTACTTAAGCAACCCAAATAAAGTGCCCAGGTATATAGTTCCGTCGGATGTACGCAGCATGGCAAAAATATTATCATCGTTTAACGAATTAGGCGAACTCCCTTTATTATAGGATTTTATATGTCCTGTTTTTCGGTTTATCACCTTCACTCCTTTCGAAAATGTGCCTACCCACAGGTTATCGCCATCGGGCAAAAGACATTGAACATTGGAAAAAGCTCTACTGGCCTCAAAAAACGAGATCTTATTTGTTTGTGGATTATAGTAACTAAGTCCCCCGTCTTCCGTACTGATCCAGATAAGCCCCGAAGAGTCGGCACAAAACTCCCTGACTCTTTTCCCCCTCAGGCCATTCGAGGAATCTGTAGGATAATATTTGTTGAAACGTGTATATTGCTTAGGATAATAATTCAATCCGCCGAAATATGAGCCTATCCAGATGCCTTCTTCCCTATCCTTGCATAAACTGTAGATAGCATTGTCCGACAAAGAATAAGGATCGTAAAAGGAACTTTCCAGATGCAAGTAATTATTGGTCCGGAGATTATAAATATATATACCCGATTCGGTTCCCAGCCAAAGTTCATTATCCGAATTTGCCATTATGTCGCGAATGAAGATCTTCTCATGGCTATTATCTATTAACAGTAAATCACGTACTTTTCCCGAAGAAATACTAAGTTCTTTAAGGCCTCCTTTTACCGAACCGATATATAAGCAGTTATATGCTCCCTGAATGATTTTAAGGATGACATCATTTCTAAATACTTTTTCTCCCTCGTCGCTAATAAATTCATTAATGGTTTTCAGATTATCTTTCGAATAGAAGAGCCCTTCCCTGTAGCTTCCCAGCCATAAAACTCCATTTCTATCTTCTTTAAGGCATTCAATATTGGATGAGATATTATGTTTTTTGAGATCATAGTTCTTGAGTAAACCAGATTGTACATCATAACAGAAAATCCCCTGAGATTCGACAGCGATCCAAATATATGATCCATTCCCTTCTATAGCCGATATAGTCTTATTAATAACCACTTTGTTATCGGCCTGTAATAAAAACTGGTTAAACTGCTCTGTATATGGATTATACACATATATGCCGGCATCCGTCCCCACCCATATTTTACCCCTATTATCTTCATGTAGTACCTTTATATAATTATTGCCAATACTGTTCTTATCGAGAATATCACGCTTAAATGTGCGGAAAGAAAAGCCATCGAACCGGTTCAGTCCATCCTTAGTTCCTACCCAGAGAAAGCCTGTACGGTCCTGCAATATAGCATTGACTGTGTTCTGCGACAATCCTTCCTGTATCCCGTAATGGCTAAAATAATATTGCGTCGATTGGGAGGAAAGATATGTAAAAAAAGAACACAGTGACAACAAGAGTAAAAACTTCAGAGTATCCAATCTCATAACCTGATATAGATTGTATATTAGCTATTTACGTTTATTTTATCCAGATCCATCCAGATTGATAAGAGATTTTCCAGTAAGATAGTCCGGATATTTTTGCATTTTAAATGCAGACTTTTCTAAAAGAGTTATTTGATTATTACATTTTCCACATTTCTATTCATCGCCAGTCTTTTTAGTCTTCACTGTCCGATATAAAAAATAAGGCAAGGAAATTTATTTGGTTAACAATATGGCGCAAACGACCTATACGCAAATGTATTGCTATATATCATCCCAAAATGAAAATTTCATCTCATATAATGAAATTTTCATCCCATGCCAATCCAAAACCATCAACTCTTCAAAATTGAGGACTAATAAATAATACGAATTCGTATTTACGGGATATTATTAACTGAACCGTCTCCCAATAATTTTTAATAAGGATATAAATATAAGACAAAAAATACTATACATAAATGGTGAATTATTATTGTTTATGCCTCTGGCGCGCAAAGCTCGATAGCAGGATAAAATTATACTAAAAATAATTGTATGTTTTCAAAATACTTTATCTATATATAGCTATCGACATACCGTTCTTTGAAGTATTGAAAAAAAAGGATTCCCTCCCGGTTTTGTGAAAAAGAGTATAGAGTCGTCCTAACATTCAGGCGGACAACTCTATTCATATAATACCCATTTTAAGAACGGCTCATATTCAGGCGTTTATTCAAAAAACGGGATAAGGTTCATTGAATATGATGGAGTACCGTTACCGACTATCGGCCATTCGTCATTATCCCACTTTACCCTATCCAGCATAAGGTTGCGTTGACTGCTGCCATTATCTATATAGGCATGATAGAGCATCCAGTCTACTCCATTGTCATCGGTTACGATTCTCGAATTATGCCCCGGCCCGGCAAATGTACCATCTCCTTTTACAACAATTGGTTGGTAATTAGACGGATTCCATGCATCAAATGTTTTCATATCTGTTCCCGCCCTGTTCAGATATGGGCCCGTAAGGCTTTCAGATCTTCCAACCATTACTTTATATGAACTGGTCATACCTTCGCAGCACGCTCCGGTAGATACGAATAAATAGTAATATCTACCTCTTTTATGAACATAAGGTGCCTCGAAGGATTTACCGGCAATCAATGTTTTCTTCGTTAAATCTTTCACAGCCATGCCATCTGACGTCAATTCTGTCATATATATACCATAGAAGCTTCCCCAGAATAAATAACGCTTGCCATTTTCTTCAATGAAACAAGGATCGATGGAATTATGAACCCCTATTTCTGCACTAACAAACAGTTTTCCATCAGAATTGCCTGCCGACGGCACAAAAGGCCCTTCAGGCTTATCAGAGACTCCCACTCCTATACCGCATGTAGCACCTCCGCCCCATTTGGATATAGCGTAATACATCACATATTTTCCATCATAAAAATTAATGTCCGGGGCCCACATCCCGGTATCATTCACATTATCATCAGTGAAATCGGGCCGTTTATTAAATACCTCGCTCTTACTACCTCCAATGCGGGGCCAATTTATGAGATCAGTAGATCTATAGCCCCTCACAATACCGGATGTCACATATAGATAAAATTCTTTTCCGACACGGATAACCGTCGGGTCAGCGTAACTGCCTACTATGACCGGATTTGTCAAAAAGGCCTCGTTACCTTGCTTTAATGTAACTGTATATTCTTTTGATGTGCCATCCTCTCCTTCTATGCTGTATACGATGGGTTTAGTGAAATCGTGCCTGGCAGTTCCGCTCTTTTGCACTACTTTGTTTACTTTAACGATCGAGTTTTTTTCAGATGTAGTAAATTCCGGCTGCAAAGAGGTAATATCTATGTTTGACGGTATTACATTTTCATTCGAGATCTCCCCGGTTTCAGCATTTATTACGGGTTGATACTGTTCCATCCGTTTTTCTGGAAAAGTAAATGTCTTAAAGGTATTCGATAAGTCCGGTTTAGTTATTTTGACTGTATATGACTTTTGCCTGGTATCGCCTAAATAGAGATCATAGACACATTCCGTCGAAAAGTCGTTTATATTATTTCCGCTTAGTTGTACCTTACCGTTGACTTTGAGAATCACATCTCCGTTATTTACTTTAAATTCGACAAGTAATTCTTTTAGATTGACATATGCCGGGAGTTCTTCTTTATTGCTGATTGTATTATTCACATTGTCGACATGAAGCACATGATTAACTGACTTTTGATCCCATACTGAGAAATAAGTAATTTTTCCTTCAGAAATCTTATTTTCCGAATCTTTACACGAACATAGATATGATATGATAATAATCAGAAACAGCTGATATATAAATATTCTTTTCATAAATTTTTCAATTAAGGGCAGTTTATTTAAATCGGGTTGAGCAAATTGTCACCTGTATGATTGTCTTTAGTCTATCCGAAGACGAAATAAGACTGATAATCGTTTATGCGTTTACACCTTCACAGGCGTCATTCCACAAAACCAAATCTACAAAACTATATATGGGGCTATCTGCAAATAATCCGACAACCCCATATAACTAAAAGTAAGCTATCTCTTTACCATTGAATCTGCTGATCCTCATCTGGTATCAATGTATTCAACCTGCGTTGCATCGATAATATCCCACTCATTGAATATCTGATCGGGGTACCAGGGATGGTTGTATAATCATCAAATGAATAGTTTAAGTCGCCAAGATTAATATCTATTAATTTCAAGTAGGTTTTCACCGGGTCCATCGACTCGTCTACTGTATAATATGGCACACCTTCTACTTTCAGATTGATAAGCGGATTATCGGTATAAAGCTCCAATTTCCTTTTCCGGAGATCAACTCTTTCATCCGTAAACCTGGCATATATTTTATACAGTTTACGATCCAAAAAGTCTTCGGTCCTGAGACCGGCATAGAAGAAAATGGTCTCATCATCCACGACATAAGTCTTAACCTCTGACAAGTTCAAAGGGCGGGTTTTATCAGGCAGCAGATATATCTGATATAAAGTACCGCTATAAGTACCCGAGTAATCATTGAACGGATTGACCTGTAGCATAGCCCTCTGATAGTACTTATGATAATTAACCTGATAAGAAGGATCTTCCAGTATTTTCAAAGGCAACAGCCATTTATACGTCTGGTCCAGCCCGGCTAACTCAAAATCGATAGGAATAGTAGAAGTATATGAGCCGGCAGGAATACCTACCGATCCCGGCATTTCGTAATGTTTAGTTTCCAATTGCCTAAAATAAAGCTCTTCACGGTGTCCAAATGCTTCTTTATTTACTAAGACGAGTGTATCCGGGTCTAAGCCTATGTTTATAGTCCAACTCATATTGTTCATTTTCGAACCGCTCATAATCAGCGGAAGCTGATATGTCACTTTCCCCTCTGCTTTATAACGTACATAAATAGGTGTTACTCCAAGAGTATTAGGATTCGCTTTGAAAGAGACAAAATTTTCATATTGCTCATCTTCCCATTCATTGTTGCATGATGTACAGCATATCGCTGCAAACATGGCAAAAAAGAGATAATATATATATTTCATATTTTTCGGATTATAAAAATTATTCAGGAGTAGTCCACCCTGGATTTTGTACCAGTTTAGGGTTATTTCTCAATTCTTTATGATTAATAGGTAACAACCACATTCTGGTGGCAAATATCGATGGCAATGAAGGCACCAGCGTAGGGATATGGAATTCTACGGCCAGATCTTGAGTTGCATACGCATTGTATCCGTAAACCTGAGCTGCTTCTTCAAATGGAGCATCACACCAACGACGGAGATCGAAATAACGGTGTCCTTCTGCGAACAATTCAATTTGACGTTCACGTTTCAATTTGATTCTGAATAAATCAGAATTGCCATATACATCTTGCGAATAGTCCGGAACTCCTGCACGCATACGGATAGGCCGGATAGCCCTCTTTAATTCATCGGGAGTGCGTTTGATTGTATGTTCTCCGTTCCCGTTCCATGTAGGTATAGTATATTGTCCATTCAGTTCATTCACCGCTTCGGCATAGATTAACAATATTTCTGCATAACGAATCGCCGGATCTACTTTTTTTGTGAATCTGCTTTTATCATAGGAAGTAACCAATGTGTTGCTTATATCCTGCGGACTTACATATTTTTTAATACCGATACCGGTACGCAGCCAGTAAGTGGCATTCGTATAACCGTTATCACCTCCACGATAATAAAATATCGGCAGATTGGGTTTCTCGTCTGTCGCCTGGTTATAATTCAGGAAATTCCATGTGCTTCCATTATAAGCTACTGACGCATAAAAACGGGGTTCGCGTCTTGCAAACTGTTTAGATACTCCTACGCCTTTTTCACCTAATTCCGGATAATTCGCCAGCTCCGATGCTGTAACAAAACCTGTTTCACGCGGATTAGTATTATAACGACCGGTATAGCCGGGTATAGCCGCATACATAGAATTCATGCCGGGGCAGTCCGTTCCGTCAGCCATATAATAAGCATCACATTGCTTTAGTGTCATACCGTGCGAGTTGTATCCCTTACCATGTTGACGCGGTAACTGGTGGAGCACCATAGTGGCTACGTCTTCCCCCGAACCATTCTGACCACGGGTGAAAATAAGTTCAGTCTGCATCAGTTCGTTGGCTGGCGTATCGCCATTGAATAATGAACGGTATGATTCGAAAGGATCTATGTCATTATAGCCATTCGGCCAGCTTCCGTTGACAAAATCATTATCATCGAATGGAGGAAGAGTCTTCGGATAAGCGATATCACCCTCATTCTTGACTTTCACATAATGTAAACTATAAATGCCCATATTCATCACATCCAGGGCAGCAGCTGCAGCCTTAGCCCATTTAGACTCATCGTAAGCCTCAGGAAGCAGGCGCGTACCATCTTTGTTTACTAAAACTGAAGCAATTTCAACAGGAGTCTTACCATTATATAACGGACTGGCGGCAAATAGCAGAACTTTGGCGCGGAGCGCCAATGCTGCTCCCCGATTGGGGCGGGCAATATCCTGCACCGGACGAATATCGGCAGGAAGCAGTTCTGCCGCTTTTATCAGGTCTCCAACGATAAAGTCCACACATTCATCATATGTATTTCTGGCTTGCGCTATCTCGTCATAACTTTGCATATAATCAACCGTACCGTCTTCTATAATAGGTATAGGGCCGAATAAACGTAGCATATACCAATAGAAATAAGCTCTTAAGAAGTAAGCCTGTCCTTTCAGGTCACGAATTTCCGAAACATTAAAAACCTTACTTTTATCGATGTTCTGCATGAAGATAGAGGCCTGACGGATTCCCCTGTAAGCATTTTTCCAGATAGGTTCGGTTTCGCCACGGCTACCATTTTCATTATACTGGCCGCTTTTCCATCTGGCATACCCTTCTGATTCATCACCAAAATACATGTCGTCAGCAAAATTGTAAGGAACACTTTTTTTACTGCTCACATCCTGTATCTGCCCAATACTCATAAAGTAATAAGCATCCGCCAGCCATTGATTTGCATAATCCCTGTTTTGGAAAACATCTTCTATAGACCGGCGTTCATCAAACAGATAGTCCGAATCCAGGTAGTCCGAACATCCGCCAAGGGTAAGGCTCAATCCAACTACAATAGATAAAATTATAATTATTTTCTTCATATACATTTATGTTTATAGTGAAACTGATACTCCTAATGAAAAAGTTTTGCTGAGCGGATATTTTTTCCCGTCCGAAGATCCCATTTCCGGGTCCCACAGCTTAAATTTAGAGAATGTAAGCAGGTTGGTACCGATAAAGAAAATACGTACATTACTCAGGTACAATTTATTTACCAAAGATGTAGGAAGCGTATAGCCTATATCCAGTGTTTTCAGACGCAAATAAGAAGCATCCCTGAGCCAGAATGTCGATTCCTGATAGTTATTGCTATTCGCCCCATAAGTAAGGCGGGGATATTCCGCATTCGGATCTTCATTTACACCCAATTGCCAGCGGTTTAACTTGGCCATATCATCCAATATATTTCCCCAGCCTTCACCTAAACTAAACATATGAACGGTAGAGCCTTTGATCTGAAAAGTGGATTTTCCTACCCCCTGAAAATGTACGCTCACATTAAATCCTTTCCATTGGGTAGAAACACCAAAGCCATAAGTAAGATTCGGTTTTGTTGTCGCGCCGATGGCTACCCTGTCATATTTATCGATTATACCGTCACCATTCACATCCTTGTACTTGATATCTCCCGGCATCACCTCTCCGAAAGTTTGTGTAGGACTGTTCCGTATTTCTTCATAATCTTTGAATAAGCCCAAGGCGATAAGACCACGGGCCTGATCCACGCGATGTCCTTTATCTTGTGTATATGAATAAATAGAGTATTCCTCATCTTTCGCCAGAATCTCGTTCTTGCTGTAAGTCATATTACCGCGTAGAGTCACATCGACATTTCCCAATTTCTCTTTAACGGCAAAGTTCCCGTCAAACCCCTGAGCTTTCACTTCGCCAACATTTGCCGAAGGATAAATATTTAAGTTGTCTGTTCCTATACCCACCGACCATGGAAGATATTGACGCCCCATATAGATCCCTGTACGTTTTTCGTGGAAATAATCGACTGTTCCCGATACTTTGTTGTTGAAGAAAGAAAAATCGACACCTAAATCCTGTTTAGTCGCTACCTCCCAGGTAACATCAGAAGATGCTACTGTCCGGTAGTATATACCATTATACGTCCTGTTATAGCCGTAGTCCCCGAAATTATAAGGATCTACCGGAACATTATTATTGTTATTAGTTTGTATAGAGCCATCGCTATTTCTCTTCCATCTCGTTTCAATCGTATACAGATAAGGGAAACGGGTACCGTCCAATGCATCTCTCCCTGCTTTTCCGTATGAATAACGGACTTTGAACATGTCCATCCAGGTGAATCCTTTCATGAAAGGCTCCTCTGAAATAATCCAGGCCCCGGAAATAGCGGGAAAGAAACCAAAGCGTTTTCCTTTGGCAAAGTTCTCAGAGCCTGTATATCCGAAATTGAAATCAATGAAATAACGGCTAGCCCAGTTATAATTAGCGCGTCCGGCTATACCTTGGTTACGTCTCGCTATCCCATTTTTAAGGTCACTCCCAATGTTTACTGTTTGTATTGTAGACGATTGAGTATATTTCAAGACACCACCAACGTTATGGTTGCTGAATCTGCGATCGTAGTGTAATTCCGCTTCAACAAATTCGTTCCGCTTCCCACCGGCACCTGAACCCTGCCTCATTTCCCGTTTATTCGCAATCTTCGTATATGTGATTTCGTTTGTAATCGGGTCACGGTTGGTAGCATAGTACATCTCCGGGAATTTAATACGGTTAATATAATTACTATTTTCAGTATCGTACCCGAAGCGTCCTGTAAAGAAAAGGCCTTGTGTAATAGAATTCAGATTTTGTTCCAGAACCAAACTGGTCTGGATATTGTTTGTCCAGCTTTCATTATACCCTGTCATTGTAGCCAGTGTCCACGGATTAAAACGGTCTATATTGGGATCGTCGGGTGTAATCGGCTTGCCTCTTTCGGTAATAGCCGGAACATATCCGTTAGAATACATCCGGGGAGCTGAAACCGGGTTATACCCAAACAATGATGTCCAGATTGAGTTACTCCCGCCTCCGGGGTCATTTTGCTTACGCAATGAACCAGAAACGCTTGCCTTCAGCAATGTAGTCTTTGTAATATCGATATCGATATTCATCCGGTAAGTATATTGCCGGAAGTTAGAATTGGTATTATAATCTTTCAAAGCCTTATCTACTTGGTACATACCCTGCTCGTTTTGGTAACTTCCCGAAACAAAGTAACGGGCTGTCTTCCCTCCCCCTCGCATATTTAACGAAACGCGCGATTTCCATGCTCCGTCGCGCAACAGAATATCCATCCAATCTTCGTTCGGATATAAATCTCTGTCCAGACCTAAACGAAGTATTTCCAGCTCCTCCGGCTGATAGAGTGCATCTTGATTACGCGTAACTTTAGCCTCGTTTGCCATAGAAGCATATGTATATCCATCTACAAATTCCGGGGCCTTAGTTAGCGTGCTATAGAATCCTTCTACCTTGGCATCAATCCTGATCTTTCCCTCATCCCCGCGTTTAGTGGTTACTAAAATAACGCCATTAGCTCCTTTGCTACCATAGATAGCAGTGGCAGAAGCATCTTTCAGCACTGATATCGATTCCACATCCTCCACGCTGACTTCATTAAAGTCGCGTTCGAAGCCGTCGACCAATACCAATGCCGCATTACTGCCTCCAAATGTAGAAATACTGCGAATCCAGAATTCAGAAGTAGTACCCGGTCTGCCATCAGCCTGCATTGCCATAATACCCGGTACCACTCCGGCCAAACCATTGGCCATAGATGAAGACGGATTTGATTTCAATTCCTCAACATCAACATTTGTAATAGCACCGGTGATCGCAATTTTCTTCTGTACACCCGTCCCTGTGACAACTACTTCGTTAAGTACACTTTTATCAGATTCTTTCATAGTGACATTGACAACCCGCTGGTCTTTCACTAATACCTCTACTTTGTCGAAGCCTATATATGTAAAAATCAGTGTATTGTAAAGCGGCATTTTAATCTTATATTTCCCGTCCACATCGGTAATCACACCCAATCCCGCTACATTACTTACAGATACACTAGCCCCTATTAAAGGCTCGTTATTCTCATCAGTCACAATACCGGTTACTTCTACAGTTTCCTGAGCCAAAACACTCACTGAAAACCCGAGTAATAAAATACATGTTAATAAAAAGTTTCTCATATCAATATGTGTCTTTCATTTATTTAATCTTCATAGGCAATTTTGCGAATACGATGATTGCCGAGGTCTCCGACAAAAAAGCAATTTCTCTCTTCATCATATATTATCGAGGCCGGAGCATTAAAGATGGCATCCAGACGCAAATCCCCATCCATATATCCTTTAACCGAAGGCCTGCCTGCAAAAGTGGAGACTTTCCCCTGAGGGGTCAGTATACGGACTATTGAATTTGTTTTATCACAGAAATAGAAATCATATTCATCTTCTGTTCCCGCATACTCCGGATTTTTAACAAAAGTCCCTTGTTGAGGGTCCCAAAGCCTTACATTACTACCCACCCCGTCTTGATAATTGGGCGTGTCGCTTTTCCCAACTACCAGATAAGGGTCCTTAAAGACCTTATTTTCCCAATCATAATCCATACGCATAATGTAATGTTTGTTCATCAATGTAATATATGCATAGTTCCCTGTGGGGTGAATAACAATGAACATCTGTGACGACGCATTCGGAACCTTGGTTATCTGCTTACCCTCTACTCCATTCGGTGACCCGATCTCAGCTCTCCAAATAGCACCGGTATTATAGTATCCATAATAATACTCTCCGTTAACCGGATGTACAGCTGCCGCTCTGGTTCCACGGCCTTTTGCCAAAGGAGTTAACTGAGTAAAGCCGGATGCACGGGTAAGTAAATAGTTCCCCGGCCGCTGATCATTAGATTGGTCATGCGTCACGATCATATCTCCACTCAATGTGAAATTTATACAAGGAATCCCATTCGAATTGGGACTCGGAATACCAGAAACGAAAGTGCTTACATATTGCTTTTCAAAATCAATCAGTCTGATCGCTTTATCATAACCGGTCACATACAAATGGTTATGGTTTAGAGGATCGAAAGTAAACCAATCCATTCTGTCGAATCCGCCGCAATCATTGAACGGACCATTCTTTATATCAAACTTCGTGTTATTTTCATACATTTGACCTAAGAAAGAAGTCACAATCATTTTCTTCTTATAGATAAAATTTTCTCCAGCTCCTGCCGAAGCAACTTTTTCTCCGTTCTCATCGACAATGCTCACTTCAATATCGCCATCGTAAGCTTTTGCCGGCACGATACAATATAAGGTCTGGCCTTTTACTCCGATTACACTCGACTTTACCCCGCCAATAGTTACGTTGACTTTGGACGGATCATTACCAAAATTATCGCCATAGATAACCATCCTTTGGCTGGCTCCCCCCTCTTTCGGGAGAAAATTAGAAACCACGACAGGCCTCGAAGGATCGAAGGCCTGCGAATCCATATCGGATTTATCGTCTTTGCACGATATGCAAAGAACGACCAGCAGCATCAACCAATGCTGAATTTTCATTCTGTTTTTCATTTTCATAAAAATAGGGTCTGAATTTAGTTTATTAAAACATTTCACATCATATCCAAACACAGCGCTAACTGCCTCGTATACATGTTTATCGTAAATTAAGTATTTGTTAAAAATTTCTGTTTTTTACTTTATCAAATTCAATAGATGAGGTGTATTTTTTAGACACTTCATAGTATAATAGTTTTATGATTTGTTAACGAGGCAAAGGAATAGGAATTTTAGTTAGAAAGATGAAAGAAAAGTAGCTTTAAATAGCACATTTTTCCCAATCGTCATTTTGATATCCAACATGACCTGAATGAAGGAAAATCCTCTACAATCTGCCTTATATTTACAGATTATCCCTACCGGAAAATAACAATTGACCGGATAAAAAATGACAATATTCTCCCAAATCAGCAATTATGGCCTGGATATTGTTATATTGAGCTGTTCATTTCTTCCGATCAGGACAGTTTACCCCTTCTCTAGAAGGAATGGAGTAAGAACTCGTGTTTCTCCAAGCCGTTCAGTAGTCTAAAAAGGGTATAAGATTATAGTCTGCCGGACTAACACGCAATTGAAGATGGCGGAATCTCAGGATAAAGTGTATATCAAATAGATGTTAAGAACAAGAAAAGGAGGGCATCGCTGCTTTGAATCTAAGGATAACGATGATATGGCCTCTGTTACAGAATTATCAGAAATGAATTCTGTATAAACTATGGATGAATAAATACGGTGGTCTATTTCAAATAACAGGGGATGAAGTACCTTTACCGGCACCTCCTCTCCTGTTAACATAAGCTAAATCTCAGCTGTTTATTTCTTCATAAGGGCAACTGTACACCACAAATAAGGAGCCTGACCATGAAAATCTCCCGCCAGACGCGGACGGTCATAATAATACTGCTTATCATTCTTCTTTCCTGTACCAATACATACTTCAGTTACATTATTACGCTCGTCGATATACGGAATCATTGCCAGCCATGCTTTCCGGGCGGCAGGAGCATATACTTCAGCATCTAACCAGCCTTGCTTGACCCCTACTATAAAGGCATAGGTAAACATGGCAGAACCTGAGGTCTCGACCCAGCAGTCAGGCTCGTCAATCAACTGGTTCCACATACCGCCTGGAGTCTGATACTTCTTCAAACTTTCCATCATCGTATGGAAACCTTTCATAATACGCGGACGGTCTTTATGATCCGCAGGAAGATAAGTAAGCAGATCGGCCATACCTACAGCCATCCAGCCATCGCCGCGTCCCCAATAGTAAGGGACATCCGGTGCATGGTAAAACAGACCGTTAGGACGCTGTATCTCTTCCAGATAGAGGACCATCTCCTTTGCCGCGCGGTCAATATACCTGGAGTCTCCGGTCACTTTATACGCCTCGGCCTGTACCGAAGTGATCATATACATATCGTCAATCCATAAACGTGTCTGCCACGAATAGCCTTTTTCCGCCCAGGCCTTTTCCTCCGGTTTTGCATTGGCTGGGACTTCCCATTGGCTATCGGCATAAGCCAGACCCATATCCAGATAACGTTTATCCTTTGTTATCTGATAAAGTTTAAGGGCTAATCCGCCAAACATATTATAATCGACATGATTCATAGGAGGCAACAGGACTTTCTCCCTTGTGAAGAAAGGTTCGAATCTGTCCTGCAGAAGTTTAATAAGTTTCTGATCCTTTGTCTGCAGGGCATAATCAAGAGCGCCGGTCCAGGTACACACTTCGGCATAATGAATATACCTCCCTGCATAAAGGTCGTGCCTGTCGTCCACAATATGATACGCCAAGCGTTTACCTACTTCTTGGGGAGTAAATCCTTTGGAAAAGTTAGCCAGCTGACTTTGCTGGGAGAACAAAAACTGGAATGGCAAAAGAAGTAATAACGTAAATAATTTTCGAATCATGATATTAATTTTTTAATTATAAAATATATCTAAAGTTAATTTCTGGTTTGTTTATTTCCCGTTCATAAATATTAACAATTATAACAGCTGCCCTACCTCTCTCAGACGGCTCCTAAGTTTAATAATGTCAACATTATGAACATCAGGGCTTTTTGATTTACAGATCTGCCCGGCAGCAACACCGGCAGCCTCCCCTGTAACCAAACAAGGAGGCATTACTCTCAGACTGCCATGTGCATAATGATCGGTGGAGATACAACGTCCGGCCACAAACACATTTTTCAGTCCTGCCGGAAGAAGGCTCCGGAAAGGTATACCGTGCGATTCACCCTTTCCATAACGCTTATATTCTTTTGCATCGCTTTTATGTATATCTATATAATAAGAGTTACGCCCGATGCCATCCTCAAACTCCCTGCGGGCCAGCCAGTCTTCGACCGTAAAAGTATAATCGCATTTAATGCGGCGGCTTTCGCGGATACCCATCAGCGCGCCGGTGCTCGCAAGATAGGAGGCCGCGAATACTTTCGGTTCGAACTCTGCTAACCCTTCCCGGAACTGCCGGGCTATTTTGCGGCCGGTCATCATTGCCGACGACAGTGAGACAGGATCGGTACTATCTACTGTGACATGTCCTGCATTAAATGCCAGATAACCGGGCCCCGTATATTTATCATTGATATGATTGTCCTTAATCATATCATATTTTCCCGACTCAAGCATCTTATATACAGGCCCGTCTTTTCTGTTGGAATGCACACTGCCAATCAGAGAAAATTCATACGGGTCAACATTAGACAGGGCAAAACAAAGTGTACCTTCCTGAACAGCTCCCTTACCGTCGCCGGTCTCAAATTTTGCCCCGGCCCATGCCGCAAGGTCTCCGTCACCTGTACAGTCGATAAAAAGCTTCGCTTTGTATGCCGTCAGACCGGCTTTATTTCCTACAATGACAGCATCTACCACTCCCTCCTGTTTCATTTCCACGGCAGCCATAGTAGTAAAGAACAGAACGGATACTCCCTCCGACATTACCAGATCGTCATACACCACTTTCAGGTATTCCGTATTGATAGGGACCCAGTCATCACCTTTCACATGAGGCACCCCCTTTTTCGATTCCAGAAATACCTTTTCTGCAATTCCTTTATAAATAATCTTTTCCTTATCCGTAAAAGGACACCATGCATTTAACAGGCCGGAAGTCCCCATTCCTCCGAGAGCTCCGGTTCCTTCGATCAGTAGAACTTTTGCTCCTTCGCGTGCGGCGGCTGTCGCGGCAGCACATCCGGCAGGACCTCCTCCGGCTACAATAACATCCCATTGATCGTTTACCTTTATACCTTTACGGGATATGGTTTGTGGAGGCGTTGTTTCTCCTGCCAAAATACCGTTAGAGGCAATCGATGCCAGCCCCAGCATACCCGCATTACGCAAAAATTTTCTTCGTTCCATAGATATTTATTAATTATTCCGATTCTGTTTTTCATATTTAGTCACCCAGCAGAAAGTAACATCTTCATGTTTTCGGATCTACTGATATTTAACAATAGATCAAGCAAATCCCTTATTAAATTAAACTTCATTCACAATATATAGTTAAAAGGTAACAGAAGTAACACTTATTTCAGTAAACAGTATCGTGGTTTGTCATGCTGAGAGAAACGAAGCATCTCGTCAGGGAGTAGTTAACAACCTGTCTCTCGTGTCTTTCTCCAAAAAGGTAACAAAAGTAACAGATATATCAGTCAACAGTTAACAACTTGTATCTCGTATCTTGTTTACTTGTAACTCGTAACTTGTAATTATAAAAAAAGGTAACACATGTAACACTTTTTTTATTATTATTATTCTAATGTTACTTTTCCATTCTTGCAGGGGGGTGCTCTTGTGCCTGCCCGTTACCCGGGAGGCGGCCAGGCACAAGAGATAACCCCTGCAAAAATTTCTAAAAAGGTAACAAAGGTAACACCTTCGCTCTCTTTTCTACTTGTCACTTTCCCAGTTAACCAGTATATTAAAATTCATTTCAAAGAACTATAAGCTAATCGCTTACTATATAGATAAAGTATTTTCTAAAAGCATATGATTATTTTAGTGTACTTTCCCCTTTTTGATTCGCATGATTTAGAAGAGGAAGAACCTGCCTTCGTTTTGTTTTCCCGTCACTCTCTATTTTTCTTCCCGATAAATCGCTCCATAGCTTAGCTGTAGCGCTGTCTAAAGGTTTATCCAAATCTGCGTCCCACTCAGGAAAGAAACCTTTTAATGCAAGTTGTTGTACCAGGGCAAAGTCCGGATCGGTATTGCGTAAATCTTTAAAATAGATCAGTGTTGCTCCATAGCGCAATAGCTTTTGCTGTATCAGATTGTAAGAAACATCCCTTACCGTCACATCATTATCTATGGCCAGAACAGCAGCTACTCCGGCAGCCTCACCCAAAGCCATCCAGCACGGCTCCATGCGCAGAGTGGAGAAACCCACATGACTACCCGAAACCGGGACAGGAAACAGAAGATTATCAACTGATTTTGGCACCATCACTCCGTAAGGAACAGTATAAACTGCCGACGGGTAACTGAAAAAGCCATCAAGATGCACACGCCCCGTTTCCCGTTTGCGAACTGCGTGAGAATCCAGCGCATAGTGACTTGCTGTAACTGATGAAGGGTGCACAGGGGGGCGGGAATCTTTCACAACCGGCAAGGCATCATTTGCCGTAAAGAAATAGGTTCCTTCGAGCCGTCTGCCCTCGCGCACATATACCTGACGTGGAAAATGTCCATTATCCACATATTCGTTGGCTGCAAGTCCCCATTCGCGGCAGGCTTCCCTGAAATGCCGGGGCAATGCCTCATCATTTTGGGCAAACCACAGCAAACCGAGCGTATAAGATTTTAATCGTTCTGCATATCGGTCTCTCCAATCCCAACCGGAGGTAGGCCACGGCCAGTTTTCTTCCGGAAGGTCGGTGGATATAAATGCCAGATGCTGGTTATTCGCATCCGTCTTTGCATTAGGCAAACGGGTCATACTGCTAAGTTTGGCCATTCCCCACGCATCGCCCGGCGCGGATGTACGTTCACCAGATTCTACTTTCTCACGGTTCAGCTCCATCTCTGCCGGAGTTGCTTTTCGGAAAGCAATATCTGTGTTGCGTCCGCTAAGCACGTCATCGACAAGGGATGCAAACTCCTCCCGGTCATACTTCGCAGGTTTGGCAACCAACATCCTGTTCTCCGGCTGGTTGGTAAGGCACAGACGGTAATTATATGCCTGAACGGCATTATCTCCCTGATAGGTAGTACCTTCATCATCCGGGCCATGTTTCCACCAACGGTATATCCGTCCTGCACAAGGTTCGTCATATTCGTCAGCTCCTTCACGACCCAACCTGTACGGTACTCCTGCGGCAGCGCCGAGGTCACCCTCATATGTAGCGTCAATAAACATTTTTGCGCTGTAATATTCTTCTTCCCCGGTTTTGCGGTTCAAAACCCGTATCGATAGAATCCGCTTTTCCTTCATCTTCACATAACGCTGTTCGGAGTCGAACTGGCGCATGGTCAGTATAGATATTTTCCCGGGGCCCGCTGTTTCTATCATGTGGCCGAATGTCATGGCAGCCACATGCGGTTCGAAATGGTATCCATCGCTACAATCCCTCACCTGTGAGGATTTCTCTCCATACCGGATTATATAGTACTCTTTATTCAGATTTACAAACTTTTCGAAGAGTCCTGTCGTAGAACCGCGTGTACCTATATCCGTAGCTCCCAGCCCATTAACAGGCAAACCTCCTATATATCCGGTCCTTTCAAGTATCAGGCAATTTTTACCTTCGCGGGCAGCAGCAATGGCAGCAGTTATACCAGCCGGAGTTCCACCGACTATAACCAGGTCATAATCGGTTGAATAAGAAAACAGACTGATTGTCAGCGACAGTAAAAACGCGGTTAACTTTTTCATTTTACTAAAATAGTATTTTTCACCTGAGAAATATTAAAACCCTTCAAAATCAATGAATAATTATCTGCCGGAAGGTTCTTTTTATCCGTCTCTATTGTTATACTGCGGCTTTCTCCCGGCATCATGCTAAAGAAGTTATCGGTATAATACGAAGGACGTACAGGTTTGCCTGCCCGGTCGAGCCATTGCAATTGTGTGAAGAACGCAATTGAACGGTTCGTATTTTTCAGCTCGATGTCTATATAATGCTTTCCTTCGCTTACACGGGTTTTGTATTTCATCGACACTTTAGCCGGAGCAAGGTCTTTTATGCTCTGGAAACCTGCCGTGGTAGGCCCTGTCATAGATTTCATCCCTTCATATACACTTGTAGAACGCCAGTAGAAGTTACTGCCCACTTCCTTTCCCGTGTTATCGAAAAGGCGTAGTTTGATAAAATGGACGGGTGAAATATTCTCAGGAAAATCAATTGCAAATACGTCATTTACAACTCCATCTTCGGGAAGATCTACCGAAGCCTGATTTTTCCACACTTGTTTTGAGTTGATATCGAAAACTTCAGCTGTAACCTTATAACCGGAAAAGGCCTTATAATAGTCGTTTACCACCGATACGGTATTTTTCAGATAGTCGAACTGAGGGTGTAGCGGTTCGCATGCATTTGCCGCCGCATAGAGCGCAGCTGTAGGTTCGAGCGACCAGTCCCACATACGCCCGCAAACCTGACGGACAGGAGAATTATGATACCAGAAAAGGACTCCGGAAGTATAACGGTCTCCATAATTCAGTTTATTATAGTTCCAGACCTCCCATATACTTTTGTAGCTCATTGCTCCTACAAATTGCCCCTTCATCGCGAATTCGTCTATGCTTTGCGACTTTCCGTACTCATCCACCAGGTCTACATAGAGTGACGACATCTGGTGAAATCCGTTGCCATCGCTATAATCCCATACCTCCGTATTGATTGGCCAGAGGTCTTTTTCCGGCATCATTTCACGCAGGCATTCAACAGTAGGGAGACAAGGCGCGCCATATTCGGGGTTGAACCCGTCTACCCGGCTGCCACGTTCGGATGCCGTGTTTTCATAATGCCTCATCGGGTTGACCGTTTTATATGGACTGCCATCGTGAATCCCGCAGCATTCCGATTCCATCTGGTAACCGCGTGTGCCGTCTATCCGCTGAAGTAACTCTTCGAGACCTGACATTTCGGTCGATTCATTCGAACATACATAATAAGCCAGCGATGGATGATTCCGTACACGTTTAACGGTCGATTCCGCATTCTGTAAATGTAGTGCCCTGTCGATAGGGTGCTTAGTATCACCTGTCATCCAGAATTCCTCCCATACCATTATTCCCAGTTCGTCGCACAGATCGAAAAAGTAGTCAGACTCTGTGATACCGCCACCCCAGAAGCGAATCAGATTCACGCCGGACTGAGCGGTATAGCGTAGCTCCGCATAAGTTCGCTCGTCAGACATACGCAGCATATTTTCCGGCAACCAGTTAGTCCCTTTGATAAAGATATCTTTTCCGTTCACCCTGAATGTGCGCGACTTATCCGGAGTATCTGTGTGCGATGTAATTTCCCTGATACCGAAACGGGTCGTTACAGAATCTGAAAGCCCGCCCTGTACTTCCGCTTTTACAGAGAGGGTATAAAGTTCCTGAGGACCTTTATTGACAGGCCACCAGAGACGGGGTTTGTCGATAGCTAACTGAGGAAAATCCGTAGCATTGAATTCTATTGTTCTGGTCAGTCCCCGTAAAATCTCAACCTCTTTTTCGAAAGTGATACCTTCACCCAGTATTTCACCTTTTATCTTTACTTTTTGCGTCCTGAAGCCGGGATTGTGCAATTCTACACTTACAGTCTGGCGGGAATGGTCATAACCAGGTTTTCGCAGATCACTCTTCACGAACGGATGGTTAAGTGTAACTTCCCCTGTTTTAAAGAAACTTATATCTTTCCATATCCCCGTGTTACGGTCACGGATACCATCGAGGTAAGTAAAATCCCAACCTACGGTCATGAGCATTGTTACATTTTTGCCAATTTCACCGTTACCCCCATTGCGGAACTCTCCTATTGCCCCCCACGATTTGGAAACACCTTCACGCGGGCCGCCCGGTTCATCTACAGGATATACTTTTACTGCAAGCACATTCTTGCTGCCCGAATTGATATAGTCTGTTACATCGATGAATTCCTTACGGAACATTCCGGCTATATTGCCGACCATTTTACCATTGAGCCAAAGTTCGGCCCGGTAATTTATTCCATCCACCTGCATCCATATACGCTCGCCCTTCGTACATTCAAGCCCGTCAAACTCGGTACGAAACCAATAGGTATAAAAGTCACGCCCTGCGGTACTCAAATCGGGGATTAATCCACTTGTTATTTTGTTATTCAGGCCAAAATAGGGTTCGGGATAGACTCCCTGGGCAACCAACGAATTGAGTACAGTACCGGGGACAATCGCTTCCATCCATCCCTTAGTACCATATCCGATACTGGAAACATCTTCTGCCCTACCGGTCACATCACCTGCCTTTTTCATCAACCATAGCGCTTTTCCACCATGGCCCATATCAGATTTTAAAGAAAGGAGATACTCGCGCCCCTGAGAAAACGCCGATTCACAAAATATCAGAATTAAAAACGTAAAAACTAAATGCTTATAACAAACTCTCATTATTTTTTTATTTATTGATGTCAATCTTCAGGGCATTTATATTGCCTCTGTTTTAGTATAGTTACAGGCGCACACCAGACCGGGTACGCCTGTATGACTCACAGAAAGGATCTACATTTTATCCCATCCGTTAGGTTGTTGCGGATAAGGATCGCCCACAATAACAGACTCGATCTGTTTCTGGGGGATCGGACGTAATACATGGAAATCCTGTATGTTATCTTTAGGTAAGGTATGATTCGTCCATTTTGTGGTGAAGAAACCATACTTCCGTACCCGTTCAACCAGTTTCTTTGTGCGCACGAGGTCGAGCCAACGCAACTGTTCGCCGCAAAGCTCACGTGTCCTTTCGTCCAGAATATAATCGATGGTTACATCCGCTGCGGTAATCATCAGGTCGTTGATATATTCGGTCTTTGAGGCAGCCCTTTTACGAAGTTCGTTGATATAATATGCGGCTCCGTCGGTAGTAGAATTATTTCCGAGCTTGAAAGCGGCTTCGGCGGCAATAAGATACGTTTCTGCCAGACGGTACACGATAATCGTACGGCGGGAGTCGAATGAAAGGCTTGTCCGGTTAGGGTCCAAATATTTCTTCATTGTAGGGAAGTTAGGATCGGTATAGTTCTCCGGAGTAAGTATATAGTAATTTGCCGACTCTATCTCCTCTTTGGTCATATTCTTACCCGGGAGATAGCCTGCAAGCTCACCTTTTGCGCCGCTTCTGATTGCAGAGTACTTGTTCTCACCGACATAGAATTCCTGCTTTTTATTACTGAAATCAATCGGAGCAGTCCATTTGCTTTGGAAGGTACCATGATAGCGCGAGTCTTTATCGATATCGCCGAAAGCCTGATTATAAAGCCAGGTAGTACCGTGATAACGCGCGTAAACACGCCCATCCTCTATCTGCTGGACATTGCCGCTACCATTAAAGTTGAAGTAGCCTGCAACAAAGATATGAGCAAGGTTATTCATCCCCGAATCCTTTTCCGGAACACCGTAAATAGGGTCGTCGGTCATCTGCACATTAAAGAGTATTTCCTGATTGTTTTCATTTCCGGGTTTATGAATATCTTCATATTTTCCCATCAGTTTAACTCCGGTCTGATCCCCATCCTGTATCAACCTTGTTGCGACATCATATGCATTCTGGAAATCGGTGGCTTTAGCCGCGCTGCTCCATCCACGTGTGAGATATACTTTTGCCAGAAGATGGCGGGCTAATGCCTGGGTAATACGTCCGGGCTGGGTATCTTTAGGACCGGCAGGCAGATTGCCGGGAGTTGTACAATAGAGCAGGTCTTCGACCACAAAGTCGTAAACATCAGCCATAGGGTCGCGTTTAGCTGTTTTCACAACAACGTCGTTGTATGTGCGATTCAATGTCACATCGCCGAAAAACTGCACCAAACGGAAATAAAGCAATGCCCGGAAAAACCTGGCCTCGGCCAGCATGGTTATCTTTTTGGCTTCGGGAATATCAGTCATACTTTCGCCGAAGTGAACAAGGCCATTACAGGTATTAATCAGGGTATATGAACTTCTCCAATAAGAATAGATATAGTCGGAATTAGGCTTGTAATTCGTTGTATAATTACCAAAATTATAGATGTCGCCCGAAGAACGGCTATAAAATTCGTCGGTTCCGGGCACAGTTATCATATGGATGGCACTGATAGGTCCATAAAAGGCTCTCATTCCACCATATACGCCGTTTAGTCCAAGTTCGAAACCTTGTGGCGTACTGAATGACTCGGGTGTCATCTTCGAGTGATTTTCTTCGTCCAGAAAATCACCGCATGCCATCATAATAAATAGCGGAAGGCAGGCTAATAAATATATTATTTTTTTCATTGTTGTCTCACAATTAAGTAAATGAATATGTTTTATAATACATTTTTGAGTTATAGCAATTTTATTTTATTTACTCAGCCATGTAATAAAAAGGTCTGCGACCTTAAAAGGTTATATTAATACCGAATAACATTTGCCATGATGGAGGTATTACCGTACCCATCACCCGGTTGGTTTCAGGATCAAGCCCCTTATATTTGTTTACATATTCGGAAAAGAATGTAAATGGATTTGTCGCTGTGGAATAAACACGGGCCTTGCTCACCCCTACTGTCTTAAGAAGTTTATCCGGTAAGGAATATCCCAAAGTAAGCGTCCGTATCTTGAGATAAGAGGCATCAAACAGCGTAAGCGTGCCTTTGTACGGTATACTCTGTACCTTGTTATTCGGAGCCGGCCAGCGGGCGCCTGTATTCTCAGGAGTCCAGTAATCTACATTCAGGTTGTTGTAATAACCTCCCATCAGAGAGTTTTGTCCTCCACCATAAAGTTCAGACCTGAGCATGCCGCCCTGACGGAAATTCATAACCACAGTGAAATCGAAGTTCTTATATGCCAGACTATTTGTCCATCCTCCTTCGAAGTTTGCCTGATGGCTACCTACTATTTTGCGGTCAAGATCATTGATTACATTATCCGGAACACCGTCAGGGCCACTGATATCCGCGACTTTAATAGTTCCTATCACCGAGTCGTCGCCGGAAGTCTTCAACCCGTAACTTTCTGCAAGCGCCCTGTCCTCAGGAGTATCCTGCCAGATACCGAGCCCTACATATTCGTAAAAAGATCCTAGCGGATGACCGACGAAAAGGTTGTCTGAAATCAGCTTGTCTACTCCTTCGGTAAGTTGAACAACCTTATTTCTGTTGAAATAAATGTTGAAATCGGAAGTCCATTGGAATTTATTTTTACCATCACCGTCGAAAACGTGTACACGGGCTGCGAGTTCAAACCCTACATTCTCTGTTTTACCTACATTGTAAGGGATTTGCGTGCTTACGCCGCTTGTCGCCGGAGGGGTAAATTTCATCATCAGGTTGTTGGAGAATTGTTTGTAAACCTCAATTGAACCAGAAAACCTGTTATTAAGAAAGCCTAAATCTATACCGGCATTGTAACTGGCAGTACGCTCCCACTTCAGTTCGCTGTTCGAGGCAGCAGTGGGATAGTATCCAAGCACACCCTGTGATCCGAAGATATACTTATTGCTGGTCATATCGCCCATAGTATCGTAAGGACTCACATTGGTATTGCCTACTTCTCCATAACTTAGTCTCAGTTTCAGCTGTGACAATATGTGAGAGGTCCCGCTCATAAACTTTTCATTGCCGATATTCCATGCCAAAGCGGCAGACGGGAAATAGTGCCATTTATTTCCTTTAGCCAAACGTGATGAACCATCGGTACGCAGCGTTGCGGTAAGGTAATAACGGGAGTCGTAGTCGTAATTGATACGCCCCATATAAGAGAGCATACTCCATTTATTATAATCTCCGTTTCCCTTATGATTCTCAGCCGTACCCGGATTGTAGTAGCCCACCTGATTTGTCGGTACGTTTTCGTAGTTCAGATCGAATTCCTGAGCTTCTCTTTCTTCGGCACTAAACATGGCCGTAAGATTGAGATTGTGCTTATCGAACTTCTTGTCATATGTTAACAGGTTCTCAATAGTATAATCGGTCAGAGAATTCGATTCGTTATACCCATAGTTAGATGACTGTCGGCGCTTGCTTGTCCCTTTCTGATAGTAACGTTGCAGCGTGGTAGAAGAAAGTTGTACGCCGGCATTGAGCCTGTATTTGAATCCGTGAGTAAAATCCACTTCCAGATAACCTGTCGTGAATGTCGACAACCTTTTGCGATCATCCTGGATGGCATCCTTACGAAGATCCATTAAAGGGTTGCTCATAAGGTCGTTCGGATGCACCTTTTCCCGGATCGTACCATCGTCCATATATGGTGACAATAACGGGCTGAGGCTAAGGGCGTCACCCATCGGATTCAGGCTTTCCCCCCTGCTGATATAATAGGTATTCAATGTATTCAGTCCAAATTTCAGGTATTTGTTTATTGTATGATCTACAGACAATTTGAGGGTCGTACGCTCCATCGATTGCAGATCGTATACACCTGTCGATTTATAATATCCCAACGATGCCGCATACTGTGTATTTTTTGATCCGCCGGATAAGCTTATCTGATGATTGGTCATCAGAGGATTTTGGTCATACAGTTCCCTTTGCCAGTCAGTATCTACACCTCTTTCATAGCCTTCTATCTCTCCATCGAGGCCTCCTTCGAAAACCTTTTGTAATACCCTCGGGTCATCGATACCCGTATAATTTTCCGCATTTTTATAACGATTATACATAGACCACTTGCGCAACTTCATATAGTCCTCAGATTTCATGACATCATAGAAGCCCAGCGGTTTACTGAAACCTATATATCCATTATAGTTTACAACAGCCTTGGTTCCTTCCGCACCACGCTTAGTAGAGATGAGTATAACCCCATTGGCTCCACGCGAGCCGTAAATAGCAGTTGATGATGCATCTTTAAGTACAGTAACCGAGGTAATGTCCTCGGGCGCGATATTGTTCATCATGCTTAATTCGTAAGGAATACCATCCACAACCAAAAGAGGATCGTTACCCGCAGCTATGGAACGGGTTCCGCGAATACGGATTTCGGGAGTATGCCCCGGATGTGTGGAACCGCCGCTACGCTGTATGTTCACACCGGCCCCGGCCCCTTGCAGAGCCATCGCGATATTTGCGGCAGGAGTAGCACGGATAGTTTGCTCACCCATAACATTAACCGCCCCTGTGAGATCGGAACGCTTACGTGTACCATAGCCCACAACCACTACACTCTCAAGATTGATAACATTATCTTCCAGTACGACATCGATCTTTGTTTTCCCGCCTACGGGGATTTCCTGCGAAATATACCCGATCGATGAGAACACCAGTATATCATTACCGGCCGCATTGATCGTATATTCTCCCTTGTCACTGGTTATTGTTCCTGTTGTTGTCCCTTTTACCGCCACTACAGCACCTATTACCGGTTCACCGCCTGCAGTAACAGTTCCGGAAACAGTAACTTTTGACTGCTGACCGGTTGTTTGTGCGGCCACCACACTTGCTGTCAGAAATAGAGTGACAGCCATACTTAATGACAGAAACCGTCTAAATCTGCTTCTTAGCTTGCTCTTTTTCATAGATAATAATGGTTTTTCATAATACTAAATACTTTTTTCAAAGGTTTGAGTGCATATTAGATCAAATGTTAATATATACAAAATTAGATAAGCTGCCGTAGCCTTCGGTACGCATTCCTGTAATAATTGTCCATAAAGAGGCATGGCAGAAAAGCGGACTAAAATGGCAAATACATACACATGCACCAACTATACCAAACAGGTACATATATATAGATAAAGCATTCTGAAAATCAATACATTAAAGCCATACCCACCGTTCTTTATGCAAAGAATGCGCAATGCAGCCACATACAATATATTTGAAGAACGGGTCAAAGCTTGTCATAAAAAGCTATATTTGTACAAACCTTATTTAATATATCTATTACCCGGTCATGAAGAGATTCTCGTTCATAATAATCGCAATTCTTGCCATATGGTACAATATGGCGGCATATGCGTACAATATTCAGCATATATCTTCCCGCAACGGCCTTTCTTCGAGCGCTGTAAGGTTTGTTACAATGGATAGTTACGGATTTATGTGGTTTGCCACTTATGATGGACTCAACCGCTACGACGGGTCATCGGTAAAAAGCTATTTGCCTACCAGCAGTAACAATTCATTGCCGGGAAACGTAATAAGGCATATCACCGAAACCTCCCCGGGCATGCTTTGGCTGAAGACAAATCAAGGATTATGCTTATTCGATTCCCAATCGGGCACATTCGAAAATCATCCTTATATGAGAACCATATTCTGGCAGGCAAAAAGTCCGGACGGAACTTTTTTTGTCCTTTCCGAGAATGATTCAATTGCCGTATATAATAAATCCGACGGCCGATTTCACAAGATACATACTCCGGGAGTAATGTCGTACAGAACGCAATGTTTTTCAATATGTAAGGATAATATCATCTGGGTATTTAACTATACGGGACAGATAATGCGCTATAAGATAATAAAGGAAAACGGGATCATAACCGGCACTTACAGGCTGATGGATTACGAACTTGAGACCCCTGTCAGATGGGCGTTCGAAAAAGGGACCGATGTAGTTTTTGTAGATACCCGTTTCGACCTCTATACCCTTGATATCAACACAGGAACCAAAGAATTTGTGATGAATATAGGTTCGGAAATTCCGCCGAAAGAGAGCATGAGGGACGCCCTGATTGCAGGTGATGATATTTTTATTGCTTTCATAAACGATGGGCTTAAAGTGATAAGGCGTGATCCTCACTCCGCCGACAAACCGTATATAGAGCGCACAACGCTCAACTATGGTGTTTTCTCTATGGCTTACGATCCCGTACAGCAAATTGTCCTGATAGGAACCGATGGCTACGGAGTATATATATATTCGGAAGAAGATTACACGATACGCTCTTCTATGTTGCACGAATTTTATCCGCAGACAAAAGTTCCGGTGAGGTCTGTAACACTGGACGCTGAAAATAATCTGTGGATCGGGACAAAAGGCGACGGACTCTTTTGCTTCCCCGGTTACAATCCCGATGAACCTCTTCCCTACAAAAAGGTAAATCATTTTCATATACAAAATTCTGCTCTTGCCAACAATTCCATTTTCAATATTGTCGAAAGCAGGCATAACCTGCTGTGGATCATAAGCGGAGGACCGGGTATCAATTATTATTCCTATTCCGATAAACGTGTACACACCCTGTCGCAACCCCCCGGAAGCAAGGCATTGCATTTTCTCTGTTCCGCCACAGAGCAGGATCCGAGTACTTTATGGGTAACAACTTCCGGAGATGGCCTGCACCGCATAAAATTGGCATTCACAAATGGTGTTCCACGGATAGAAAAGATGGACCATTTCAGGTTTTTCGAAACAGAAAATGTTATTTATGATACTGAGATAGAGAATGATTCTATTTTATGGATCGGAAGCAGAGGTGAAGGCCTGGTCAGATTTAACCTGAAAACGGAGGAAAAAACTTTCTATAAACTAACTAATGGAGAAAATCAGTTGGTCAATGATATACTGGTCATATACCGTGATAGCCGTAACATTTTGTGGCTGGGTACAAGCTTCGGCCTTTGCCGGATAACAAAGGTAGGAAAGGACAAACTGGAATATATTAATTTTAATACCGAATCGGGACTCCCTAACAACACTATACATGGTATAGTGGAAGATCCGCAGGGCTATCTCTGGCTGAGTACCAACAAGGGGCTGGCCAGATTCGACCCGCAGACAAAAGTATTTACGAACTACAGTAATCCTAACAACCTGCCTGTGCAGGAGTTCAGTGACAATGCCTATTATATCTGCCCCCGGAAGCAAATAATGTTTTTCGGAGGTATCGACGGATTTGTATCCATACGCACCAATAAGACGAAAACGCCTGTTTTTACCCCTAATTTTTACTTTAACTCCCTTAGTATATATGGTAAGGAGGTTACAATAGCAGATTATATTAAAACACGTGACAAAAAAGATATAATAGAACTGCCACACAACCAGAACTTCTTTACTGTATCGTTCGTTGCTCCAGATTATGTTAACGGGCATAAATATACTTATCAGTATTTGCTGAGCGGACATAGCGACAAATGGATCGATAACGGGAGCTCGAACAGTGTTACATTTACAAATATGGCTCCCGGCGAATATTCACTGAAAGTGCGCTTTTCGGCCAACAACATTTTCGAGAACCAGCCTGTCTACACCCAATATATACGAATTCTTCCGCCATGGTATATGACTACCGCGGCCTACATTGCCTACGCCTTGGTAATAGGCTCGATAGGCGTATTCTTCCTATTATCATACAGGCATAAAGTCAAACGCAGGGAACAAAGGGTCTTTGAGAAGATGGAACAAAAGAAAACGGAAGAGATCTATGAATCGAAATTGCGCTTCTTTACCAATATAACACATGAATTCAGTACTCCGCTGACCCTTATCTATGGTCCGTGCGACCGCATACTTTCCTCCGTCGAAAAGACCTCCCCGCTATATAATTATGCATCGCTTATCCGCCGCAACGCGGAAAGGCTGAACGGGCTGATACAGGAACTTATCGAATTCCGCAGGATAGACACCGGACATACACAGGTAGTCATTGAAAAAGTCGCGATAGAAGAGTTTGCAGGTAATATATTATCATCATTCAGGTTGTTGTCTGATAATAAACAAACAAATTACATTGTAAATATCGAAAAGAAACTCACATGGCAAACAGATCCCAGATGTTATTCAAAAATATTGACAAACCTGGTTTCAAACGCATTCAAATACACACCGGATGGTGGCAATATCGATGTAGAGATTTTCACCGAAGGGCAAATGCTTGTCACTTCTGTATCCAATACGGGGAAAGGTTTCAGTCCCGAGGACCTGCCGTTTATTTTCGACCGTTACCGTGTGTTGGATAATCTTGAAAGCAGGCACAACAGCCGCCTCTTTTCCCGCAACGGGCTGGGACTTTCTATTTGCCACAGCACCGTAAAACTGCTTAACGGAGATATGCAGGTAAAGAGCATACCCGGGAAAACAACGCGTTTTACAGTCAAACTTCCTATGCATGAACTTACCGACAAGGCTCTTGAATCATCCAGGGTCGCATCCGGCATCCGGATACAAATACCGGAGAAAAAACAGGTTGCCCTGCCGGAATTCAATATCGTAAAATCGCGCCCGACAATTCTAGTTGTAGACGATGAAATTGAGATATTATGGTTTGTATGCGAAATACTGAAAGATCAATACAATGTTATCCCTGTAAAAGATCCCTCTACAATAGAGGAGATACTGTCCAAAACGAGGATAAACCTCCTTATATCGGATGTAATGATGCCGGAACAGAATGGCTTCGGCCTGGTACGCATGTTAAAAGAATCCCGGGTAACCTCGCATATCCCTATTATAATCTTATCCGGTAAGACCTATACCGAAGACCAGCTGGAGGGTCTTGATGCAGGCGTGGATATGTATATATCGAAGCCATTCGATGTACAATACCTCAAAAAAGCTGTCAGACGCCTGTTGAAACGGGAGGAGGAGACTAAAGAATATTACAATTCAGCAGTAAGTGCCTTTGAAATCACAGAGGGGCAAATTTTGCACCGTGAAGATAAAGAGTTCTATGAACGTGCCCTGAAAGTGATAGAAGAGAATATAAAGAATCCGGCATTTTCGACCGAAGAACTCGCATCTTTGCTGAACGTAAGTGTGCGCCAGCTATACAGAAAAATAGATGTGGTATATAAAAACGGCCCCGGAAGCCTGATAAGAGATTATAAGCTGAAAATTGCGGAGGGCCTGCTGATCAAAACCAATATTTCCGTCGATGAGGTTATTTATCAATCGGGATTCAATAATAGGGGTAGCTTCTATAAACTATTCTCTCAACGTTACGGCATACCTCCAAAAGTATATAGAGAAAAGCATAATAAAGAGAACAATAACCCCTGACGTTTTACCACGAAGTAAGGTTACCGAGGGAAATTGCACTTTTTCCTTAAAAGTTTATCTATATAGTAAGCTTTTAGCTTATAGTTCTTTGAAATGAATTTTAATATACTGGTTAACTGGGAAAGTGACAAGTAGAAAAGAGAGCGAAGGTGTTACCTTTGTTACCTTTTTAGAAAGTTACGAGTTACTTCGCCCTTCGGGCAGTTACGAGTTACAAGTAAACAAGATACGAGATACAAGTTGTTAACCGTTGACTGATATATCTGTTACTTTTGTTACCTTTTTGGAGAAAGACACGAGAGACAGGTTGTTAACTACTCCCTGACGAGATGCTTCGTTTCTCTCAGCATGACAAACCACGATACTGTTTACTGATGACTGTTTACTGTTTACTGAAATAAGTGTTACTTTTGTTACCTTTTATGCCTCTCTTCATTTGCAATATTTTGGAAATAACCCCATAGAAACAAATCCATCTTACTTACAGGCACAAATATGAATGAAAAATATATTAATTGATTGATTTCCGCCACATTATTAGTAATAACATCGTAGATTTGCAATAAAAAGACAAAAAGATGAGTAACTCTTACATACAATTACTGGAAGAACGGGACATTAAAGCGACAGCCATACGGATATTGGTGTTAAAAGCAATGTTTGAATTCAATAGAGCTTTCAATTTGCCGGATTTAGAGATCAAACTCGATACTGTCGATAAATCGAGTATATCCCGCACTATTCATTTATTCCATGAACACCAGTTGATCCATAGCTTCGATGACGGCTCGGGGTCAATAAAATATTCGATCTGCAGTAGGGATTGCCATTGCAGTATGGAGGATTTGCATGCACATTTTTATTGCAATTACTGTAAGAAGGCTTTTTGTCTGAAAAACATATCGGTACCTAAGTTCGAGTTGTCCCCGATTATGCAGGTCGAGAGCGTCAACCTCGTTATAAAAGGCTATTGCGGTCAGTGCAGCAAGTTTGCAACTTAGTTGCATTATTTAGTCCGTATCTTTGCCTTATATAAAAAGTAAAGCTATGGATGAAAATAAAGAATATACTTGTACATGCTGTAATTCACAGATAGAAGAATCATACAAAAATCCTGCCCAAAGCAGGAAAGTCTATATCCCTGCAGGCATAAGCCTGTTTATGCTTCTGACAGGGATAGCGATGGATAATTTTCTGGCAGAAGTTTTCAATTCATATTTCCGGCTGGCGTGGTATATATTGGCATATATACCTGTCGCTTATCCGGTTTTTAGGGAAGCAGTGGAAACGATTAGGCAAAAGGAGGTTTTCACCGAATTTACCCTGATGATTATTGCCACATCAGGTGCATTTTTCATAGGGGAATATCCCGAAGGTGTGGCAGTAATGTTATTTTATTCTATCGGTGAATTATTTCAGAATTCGGCAGTAAACAAAGCAAAAAGAAGTATAAAGGCTCTTCTCGATGTGCGGCCCGATAAAGCGAACGTTGAAAGAAACGGTAATTATATAGCTGTTTCACCCGAAGAAGTAACAATAGGAGAAACAATACAGGTAAAAGCAGGGGAAAAAGTGCCGTTGGACGGAACAATGATCTCCGGCTCAGGCATCTTCAACACATCTGCCCTTACAGGAGAAAGTAAACCGAAGGTAATACGGGAAGGAGAAGCAGTCCTTGCGGGGATGCTTAATATGGATAAAGTAATCCGTATCGAAGTAACTAAAAAATATGAAGACAGCTCTTTATCACGTATTTTGGAGATGGTACAGGAAGCGACTTCGAGAAAAGCCAGGACAGAACTTCTCATCCGCCGGTTTGCCAAAGTATATACTCCGGTAATATTCCTGTTAGCAGTATTGATCACGGTGATACCATACTTTTTGGTTAATGGCTATATATTTCAGGATTGGCTGTACAGGGCATTGGTCTTCCTTGTTATATCCTGTCCGTGTGCGTTGGTCATTTCTATTCCGCTGGGCTATTTCGGAGGTATTGGCGCGGCATCCAAAGCAGGTATCCTTTTCAAGGGCGCGAATTATCTCGACCTGATGACGAAAGTCAATACCGTTGTTATGGATAAGACAGGTACACTGACAAAAGGTGTTTTTAAGGTTCAGGATGTAGTAGCCGGCGCAGGATTCACGAAAGAAGAATTTATTGGCCATGTATCAGCATTGGAAAAAATGTCTAATCACCCGATAGCTAAAGCTATAGTAGATTCCGATGCAGATAAAAATAATATTTATACCGCAACCGATGTACATGAAATATCAGGTCAGGGTTTGACGGGAAAAGTAAATGGGAATGAAGTAATGGCCGGGAATGCGAAGATGATGCAGAACAACCATATAAGCTATGATAAGTCAGTCGATTCCATTCCTGAAACTACTGTCATTGTTGCTATAAATAATGTATATGCAGGCTACATCATTATTGCCGACGAAGTAAAGGAAGATGCGGCCCGGGCTGTAAAGGACATGCATGCAAATGGTATCGGTAAGGTTGTAATGCTAAGTGGCGATAAATCTTCTATTGCAGAAAATATAGCATCTCATCTGGGTATCGATAAAGCATCTGGTGACTTATTACCTGAAGATAAAGTAAGGCATCTGGAAGAACTGAAAGCGAATAATAGCAATGTTATCGCTTTTGTGGGCGATGGTATAAACGATACTCCTTCTCTTGCACTGAGTGATGTGGGTATTGCGATGGGCGGGATGGGCAGCGATGCCGCTATCGAAGTAGCAGACGTTATCATACAAACCGACCAGCCTTCCAAGGTTGCAACAGCCATCAGGATAGCCGGATCGACAAAAAAAATAGTATATCAGAATATAATGCTGGCATTTTCTATCAAGCTGACCGTGCTTGTATTAGGCGGTTTCGGGTTGGCTAATATGTGGGAAGCTGTTTTTGCCGATGTGGGAGTCTCACTCTTAGCTATATTGAACGCGGTGAGGATATTGAAAATGAAGTTTGACATATCCCATTCTGATTCGCTTTAACACCGTTTTTGCTTCACTTTATATGAACGGGACATAACAGAAGAGGCAGGATTACCCTGCCTCTTCTCATCTTACCAAGTAAACCTATTACTATCTATTTCACTAACCTACCTTGTATACGAAATGTTGTGGAACCATCTTTATAATCATACCAATATGTAAATGTACCATCTTTGTATGTACATTCACCGGGGTTTACTATATCCAGTTGATTCCAGGGTGCAACAATAAAAGTCTGCCCTTCCCCTTTTTTAAGAGTAACACAATATTTGTTTATACCATTAAAATAGTCTTCATTAGTACTATATCCTGACCTGATTTCGGCTTTGGCCTCATTAAAGAAACGAACTGTATTCTGATCTACAGCTGTCAATGTTCTTGTTGCGCTTATAGTTGTCGGCAATGTCAACTCCACTTCGCCTGAGGCATTAGTAACAACCGTATATCTTACCAGGTCGGCTTGATAAGAACCAGAATAATCATTCACCATTTTGAGATTCATTACAAGAACTGTATCTTCTCCGTTTTTCTGGAATTCACTCACCGATACTATCTTAAATGTCAAAGCATATAATGAGTCGCAATGCAATCCGCCGGTATTGATTGTAAATGGTAGCCGGCTATATACCTCCCCACTTTTTATAGTTGTTGTCATTGATGGTATATTATAATGTGCAGCGTCCAGTTTCTGATATTTAACGGGAGCATCAATCATATATTTTTTATTGTACCAGTCGATTGTCTCATCATTATGTTCCAAGTTAACGACTACATCTTTATCAATATTGAGAGAACCTCCTGTAGCAACAGAGACATATGCCTGAGTAGCTTCCGATTTATAATATACATCGAATTGAGAAACAATCTGCGCAGCCCCAACTATATACACTTGTTTAAAATACTGCTCTTCATCCATAGGATTATCTTCGCATGAAGACATCAATAATGAGAAAAAAGACAGTAAAACTAAAATATTAATTATCGTTATTTTCATAGCTTTCCAATTTATAATTACCATTCAGGATTTTGAGTTAATTTCGAGTTCTTATTTAGAACAGATTTTGGTATCGGACAAAAATAATTTTTATATGCAAATGAACGCCGGGTAAGCTTATCCGATAAAGTAGTCACTGTATAGAATGCTTTTCTATCACTTCTCTTTGCCTTCACATTCATCCCTCTGATAGGGCGATTATAAGCATCCATGGCATCTTGTCCCCAACGCCTCAAATCATGATAACGACGGCCTTCACACATAAATTCCAATCGGCGCTCCCGTTTAATTAAATCCCGCATTTCAGACTGGCTGGAAGCATCCGCAATTGATATTCCCGGAAGTCCGGCTCTATACCTTATTTGATTAAAAGCGCTCCTTATCTCCGAAACATCGCGGCTTACGGTTATACCAGAAGCATCATCAGTATATGGCTGGTTAAGTTCATTTAAAGCTTCTGCATAATTCAACAATATCTCTGCATATCTGAAAATAGGAAATGCTTTTTCCCGTACTGTAGCTTTAAGATTATCTTCTGAATGAATATATTTCTTACACGTATATCCTGTTCTGTTATAGTCGTCCGGATAATTCTGACTAGGTTGCGCATTCCCGTCAGCATAATATGTTACTTCAGAGTTTTTCAGACTGCTATCAGATCCCGTGTACGATGTTCCTGGCCATAAAGTATGACAGAATCCGACAGATGCATAAAATCTGACTTCCCTATTATCATACATCTTGGCAGTATTACCCATTAGCTGATACCCGGAAAATGCATAACCGGTCCCAATAGCTTCATAAGCAGTCGCCGAAGAAGGATAAGGGTACTCGACGGTCGATTCAGATATATCAGAACCATCTTTCATGTAATAAGCATCTATCACGTCCTGGGTCAGGTTCAGTCCATTACCCCCTCCTAAAAAAGTAGGAGCAGCGATCCACATTGGTGAATCTCCTGTACGGCTGGGTACACATGAATATATAAACTCATCATTTAGTAATCTGGGTACCTCCCCGTTAAATATATAAGAATATGATCTGAACGGATCTATATTCCCCGCACCATTTGGGAAATCTGCAGCAGATACGTTTGCGGGAAGAGATGGTGTATCTGCTTCTTTAGGAGTCGTATACAGCTTATAAATATTCATATTCATAATTCGCTTTGCTGCCACAGCCGCTTTTCCCCACTTCGAATTATCCTCTGTCTGATTTATAAAATGATTTCCATCTGTTCTTGTCCAATCAGCATAAAATTTATTGCCATTATACCACGGGCTGGCAGCGTATAGCAATACTCGTGACATTGTAGCCAAGGCAGCGCCTTTAGATGGAATATTTATATCCGCTGAAGCTTCTCTTTTTTCGGGTAAATACTCATATGCCGATTCCATATTTTTGCAGATATAATCGACACATTGATCGTAAGTGGCACGTTCCAATGACATAGCTTCAACATCTGAATCCACAGGGAACGCCTGATCGGGAACGATTGGCACAGGACCATATTGGAGTAACAATAAGTAATAATAATATGCCCTGAGAAAATAACACCGTCCAATATAATCACGCCTGTCTATATCAGAGATATCCGGCACCTCATTTATCCGCTCTAAAACAATATTTGCTTTACGTATTCCGGAATAGTACCGGGGCCAATTATTAAAATACGAGTTAAACGGCGTAATTTCATCCAGTAAATATTTTATACCTGCATGGCGGTCATCATTCCACGAAGTAAAGTTTTCATCTGATGCTCCTTGAAAAGGATTGGGCGAACTGGTCCATAGGTTACCCTCATTAGGCAGATACGATGCAGCTCCACGAATGTACTGGTCGACCAAATCCTGCCTCTGAAATATAGAATCTAACTGGGTCATATTATTAAAATAGCTATCAACATCCAGATAGTCATCACAGGAAATGAAACCCCAGGAAAGAATAAAGACAACGAAAGCCAGTATAGCCTTATATATATTGTATTTTATTTTTTTCATAATCTTAGTTATTTATTAGAATGTTAAGAACAACTGAACCGTATATAATCTTTGCAAAGGATATACCCCTCCATTAGCAGAGGCTTGCCCCGGATCCCATAGCTTGACCTTGTCCCAAACATGCAGATTATCGCCAATGAGACTTAATGTCGCAGTATTCAATCCAAATCTTTTGAGCCATGTAGGGGCAACAGTATATGACACCTCTACATTTTTCAATCTTACATAACGGCCATCGGCTAACCAAAACGTAGAATTCCTGTTATTATTCTTATTCTCGCCATACGTCAAGCGAGGGAAACGCGCATTTGGATTTTCCGTATCCTTTGTTCCTGAATAGGAAGCAGGAGTCCATCTGTTCGATTGATCCGAAGCAATTGTGAGTAAGTTACCCCGCGACTCCCAGGCAAAAGGGTAATAGCCTGTACCTCCATAAAAATATTCTACTTTTCCCACACCTTCTATTAAAGCGCTAACCCGAAGATTTTTCCAGTTAAATTCCAAACCTAACCCATATTGAATCTGAGGTACATTGGAATATGACAAAGGAACTATATCATCGTCATTGATAACTCCATCACCATTAACATCTTTATATTTTATGTCTCCGGGAAGCACATTATCCATAAATGTTTGCTTAGGACTACTCTTTACATCATCTTCATCTTGGAAAAGGCCTAAAGCGATCAGTCCTCTCTGAACTCCATACGGAACACCTGTATATGACTGATAAGGATAGTTTACGCCGGATTGCTCCCAATATTCGACTTTATTCTTTGCAAAAGTTAAGTTACCTCTCATAGTGAAACTCATATCTGGGTTGATAGGCTGAGTATATTCCAGGGTACCATCTACCCCCCAGGATTTCATAGAGCCTATATTCGTAAATGGCAATACAGATGACATCCCCGCTTCATCTGGAATATTTTCTCTCTGCTGAAATATACCGGTTGTTTTCGTCCTAAAAAAGTCAGTAACCAGATTAAACCGGTCATTATAAAACTTGGCATCAATACCTATATTCAGTTTCTTTGAAGTTTCCCATTCCAAATCCGGAGCACCAATCTGAGTTTCTCCAATACCGGTACCACCCCATGTTCCGGACCCGATATTATTAACAAGAGTCAGGTAAGGAAACCGTCTCGATGCAATTCTGTCATTTCCGACTTCGCCATATGAAGCCCTGAATTTCATGAAATTAATAAATGGCACATTTTTCCTGAACAAATCATATTGAGAAGGTACCCAGCCTACAGCTATGGATGGGAACAGTCCATAACGACTCCCTTTATTAAAGTTCTCAGAACCCGTATAACCTAAGTTACCCTCCAGCAGATATGTATCCACAAATGAATAAGTAGCCCGGCCCGAAAGAGCCTGATAGCGGCGTGGTATAGGTGCTAAATCTATATTATAACCATTGTTCTGGGCATCAAGGGTCCAATATGTATTTTTTTCTTCCTGTCTGTAAAAATGCACTAAACCCGTAATACGATGCTTTTTATCGAACAGCCTATTGTAGTTTGCTGTCGTTTCGAAGTAGAACATTCTATCCGAAGACGACCCCTGACTCGTTTTCAAGTCATTCTTTGTCACTTTTCTCTCTGTCCTTAAACTACCGTCAGAATTTCTTCCATTTTTAGGATCGGCATAATATAGATCCGGATTCATAGTCCTTGTAATAGAATGGGCTCCATTTGTTGCTAATGAGAACATAGCAGCGACAGACAAACCTTCCGTCAACATGCCCAGGTCTTGTTGAAGCCTGATATTCGTTTTAGCAGAATATGTTTCATTTGCTGCATATCCTGTATAATTCAATCTAACGTAAGGAGACATCTCATCCTGATTTTGGCCATATGCAGGCAATTGTCCATTAGAGTATTTTACAGGTAATAATGTAGGAGGTAAATTAGCCTGGGCTGACCATAAGGCCTGATTATTAGAGCCATCTCCGGGCGCATTTCTGGATATGAATACTGTCTCCAGATTGAGTGATAATTCTGTTGTTCTGGTTAAATTCGCATCAATATTTGCTCTGAAATTATACTTATGATAATCTACATTCGTATTTCTTGTTGAGGCAGACTTATCCTGTTTAAATACGGCCTCGCTATTCAGGATACCCAAACTCATATAATAACGGGACTTTTCGCCCCCCCCCGAAATACTCAAATGATGCTGGTTATTCCATACATGATCTTTTAGAATTACATCGCGCCAATTGACATTAGGATATAAGTCAGGATCGAGTTGAGTCCTGAATAATTCCAGCTCTGTCTGAGTATATATAGGAAGATTTCCTCTTACAGCGCGAGCTTCATTTGCCATAGACGCGTAAGTATATGCATCAGCATATTCCGGCATACGGGGTGAATACGAATAAGTAGCATTGGTCTTGAAATTAATCTGCAATTTTCCGGCCTTACCTCTTTTTGTGGTAACAACCACAACCCCATTTGCGCCACGCGTACCGTATACGGCTGTAGAAGATGCATCTTTTAAGACGGAAAAACTTTCTATATCCGCAGGGTCAAGAGTATTTATATCTCCCTCTATTCCATCGATCAGCACTAAAGCCGATTGACTGGCTCCAAATGTACTGATACCACGTATCCAGAATTCGGAGAAGTTACTGCCTGGTTCTCCGCTTCTTGTTACTGATATTATACCGGGTACACGTCCGCCCAGCATATTGCTAACCGAAACAGCTGGCACCTGCAAATCCTTAGTATCTACTGTAGTAACGGCTCCAACTACCGAAATCTTTCGTTGAGCACCGCGACCGGTAACGACTACTTCATCAAATTCATTTATTTTTTGTTTAAGAGCGATCTGTTCTCTCTCTTTAGATGACGTATATTGAATTTCCTTCGTTTCGTAACCTATATAAGAATAAACTAAAGTTGTATTTACCGGAAGGCCATTCAGTCGAAACCTCCCATCTACATCCGTAGCTGTTCCTATAGTCGCATTACCTTTTACTGATATGGCAACCCCAATTAATTCCAGTCCGGCCTCGTCTATTATAGTACCGGCTACATTTATAGTATTCTGTGCCGAGAGATTAAAAAATAAACAAAGTGCTATTAATATTAAATATATTTTTTTCATAATCATGATTTTGATCTATTATTCAACTGCATATTTACGCACACACATCCCCCAACCTTCTACAATCCAGAAATTACCCTGTCCGTCATTAGCGATATCGTACGGATAATTGAAAATCGATTCTTTAGGATTACCGTCCAGATTTCCTCCTTTATTGACAATTCCGGCTATTGTGGAAACGTATCCATCGATTATTGATATTTTTCTAATCACATGCCCACCATGGCCTTCTACTACGTAAATATTGCCATCTTCATCTACCGTCATCCCATTAGGTTGAGCAAATTTGCATTCATCCAGATAACCATCCAGAACAGCATTTCCGTTAAATCCTGCAAAAGCCGTAACGGTTTGTCCATCTTTACTTATCTTATATATCCCATAAGCCGCCTGAGCCGACCAATAGAAACAATCTTCAACCGGACTATATATTAAGTAGCTAACACTGGAACTCCCATCCCTCACTTTTTCATTGAGTATCTGTAATTCCTGATTACCAATATTAAATCTTCCAAACTTACCATTTGCGTCACAGAAGTATAACCACTGTTCCGTATCATCTAATGCCAATGCCCTCACTTCTCCGGCAACAATAGTTCCCAACTGGCCTATTCGGCTGGGACTCCATCCCGAATCTTTTGTATACATATAAATTGTATGAGGTTGTGTCTGCCCGGTTGCATAAACCCTTGTCTTACTTTTATTCACTGCGGGCTTACCTGCCTGAAAACCATTTTGTACAGTAATTACTGTATTATCAGGAACTGACACATACCGCACAGAAGGGTCATCCCGATGAAAGACAAGCATTGATTCATTATCTAATGCACCTACTCCCTGCAGATAATCGAAACGGGCATCTGTTAAACTACCGTCTATTTTACCTTTAATAGCAGGACTCCCGGCAACAGTGGATACATTTTCGGCTATTGTGTAATGGAAAGTTTTGCTTGTAGTAATATCTTTCTCATTTACCACAACTTTGATATAATTATCTCCTGCATTTTGGCGGGGAGCCAGACAATAAATTGTATTATTATCCACACCCACAACCGTTGCTTTACGCTCAGTAAGCTCATCTTTAAAAAAGACCTGGACATTGGATTTATTACTCCCAAAATTTGATCCTTTTATTATTACTTTTTCCCGGATACGCCCCGAATCGGGCATAAACGTCGTAACTTCTACAGGAATATTGGGATTATAATCCACATTCCCCGAAGACTTATTATCATCACCACAAGCTATGAGCAGAGTGAGACATAAGATGCAAAAAAATAGGTTTTTCATAATAACTTATTTGTTTTAATTGAGAAATTGATTTAGAATGAAGCAAGTTTATATCAACAGCCTGTTCATCCTACTATAGCTATAGTATTTTTAGATTTATCGAGAGCATTATCTTGTCATCATGGAAAAAGACAAGACTATTTGAAAATTAAAACAAGGCAATAATTTATCGTATGTATCTGATATGATTAATTATATATTATAAGAGCAAGGATATTCATTCATAGTTTCAGATTAGATTTTTCGGAATTAAAAAATCCCCTACTCCAGACTTTACATCTGGAGTAGGGGATTAAATAGACAATAAGAGTAATAAGTTAATATTACCCTGCCAGTATTATAATTTTGGTTATTTTTGCAAATTCTCTCTCTCTCTCTCTCTCTCTCTCTCTCTCTCTCTCTCTCTCTCTCTCTCTCTCTCTCTCTCTCTCTCTCTCTCTCTCTCTCTCTCTCTCTCTCTCTCTCTCTCTCTCTAATAAAATAGAGTTAAGCACCAAATTTTCAACCGAAAAAGTGCCATTTAAATATGTTATATTTTTGTGTGTATTATGCATTAAATATTAGTTATATTTTAAATATTAGATTTTTATGTTCTTTTAAGTTTTTACGAAACATATAGATTAGAACTGGGTTATACATCACAAAATTCGTAAAAGATCAACAAACTAATAAGGGTGATTTCATTCAAAAAGGATGAAATTTAGACCGAAACAGCCACTTTCTCTATTTAATCAAAGAAATACCAAACAGTTTTTCCCTAGGGAATTAAAAGAGTATAAACAGAAGGGGTCGATGCTTATTTACCGGCTACTGAAACTGCATTTGTGACGGATGATAAGGGATTTATTAATGGAGTTCGCAAACGTGCACTAATTCCCGGAGACCAGATGCTTACTGCGACCAATCCGGACGAATTTAAACAGCATCCGGGATATAGTAATCAAAATTAACCGGAAATACGAAATATAATACTAATTTTAGATTACGAACCGGAAAAAGAAAAGCTACCGGTTGTAATTTTAATCTACCTTAATTTAAGTCGATGAAAAAAAACTTTTTTACTAAAGCTGTTGTAATAATAGCTACCGTCTATTTAATTATAATTCCATCGAAAATATATGGAGAAGAAAATTCGGGAATAAGAGAATATCCTGAAGCCTCAAAGGAAGAAAAAATTAATGAGAACCCGCCATATTCTATATCCGATTTACATTTTAAACGGATAGCAGCTACACGGAATGTTTATAATATGGGGCTTTTAATGAACGAACTTTCATTGAATTACAATATTTTTGAAGGAAACACGAATCTATATCCCAAACAGGCTGTCAGAGGAAATGCCTCGTTAAAACATATCGGACAGGAAGTAAAAATTACAAATAATTCAGCCCAGGTTTCGGAAGACTATATCCAAATTGGTAATTTCTATCCTTATGCAACTTACGATTTGGAATTTAATGGAAAATCCGGAAAATTTATCTATAAATTCGGTGATGACAAAAATTCACTGAAACTTATCTTTTCCATTAGCGGAAAAACATTGAATATCAGCAAGGTAGAAACGCTCAACAAAAAAGAAGGACAAGAAATCCACCTAACCGCAATCACAGATATAACGGACGATAGTTTCAATATCCGCCTGCAATTCTCGGGTGCATTCGGCCATGATTATCAGATATATATATCTACTTATTATAATGGACATACGACTTATAAATATAGTGTTCCCCTATCAATAAATACGACCCATATAGCAGAGATAGAAAACTATAAATGGCATGTCGGGGCAGAAACAAAAACCGGACAGGAGATCGGTATCAACAAAGCTAAATGTTGGTATGGCAATGGCTTCGGGCAAGCAGATCCCCATCCGGTTAATTTTGAAGACGGAAGTCCGGTTATTAAAGACGGCAAGCTGTTTTTTTCCGTATCCTTTCGCAGTGCCGATATATTAGGTATATTAAGCCTGAATATAAACACTATGGAATGGAAATGCGAGGGTATTGTTCTATATGAATTAGATGGGAAGATATGTAATTATATCGCATCTACCATTATTTATCAGCGGGATAAGCGCATATGGAGCCTGTTCACTCCGGCTCATGGCGGCGAACACGTCATTTATTATGGTGAATCTAATAAGAATCCCCTCTTTGGATTGACGCATGTCAGATTATCTATGTTAGACTATAATGAGGTAAAAGGAGACGAAGATATAAGTGTATTCTATGATAAAGATGCTGATATGTGGTATGCCGCGTATGCCAAACTTATCAATGGGCATTACAGTATTTCATTGTGTAAATCCGGATCGGTAAGTGGCAAATATGAAGAAATAGCAAATACAGGGAATGAGCCCTTTAATGTCACCGGGATTAATATACAGAAAATCGGAGGAAAAAGATATGTCTTATGTGGCAGTGACAAAGGCTATCTGATATTTTCATTTCCGAAATTAGAGTTCCTGGGTAAGTTTAATGTGGATTTTGAAGATGGAGGCTACCGCGGCTGGGGAACAGTAGTTCCGTTTCCTGACGGCATCGGCACTAAATATCTCTGGCTTACATTCGACAGGGGGAAGGGTAATGGAGGATATAATTGGTCGTATGGAGGATTATACTTATATCGTTCGGCCGAAAGGAATGAAGGTTATGAGTATCCATTGACTGATTTTTAGGATAATTCTATTTCCACACCTCGATGAAACCTGAACTCATCTATTACATCTGTTCGAGATATTCGGTCGGGCTTTCACCATAAATATCTTTAAAACATTTGGCAAAATAGGATGGTGAAGAGAATCCGGCCTCATATGCCACTTCGGATATCGATTTAACTTTACTGTTCAGCAACCGTTTTGCGTATTTAAGCCTTACTATTCTGATTAACTCGTTAGGGGAATAGTTTGTTAAAGATTTTATCTTCCGATAGAGTTGCGAACGGGAAAGCTTGAGATGATCAGCCAGTTCGTCTACATTTAATTCCGGATTGGAAATATATTCTTCAACATAAGCCTGAAAATCATTGATAAAGTTTTGTTCCATCTCTCCCAACGATTCTTTCTTTGTGTCGTTTATCAGGCTGTTACCAAAAGCCTCCTTTATTTTCTGACGGTTCTCTATCAATTTACGCACCCGTATTTTCAACAGATGTGCATTGAACGGTTTGGGTATATAAGCATCCGCGCCACTTTCGAAGCCTATCAATTTTTGTTCATCTAGCGAACAGGCAGTCAACAAGATAATAGGTATGTGGTTGGTCGATACATTCTCTTTTAACAAACTACATAGCTCAAATCCATCTTTTCCGGGCATCATTACATCACTGATAATAATATCAGGAATAAATTTCTTTGCTTTACTAAGCCCATCGACTCCGTTATCTGCCGTTATGATAGTATATTCTTTGTTGAGTATGTGCTGAATGAATTTACACATATCGTAATTATCCTCTACAACCAGCACCACAGGCTTATCTTCATTTTCAGAAGCTGTTAGTTGTAATTCCGTCCCAATCTCATCGGTCTCTGACTCGAGCCTGGATTCTGTATATCCCGAAACATATGAATCGGACATCACCGGATTGTCCGAAACAAGAGGCAACAAGACACAAAATGCAGTCCCCGTATTTTCGTCGCTCCATACATCTATTTTCCCTTTATGTGCCTCTACAAGCGCAGCAGTCAATGAAAGTCCTATACCTGTACCCTCGCTACCCTGATCTACCTTATAAAAACGATCGAAGACATTTTTCAATATTTCGGGCGGTATATATGATCCACTATTAAATACTGATAATTCGGCAAAATCCCCTCTTTCCAGATTCTTCTTTTTTAACTTGACCTTAACTTCTCCTGATATATTTACAAACTTCAATGCATTTGATATAAGATTAAAGTATATTTTTTCTACTTTTTCTTTATCAAAAACCATATCGAATGAAGTACCATCTGTCGAAAAAGAGAAGTTCACTCGTTTACGCTTAATCCATTCACTGAATAATGGATTTACATCTTCTATAAATTCTTTCAGGTTCCCTTCCGAAAAATGCATATTCATTTTGCCATTTTCATAGCTCCTAAACTCAATAATTTCAGAAATGAGATACAATAGACGGTTGCTATTTTTCTTAACCAGGGTAAGTAGTTCATGTTGCTCCTTCGTCAGATATCCGTCGGTAAGCAAAGATTCTACAGGTCCCAGTATGAGAGACAAAGGTGTCTTGAATTCATGTGAAATATTAGTAAAAAAAACTAATTTGGCATGCGTCGCTTCTTCCAACTGTTTCGATATAGCCAGCAACTGCTCTTTCTGCTCCCTGAGTTCTTCTGCCTGACGTTTTATTTCTTCATTTTGATGAGCAAGCAGCCGGTTCGCTTTACTTTTCGCCCGGTAAGCTTTAAATGAAACGAGCAAAAAGAAGGAAATAAGAACAATGGCTATAATAGAAATATAAAATAACGTTTTCTGATTGGTATACCTTACCAAGCTATCGTTTAATGAAGAATTTATAGAATCTATCTTCAACTGCTGTTCGGCTATTTGTTCGGTCTGCAACTGCAATACCCGCACGTTGCTCTTATCAACAACAGTAGTGTACAATGTATTTTCCCTGTCAAATGGTTGATTTTTCAATATCTTCATTGCCAGATCAATAACCTTATCTCCTCCCGTAGGATAAATGAAAGATGCGTCCTGAACATTATTCTGGATATTCTGTATTCCTCCGCCTTCACCGGATAGGGCATCAACCCCAATAATAAATGGAGTCTTACCGGTATATTTCCGGGATGCTTCGTATACACCTGCAGCCATCGGATCATTCATAGCAAACACGAGGTCTATATGTTCATATTCGCGCAATATATAGCTCATCTGAAGTTTAGCTTCCTCTTTCAGAAAATTCCCACGAGCCTCGGCAATAATCTGTATTTCAGGGTAATTCTTTAGTCCATCAACAAATCCTGCATGACGCTCAGCGTCGGAAGTAGAGCCATTCCATCCTCTCATCTCAACTACGTTTCCTCTTCCATTGAGTATACCTGCAGCATAAAGCCCGACTTCTTTGCCAATCTGATAATTATCGGCACCTACATAAGCTGTATAATCCTCTGTATCTATTCTTCGATCGACTAATATAACAGGGATACCGCTTTTATAGGCTTTTTGTATTACCGGCATCAGGGCTTTCGATTCATTCGGTGATATAATCAGGAGATTTACACTTTGTTCTATTAACCATTCAATATCTTCTATCTGCTTTTGTGTGTCATCTTTTACGCTCCGGATGATGATATTTGCATCCTTATGAAATCCGATTTCGCGTTGCATCTCATTATTCATCGTTTCACGCCACAGATCATCGCTACACTGCGATATACCTATGGTATAACGTACATCCTTGTCTTGCTTACAGGACAGAAAGAACAACAAAGCGATAAAACAAAGCAAAACTTTAATTTTCATGGCATCAAATTTAGAACAAAGTAATAAAAGTACAAAAAGCACTATTATGTTTAAATGGTGCTTTTTCAACAATATATGATAAGAGATCAGCCTCTGTTGTGGAACAGGTCTAAATAAGCATCGGCCAGTTTCGGCATTGCTCCATGTTGTAAACAGACGTAGGCCGAGACTTCTACTGCTAATTGATGGGCATCCTCGATCCGCTCTCCATGCAAATATGCCGCAACAAAAGCCGCCGTAAAAGAGTCTCCGGCACCAACAGTATCCGCTACATGGACTTTTGGTGTAGGCTGATATGATGTCTGGCGGGCAGTAAATACGAAGCTGCCTTCAGTTCCTTTTGTCAAGATAAGAATATTAAGATTATACTCATCGAGAAGCCTTTTACAGATATCCTGTTCCTCTTCATTCCAACCGAAAAGGGCCGCGATTTTAATAACCTCTTCATCATTAATCTTCATCATGTTAGCCATTTGCAATGATTCTTCTATGATCTCTCTGGTGTAATAATCTAAGCGTAAGTTGATATCGAATATCTTCAGACTGTCTTCGGGCATAGCAGCCAGAAACTTGCGGATAGTCTCACGTGAAACAGCACTTCGTTGGGCTAAGGAGCCAAAACATACAGTCTGCGTATTTTTTGCCAGATTCTCGGTACGGGCCGTAAATGGAATATTATCCCAAGCTACGTTTTCACAAATCTCATATTGCGGTACGCCCGATTTATTAAGCGTAACTTGTACCGTTCCGGTTGGATAGTCGGTTTTTTCTACCAGATAGTTGAGTTTTTTCTCTTCCAAACTTGATAAAATCTCTTTGCCCAGAAGATCTTCACCAATAGCACTGACCGCATATCCATTAAATCCGAACTGAGATACATGATAAGCAAAATTAGCGGGTGCTCCTCCCAAAACTTTACGTTCAGGGAATACATCCCAAAGGATTTCACCTAATCCTACTACAATATTTTTCATTTTGTCTATTATTTTTTCAATTTCACATTATGCAACTGTTATACTCCCTTTTAGCTTAAACGATATAAACAACAGGTAAACAACACCTATACTCATTACAGCCAACGCCCCTATCTGTGATGACAGCATGTCGGTAGCCAACCCCATGAAGAACGGGAAAACAGTTCCTCCGAAAAGTCCCATAATCATAAGTCCCGATGCCTCATTTTTCTTATCAGGATTTTGGAGTAAGGCTTGAGAGAAGATTATAGGGAAAATGTTTGAATTACCGAAGCCGATCAAAGCTATCGCAATATATAATGCAATCTTATTATCGAAAGTAAAAAATACCAGCATTGACAAGATCATACAAATGACACTTATCCCAAAGAATTTTTTAGGTGAAAAACGGGCTAATATAAATGCTCCACTAAAGCACCCTATTGTACGGAACAGAAAATAGACACTCGTCGAGTAAGTTGCATCCTGAAGAGTTATTCCCAGACGTTCCATTAATATCTTAGGAGCTGTTACATTAATACCTACATCAATACCCACATGGCACATTATTCCCAGAAAACAAAGTAATATAAATTTATTACCCAGCAAGGCAAAACACTCCTTAAATGATGCATTCTTACTATCTTCCTTTTCTTCATATATAGACGTGAATCCGAGCCAAAGGATCGCAATAACAGCTATTACCATGAATAAAGGGAATAGTAAGCGCCAATTCTCGAACATAAGTGCAGCCCGGGCCATTATGATAGGTGCTATAAAAGAAGCAATCGCCTTTATGAATTGTCCGAAAGTAAGGGAACTTGCCAGTTTATCTCCCTTTACGATGCTCGACAGCAATGGATTTAATGAAACCTGCATCAATGTATTACCAATCCCCAATAAGGAGAAAGATATGAGCATAGAGATGTATGAATAACTGATAACAGGTATAAGTAATGATGTTGCTGTTATAATGAGACTCAGAATTACAGTTCTACGCCGGCCTATTTTACCCATTAATACTCCGGTAGGTACCGAAAAAAGCAAAAACCAGAAAAAAACCATCGATGGAAAAATATTCGCTTCGGTATCGGTCAGCACCAGGTCTGCCTTTACATAATTAGATGCAGCACCTACCAGATCTACAAAGCCCATACAGAAGAAAGCCAGCATCACAGGCAATAGGCTTACGTATATACTTTTTTGTTTCATTTCAGATTATTATTATTTTAAATTATAGATATTCATATCTTCTATCTCAATTGTTTCCCCATCAGTTGCGAATACCAGTGAGTTGTACGGCTCGGTAGGAAAAACAAGATTCGTTTGCACCAACTCTCCGTCATTAACAAATAATTCGGTAGAAGCTTTATCAACAAACAGTCTTATTTTATAATAATCTTTGGCAACCAACGGTGCATTAATAAGGGCCGTAGCAAAATTATTGGAGAAATCAATCAGGCCGCTTTTCGCCCGGTCAACAGAAAGGGTATTTTTCTTCAGGTCGAATATGAAACGAATGTTTTCTCCTTTTATATTTACCAATTTAAACTCAAAACGATCCACTCCTTTCGGTTTTACTGAAAATTCAATCTCATAAGCTCCTTGGTTGTCTTTCAATAATTTCTCAAGGGTATATGTCTTGTTCACTTGTTTCTTTCCAATCTTTTCACCGTTTCTTCTTAGGTCTGCCATTTCTGCAATAGGAGGACTAGCCACCACTAAATGCTTACCGTTGTGTACCAGTTTCAATTCACGTACTAATGTGTTAGCGCTCGAAAAGTTTAGCGAAGGAACAGAATTTGCATAATCCCAGTTGTTCATCCACCCTATAAACAAGTGACGTCCATCTTTTGCCGGAACATTATTCCATGTTACTCCTGCGTAATTGTCCCGTCCATAATCGAGCCATAAAGGATAGCTGAGATTATCGGCCCTGAATGTTTTACCATCGAAGCTGCCTATGAAATACTGGGTAGCGCTGCCTCCATTAGGCCCTCCGGGGTTGATGCTTACAAACAATACCCATTTCGTTTGTCCATTATATGTCAAAGGGAGCAGATCAGGGCATTCCCACACCCCTGCATGCGAACCTGTACCTTCTCCAAATTCGCTCAGTTTATTCCATTCTTTGAGATTTTTCGAACCATAAAATGTTATCGTTTGCGATGTGGCTAAAGACATTACCCACTGCCCCGAAGCATCATGCCAAAAAACTTTCGGATCGCGAAAATCTGCAATATCAGGATCGGCCAATACAGGATTATGACCATATTTGGTGAATGTACGCCCCTTATCCGTACTATATGCTATAGATTGTGTCTGGGACTTTCCGGCTGAAGTATATATAGCCACCATTGCGTCTTTACCGAAACCTGCTGTATTATCCTTATCAATAACAGCGCTGCCTGAAAAGATTGAACCGAGCGAATCGGGAGCTAAAGCAACCGGCAGGTATTCCCACTTTTTAAGATCTTTACTCACGCTATGTCCCCAGTGCATATTTGCCCACTTCGATCCATATGGGTTATACTGGAAAAACAGATGATATTCGCCATCGAAATAAACCATGCCATTAGGGTCGTTCATCCACCCGTACAGTGGAGTATGATGATATAATGGACGATATGTTTCATCATAATTAAAATTAAAAGAATCAGATTGCTTAATATCATTCAAATGCTTATCTGTCTTTTTCGCATGGGCAAAAGTCAATGTTACTTTTTTCCCTTTATATTTCTCAATATCTATGGGAACCCAATAACTTATTTTCTCTGTCTGGGCAACTCTTATGTACATTGGTACGCCTATGGTTGTACCCTCGACCCCAAGTGTTATCAGAGACTCGGGACTGTCGTCGTCGATAGGGACAAGGATATATTTCTTGTCGGCATCAAAGGTTAATTCATAATCGACCATAAATACACTTTTTTCCGTATTGCTTTGTTCTATTTGGTCTACCAGTATATGTCCCCATCCACCGCGCTGATTATCAACAATGCGGATAATCGCTTTTTGTCCGGTATATTCTTTCACATTCCATGTCATCCATTGCAATGTTTCGGTTTCTACAACAGAACGCGATCTATGAATACTTTTATTATTTATAACTAATTCGATATAAGTGTCCTGATTCATTCCTCCACCTAGCAGGAAATTGATATAATCACGCTCAATAGTGAATTCTTGTGAAATAAGAGTTCCGCGGGAATCGTCTCCTCCGTTAAAACTATTAGCCAGGAACTTCCCTTTAAAGCCTTCTACATTCTGTTGCCCGGCATAATTTCCTGTGGCAGGTGTTGCACCGAAAGCATCGCCTTCGACTGTCCACTTATTATAAGTGCCGGATTCAAAATCTTCTATAATAATATCTGATTTTGTGGCACAACCAACAAGACTGAGGGCTAAAAGACCACCACAAATTTTTAATTTATTATTCATTTATATCCTATTTTGAAAGGTTTTACTTCAAACAAAGTTTCATGTTCAATTAATAATAACTGACTTTAAGATCGCTCACTTCGACAGTTCCTGAATAACTGTTTATAGACCATAGATTCTTTTGTATCCCATAAATACGATTTGTATAAGCAACATTATCATTGATATATACTACACAAACCGAATTATCTGTACAGATAGTCACATTATACACATTATCAGCGGGAGTATCAAACAGGTAACCGTCTATCCCGGCAATGAAACCTTTCCCTGCCACACCTTCCTCTTCAAAGTTTATTTTTCTCTTATTGTTATTATCTTCCGGATTCACGACAATTGTATAGTATTTTTCTGAATCTGTACCACGAACAAAAGAAAGACCGAATTTGTCAGCATTACTTGCCGTTTTCACTGTAAATGAAATTTTATTATGCACATTCAACCGGTTGAAAAGCGCATACGAATTGCCGGTCAGAGTATAACTTCCGCTGTTTTCAGATACACCTTCACTCTTTTCCATTACTTTCACAACGGATTCGACATTATATTTCCGGCTAATACCTTCTACCAGCCCAAAAGATATTGTACCATCTTGATGTTGAACAATTTTATGGGCAACTAAATTTCCTGCCCATTCCGGTTCATTATCGGCGCCAACATCCGTATTGTCATTGCCCGGACGTGTCGGACACCATCCCCAGATATAACGGTTTGTTCCGTCCGAGGCTGTTTTTCCGGCATAGAAAGCCCGAGAATCTAAAACTCCTTCTTTGCTGTCAGGGAAGGCAAGAGGATCTGACGATTTTCTCAACTCATCCAATGTGCGCCCTTTAAAATACTGAACTTTACGGGACCATTTGGACATATCCGAATAAATGAGATACCACCAGTCACCCATTTTAAATACATCGGGACACTCATAAAAACGATCCCAGTGCATAGGCATAAATATATCTGCATGCTTCCAGTCTTTCATATCAGTGGATGTGTACTCGGCCAATACGCCTCTTCCATCTTTGGTGGTGGATACCAGCATATGGTATTTTCCGTCTTCCCCTTCAAATACAAACGGGTCACGAAAATCGTTCTTGCTATAACCATCGGTATCACCTTTCAAATAGAAATTACGGTCTTTTGTCCAGGTCGTAAAGTCACTGGAGGTCGCTACCATTACGACCTGACCATTTTCCGAAGAAGTAGGCCTATATTTATTGCCTGTATAGAAAGTGTAGTACAATTTATCCGCAGCATTATAAATAGTGCTGCCTGTGCCAATCGCAGCATCCTGTTTAGCCAATCCACCACAAGAAATTAGTTCACCTAAAGCAATGTAATTACCTGCATCTTTAGTACTTAATGCCCAAATCGGATGGTAAGTCCCTGCCTGATTAGGACGGAATTCTTGTAAATACATTATCTTAAAATCCTTTGCAACCGGATCATAGAACGGCATCGGGTCTCCTACATAACCTGCATAAGGCTTATAATAAGTATCAAAACTTTTCGCATCAGTAGATTTAAAATAAGTAGCTGTTCCATTCCAGTCTTTCTGGGTCAATACAGGATCATTGTTGTCACTACAGCCTGCAAAAGAAGTCAGCAAGGCAGCCAAAGTAAGTGAATATATCATTGTTTTCATAGATTATATCTTTTATTTACTCATTAAATAGTTAATTGCATTCTCAGTCATCCGGGCTACGTTTCCATGGTATTTATCCGCCGAAACATCTACCCCAAAAGCATACCAGTCATAACATCCCGAACCGATACAGACAATACCTCCCTTGGTATCTGCCGGTAAGTATTCCCATGCTACGACAGCACCATCGCCACCATAACCTAAGTCAACTCCACCGGTTTTTTGTCTCCATATCTCGTTATTAGCATAGCCTCCCCAGTCAGAACCTATATGCCATTGTGCTGTACTATTCGTAATTCTGTATCCGGTATCGCATGTATATACATTACTTGTTTCACCGTTCACCATTACCAGATTCTGATAAAGCGGATGGTCTTCATGTCCTTTCATCGAGAAACTCCATGGGCCACCAGTAATTTCCCCCGTTTCTTCCGACTGTCCCCAGCAGTTGTTAGGATTATTGCCATCCAGAGTCGCTCCTATTTTTGCACCATAGAAAGTTGCATAGCGGGTGAGTAATAAGTTCATCCCATTATTATATAATTCTTTCATCTTAACCAAAGCGTTGACCGCAGCAGGAGCTGCCGCATCAAATTTGGTCATTGTATCAATTCCTCCATCAATATGCAGATGCCACCACATTATCTTACATTCGCTCAAGTCCACTCTACCGGCTTGTACATCTTCAAAAGAGATATATTGCGAATTTGCAATATTATTGAGCATCCAGGTAGCTGCCTCTTTTTCTTCAGCATTCAGCAAATCGATTGATGCAGCTAAACCGACATATACAGCACTTGGTGCATCCGTAGGGATGACTGTTACGGTATAAACTGCTGATGCTGTATTATATGTTACGGTAAAATCAACAGGATCGGTAAAATCAGCAGCCAGTCCTGATGCCGGTGTTACAACAGCTCCGTCAGAAGTAGTTATTACCGGGACTAAATTCTTTACATCAACCGAGCCAGGAACACGTACTGTAATACTGCGTTTTGTATGGTCGATAACTCCGGCATATACATCATTCAACTTGAATGTAAGAATCTTCGCCTCATCATGCTTAATATTCACAGTATAGTCCATAAAAACATCGCTATTGGTGATTTTTATAACCTGAGGAAAAGAGAAATTCAGGACATCGCCTATCTTTACAGATGCTTTTGCACCATCGGAGAATTCGATAGCAGTAACAGTCATGGCATCCGTATCATATACTTCGGGAACCCCCACTGTTATCGTTTTCGCAGTACGGTCTATTACTCCCGAATAATTGTCATCCAGAGTAAAAGAAGAAATCCATGTATCTCCATCCAACTGAAGATCCGATTTATTATCATCACTACATCCTGAAGCAACAAATACGATTGCACTTGCCAGAATAAACAAACTTATTTTATCTATTATCGTTTTCATATATTCGCGATTATAAAAAGATTACTATTACCATCCACCTATGTTCTGAGTATATTTTCCATTACTGGCACTCATTTGAGCAAATGGGATAGGGAGATATTCATTTTTATTCTTTGTAAATGAAGCGTTGGAATAGATAGTACAGTCATTAGCCTCTTGCGCAAAAAACTTGTTCAACACTTCAGCCGCTTCTCCCCATCTAACTAAATCGAAGAAACGCTCTGATTCGAGAGCCATCTCTACACGGCGTTCGAACTTCAATAAATTAAGAGCTTCCTGTTGTGAATAAGATCCCGTATAAGTTTGAATATTGAAATGGACACCATATTCCGTTTCATAATCTGAAACCATCGCAGTACTCTGTTTGGCACGGCTGCGGATCTGATTTATCAGGCTGATGGCTTCATTTATACGGCCATCGTTTAGCTGGATCAAAGCTTCGGCACGCATCAATAATACATCAGCATAGCGCAACACGATACGATTCATAGGCGAACCCCACCATGAGCCCTTAATCAAATAATCGCCATCAGGATCAACGTTATGTTTCAATGTCACATAGTAGCCATAAAGCCCGTTACTACGACTCCATGTGGTAGACTCATCCATCATATAATTTTTGTTGAACTCGTAAGGGAATCCCGGCATACCCACAGTCAGGAACAAACGGGGATCTGCATAATCTGATTGAGGATCGTAATCCTTATTGTTGAATGAATCAAATAAAGGGTAACCATTATTATCTGTTCTGAATGCGTTTACCAAGTTCTGGCTTGGTTTGTAAAAGTCACAGCCTCCGTCAGTTACTCCCGGAATATTGGGAACAATCAAACCATAAGACCAATTACAATTACCATTGTTAGTACCGTCATTCATTGAATATTGCATTGCCCATAGGGATTCCGGGCCATTTTCGTATTGGGGTTCGGGACGGAAATTGTTGTGGAAATCCGAAGCCAGCGCATAACCACCTGCCGACATAATACTGTTTTCTGTATATTTTACTACCTGCAACAGATCTTCTGTTCTGATGCCTGTCACTTCGTGACTTTTAGCGGTGTCCTGATGGTATGCCTTATATAAATAAGTCTTTGCCAGATATGCAGCTGCCGCAGCTTTAGTAGGACGTCCCTTATCAGATTGTTTGACAGGAAGGTTATCATAAGCAAATTGGAAATCATCAGCAATCACCTGCCAACCTTCATCATTTGTATAAGCCGTATTAGAAAGAAAGTTATATTCTTCCGGCGACAAACCGGCATCGTTAGCAAACACAATATTTTTGTATAGGCGTTTCAGCAAGAAATGACCATGCCCCCGTAAAAAACGCATTTCGGCAATACGTTGCTGTTTCAGTGAATAAGTGTTTCCATCAACTTGCTCGAGCAACTGTAGGGCTGTATTTACACGTGATATGCAATTGTACAAACGTTGCCACATATCACTGATATTCCAGGCAGTAGTCATGATTCCCTGCGAAACATCCAATGCATGAAATACATCGCCATCTTCCGTTCCGTTACCTCCTTTATAGGCATCGTCGGAACGTACATCATAGTTCCACATAGAGAAAGAAGAATTGATATCTTCGGCGGTAATCCATACCGCATAAGCTGATATAACCAGGTTATCAATATACGCGGGGTCCTTAAGTTGTTCATCACTGATAGTTCCCTGAGGCACCTGATCCTCCAGAAAACCGGAGCAACCGCTATATATAAGTGAAAGTCCTAGAATTGCTGTATATATTATTTTTTTCATAAGAGACTGATTTATTTTATTAAAAACCGACATTAAACCCAAAAGTCAAATTCATCGGAATAGGATAACCATAGTTTGCATTTTCAGGGTCGACACCTGTAAAAGTCTTACTTTTAATAGTCAATGCGTTCTGTGCACTAAAATAGAAACGGAGGCGACTCATTTTCAATTTCTTCGCAAAATTTTCAGGGACATTATAACCGAGCTGTGCATTGCGTAGCTTCAAGAAAGAGCCATTCTCTACAAAGTAAGTAGAGACGCGTTTCTCATTATTTAAATCACTGCGCGACAGTGCAGGAATATCCGAATTGGGATTAGTTGGAGACCAGGCGCCAAGTACACGGTCACCTTTATTCAAGAAACCGATATTAAGACCGCTCCACAGATCAGTTTCTTTCTTCAAATCACTAATTACATCTACACCTTGTACACCTTGCCAGAACATAGTAAAATCAAAGTTTTTATACTCCAGATAGATATTAAGTCCATAGCTGAAAGATGGAGTAGGATCATAAATCCATTGTTGATCTCTTTCATCAATCACACCATTATTATCCAGATCGCGCCAGCGGATACGTCCTAAACCAGCGCCTTCCTGTGTTGCATGATTATCGACTTCTTCCTGAGATTTGAAAATACCGTCGGCTACATAGCCTACCTGAGAACCATTGGCATGCCCAATCACGCTCCGAACACCATTACCTCCAAAAGTTCCATTTGCTGCAACGGTACCCGGCAATGCTGTAATTTCATTCCGATAAGAAGATATATTTGCATTTAAGTCGTACTTCAGACCAAAAGAAGTTTTATTGCGATAGCCGAGATTGAACTCAAAGCCGGTATTCTCCATTTCACCGGCATTAATCCATTGGGTACTGCCTTCCCCCATTGCCGCAATACCTGCCATTTGCACCAAAATATCTGTTGTTTTCTTATAGAACATATCGAATGATCCATACAAACTCTGTTTAAGAACCGAAAAGTCAAGCCCGAGATTGGTTTGGGTCGTTGTTTCCCATTTTATATCATCATTGCCTATTTGGTTACGCTTGAACCCTGACTGTAGAATACTTCCTCCGTTGGTTCCGGCAATATCATAAGAAGTACCATAGCTTTGTCCTCCCGATTCTGTTACACCATAATTAGGAACATAAATAGTATAGCGGGCAATGTTGGATATTTCCTGATTACCTGTCTGCCCCCATGAACCACGGATTTTCAAATCATCGATCCAAGTGAGGTCTTTCATAAAGTTTTCACTGCTTATACGCCATCCCAACGAAAAAGAAGGGAAAGTTGCATATCGGTTATTCTTTCCGAAACGGGAAGAGCCATCATGACGTAAAGTCAATGAAGCCAAATACTTATCATCATAAGTATAATTCAACTTTCCAAAGAATGAAACCAAAGAGAAACCTTCTCCCGAACCGTAAGCCTGTGCCGTGCCCGAACCGGCATTTGGCCACATATAATCGGGATTTAAAATAGAAAAATCTTCTTTATAACCAGAGAAATAGCTATCATCTTCACGGTTAAGTTCCGTACCCACCATCGCATCACCCCGATGTTTGCCTACTTCTACGTTATAAGTGGCAATAGCATTCCACATCCATTTGGTCCAGTGTTCTTGCTTGGCTTCCACGGCGTTCTTGTTATTGGCAACATTCCCTTCAGTGATCGGATAGGTAAAGAGCCGTTGTGATTTCTGAGAATAATCCAATCCGAATGTAGAACGCAGATTAAATCCCTTAAACGGATTGAGGTTTACATAAGCATCACCAAACATGCGCCAGTATGTATAACGGTTATCTGAGTTACGGTCTAATCTTGCAACCGGATTTTCACGGTCTGGATAACCGCCTACAGGGCCTGCATATCCTCCATTGATATCATAAACAGGGAGAGAAGGGTTAAACTGTAATACATTCTGTAAGAATCCTCCCGGAGCCTGTACTTCCGAAGTCCGGTTCAATGTGAAATGCTCTCCGACAGTTAACATTTTATCGATCAGGTTATATTCGGTATTCATACGAGCTGAAAAGCGTTCAAAATCAGTATTTTTTATGATACCCAGATTCTTATAATAACCCAAAGAGAAGAAAGAACTCCCTTTTTCCGAGCCGTTGCTTACTGATACATTATATTGCTGTATAAAACCGGTACGGGTTGTTTCATCAAACCAATCTGTATCTGCTGCCGGAACTGTGTTACCGGAATCAAGATACTTAGACATACTGATACTGTTTAGCTGCGGATACCCGTTTGTATCGTATCCCCAATTGTATTTATAACCCAAAGCATTGGTATTAGGGTCTTGCCCCTCATTTACATAAGCCTGCCACATGGCGCGTCCATATCCTTCGGCATTCAACACTTTCATCTTATTGGTATACATGGAAGCAGCAACAGAAGCATCAAAATTAATTTTCAACTGCCCGTTTCGGCCTTTTTTAGTTGTAATGATGATAACGCCATTTGCAGCACGAGATCCATAGATAGAAGCGGAAGCCCCATCTTTCAATACCTGAATGGACTCGATGTCATTACCATTCAACTCGTGCATTCCTGATTTAGTAGGTACACCATCTATAATATAAAGAGGGTCGTTGTTGTTCAATGTTCCTATACCCCGGATACGGATAGTAGTATTACCACTCGGATTACCATCAGCTGTAATATTCATTCCGGGAACTCGTCCTTGCAAAGCCTTCATCGGATTGTTCTCATTCTGCTTTGCAATTTCATCTATGCTGACTACAGAGACAGCACCTGTCAGATCGGCTTTGCGCTGAGTGGTATATCCCGTTACAACCACTTCTTTTAACATTTCCTGATCTTCTTCCAAAACAATATTCAATATAGCCTCCGCCTTTACCTGAACAGCCTTAAATCCGACATAAGAAATCAGAAGTTCTGTCCCATCCTCAACTGATAGTGTAAAGTTGCCTTCAGTATCGGTAATAGTTCCATTTGTTTTTTTATTAGTATCCAGTACTGTAGCACCAATAATTGGTTCTCCATCAGTTTTGGAAACCACTTTTCCTTGTACTGTCAGGCTTTGTGCCTGAACAATCGTGCACATTAAAAGGAAGAGTGCACATAGAAGTGATTTTTTCATGCCTTCCATTCTTAGATTCTGTTATATTAATGTTTCAAATAGTTATGTTTGATCAACCTCTATCAAGGAGATCATGTTTGTCTTTGGCTTTAACATCCCTTCTACCTCTGATTCCAGATGTAGATAGCCCCATAATATGAGAAAAGAAACAACTTGAAGATTTTCCTTATTTTTTTCATCATGGTATGAATTTAGAAAATTGGTTAATTATTACTATTATAAATCAATCTGCATACAAAGAACTTTTTATTAAAGCATCGGAGCCATAAAAAAATGGTCAAAAGCTATCAAAAATGTTGCTTGGGATTATAAAGCAATGGTATAGGCAGAAAGAACACAACAAGTAAAAATCTCATTATCAAATAAATGAATAAACTGAAGCAGAATGGAGATAAATCAACAATACTGCAAAGAACTCCCTTTTTGCAAACCAGTACACTAAAAGCCAGTACACTTCAAAATACGATAGATAAACTTTTACAGAAAAACAAAATCTCACGTGTTCCCCCATTTGATCCCGTTTCAAACACCAAAGATATTCCTACTATACTCTAAGCAAGATGTTTAAATATGTAAAATAAAAATGCCTCCGGTTCATTTTTTATTACTTTTGTCATTTGTAAGTAACAACATAAACACCAATGAATGTACTAATTGTAGAAGATGAGCATCTTCTGGCGCTGGAGCTGGCCGAGAAACTACTTGATATGGACAGTAATATCAGGATAGTAGGGCAGATGCAGAGTGTTGCTTCTACAATAGAGTGGCTGCAACAAAACGAGTGTGACCTGATCTTTCTGGACATTCACTTAAGTGACGGCAGTTCTTTCGCTATATTCGACAAGGTAGAAGTAAAAAGTCCGGTCATTTTTACTACAGCTTACGATCAGTATGCTATCCGGGCTTTTCAGGTAAACAGTATCGGATACTTATTAAAGCCTGTCGACGATAAGGATCTTGGACAAGCCCTGAATAAATACAAAGAAACAAGAGGCAATTTTATGACCGGATTAGACAATCTGTTAGATTATTTAGATAAGACATCTTTGCCTCAGAAAAAATATCTGAACCGCATCATGCTTAATCTGGGTAAAACTCAAATCCCGGTAAATGTAGAAGATGTAGCTTATTTTATGGCTGAAGGACGTTACCTGTTTGCTATGACAAAGTCAGGAAAAAAATACTTTTACGAAAACACATTATATAAGTTGGAAGAAATTCTTGATAATCGTGAGTTTTTCAGGCTGAACCGCCGTTATATCATAAATTTCAACAGCATCGTTTCTTTTACACCTTATTCTAAGAACCGGATAAAAGTAAAATTATTCCCTGAACCCGGAGAGGAGATTATTGTTAGTTCCGAAAAGATAAAAGAATTCAAGCAATGGTTAGAAAGATAACGGATGGCCTTTTTTCCAGTATATACTTCTGGGTAAGTGTATTTATTCTTTTATGCTTTTTTATGGCGGCCTGGTATGTAAATAACAGTGTAAAAAAAGAAGCTGCTGTCCGGGCTGATGTTATGACGACAAACGTTGCATTGGGTAGTATCCAGATAATAGTCGATATGCTTGATGATTATGATAAGAATCTCTCTCTTATCAAAGTCCTGTTAGAAGACAACGATGAAAAAGATGCTTTACAAAAAATTATCGAAAAAATCAGGGCCCTCGATCCCAGTATTAGTGATATTACTTTAGAGCCTCTAAGCAAAGGACAGAAATATTCTTCGGGCGTTTGGCGCGAGATATATGATAAGGATAATCAGTTGTTTTTCAAATTTTCTCTTGCAGTCAACCAAAACGAAAGGCTTTGTTTACTGGTCAACTTGTTAGATTTTCATAAACGGGTGTCCGAATCCCCGATTCCAAGCTCTGCATATATTACCATCATAAACAAAGGTATATATCTTTACCATCCTAACGAAAAAAAAATAGGCTCTGCCATACGGACGCAGGATATGGAATATGAAAAGCACCTTTTATCAAACCCGAAAGACACGATAATCAATACAAAATCGGATTATCTCGACCTTCCTGTATATAGCTATTACAAACTACATAGTTCAGATAATGAACAATGGCTATTTACCGCTCATCTTCCTGATTTAAGTATAAGTGAATCGATACAAAAGACTGCAAATGATTTTCTGGTCGTTTCTTTACTTGCAATCTTCTCATTTCTAATGGTTTTTGGGTTAGGAATTTATCGGTGGCGAAAAGAAGCGGTTCGCCGTCGGCAAATTGAACAGGAAAATATGAATCTCCTGCTTAAAAGTGAACAACATAAGCAAACTATGATATCTACGGAATTAGAGAGATTGAAAAGCGGGCTGAATCCTCATTTCCTGTTTAACTCTCTCGGCAGCCTGCGCGTACTCATAAGTAAAGACGCGGAAGTTGCCAAATATTTTGCGATTACATTATCCAATCTCTATAGATACATGTTGAAACAGGAAAATCAAAACATTGTTACATTAGTAGAAGAACTGGAGTTTACCGAGAATTATATCAACTTGCAGAAAATCCGGTTTGCGAATAAAATTGTAACGGAAATAACATTATCTGAAGAAATACTGGCTTACAGGATCTTACCTATTTCATTGCAATTATTGGTTGAAAACTGTATTAAGCATACCAAGATATCGGATAGCGAACCGCTTTATATTCGTATTTATGCGGAAGGAGAATTTATCGTCGTTGCAAATAATTATAATCCGCGGGAACAGGATGATGATTATTCCGGGAAAGGTATCGATAATCTTATTAAAAGATATTCAATTTTAACAAAAACAAAATGCACATTCAAAATACAAGATGGATATTATTTTGCTAAAATCCCTCTTCTTTCTTAGCATTATATTCGTAATTAATCACCATTCACTACCTATTTTCGGTTGTTCATTACATTTTTTTTCCTCAGAAGATATTACTTCCTTACTTTTAAGCCAAAGTTATGTCTTATGAGAATTTTATTATTTTTTATTATTTTATTTTTACCATTTACAGTAGAAGCTAACGTTGGAGTATTTAAGAAAAAGAAGGAGAAAGAAAAACCTGCCGAAAAAGTTGAAAAAACGGATAAATTCAAACAAATTACAGATAGCGCGACGTGCGACACAGGTCTTTTCCCTATCTATAAAAAGCAAAATGATTTTTATTTTCTTATTCCGGACAGCCTAACCAGACGCGATTTCCTTATTGTAAATAAAATATCACAGGTACCGTCCAATTTTAATGATGCCGGAATCAATAAAGGCATGAATTTCGAAAGCATAGTCATCCAGTTCGAAATAAACAAAGATCAGAAAAAGGTATATACCTTACAATATAAGCCATTTATTGAAGTATCGGGCCTGACTAAAATCAGTGAAAGCGTTGCCAGCAACTTTGGTATGTCTATTTTAGAATCATTCAATATAGAAGCATATAATCAGGATAGTACAGCTGTATTGATCAAGGTCAATAAGGTCTATGACGGAACAAAAACCAGCTTTAATAATGTGTTCGGAATGACAGGAATCGGTACCACCCCGATAAGCGATTATTCTTATATCTCTACGATGAAAAGCTTTCCGCAAAACATTGTTGTTAAATCTATGCAGACAACTAAAATACCGGGAGCCCGGACAGAAGCCAATCTTACCGTAGAGGTTACATCCAACCTTGTATTATTGCCTGAAACACCAATGACTCCGCGTTTCGAAGATACACGTGTGGGATATTTTACTACCCCCCGCTGGTACTTTAGCGATGAACAACATGAACTTGAAAAAAGAGAAGTAGTGACACGCTGGCGTCTCGAGCCTAAAGATAAAGAAGCTTATTTTCGCGGAGAATTATCTGATCCTGTCAAGCCAATCGTTTTCTATATTGATCCGGCGACGCCTGCACAATGGCGAAAACATATAATACAGGGCGTTTACGATTGGCAGAAAGCATTTGAAGCCGCAGGATTCAAAAATGCAATCATTGCAAAAGAAGTAACCGGCGAAACGGATTTTGACATAGACGATGTCCGTTATTCGGCAGTAACATATGCAGCATCGGACAGGGCCAATGCAATGGGACCATCGGTATTCGATCCGCGTTCGGGCGAGATTATAGAGTCCGATGTTATTTGGTGGCATAATGTAATGACAGCCGTACATTCCTGGATGCGTGTACAAACCGGCGTCATAGATGAAAAATCGAGACTTAACAAGTTCGATGATGAACATATGGGAGAAGCTATTCGTTTTATATCCTCTCATGAAATCGGACATACTTTAGGTTTAAAACATAACATGGGCGCATCATTTTCTTATCCGGTCGATTCTTTGCGCAGCGAATCTTTCTGCTCCAGAATGGCTACGGCAAGTTCTATTATGGATTATGCCCGTTTTAATTATATTGCCCAACCCGAAGACAATGTGACCTCCATTACACCCAAGATAGGAGTGTACGACAAATTTGCCATTGAGTGGGCATACCGTCTTTATCCGGAAAACGACGCACATAAGGAACTGCCCGGATTAAAAACAATGGTAGCGGAGGCCTATAAGAATTCTCAGTATCACTATCTTCCGCAACAGGATATGCGTGAAGCTGTCGATCCAAGGGCCCAGAGCGAAGATTTGGGCGATGATGCTGTAAAAGCCAGTGAATATGGATTGAAGAATTTAAAACATATCGTTCCTGAAATTCTGAAATGGACGACAAAAGAAGGGGACGATTATCTCAAAGCCGGGAAACTGATGAATGATATTATCGGGCAATGGCATCTGTACTCATATCATGTATTGACCAATGTCGGAGGTATGTATGTCAACCGTACAGTCTATGGCGATGGAAACAAAAGCTATGTACATGTTCCCCGCGATATACAAAAGAAATCGGTTCAATATTTGATTGACAACGTTATTTCATATCCCGAATGGTTGTTCGGAGACGATCTTTATAACTATGTGTACCCCATAAAGGAATCTCCTGAAGGGTACAGAGAATATGATCCCTTTGTAAGCTATACAAGCGCGCAATCATTTGTCCTGTGGGATTTATTAAACGATGAACGGCTCGACAGGATGATTAATAATGAGGCTCAAAATGGAAAAATGGCTTATACCGCAACCGAACTGCTGGGAGACCTGTACAAGGCTATTTTTTCAACGACAATACAAGGCCGCCCGTTAAATGTAATTGAAAAAGCGACACAAAAAGGATTTATCGACGCTCTTATTATAGCTGCTGACCGTAATGAAGTCAGTAAAGAGAAGAAAAGCCTGAACAATGAAAATGAAAACTTCAACTCTACCAAGGTTTATTCCGGACTAAAACGGGTTTCAGAATCAGTTTCAATAAAAAGAGGGACATTACTCCGGATCGAACGTTTGATGAAGTCAAGGTTAACCAGTACAGACGAAGCTACCCGCTATCACTATGAAGACATGTTGCTACGCATCGACAAGTCTTTACGTTAAGTAAATTAATTGTTGTAAAAACTAAAAACTGTAAAATAATGAGATTATTAACTCTATTGCTTCTTATTATTTCCACCATCACCCTTTCGGCCCAAAACACCATCCTTATCAAAGGTAAGGTATTTGCCGAAGATGGAACCCCGCTTCCGGGCGCATCGGTATATATCGATAAAAGCACAATCGGAGAGAAAACCGGTGTAGAAGGAATGATTACGAACTATAACATGGGAACTATTGCCGATGCTGAAGGTGAATTTACTTTATCTGTCCCCAAAGGTATTACACATTTAACCTGCGCTTTTATAGGTTTCGAAACGCAGCAAGTGGATATTCGCGGTAAAGCGGTTGTTACTATTACAATGAAAGAGTCTGGAAACGCGCTGGATGCTGTAGTAGTTACCGGTTATCAGACCATAGAACGCAGAAAGCTGACGGCTGCTATTACCACCGTGTCTATTTCGGACGAAAGTGTCGGTACTGTAAACAGTATAGATCAGGCACTGGCCGGACAAGTGGCCGGATTGTCTTCCGTGCTGACTTCGGGTTCGCCCACAGCCCCTGTAAAATTACGTATCCGTGGTACTGCATCGTTAAACGGTACACAAGACCCTTTATGGGTTCTCGATGGTATGCCTCTCGAAGGTACCGATATACCGGCACTGGAGAATGACAACGACCTTGATAATATCCGCCAATCATCTATTGCAGGACTAAGCCCGTCCGATATAGAAAGCATAACAATACTTAAAGATGTGGCAGCCACTGCCATTTATGGAACCCGTGCTGCAAACGGCGTAATCGTTATTACCACAAAAAAAGGGAAGATAGGAAAACCCAGAGTAAATGTATCTACTAAATTAACCTATTCTCCTAAAAGAAATATCGACCGCCTGAATCTGATGAATGCCGATCAAAAAGTAGGGCTTGAACTGGACTTACTAAGATATGATAATATGTATCTGCAAAAAATGGGAGGTGTCCACCAAATATTACAAAATAATAATCTGGTAAACAATTACCTTAATAATGGCTGGAATGCTCTTCCTTCGCAGGTACAACAGGAAATCAATAGCCTGAGGACGATCAATACTGACTGGAACGATATTCTTTTCAGGGATACATTCGACCAGGAATATAATATAAGTGTATCGGGAGGAAGTGACAATATGCAGTATTACAACTCGTTCAGCTATTCTTCCCAGAATGGTAATGTGGAAAAAGTTTCGTCCGATCGTTTCAGCTTAATGAGTAAAACGAATTATAAATTTAATAATCATGTAAAAACGGGCTTAACAATCCATCTCAATCGCCGGACTAACAGTTCATATTTATCTGATACATACGGCAATGCAAATCCGTTGTCGTATTCCCGTAAAGCAAATCCTTACCAACAGCCTTATGATGCTAATGGAAATTACTCATATGATTACAACGTACAGGATAGCGACAGAGGTCTTAAGTTTAATATATTCGAAGAATATGAAAACACGAGCAATAAGACAGATATTACCTCGTCAAACATTATCTGGGATTTGGAATTCCGGCTATTGAGTGACCGGTTGAAACTGACATCCCAACTTGGCATACAGTCAGACAAGACATCGGTAAAACAGATAGCGGAAGAAGAATCTTTCACAATGCGGGAACTTCGTCAGGATAGCTTCAAAGGAGGTAAATCTTTTCTGCCTGATGGAGGTGTTATCAGAAATAATGAAAACGATAACTCACAAGTTGCATGGAAAGGTATGGCCGAATACAGGGATACTTACAACGGCATACACGAATTAGAAGTGATGGGCGGTAGCGAAATCAGGAAAACATGGTATACTACTTTGTATAGCGCCGGATTCGGATATAGCCCTTCAGCAGAAACGACTCAACCAATTGTTTTTCCGGATGCATCCAGTGCACAATTATCCAGATACAGACAGTATCAAAGAATCAGGCAGGTCAATGCCTATGCCTCTTTCTTTGCCACTGCATCTTACTCTTTATTACAACGTTATATACTGGGAGGTAGTATTCGTTTCGATGGTTCGGATCTTTTTGGGGTAGACCCAAAATACCGCTATTTACCTCTTTATTCCGTAAGCGGGTCGTGGAGAATAATGGAAGAACCATTTATGAAAGACCAGAAAAACTGGCTGGATAACCTGGCTATCAGAGCTTCTTATGGTATTCAGGGTAATATTGATAAAAAAACATCGCCATATTTATTGGGTAAATATGAGGTTAGAAGCCTATTACCTGACGGATCGGAGCAAATTATAAGTATAGCCAGTGCGCCGAATGACAAGTTGCGTTGGGAGAAAACAACATCAGTTAATCTCGGTGTAGATCTTTCTGTATTGAAACAAAGAGTAAATCTTAGTGTCGATTATTATTACCGCAAAGGTACAGACCTTATAGGGTTCCAGATGCTGCCGCTCGAAACAGGATTCTATTCTACAAGCATTAACTGGGCAAGTATGACTAATAAAGGTATTGAGATTGCTCTAAGGACTGAGAATATTACAACCAAAGATTTCTCATGGTATACAAACCTTAACTTCGCATATAATAAAAACAAAGTCCTGAAAGAAAAGGTGGGCGACCAAAATGTCCTTCCAAGTAGGGAAGGGTATCCTGCAGGGGCAATATTCGCCCTGAAAACAGACGGGCTGGATGAAGATGGCCTTCCATTGTTTGTAGACAAACAGGGGAATAGGGTCTCTTTAGAAGAACTATATAAGTTACAGGATGTTTGGGGAATAGGCCTGGCCTCCTCGGATGTAACACCGCTTCAGGAACGCGGATTTTACTCATATATGGGAACTAAAGATGCTCCATATACAGGTGGAATACTGAACACATTCTCATATAAGAACTGGGAGTTGTCATGCAATATAGCATATTATCTGGGGGCGCATGTCCAAATCAGGCCGCCTTACAGCAACAGTTCTACCCATATAGGACAAAATACCGATACTTCCATACTGGATAGATGGACTCCCGAAAATCCTGACGGAAAATTCCCGGCTATCTGGGATGGTGTTACGCGCAGTCTTGAGTATGACTGGTATAACTCACGGAATGATATCTATTACAATCTGGATATATGGGTTAAGAAACAAAACTATTTCCGTCTGCAGAATGTCAGGTTAGCATATAATATACCACAGGCATTAACCCGGAAACTGACAATAAATAACGCGACAGTTGCCTTGGAAACCCGCAACCTGCTGGTATGGGGTTCCAGTTACAAGAATTATTTAGATCCTGAAACTATGGGGAATAAATTTGCAACACCTATTCCGCGATCATTTGTTTTTAGTTTGAACTTCAATTTTTAATAACCCAAATCAATGACTGTTATGAAATATATAATACAATTACTACTCTTTAGCGGCATATTGACATTATCATCCTGCGGTGATTACCTCGATATAAAACCTACCGGTAGTGTCATTCCGGAGACATTGGACGAGTACCGCGCTCTACTTACCGGTGCATACAACGGTTTTCCCAGCGACAGGGGAGCTGCCGGATTCCGTGCAGATGAGATGCTGGTCAATGAGGCTGACGAGTATGATATGGCTAACTATGGTGATATACAGATATGGATCGACCGGCCGTCGAGTGATGCGTCATTCAGAACCGGGTGGCTTTATTATTACTATACAATATTTATAGCTAATGAAATAATAAATGCATATAATGACAAAACAATAAAAAATGGTTCACAGGAAGAGGTAAATCAGCTAGCGGGAGAAGCTTATATGATGCGTGCTTATTGCCATTTCATACTTGTCAACTTCTATGGTCAGCCATATACTAAACCCGGAGCTCTGACAACAAAAGCCGTTCCCCTAAAATTAAATAATGATCTAGAGGCTGTACTGACAAGAAACACTGTTGAAGAAGTCTACAAATCTATACTGGATGATATGACTGTGGCCCGCTGGCTTATCAATGTGAAAACGTGGGATGAGAATAAATATCTATACCGGTTCAATACAACTTCGGTCTCTGCTTTCGATGCCAGAATAGCTCTCTATATGGGTAATTGGGAAAGTGCGTATAACAAAGCTGAAGAGGTTATTGCAAATCAGGCATATCTGGAAGACTTAAATGCGGCCGATGCCGTTGTCCCTACTTTGTACACATGTGGAGAAGTTATTACAGCAATGGAATTGACTCCTAGTCAGCAGGTTACGAGGTCAGCTTTCCTGACTCAAACATTCATTGATATGTATGATGCCAATGACCTGCGTTTTGGGTTCTATTTTGAAGGCCCGAATTATAATGGCTATTACTCAAGTAAAAAGACAGGATACACGCAATACCGGCAAACATTCAGGACAGGGGAGTTTTATCTCACATCTGCCGAAGCGGCAGCCAACAAAGATGATCTGTCGCAAGCCCGTAAACGTTTGCTGGAACTTATGAAAAAGCGGTATAATCCGGCAGGCTATAGCGTGAAGGAAACAGCCGTAAATGCAATGTCTAAATCGGAGTTGATTGAAGAAATATTAACTGAAAGAGCCCGTGAATTGGCTTTCGAAGGACACCGCTGGTATGACCTTCGCCGTACAACACGCCCTCAGATTATCAAAGAAATAAATGGGCAAACATATACCTTACAGCAAGATGATCCCCGTTATACGATTCAGATACCTAAAGAGGCTATTCAAGCTAATCCCGGTTTAGAGAACTAAAAGTATATAACCATTTTAAATTAGATACACACTACTTTTTTATTATATAAATAGAATTGAGATGACTGATTATCAATATTATTGACAATCAGCCGTCTTAGTTCTATTTTATTATTTATGCATAGTTTTGTTGTATCAGTAAAATAATCTTTCAATATAAAGAAAAATCACTCAAAATTATCGTTTATAACCGTAAGGGTTACATTCCTCCTTTGGATGTTTTACTGGTTTTGGGATTATAGTATCCAAAGTTTCGTCCGTCAACTGTATAATATCTCCCTTCCGGGTACTTATACTGATCAGCCCTTTAGCCTTGTCGATGACAGAAAAGTCTGTTTTTGCCCCTTTAGCCTGCTGTACTCTCAGATTATCCGTATTCATGTATGTCTGTACCCGGCATTCTCCACCTTTTTCACTTTCTATCTGTATAAATACGGTTTTCCCTTTATAACGGGAAGCACTTACCAAAAATGCACCTTCAGCCCTGAAATTGATAAAAGAAGCCTGCGCCCAATTCTCCGGAACCGCCGGGAAAACCCTTATTTTTCCACCCCATGATTGCAAGAACAGCTCTTGCAGGGAAGCGGCTCCTGCCAATGGAGTCTCTATAACCGGACCAGTCTCCCTGTATAAAGTATTAGGACGGATATACTTATCTATTAATTTCTGCAACTGGGCTACAGCCTTTTGTCCGTCGCCCATCATTGAATACATGGATGATGAACCCGTAAACGAATATCCTTGCAGATAGTCAGGCATACTTTGCCAGTGAGATATACTTTTAGAAATAAGCTCCCTGTTTTCCGGTTGTTCCCAATTAACCATATGAAGCGGATAAACCATCAGTAGATGAGAATAATGCCTGTGAGAACCGGTCAGATTAACATTTTCACCTATCATATATCCTTTCTCCGGATCGACCGGATAATCGACCAGATTATCTATAAAATCCTTCCATTCAGGAACTTTTACATCGCCCAATTTATATGTTGTATTTATCTTCAGTAAGGTATTCAAGCCCCACCGGAGCAGGGACAAATCATAGTTGCAATCTCTGGCAGACTTGTACTCGGGAGATGCAGTTTCCGGTAGATGATATTTTCCATCTTCTCTTTTTTCTTTTATATGCGTATAATATGCTATGCTTTTCTTCAACAAAGGATAAAATTTTTCCAATAATTCGTTCTCATCCTGTAAATACACGCAATATTCATAATAGTAGTATAATATCCAGGTCAGATTACCTGTCTCATAGAGCATTTTATCCTCCATATCCGCCTTCAGGGGAGAGAGCAAATGATAACTGGTACTACGCCCCATTACTATAGCATCTTCTTGCCACTCGTTAACAGATGTGTTCTCTGCCAGATTTTGCAAATTGTCATTTAACGATTTCCACAAAGGTTCGGACATTTCTGCACGATTGGCAGTGAATAAGGGAGAATAAGTTAATTGAACATTAAGGTTCATCCAAATTGCAGGCCATGGTGTTTTCTCCATTGCCCATGGCCCCTGAAGGTCTATAATATATTTATCGGGGCGGGTTATACAACCTAACTTGTATTGTTGTATCCAATAAAAGCTTTCCATTTTAGAGTTCCCGAAAGAAACAAAACTAGATGGATAATATGCGTGCCACCATTGTTTATGGCTGCTTTCCAAGGCTACTGGACTTTCCTTGATAGCATCCCTTATTGTTTTTTTAGCTTTGTCAATAGCCTGTTTTTCTGTTTGCTCCTGCGAGATGGTTATAAAGATACGACGGGAATTTCCCTCTTTTATTTCGTGCCATGCCACAATGTAACTTTTCCCGCCCAGTAAATTTTGTACAGACAGCTTGTACTCTCCATCCGTATATATTTTTACATCAGGATTCGGATTGTCTATATATTCCTGTGGATAATCTTTATTTCCGAACGTATAGCGCGGACTTATGGCTTTTAAGGCATTCCAGTCCCATTGGAAACCATTTTCTTCCCCTTCTGTGTCTGTTTCCAATACGATAATATCTCTGGTTGCATGCACATAACTCTTAAAAGAGATTTTTCCTTTATCTGTTATTATATTTCCCGTTGTAGTTGCATCCCACAGGTTGAGTCTCATATTTTCGGAAAGCGGCGCACCAACAGGCTTCATCAGGAAATATCCGATAGGAAGCCTTGCTCCGTGATACAGGTTCCTGTATTGTGATTTATCTGCCGGCATCCTACCTTCGGTAACATCGACCCTTCCTATATGAAATTTATAGGCTTCTCCTTCTTTATAGATATTATTTCCCAGAAGTCCGTTTCCCATTATGGCTCCCGAATAATAATCCGGAACTATTCCGGTCCAAACCAAATCATGCTGTTGCAGGAATGTAGCCCAGTCTATACCCCGTGGAGTAACTATCTGTTGTGCATGAAGAAGCCCCGTAAACAGAAACACCGCTAGACTGAAAGCCAATCCGGAATATATAAAATTTATCCTCATAATCAAATACTTATAAATTAGTCTTGGTAGAGAGTATTATTTTGACTATTCATATTCCTGTATCTGATCAACGCTTCCAGAAAATAATAGTCAGCATAAACCAGTGGCTTGTCTATTTCAGATTTGTGAGGTATACTTCCCACACTATGCATCAATAGAAAACCGGCATTTTCACCTAATGGAGCCCTATATGCCGGAGATGCCAGACTATAGAGCATTTTTATAGCGTAATCCAGATACTCTGGTTTATTAGCATACCCGCTCAGTTCGAATAATGCAGAACATACTATGGCAGCTGCGGAAGCATCTCTCAGTTCTTTCCCCGGGAATTCTACGGCATATGATTTCCCTTCTGCCGCATATCCGGCTTCACCTGCATTGAAATCCCATAAAGGAACCATGTCTTCGGGCAGATTCTTCAGGTACATTTCAGTCGCTTTAATAGCTGCATCGAGGAATTTTGGATCTTTTGTTTCACGATAGACCATGGTGAAGCCGTATATAGCCCAAGCTTGTCCGCGCGACCATGTGGAGTTGTCACTAAATCCCTGACAGGTTGCCTGATCCAGTACATTTCCGGTTATTGTATCATAATCAACAACATGGTATGTGCTGAAATCCTTCCTGAAATGGTTTTTCAATGTCGATTCGGAATGTTTTACAGCAATGTCATAATATTTTTTATCACCACTTACCTTTGATGCATAAAAAAGCATTTCCAGGTTCATCATATTGTCTATGATTACAGGATAAAACCATTCTGTTGTATCATTCCAGTTTTTGCGGTAATTCCATGACTTGATTGTCTGTGTCTTCTCGCTGAAACGCGAAGAAAGGGAATTCGCACTTTCTATCAGGATTTCCTTATACTCCGGTTTTGGGTCCAGCCTTTCGGCATTGCCATAGCTGCAATACATCATAAAGCCCAGATCGTGGTGTCCTGTAAATGTTTTTAGCGGCTCCAGCGATGTGGTCCATTTTTCTGCCATGTCTCTCCATTTTGTTTCACCTGTAAGTTCGTACAAATACCATAATGATCCCGGAAAAAATCCGGGAGTCCAGTCATACATACTTGTGACAGCCAGTTCCCCGTTCCTTTTCATTGTCCGGGGATAATTATTACCTGTAGGTTCTCCCACAACCTGCAACATTATATCCGTCTGGGCTGTGGCAAATTTCACATTACCTTTTATAAAGTCCTCTTTTTCTCTTTGCTTATTCTGACATGCTGCAACCAGCGATATCATGGCAAACGTAAGAAAAAGCAGTTTAAAATTTCTCAAATTCATTTTTTAAGCTTTAATAAAAATTTTATAGATCCCCCTGTTATTTATTTTTTTTGCATTTAATGATATTCTGACTATTTCATCTCCCCATACTCCGGATAGCCTGATATCATCTAGTTTTATATTTTCTGATACCGGATCAAAGATATTTTTATCATATATCAGCTGATATGTTTTGTTTTTTATTGTAATTTTTACAATGCCCGGCTGCGAAGCATCTACTTTTCCGGAGGTCATGAAATTCAATTGGTTTGCTGTCCGAGCATTCATTATATCATAATTATCTTCTATTACAAGGCTGTTTTTCGATAATTTATAGCTTCGTATCCATTTGTTTATTCCGGCTTCGGCAGGATACGATTGCGAAACGTCCAGAACGAAAGTTTTGTTATTTTTATCGGCTTTCAAATCTTTAGCCTTATATTTTTTACCAAAGTTTTGAGAAAAGCCGTTGATTCGCGGTATATTGTGATAGTCGCTCTGCATGGTCCATATCGTATAACGCTCGCTGCTGAATGTTTGCCTTGTATATGTCCCCACTCCTACATCTATGAAAACAGGTTCGTTACCGGCATATAAAGAAAATGTCCCGGTATCGTTGTGGTTATGGCTTTCATCATTATATCCACCCTTTGCCGCAAAGAACAGTTTCCCTTCGCTCATATAGCAGAATTCTGTATCCGGATACCATGTAAAAGGAGTGGCAATATGGACAGGACTGAATTTATCTATTTCCTTATCGGATGACAGATCAGCCAAAAGCCTGTATGTGTCACGGGATGTGGATATTTTTTCAGGTTTTTCTTTTTTCAGATAAGAAGCGAATTGTTCCATTTCCGTACTTTTCACCATGTTGCCGTATCGGTAAATCAGGCGGTAGTCCAAGCTGCTTTTAGCCGAAGCGTCGGCAAAATTTACGACCCAGCCGTTACCTATATATGAGCGTGCAATATATTCGCCCATATTCCTTATCATAGGGTCTGAGAATATAGATATTCCTCCATTAGTCGCATCATACAGTATTTGCAGATAATCATACATTTTCCCGGCAGCGTGCCCCCAGTATGAAGGGCCTTCTTCACAGGCGCCGTCATCGTGGTTATAGTTGATGAATTTGTCGACGGATACCATTGATTTGTAAACTCCTTTCAGCAAACGGTCCTTGTCTTTTTCTACCAAAAGAAAACATTGTATAACATTGGCGTTACACCATGGGTTCCAGTTGTTTACAAAAGCGCTTTCTGATGTAGCATTTGTCGCCATCCACCAGAAACGGGTTTCGTTCAGATACGGGGTCAGAATACGGTTTTCGATTTCGTAGTGCAAACGTTCCGAGATGAGCGGATTTATTTTATCAAATTCCTTATTCAAGAAGTAATATATCCAGGAAAACGTTGCCCCTACATCGCCTGACACCAGATCTATGACATGGTCATTAAGATTTGGAAATGAACCTCGTACACGTTGTAGAGCCAGGTGTGCGGAAATAGACCATGATGTCATTTCACATGCTTGAAAGATTCCATTTGTCAATTGATCCATGAACCTGCCTTTGCCTTCGGCCATTTCAGCTATAAAAAGGGATGAAACAGCATTCAGGTTACCATTGTATATTCTTTCCATAATGCTCCGGTCACCGCTTCTGGTATATTCGAGGTAATCGGTCGCCTTAACTACTTTCCATTCATAGTTAAGATATTTTTCCCCTTGTTCTATCAGATAAGTTTTGTTTTCACCAAAAAACTGATCCCAGTTATCCCGATCCGAATAGTTCGGATAACGTACCCATTTTTGATCTGTAACAAGCATACTTCCCAGTTTTTCCTGACCGGCTGCTTTCTGCAACAAATCCCGGTCTTTATATGCATTGGCGGATAGACATATCAGAAGTAAACAAATAGTCAATACTCTTTTCATACTTCCTATTGTTTTATAGATTCATGATAATCTTTTAGAAACGGTTTTCCACTCCATGCTTTTTGTGAGGTCCATTCTTCGGCAGGTGAAGTCCAGAATGCATGGCCGGCAGGTAGACCTAACGGCAGGAATACCAGGGATGTTATATACAGGCTGCCTGCATTGGTGTAATAATCGGCCAGATCAGGTTGATGCCCGACAAAACCGAGTTGCAGATAACCCTCTTTGTTAAAATTGCCTCCTACGGAAAACATCCTTTTCATAACACATGTAAGTGCATTCCTTACCTGTCCGTTAGTCATCGTTTCAGGCAGGCCGTATTTCCAGGCAGAAAGGGATAATGCCTGAAAAGCACCCATACGGTATGTCATAGAGCGCCCTACGGCCGGAAAGGATGCTTCCGGTGAGATCAGGCGTTCTACTAACTGGTTATACCGTTGCATACGTCTGAGGGCCAGATCGAATTTCACCGGACTGTATATTTTCTTGCTTTCCATTACTTCTATGATTTCAACATACATAGGATGCATTACGTATCCGTTGTAATAATCGAGGGAATATTCCGGCCCGTCGGCGTACCATCCGTCTCCAAGATACCATTCATTTATTTTGCGAATAGCAACATCGAGTACATAACCGTCATATTCTTCATCAACCGATGCCAGAAAAGCTTCTATCATGGCTCTGAATAATAACCAGTTGTTGTACGCCGGTCTGATTTTACGAAGGCTCTTAAATTCTTTGATATACCGGTCCTTGGTTATCTGATCCAGCGGATTCCATAAAGCCTTTGGAGCACGGATAAAGCTATTGGCTATGTAAGCAGCATCTACAAGTATCTGATTTGAACCGCTCCATAGCAGGTAATCGGGATTTTCCGGATCGACAGCGTTTGCATAACTCAGCAAGGCCCATTCCCGCATTTGTTTTCGTTGCCTGCCTTCAGGAGTGTTATCATCCGGGAGATTAAGCCAGGGGGCAACACCGGCAATTAAACGGCCGAATGCTTCCATGTAAGCTACGTTTTTGTTCCGTCCGTCCCAGCTAGGGCTATATTCCACTATCATGTTCTTTTTCAGTTCCCCTTTACTCATATTGCTAAGGACAGGTTCTGACATCTTATAAAGCAAATCTACCCAGTAAGCCCTGTCGCTTACCTGCTTCTGCTCATTGTTATTGTTCTTCTGAGGAAATGTATTTACACCCAAACTTAAACATAAGATCAGGAGTATGAATCTTTGTATATTAGTTCTCATTATTTGATAATCTTATCGTAATTACTGATATTTCAGTTATAATCAAGACTTACGGTTATAACGTCCCTATCCTCACTGTCACTGAAGAAACTTTCCGTACTCATCATACCGGAATAACTCTATTTAAAGACTTGACCGTTTAGAAAAATGTCTGCGCAACAAAGGGGAATACCACGTAGGAATATTTTTACGGTTATACTAATTTACATTCAGTTTTGTCAGCACCGGCACTTTTACCGTTTTCACTTCCGAATGTACCTTATCGTTCTGCTGCTCGAAGATAGCTATTTCATTCTGTCCTTTCCTGAGCCATACGCCTGGAATGTAAAGTGTTTGCTGAGGTCCGACTTTCCAGTAGCGACCGATATTTATACCGTTGATAAAAATAATGCCTTTGCCCCAGTCTTCCATGTCGATAAAGGTATCGCCCGTTTCATCCAGATTGAAGGTACCAGTATAAAGAGCCGGCCGGCCCTTTATTTTTCCGGCGGCACCCAACTCATATACATGTGATCTATCCATTTTATCCACAGCCGGAGCTTCATTCATCGGCACCTGGTACATCTCCCATTCACCTTCTATAATATTCCCGTTGATTATAACGGGACTGATAATCCCTTTCGTATTGTGTATGATCTCCGACCCGTAATTGATACGGCCCATATTCTCTACAAATATTTCCAGATTGGAATTAAAAGGAATATCAATATCCATCGAATAGTTCTTAAAATACCTGTTCAACTCGCCTACCTTTTCCCCGTTCACGTATACCAGCGCATAATCGCGAAGGCCTTCTATCTCAAGCTTGCCGCTTATCGGCTGATTGAAATGACGGGAATACAGAATATAGCCGTATCCCTGCTTCAATTGTTCAAAAGTCATCGGCTTATCGCTTTGTACGGGTTTCCGGGCTCCGATCACTTCCATCATATCGGCAACCTTAGTCAGTTTGATAGAAGGTATCTCGATCAATGGTATTGCGGCCGGGGCAGGAGGAAGTTCATACGTCACATATTTCCGGATAACATTGCGTACCGAGTCGAATTTAGGTGTGACCCATCCGGCTTCGCTGACAGGAGCATCATAGTCATAGCTGGTCAGATCCGGCTGTATATCATGCTTTTTATCATAGTTCGCTCCACTGGTAAATCCGAAGTTCGTTCCGCCATGCACCATATAGTAATTGATGGATACCTCATTCTGCAGATATTTTTCCGTCTGACGGGCAATACTTGCAGCGCTCACTTGCGGATGCGGTTCCACCCAGTGAGCAAGCCATCCCGGATAAAACTCGGCAACCATATAGGGGCCTTTCCCCCCATTATACTCGTTCACCACCTTTTTCAGATTCTCAATGTTGCTCTCGCCATTAGCCGTAGGTAAAGCTCCGGGTGTAGCGCCTCCTTCGAAAAGCCAACTGCCGTCGGATGTGAACATAGGTACGTCAAAGCCGGCATCTTTCAGTTGCTGAACGATCTTAGCATTGTAAGCCCTGTGCTCTTCCAAGGGAATATCTTTCCGTTGAGATACATAAGAGCCGAATTCATTTTCGGCCTGAACCATAACAATCGGCCCCCCCTTTGTGATCTGGAGGTTTCCGACTTCCTTATATAAGCGATCCATATACAGCCGGGTATATTTCAGAAACTGTTCATTATCCCTTCTTAGTTCCAGACCTTCGACATTCTGGAGCCACCATGGATACCCTCCGAATTCCCACTCGGCACATACATACGGTCCGGGGCGAAGTATCACCATCAGGCCTTCTTCGCCGGCTGTCTTTATATATCCGGCAAGGTCCTTATCCCCGGCGAAATCCCATTTTCCAGGTTCCGGTTCATGCGCATTCCAGAATACATATGTAGCCACGGCATTAAGCCCCATTGCTTTCAGCATTTGCATACGGTGACGCCAATATTGATGAGGAATGCGGGCATAATGCATTTCACCGGATATAATTCTCACCGGTTTCCCGTCGTACACAAAATCCCCGCCTTTGATTCCAAAGCTGTGCTCCTGGGATTGTAAGGCTAATGAAAAAAACAGGGACAGATATAACAGAAATAAATAGTTTTTCTTAATCATAGATGATACATTTATATTATTTATTCATTATTTAAAAGACGGTTTATTTCTAATCCTATATGATGTACACAAGTTAACAAATAATTATCTGAATACAACAGTCTTGGTTATTTATTTTATACATATTTCGCTACAAAAGAAATAATTGTATTCCATCATAATAAGGGTTACCCCAAAAAGATGAGGCAACCCTTATTGTCATTTACATTAGTATTGCCATCCCGGAGTCGGGGTTAAATTCGGATTTTTCTCTATTTCGGTGCGGGGTACAGGCCAGATGCTGTAGTCATTGTACGTACTCCACAGATTGGTTGCTGCGGGCCGGTTGGAGCGTCCGCCGAGAATGTTGTGCGCACCTCCATCGTAGATAGAGAAGCCGCCAGCCTTACCTTCGTATTTCACTTTCTTCAGAGTACCCCATCGCAATTCTTCATAAAAGTCCACGCCTTCGCCCACGAACTCGCGTCGTACCTCGTTCCGGATTTTCTCCATGGCGTCTTCTTTTGAAGTAAAAGTATAGCCGGGCATATTCACCGACGAACGGCCACGCACTTCATTGACTTTAGAGGCTGCATCCGTGAGACTCCCATTCTGCTGTACTATAGCCTCAGCCCACATCAGCAGCACCTGTGCATAGCGCATGATAGGTTCGTCTATAGGATTATAGTCGCGGCTCTCAAGGTTGGCCCCCTCAATGATAAACTTGCGGTGGTAGTACATGAATCCTGTGGCGTTCGCATCGTTCAGCGAAAGGTCATTAACACCGGTCTGGCTGAGGTGCTGGTTTCCGCCTTTCACAGGATAGCGGTAGACGGTGTTCACCGCCACATTGCCTCCGTTCGCGTCCAGCCCGAAGAACTCGCTGTAAGGCGTAATGACGTTGAATCCCAGACGCGGGTCACGGTCGGCATATACCAACTTGATGCGTGCTTCATTACCTTCGGGCAGGTAGGCTGGCTTGGCAGAGTTATTCTTAAAGATGGTATTTGTCGCCACCCAGCTAGGGTCATCACTCTTCGTGTCGCGCACGAAGTAGACTTCCCGCTCTGAAGGGGTCATGGCACTGTAGCCCGGGATGGCTTCATCCCAGTCGAACGGTGAACCGTTAGTTTTCTCATATAGATCCACCACGGCGGGATTCACCATGTAGTCGGCCCAGCCGTTACCGCCTGCCTTACCACCTGCCGAACGTGTGCCGGCGTATTTCTGGATAATGGAACCGAAGCCGTTCTCTTCGATATTGGTAAGAGAGAAGATCATCTCTTCACAACCCTCGTTAGCCTGCGTAAAGAGCTGCTTATAGCCTCCCTGGAACAGTCCGAAGCCACATGCTTTTACCTTCGAGAAGTCATCGGCCGCTTCGGCATACTTCTGTTGGAGTAGCCGCGCCCTTCCGCGGAAAGCGTATGCCGCGCCCTTACTGGAACGTCCCTTTTCGAGATACTTGCCGGGAAAGTTAGGTTCGTTGATGGCATCGGTGAGGTCTTGTTCCACAAGAGCCCACACTTCGTTTTCGGGACTCTGTCCCCTGTTGCATTCTTCGGCAGCCACAGGTTCGGTGTAGACGGGCACGCCCAGACCGTTCCGTCCGTACAACTCATTCAGGCGCATATAATAGTAAGCCCGCATGAACTTGGCTTCGGCTGTCAGGCGTCCGCGCTTTTCTGCTGTGATGCCACCGGCAGTCGGCAGATTGGCAATGGCGTCGTTAGCACGGTGTACGCCTTCATATAACTTCTTCCACATAGTGCTGAACAATCCGTAGTTGGCGTCGGCCACCCCTGTGAGGTATTTCACTTCGAAGCGAATTTCACCCGACACGCCCAGTATCTCGAAAGGGACACAGTCGGATGCGCTGTAGTCACCTGCATTGTTGGAATAGAATCCCCAGTTACGCATGGGCGCATACACACCCGCCACTCCCTGGTCGGTAAGAGCTTCGTTAGTCCACATGGTTCCGCTCGCCACGGCGTTTGAAGGAACAGTGTCGAGTACATCGGTGCAGGCTGCTATTGCAAAAGCGAGGGTGGCAGCTACTGTCAGATAGGTTATTTTTTTCATGTTCATAGTCTTCCTTTTAGTTTAAAATGTTATGTTTATACCAGCCGAAAGCATGCGCGGGATGGGATAGGTCTGGTATCCGCTGCCGCCGTATTCGGGGTCTACGCCGGGGAAGTCGGTAATTGTCAACAGATTCTCACCGGAGAAGAAAACGCGTAAATTGTTGACGTACACTTTCTGCGCCCACTTCTTGGGTATAGTGTAGCCGATCTGGAGGGTCTTCAGTTTGATGTAGCTGGCATTGTACACCTCGGTTTCGTTACTCAGGTGTGCAACGGCCCCCAGTCGCGGGTAGATAGCATTTACATTGGCTTTGGGGTCCTGAGCCGGGTCATAATTTGCATCTGTCAGAGCAGCCAGAGGGTCGTAACGGTAGAAGTTCGTGTATGCGTCCATTGGCATCACATCGCCTTTCTGTCCGGCTGCTATATTGAAGCCCCGGCTGTAGATGACATAACTGAAGCCGGCGTTACCTGCCCATGTCATACTCAGGTCGAAGCCTTTCCATTCGGCAGATAGGTTAAATCCAAAGCTGTACTTAGGCACACTGTTCTTGCCGGAGAAGTAACGGTCGTCGGCAGTGCCATACTTGCCGTCACCGTTCAGGTCGGCATAGATACGTTCGCCGTACCACAAGCCTTTGCCCTGTCCTACAGTCTGTCCGTTGAAGCTATAGCCATTATCAATCATGGCGCGTACCCAGTCCAGGTCGGCCTTTGTCCGTATCATACCATCACGGGGACCACCGTTAGGATCTGGTTTTCCATCGGCAAGGAAGTAGTCTCCGTTACCTTTGTGGGTGGAGTAGATATAGTATTCGTTGTAGGGATGCCCTTCCGTCACGATATTATTGCCGTCAATACTGGCAGTTTCCCCGCGATTGGTCACCCATACTTTGTTGCCGTTAGCATCCGTTTCCCAGCCTTCTTTATAAACGCCCTTGTACTTGGTCACTTCGTTCCGGTTATAAGAGAAGTTAGCGCTGACAGCGTAGCTGAAGTCCTTGATTTTGTCTTTCCAGCCCAAGGTGATTTCAAACCCCTTGTTCGCCATATCGGATGTGTTGGTAGTGGGGGCGCTCACTGTACCCATTGTCAGGTACATGCTGGGACTGGCAAGGATACCTTTCGTTTTGCGCACGTAGTAGTCGGCTTCGGCTGTCAGTCGATTGTCCAGGAAGCCAAGGTCGAGGCCGATATCTGTAGAGGTCACGGCTTCCCAGTGCAGCAGGGGATTGGCAAGCTTGCTCTTCGCCAGACCTTTATAGATTGCGTCACCAAAAGCATAGTTCTGCGCACTGTAAGTGGCCTGCCACTCGTAGTAGCCCGAAGTAGTATTACCCAACCTTCCCCACGAGCCGCGGAGCTTCAGGTTACTGAAGATGTTGCGTGCAGACTCCATGAAATCTTCTTCCAGCGGGCGCCAGCCAAGCGAAAAAGAAGGGAATGTTCCCCAACGGTAGTCGGGGCCAAAGCGTGAACTGCCATCGCGACGGAAATTCGCCTCCATCAGATAACGATTCTTATAGGCATAGTTGATACGCCCGAAATACGATACTACTCCGTAGTCCTGTTCGGCCAGATTCTTCCAGTCATCCGAGCTGCCTACGGTCGGGGATTTTATTTTATCAGTGGCCGCGTTGAAGTCGGGCAGGTCAAAATCCAGCAGTCCTGTACGCGTAGCCGTGAAGCCTTTCTTATTCCACTGATAACGCTCGAAGCCGAGTAGCGCGGTAATGTCGTGACTACCGAAACTCTTCATATAGTTCAGCGTCGCAGTAGTGGTATTGTTCTGATAGCGGGTGGTAGCACGGGTGGTAGTCGCCTGTTCCACTGTACTGCCTGCCTGCAGCACCTTACCCGAACGGAATGAGATAAGGTCGATGTGCCTGCCATAGGTAGCCTGTTCATCAAACAGGGTCTGGTAATTGAAGCGTACTTCACCCGTCAGGCCCTTGCCGAAGTCAACGCCGGCAAACCAGGTGGTATTGAGCCTCGTCTGATCGTAGTATCCGCCCGTTCCGGCCACTTCCTTCAGGAGGTTGTTCGTTTCCGGAGCATAATCGCTGCCGCCATACTGTCCGTTGTATTTCGGCATAATGCTCGGATAGGTCTGGAAAAGATAAGTAAGGTTGGTGTTGCCCGGATCGCGCTTTTGGAAAGTAGCGTAAGTCTGTGTGCCCACACGCAGGAAGTCGGTAATCCTGGTTTCAAGGTTAATACGCCCCTGATAGCGCTTCAGTCCTGTATTTTCGAGTGTTCCGGGGTTGTCGAGATAGTTGAACGAAAGCAGATAATTGCTCTTATCGCCACCGCCGGCCACAGAGATGTTGTGCTTCTGTGTGGTAGCAGACTGAAAAAGATAGTCTACCCAGTTGGTAGTAGGGTATGCCAACCAGTTAGGGGCTTGATTGCCTGTCTCCGGATCAGTGTAGATGCCGTTGGGATTGGCTTCGGCAGCCCTCCATTCATTTATCAGCTCTTGCGGGAAGGATACACCCGTGCCGTTCGTCAGATTGTCCACACTGGTCATCGTAAGGCGTTCCTTGAGGTTATAGAGCTCCATGTAATCGGCAAAACTACTACCAAAATTAAACTTCTGGCCGCTCATCTTCTCCCGGGTGATAATACCTGAGTAAGTGATGCGCGGCGCTTCGCCCTTTTTGCCTCTTTTGGTGGTGATGAGAACGACGCCATTGGCGCCTCTCGAGCCGTAGATACTTGCCGAAGCCGCATCTTTGAGGAATGAGATACTTTCCACATCATCCGGGTTGACCGAGCTGATGCTTGCCTCCGAGCCATCCACGATAATAAGCGGTGACAGGTAATCTTTGTTAAACGTACCGATACCACGGATGCGGATGTCCGCCTCGTCGCTGCCCGGCTTACCGCTCGACTGCTTCACTGTGACACCGGAAGCCAGACCGGAAAGCGAACTCGAAAGGTTGGTTGTGGCACGGTTTTCCAGCTTCCTTGAATCTACTGCAGAAACCGCTCCTGTCAGGTTTATTTTCTTTTGTACGCCATAACCGACAACGACGACTTCATCCAACAGTTTGTTGTTTTCTTGCAGGACAACATCTATTGCAGTGCGTTCTCCCACTTTCTGTTCCTGTATGACATATCCGATATATGAAAGCACAAGGACGGATTCCTTATCCGGTACATTAATAGTATATTTTCCATCAGTATCTGTGAGTGTTCCTGTAGTCGTACCTTTTATAACAACACTCACTCCGATCAGAGGCTCGTTGCCCTGATCCGTGACTACGCCTCCAACAATACGAGTTTGTGCCATTGCTATCAATGGAAACAGGTAAAGAGCCGTTAACAGAAAGCTTTTCAGCAGCTTTCTATTTCTTTTGCATTTTTTAGTAATTTTCATCAGAGAATTCATTTTAAGTTAACAATCGGTTTTCAAGATTCAATCTCAAAGGACCTTCTTTATTAAAATTGGACTGGCCCGGCTTTAAGTTTTAATTAACATATCGTCTCATTTTTAAGATTGGGATTTATATTATGAATATGGAAAAAAATCCTGAGGGGTATGGATATTGTATGCTTTCTTTTCCTCTCTGACAAAACGGAGTTAAGTTCCATATTTTCAGACGAAAAACAGACTGGAAAAGTATTACTTTTTTTGAGCAGAACATCATAAATTAATATTAAGAGTGAATTACAAATCGTTTAGATATTAGGATTAACCCGACAAAAATATTGCACTTGAATTTCAAAAAGGGTACTTTTTGTACCGATTATGGGATAATTTTGTACCGCACAAAAAAAGTGGGGTAAACGGTAATTAATTTAAGAAGCTGTTTGAGTTATAACGGAATAAAAGCAATAAAGTAAAAACACCTTTGCCAGCCTCTATTGGGCTATTTTAAGATAGACTGACATATATTTATTATTAATGGATAGTTAATGTGAGTCGTGGGAAAAAATCAAGTGTTATCTTATATATATAACTTTATCTATATAGACAGAGCCGAAAGCATTTGGATGATAGTTCTTTGACGTATTGATTAAAGCAGTTACGAGTTACTTCGCCCTTCGGGCAGTTACGAGTTACAAGTAAACAAGATACGAGTAAACAAGATACGACATACAAGTTGTTAATTGATAACTGTTGACTGTTTACTGTTTACTGATATATGTGTTACCTTTGTTACCTTTTATATAGTGTTCTTTGTGTAAACCTTTGTGTCCCTTGTGGTAAAGAGTTTTAACCACTAAGTACACGATGGGAATCACAAAGGGCACAAAGGCTAAAAAACTGTTACCTTTGTTACCTTTTGCGCCTTAGCGTCTCTGCGTGAAATACTGTTTACTGCTAACTGTTTACTGTTAACTGATAACTGATATATCTGTTACCTTTGTTACTTTTTAACATTATACAGATAATCAACGAAAGAATATGAGAAGCAGAAATAAAAAAACGAGGACTCTGAAGCTCGCAGGAAAGACACGCAGATACACCGGGAGAAATGCGGTTTGCAAGAAAGGATTGTTAACTGATAACTGTTTACTGATTTTCTGTTACCTTTGTTACTTTTTAACAAGTAGTAGTTTTTAAGCGAAGCGGGGCAGCATTCGACGTTAGTCAATTAAAAATAGATGAAGCGCCGGTGAGTCAAGACTGGCAGAGCCAAAAATCTGTATTTCTGTTTATTACTGATTGTTTACTGTTAACTGAAACATGTGTTACTTTTGTTACCTTTTAATACTACTGATTGGCATTATTATTTTTTATAAAAACCGAACTCGATAAACCTTAATATATAATAATGAAAGCCATAATTATCTACATAAACTTATTCTTAATCACATTACCAGGATTATCAGATAATATATACTTCAATCATCTGGGAAGTACTCAAGGACTGCCACAAATAAACGTCATGTCCATCTATCAGGATGAGACAGGAGCAATGTGGTTCGGCACTGTAGAAGGTATATGCAGATATAATGGCAATGCAATACAGATATTCAGGTCTTCTGCAGAATTTCCCGAGCTTACTCACAATAATATTTTATCAATAACCGGGAATAAAAAAGGGGCCATTTACATAAAGGCTAATTATGATCTCATAAAATACGATATTGTTGGAGAAAAGTTCCGGCGATTGAAAGAAAATGTAAACGAAATATTCTATAAAAACGGTAAATTATGGTTTATTACCGATGATCAGGTATATACATATTCTGAAGAAACTGACAAGATATCACTATATGCGACTGTGAGAGAGAATATTGGAAGAGTATATGCATTATGCGTATCCCGTGAAAATGATATCTGGGTGGGAGGCCGGAGCGGGCTGACTGTATTAAAAGCGGGTAGCCCTAATTCAAAAAGGGATAATCTGTTAGAAAATATTTATGTAAATTCCATATATATAGACAAAGATGGCTGGGTATGGGCCGGGACTAAAGACAAAGGCGTATATATATTTGACGGAGAAGGAAATCTAAAACATCACTATTTCCATATTGCCGGAAAAAACTCTCTGTCGAACGACCAGGTACGGACCATCTTTGAGGATAATCTGGGTACTGTATGGATAGGCACATTTTTCGGATTAAACAGTTTCAACAAGAATAGTAAGAACTGGACAAATTATATCCATGACGATACCCAACCCCACAGTTTGAGCCATTCGTCGATATTTTCGATTTACGAAGATGAGCAGGGAACTCTCTGGATCGGGACCTACTTTGGCGGGGCTAATTATTTCAATCCTAAATTTGACCTTTTTAACTTCTACAACGCCAGTTCGGTCGGAAAAAATAACCTGAGTTTCCCCTTTGTGGGGAAAATGGCGGAAGACCGATCCGGTAATCTATGGATATGTACCGAAGGCGGCGGCCTTAACTGCCTTAATCTGGCAACGCGGAAGTTTACACGATACCTCTATGACGGATATGATCCTGATTCGGCAATAAGATATAATCTTAAAAGTATTTATTATGATGAAACAGGGGATAGACTTTTCATAGGCATCCATAACCTCGGCTTATGCGTTTTTGATCTCAAAACGAAAAGCCATAAATTATTGAATCAATCAATCATAACCAATAATGCCTTATCCGGTAATTCCATCAAGGACATAAGCAGATATAAAAATTCCATTATAGTGCAGATAAGAGGAGGTTTATTCAGAATAAATATTGGCGAAGACGAAATAAAACCGTTCAGTGATGATACTGAACTAAATAATCTGATAAACAGCAATTTCATTTATACATTTTTCATAGATAGCAAGGACAGGTTATGGTTATCAACCCCGGACCTTAAATGTATAGACCTGAATACAAAGGAAGTAAAGCAATACTCGTATAATAAAAACGAACCCCGTTCTATCGGTAAATTCGAAGTAACCTCAATACTGGAAACGAAAAGCGGAGAATTATTTTTCGGCACTATAGGTTCCGGATTATTTCGTTATTGCCCCCGGACGGATGACTTCGAAAATTATACACAAGAGAATGAGAAACAGTTCAGTAATTTCTGTTATCATATTTCCGAGACAAGCGAAGGTTATCTCCTCTTGTTGCACAACAATGCTTTAACAATATTCAACCCCAAAAACGGCAATACCCTGTATCGTTCCCGGCGTAATTTTCCCATTACCGGATTCTTCGAAGGCAGCAGTTCATACATAACCCGGGATAAAGAAGTATTTATTGGAGGGACTAACGGTTTGGCGTCTGTACAAGAATCTCAACTCATACATTTTTCGCCTGTGAATTATTCTTTGTATTTTGACAAATTATTCATCAATAATAAGCATATATCGCCAGGAGACGACTCAAAAATTCTAAATAAAGCCCTCTTCCTCTGCGATGAAATAGACCTCAGATACAATCAGAATAATTTATCTATTGAATTTGCAACTTCAAATTACTCACAAGATGCTGTATTGAATTATGAATATAAGCTTGAAAATTTTGACGAAAATTGGAATCAAGCCTCGTCCAATACAATTGTATATACAAATATCAGTCCTGGTGAATATAAACTCCTGCTGAGAGAAATCAATCCTTCGAAGGATATAGGGGAAATTAAATCTAAATCGCTTACTGTCAGGATTAGTCCCCCTTTTTATAAAACCACGTTCGCTTATGCAATATATCTGATTTTGCTTATATCAATTATTACAGGAATCATACGTTTCTTTGTGTGGCGTTCCCAGATAAATTCGGCTTTAAAAATTGAAAGAAAAGAAAAAGAGCAAAATGAGAAATTAAACCAGATGAAACTAAAATTTTTCACTAATATCTCTCATGAACTCAGAACTCCATTAACCCTGATAATAGCACAGACTGAATCCATGCTATCTAAAAACCCGGAACACAAATTAAAACAAAAAATCTCCAAAGTGCTTAATAATGCAACCCATATGCGAGATCTTATATCCGAATTGCTGGATTTCAGAAAACAGGAACAAGGATTTTACAGATTGAAGATTGAAAAAGTTGATTTGGTCGAATATATTAAAGGCATCTATGAGTCTTTTACCGAATACGCCGGTAAACATCATATTACCTATATTTATGATTTTTCAGAGGATAGAAATATTACTGCTTATATTGACAGGGCTCAATTCAAAAAGGCCATTTATAACCTACTATCAAATGCCTTTAAATACACATCTGACTCAGGGAGCATCACTATCCGGATCCGTGACGATGAATACATACATATCCTGATCGAAGATAATGGAATCGGGATACCGTCCGATGTACTATCAAATATCTTCGAACGATTCTATCAGGTGGAATACAGAACTTCCGGATTTAGCCTCGGCACCGGTATCGGCCTTGCCCTGACAAAAGAGATAGTGGAAAGCCACCGTGGTGAAATAAGTGTGGTTAGTACTATAAACGAAGGCAGTATTTTTGAAATAAAATTATTAAAAGGCTATTCTCATTTCAACGAAACGGAATTAAAGGCAGATTCCCTCTCTAGCATGATACTCCCTTATAAGTCAGAACAATATGAAAACAGGAACAAAGTATCGGAAGAAAATGTAGAAACTGATCTTGACGTTAATTCCGGTGGTAATGAAAATTCTCCATACTCTATTCTTATTGTGGAAGATAACGAAGAACTTCTGGAATTGCTCCGGGATGCCTTTTCAGATAAATATAAAGTGTACACAGCCCTGAATGGAAAAATAGGATTGGAAATAGGAACGGAGATTATTCCGGATATCATACTCAGTGATGTAATGATGCCTGTAATGTCAGGTAAAGAAATGTGCTACAGAATTAAAAATAATATAAACCTGTCACATATTCCGGTAGTAATGCTTACGTCCCAGGATTCCACCGATCAGACGATTGAAGGCTATATGTTCGGTGCCGATGATTATGTAGCAAAGCCCTTTAACATAGAAATACTAAAAGCACGCTGCAACAGCATTGTCAAAAACAGGCAGTTACTATACAGGAATATGGTAAAAAACGAGGGATCTGCAATAATATTCGATGTACAATCCGAACAGGAAGAAAAGTTCATTAATAAAGTAACGGAGATAATAAAGAAGAACTTTGACAATCCGGGATTTGATATGAATGTGCTGGCATCTGAATTAGGAATGGGACGAAATAAGTTATATACTAAAATGAAAGAAATAACAAACTTATCCCCTAATGAATTTGCCCTAAATATAAAAATGCGGGAATCTATCCACCTACTCCAAAATTATCTTCATTTAAATATTTCCGAGATAGGAATCGAACTGGGCTTTTCTTCTACAAAATACTTTAGCAGATGTTTCAAAGCATTTTACGGAACAACACCTGCCCAATGGAGAAAAGATAACGCGTAATCAATTAACATAGAAGTTCTTAGCTAAACTAAAAATATTAATTTGCAAAATATACAATGAATACAAAGAGTGGAGTACGATTTTACGGGCTAATTTGCCCCCTACAGCCGTTGCTATTTCCTTTAGTGTTATTAGTCGGTGTTCTACTTCAATGCGATTAGTACGACCGTGAAACGCTAAATAAAGTACAGTATAGTTTTTATAAGTTCCCTTTGTAAATTGTTGTATGCGATAAAAGAATTCTTCTTCGGTATTACATTTATAGTAGATATATTTAATCCCCGAAAAAGTACGAAGTTATTCAAGCATCGATTTTACACTTTGATTGCTTCGTGGATTCTTATTCCAATTGCCCTCTAAACAATAAATAGGGTCTGCTGATAAACTGATAATTCGTTAAGGATGAGTGAAAATACTTATATTTGTT
>NZ_JBHSGN010000005.1:0-67279 GCF_042654545.1 Dysgonomonas termitidis
TAACTTTCTTTACGCGGACACAGATAAAGAATACTATGTAGATTGGAATGCAACAACCAAGGTATTGACTTTCACTCCAGGTGACGTTATAACTTCTATAGACCCGAATGCCGGAATACTGGATTCGATAATGTTTATTAACGGATCTCCTGCTCAAATTGCAGAGGTGTGATAGAAAAAGCCTGTCTCGCGACAGGCCTAGCCCTAAAAACAATCGTTCAAATTTAATAACACATTTCAATAATGCAAATATAATAATAAATATTAAATAGATGGAAATAAAGGATTTGATTACGGATGTGCTGATGCCTATCGCTACTATCGTGCTGGGCGGAGGCTGGTTTATCCATTACCGGGCCAACAGGAGAAAGGCAAATGCCAATGCGCTGAGTGAGCAAAGCAAGGCCCTGGTTGACGATGTAAGCGCGGCAGAGGTTATTCACCAGAAGTATGTGGAGGTGATCCGGCAGCAGGGCGAAGTGTCCATGCAGGAGTTCAGCAAGCTAACGGATAAGCTGAAAGAGCATATAGAGCTCGATAGGACTTTCCAGAAGTCGGTAGATAAGTTTATAGGCGACAGTGAGGAATACAGGAAAAAGCAGATGCTTATCAACAAGCGTATAGAACTGAAGCTGTTGCTGACAAACCCGGCTTTGCGAAGCGAAGAATATATAGATGAGAAGTATAAGGAATATACGGATGATGGGGGAAATAGCTATATATGCGATCTGTATAAGGAATTTAAGGAAAAGAGAAAAACGAAAAAATAAAAAAAAAGGAGCTAACAGAATGACACCAAGGGAATTTACAACAAAATATTATCCTTTCGCCTTTCAGACACAGCAAAAGACAGGGATCAGCGCATTATTTATCATCGCTCAGGCTGCCATCGAGACAGGATGGGGAAAATCATCACCCGGCAATATGTTTTTCGGAATTAAAGATACCGATGGTATTAACGGAAACGAGCAGCTGTTACGTACAACCGAAGTGCTGAAGAATCCGGATGTGAAGTTTCCGCAAGTGATATCCGTTAAGAAACGACCTGACGGGAAATATGACTATGTCGTAAAAGACTGGTTCCGCAAGTATGACACACCGGAAGGAAGTTTTACGGATCATGCCGCTTTCTTCTATACTTACAACCGTTACCGGAATGCATTGGATGTAAAAGAAGATCCGTACCGTTTTGCGGAAGAAATAGCAGCTGCCGGATATGCCACAGCTACGAACTATGCGAGTGAGTTAAAGAAGGTAATAAAAATGGTAGAGGGGTATCTGAAATAATTATGAAAACACTAAAGAAAGTACCGGTAACAATCAAATTTATTACGGATTTCGACGATTTTGTAGCGAATGAAGTAGAAAATGATACGCTTTATGTATCGAAGGACTCTTTTAAGATGGCCCATAATTGCCTGTGTGGTTGCGGCGGGTTCGTATGTATACCACTTCAAAGCATTGATGATAACGGAGAGGTATCGAGAGAAAATAACAATGGGTGGAATTTAAGTGTAAAAGACGGGAAGGCTACAGTCACTCCGTCAATTTTAAACAGGCCTTGTAACGGGCATTATATAATAACTAACGGAATAGCAAATTTGGTATGAAAAATGCATTTATAATATTATTGTCTTTCTTATTATTCGGATGTATAACAAAGAAAGAAAACTACCTGATCATACTGGAACCTGATCAGGCACACGTTCAGCCCAAAAATGAAAGAGAAACGATTCCTATAAACCGTTTTGAAAAGCAATTTTATAAGGCCGATAGTGTATTTATGTCAAAACTTCGTAAAGCATCGAAAGAAGCACGCGAGGCAACGAATAAATATTAGTATACCGACACATTATCACATTAAAGTACACTTTTTCGATTTATTATTATTTTATTCTTCTTTGAAATGCCTGGGTTGTGATGATCCGGGCGTTTTTGTGTCCTTTTTCTTCAGGCAGTATAGGGGCATATTTGCGGAAAAAAGATATGGAAGAACGGATAGTCACCGCACAACAGGCAGAGTCTTTCAATACTTCGGTGAAAGGCTGGGGCATGAATATACGGGGGGGATTGAAGAGTAATGCCCGGACAATGCTGGCGCATGCCGAAAAAAGGAAATATAACAAATATCCTGAATTGGAAAAGTCCATCTCACTGCATACGAAAAAAGAACACGGGATCACCAGCAGCATAACTTTCCGGTTTGCCTTCCAGGGCCTTTTCGTCCATCTGGGCGTCGGCAGGGGTTATGTACGTGAAGGGAATTCAGTAAAGCTGGGCAGGAAATATGCGGGAGATGAGATTGGAGCGCTGAAGGGGAAAGGTTATACCGGCAGGGAGATAAAAAAAATGCGGCATATATACAAAGACCAATCGGGCGCCAACAGGATACCTGTGGACTGGTTCGACGTGACGATACGGAGCGGTATGGGCTGGCTGGCCGAGTATGCCGGTGATTTCTGGGGACAGCGGGCGATGGATGTCATACTGGACCAGATGGATAAAGGCCTCCATACCTATGCGAAGTATATAAAAGTGAAAACTAAAAAGAAAAAATAATGGCGAACAGGACAGGTACATACAATGCGCGGATCTACATCGACGGCGTCGCTGTGGAAAACTCGGTTAAAGGGATTAAAGAGAAAATGCGCGAGCTGACGAATCAGCAAGCCCTGATGATTAAGGGTTCCGATCAATATATCGCCCATACGAAAAAAATTGCCCAACTGGAGAATATCCTTCAGGAACATAAGGATTATCAGAAAGAGATAGTTAAGGAATATGGCAATATGGATAAAGCCGCGGATGACTTCGGGAAGAAAAGCAAAAAGTCTTTTGCCGGAGCATTACAAGTCTTTGCCGGGAATATGCTTACCAAGGGCGTACAGTTCCTTAGCCGTTCCCTGGGAGATACCGTCAATAAGATACGTAGCTTTGAGAAAGCAAATGTAGTGTTGGCCGGAATATTAGGCGTAAATAAAAATGAAATTAAAGACCTTTCTTCCAGCGCTATCGAATTAGGAAAGAATTCTAAATACACGGCTTCTCAGGTAACGGAACTACAGACCGAGCTTGCAAAATTGGGCTTTAGTAAGCAAGAAATAAAGGATTCGCAGAAATATGTCCTTGACTTCGCTACGGCACTGGGCGCTGAACTTGGAGACGCTGCGGCGCTGGCCGGGGCATCGTTAAGGGCATTTGGCGCCGAAACAACAGAAACGGAGAGATATGTATCGGCCATGACAGTAGCAGCTAATAAATCGGCCCTTAGCTTCGAATACCTGTCTACGGCGATGCCTATCGTGGCGCCTGTGGCTAAGGCCTTCAATTTTACGATAGAGGACACTCTGGCTTTGCTGGGTAAACTATCCGACAGCGGATTCGACGCATCTTCCGCGGCTACATCGCTGCGGAATATATTCCTGAATCTGGCAGATTCGAATGGGAAACTGGCTAAAGCGCTTGGCCATCCGGTAAAAAACCTTGATGACCTGGTGAAAGGATTTCAGGATCTTAAAGCAAAAGGCATAGACCTGGCGTCCGCGTTGGAACTGACAGATAAACGTAGTGTCGCCGCTTTCCAAACATTCCTGCAGGGAGCCGAAAAGATAAAACCGCTCAGAGACTCACTGATAGGTGTAGGGGATCAGCTCGATAAGCTGGCGAAAGACCAGATGGATAACCTGGACGGGTCTGTTTTAAGCCTTCAATCTAAATGGGAGACGCTGATGCTATCTTTTTCGAATAGTTCCGGACCTATGAAAACTGTAGTTGACTGGCTTGGCAATATAGTCGAAGGCTTTACGAATATCATTGACAAGATGAATAAATTACAGGATAGGCCTGCGTATAAATCTTTTCTTGATATCGAGAAAAACAGAGAAACTGACAAATCCTATCTTAAACTGCGTCAAAGTATCAATTATAAAGATTTGAATTCTCTGGATGGAAATGAGCGGGCCGGCGCTGAAACAGTATTAAAACGGGCCTATGATAAAGAACGGCAGGAAATAGAAAAAAATATATCATTATTCACTGAACAACAAGAGGCGGCCCAGAAAAAACTGGATGAAACAATAGAAAAAAATAAAGGTGTAGAACGTTTTATTCCTTTATATAATTTGGGAATGGCTACAGAAGAAAGTGATCTGGAAAAAGACCTGGAAAGTATAACCACGAAAGCGGATATAGCAAAAGTCAGCATGGAAGCCTTGAATGACGCTTACAAAGAGATATTGAAAGAAGATAAAACTACACCTGGCGATACAAACAAAAAATTCAAACTTCCGGACGATAATAAAAAAAATAAAGATAATGCATCCAAAGAACAGAAAAAAGTACAGGATGCCCTGAAGAAACTGGAGGAAGATAATTATAAAGAGCTTACGCGGATTAAGGAAAATTATCTTAATGGCTCCCTGGATGATGAAGCTGAATACAACAAAGCCCTGCTTATCCAGCAGGATGCGTATGACAAGCTGAGAAAGGATAGATTACAGGCTCTTCTGAAAGAGACGACAGACCCGTCGATACGGATCGATATTGAAAAGAAAATAGCGGAAATCGAAGCTAAGGCCCTTGATAAACAAATTGCGGACAAAGTAAAAAAACAAAAGGATGCTGCGAAACAGGAACAGGATCGTCTGAAACAGGGGCAGGATCTTCTGAAATGGAATGAGGAAGAAACTAAAAAAATCCTTGAATCCGCTTTTCAATATGTAGCTACCGAGGAAGATAAAGCCTACATAAAACAAATGGAACGCCGTGCCAGGGGTGAGATATCGGAAGCAGAATATCAGAAAGAGATTACAGCTATCCAGATGAAATACCTGGAGGAACGCCTCCGGATAAACGGCGCAAGTGAGGAACAGATCGCGGATATCCGCAAGCAAACACTGGAGCAGGAGATTAATACGTTACAGGATAACGAGAGCCGACGCAATACATTGTTAGGGGGACTCGGTACCCAGCTGGCTGATAAGATGAAGGAGATAGACGATGCCCTTCTTAATGGCGCTGTCACATTTGGCGAGGCTGTGATGATGCGTGTGGAAGCATATATGGATATGGTAAATTCCGCGATGCAGGATATAACCGGCAATCTTTCCAACACCTGGGCTAATTATGCATCAGTAGAAGAAAGTCAGATATCCAGAAAATATGACAAGGAGATAAAGGCAGCCGAAGGCAACTCGAAAAAACAAAAGAAGCTGGAGGAAAAGAAACAGAAAGAGCTAAATGCCATTAAGGCCAAATATGCGGATAAACAGTTTGCCGTTACTGTAGCTCAAACTATCTCTACTACTGCACTGGCCGCGATGGAAGCTTATAAAGCGATGGCAGGGATACCGGTAATAGGGCCGGCCCTTGGTGTGGCTGCCGCGGGAGCTGCCATTGCCTACGGTAAATCGCAGATCGATGTAGCTAAAGAGCAAAGGGACGCAGCCAAAGAAGGCTATTACAAGGGCGGGTATTATATCAATGAAGGATATACCGGCGGTAACGATCCGCGCCAGATCCGTGGCTTCCTTCCTGATGGGTCGCCTGTGCATGGGGAAGAGTTTATCGCCAATCATACCACGACATCGCTTTACAGGCCATTATTCGATCTGTTTAACGAAGCTCAGAAACACAATACTGTGTCGTCGATATCGAAGGCAGATCTGGCCAAGGCGCTGAATATTCCGACGGGTTATTATTCCGGCGGATATAACGGGAAGCCGTCAGCCGTTCAAACAGTTGTACGTGATAATAGGTACGACGAATCATACGACCGGTTTGTAACTGTAATGGAACGACTGGAGGAACGACTGAATGTTCCTTTTACCGGAATAGTTACTTACAAAGGTGAAGGGGGAATAGAGGAGGCTGAAAAGCTGGATAAGAAAATGATGAAAAATGTATAACTCAATATGCCGATTATTTAATGTGCCGATGTGCCAATGAATAGAAATTAATCCAAACCGCAAAATTGCGGAATGGCTAAAATACAAGAAAAAATGGTAGATTTATATATCGATGGGCGGCTGGTAGTGCTGCCGGATAATTTTTCGATCACAATAATAGATGAAAATCCGTTCTTCACCAAGAAAGGGACATATACCTACGATATCACGCTTTCGCTTCTCGATCCCATCAACGCAAAGATATACGGGCACCTGAACCGGAAAAATAAAAAAGATATTATCCCGGAAAACAGGCGGGCCTATATGGTGGTGGATAATGAGGTAGTCCTGAACGGGACAGAAGTAATACTGCAATATTCGGAAAGCCAGGTGAAAATACAGCTTGTATCGGGTAATTCGGAACTTAACTTCCTAATTGGCAGCGACAGGAAGTTAAGGGATCTGGATCTGGGGGAAGCAGTAAAGCATACCAGTCAGGAGCAATTGAAAGAGTGGCTGATGCAAGGCTATCCCGAACGTGAATATCAGGTATTGCCTTATTATACATGGGACCACGATATATTGTTAAATCCAAGCCCATCTGCATATATGGCTGTAGGTAACATGTACGCAATAGTATCTCATAATAATTTTGATTTTTATTTATATGGCGCTTACGGGCTTATTACTCCACAACCTTACTTGTGTTTCATTATAGACCGTATATTTGAATCTTTAGGATATTCCGTCACAAATAACGATATTGCCGGCCATCCTGTTTTCAGCAAGTATTATATGGTAAACGGCATACAGACCAGAAAATATGCGGAAATGCTGCCGGACTGGACGGTGAAAGACTTTTTCCTGAAAATCCAGGGCTTTTTTGATTGTACATTCGTAAGTGATCCATATAAAAAAACTGTCGGGATATACTTTAATTATAAATCGCAAACAGAGTTTCAGAATACAACCGATCTGGAAATATATGATGAATATACGGTAGATAAAGACAAAGATAATAATCTGGATGTCCGAAACTCGAATACAGAATATTCGCTCGACAGCAATGATTATCATAAATATGCATCTATCGACCCCCGTTATACCGGAATAGCCATAAAAGAGCCTTATGCAACGCTGGATGAGTTGGCCGGCAAAATTAATGCCAGTGACAATGAGAAGAAGATGAAAATCTACACGAATGATGTGTACGGGGATTACATTGCCTATGATACCGGTTCGGGCATAAAGCCGGTTAAAGTAAATTCTTTTGCACCCCTGTATAAGAAAGAAGGCTCTACCGATATAGATAGCAGCCTGGATATAATACCTGCGTCTATGGCTTATGCTTTAGTTGCATCGCAAAGCTCGCCGGAATCATACTGGATACAGGTACCGGGAACCGATGACTATGACGAACTTGATTATTCCCGCTTGCAAACACCTGCCCCTCCGGTTGAAGGAGAATATTTTGATCTTCAGGAACTGATAGAGGGAGATGCAAGCCTGGAACGGAAGATGCCTTCAAAAATCAGGCTGGCTATTTATGATGGTATGAAAATATTAGATAATCCTGCCGGAGGTAAAACAGGTTTATTCCCGGTTCCATATGTTGAATCTTTGGCAGAATATTATCCGGATTCAGGTATTCAACGTTTTTTTACCAATCAGGATAATAATCCTTTCCGCTTAGAAAATATGTATAAAGATATCTATAGTAAATCGGAAGCTATCGATAGTACCAAGACATATAAGTTCACTTTTGTCAAAAACAACAGGTTTAATATTATGGACAAATTTATAGCAAATAACAAGGCTTTCAGGTGTGCAAGACGAGAACGAACTGTATCGTCAAAAGGATTTGAAAAATATGCAAAGGGCGATTTTTATCCGTATGAGGGGAAAATGATATAAAAATATTCTACTAATTTAAGTGGCCTCGCCTTTTTAGGCGGGGCTTTCTTATTTGAAAACTGCATTTTATTTTTTTGCGATTTTGATAATATATGATATTATATTGTCAAAATATTGTTTTTATGAAGTTATAATAATTATATATCTACCTTTTCATACATTAATAAGGTTATTATTACGGTTAATGAAATGGTAATTGAAAACGTTATTGCGACTACACATTATTATATATAAAGATGTAGATATATATCCCCCTCTATCCCCCATGGGGGGAAGAACGGGTGGGGAATTTTTTTTTGATTATTTTAAGAAGAATATTTTTATAGCGGATGGATCATTTCTTTGCTGATGGCTTTTTTTGCCTATTTTATGGCTTATAGTATCTTTTTTTTACAATCTCCGTGGGTTGATTCATATTCGTCCTAAAAAATGGCTGAAAACGCCTTTAAAATCGATTTCGGAATTTGGAAAAGCGAATAAAGACGGTGTTTTATATGGCCTTGTCAATAATTGAAAAGGTATAATGATAGTTCAGTAATGACTTTGCATATTTTGCTTTAAATGCTATTTTGTTGACATATAAATTTTATATGTAAAATATAATATATTGATTATTAATTTTATATATGTTATTAATTAGAAGGTTTCTTCAATCAACAACCGGATATTTCCAAAATTAAAAATCAAATGAATGTAAACATGAACAAAAAGAAACCGAAACAAACATTGCTCGGTCGCATTGCACGCATGTTGCTCGACATCGAAGCCGTAGAAAAGGCAGATATGACGGCCAGCGGTACGCCTTATGTAGTCTTTGTACTGGCCGACGGCAAGGAAGCCTATGTGGACGAAGACGGGTTTGCTACGCTCGACGGAGAACAAATGCCGGCCGGTGAGCATCAGCTTGCAAACGGCAATTTGCTGGTAATCGATGAGCAGGGACAATTCACAGAAACGCGTGAAGCCTCGGAAGACAAAACCAAACCTGAAGAAACGAAAGCTCCGCAAACATTCAAGCGCAGTAAGTCCCGGCATAAGCTGGCTGGTTTTGAACCCAAAACAGCAGAAGCCCTGAAAGTCAAGATTGCCGAAATGCAACAGACGATCGACCAACTCACTAAAACATTGGAAGACGCACAGTCGATGCTCGAATCCACAAAAGGACAGGTAGAAGAGATGCGCAGGAAAACACCATCGGCACATCCTGCCGTTCAACTGTCGCGCACAACTAAAAATGCAGGCGAAATGACTACGGCCGAACGTATGGCAGCTGCATTGAATCAGACAATAAACAGAAAGAAGTAATATGCCGATGTGCCAATTGAATGCAACTGTTTGATAATTGGTATATTGCACACTTCGGATAGTAATTATCCGGATGAATACAATTAAATAAAAGTATAATAACTAACTAAATTTAGAAATATGGCAAACATGTATGACATCTCATCACTGAATTATCAGCCGTCTACCAATATGGACTGGTTTACAAAAGCAATCTTTGGCGGGAAACTTATCGAGAAAGGTAAAATAACTCCCGTTGTAGGAGTGAAAGAATCGACTCTAATCAACCTGATTGACATCAACGGCAGCATTTTGCAGGCAGATGCCCGTGACTGTTCATGGAATCCGCAGCAGATGTCGAAGTTGAGTGACAAGGAGTTGAAAGTAAAAACGTATAAAATCAATCTGGAGCAATGCCTCGATGATCTTGAGCGCAAGCGCACCGTATGGATGCTCAGTCCCGGAGCGAAGAATCAGGAATTGCCCGATACGCTCGAAGACGCCACAATGGCTATCCTTGCTTCCGAATTGAGCAGTGAGATAGAAACTAAAATCTTTAAGGGAGACAGCTCTGTGGATGCTAACGATTTCGATGGAGTAGTCAAAGTCTTAACAGACAGCCTGGAAGCCGTTAAAATAACAGGTGTAGCTCTTACCAAAGTAAATGTATTGGACGAAATAGAAAAGGTATTTACAAACATTCCGGAAAATGTTGTAGCTGCCGGCTTACAGGAAGGTACATTGAATATTTATGTTTCTTACCCTACATTTCTGAAAGTGAAGATGGCGCTAGGCGGCATCTACGGAAGTAATGTGGTAGTCAGCCCCAACTTTACGGTAGAGGGTGACGTGGTTCGCTATATGGGAGTGGAGCTTGTTCCGGTAAAAGGACTCGGTGACAATGATATGGTAGCGGCTGATGCCCGCAACTTCCTTGTCGGGACAGACCTTGTGCGCGACCTTGAAGAAATCCGTCTTGGACAAAAGGCCGCCCCGCAGGATAATATCATTTTCATAGACGGACGCCTGCGTCTTGGATTCGCTATTCCGTTCGAAGACGAAGTGGTGTTTTATAGTCCGAATAACTAACCAATGTGTCAATTAAATAATATGCCGATGTGTCAATCAAAAAAAGCTATTGGCCATTAGCTAACAGCTATTAGCTTAAAATATCGGCACATTGGCATATTAAAACATTAATTCATTAACTCATTAAAAAAATATATTATGTCAGGATGTAAATTAACTTCAAACATAACAAAAGACAACTGCCATTATTCGGTAGCGGGAGTAAAAGCCATATATCTTTTCAATTACGATGCGGATAACGATTATACTTTCGGGGCCGATGGAGGAATCGATACTGTTACGCTTGCCGATAGTGCCAAAGCGTATAAGATTGATTTCACGGATAATACAGCTTCATTCTCCGACGAACTGGCCGTAAATGGTAACGGAGGGAAATACCGTACCCACACGGTCAATTTTACCATCAGCAACTACGATTACGAGTTGTTGAATCAGGAAAAAGCATTGAGCCTGGGTAAGTTTACTGCGGTAATTGTCGATAAATCGAACCGTGCGGTGATGCTCGGACGCAGCAACGGGCTGAGTGCCACAGCATTCAACTATGCATCAGGTGCCGCCGATGCCGATGCTTACGGCTGGACCGTAACCATGGCCGGAACGGAAATAGAGATGGGCCGCCTGCTGAAAGATGAAAGCGTGATCTCTGCAATTGCGGACAAGACTGTGGTAACACCGTAAAGTCAGCTTTTAGCTTATAGCCGTTAGCCTACAGCCTTCAAGGTTTTCGCTGGCGGCTTTACTTTTATTTATTAACTGCTACTGGCTATCAGCTAGTGGCTAAAGGCTAAAAACAATGACTTGCAGATTATTACAGAATATAAAACATACCTGCGACTATAATCCCGGAGGCATTACAGGGATCTATCTGCTCGATATACGTGATTTTGGGGCGTATCAGTTTACTGATGAAGGATTGTTCAGTAAATGTTATGTGGAGCGGATAAAATCAGATGTACCTTTTGTTGAAATGGGAGCTGTGAACGAAAGTACCTTCACGGAGACTCAGGAGAATGGCATATATAAGCAGGGACTGACAACATTTGTGCATACGATCAAGGGGGAGAAATCTTCGGATCTGTTACTGGCATCCACAAATAAGTATCTGGTTGCTTTCCGTACATCGCAAGGGCTGATGTATAGCTTTGGCAGCGATGGCGGGGCTTCTCTTTCATTCTCACAGATAACGGGACAACTGGGCGAAACATCAGGATATCAGATATCAATAAGCAAGAATTCGGTTTACCCGCTTTTCGAAATCGATGCGTCCCGTTTCAATACGATACCTGTACTGGGTACTGAAGAACGGCAGATAGTGATGACCGAAGATAAGAAGGATGCAATACTGACGGAATAAATCAAAATAGAGATATAAACAATTAATCAAAATAAAATGGCTAATGAAACAAGAAAATTAGAACCTATAGAGCTTTCGGCACTGGATACAATAGAAAACCCTAAAGGTTTCTATATATTCGGTTCGATAGAAGAAAACGGAGTGATGAAGTCGGGCAAATGCAAGTTCGATACGCTGGAGAGGCTACAGCTCGAACGGCGTATTTCCCTGACAATGGAAACAAAGGAAATGGAAATATTTATAGGCGAAGAGATGACTATTTATAAAGTGGATGTACTGAATGTGAAGTCTCTTACTATTGATGATGAAATATTTACTAACCTGAATAGTATACAATTGGACAAAAAAATAGAAAAACGCTCGAAGGTAAAGTTTATAATTGAAACGCAAACGACAGACCCGACAGCTTATTTATTCATTTATGCTAAAGCAATATTGCCATGATATACGAAGTCAAGAAAGATGATATTACAATGTTGATCGACGACATGGTGTTCTTTGCAGAACAACCCAAGGCATTTAAAACAATGTTTCGGGAACTGGAAGACCCTAACAACCCAGGATATGCTGAGTTTGACGATTACAGGGCTTACCTGACCGAATTAGACAGAATATTATTTTCACCCGTTAAACAAATTTATGATATATGAGATATACATTTAAAGACAGATATACAGACTATCAGGGTGTAGATGTAGAACGGATATTCCCTACTAAATTCTACGCATATGCGGGTACGGGTACGGCTGCCACGCGGCAAAACCCTTCACTATCTACCGGAACTATTGCTTATACTACTGATTTATCAATCATATTGGGGGGAGGCTTTCACAAATTAAGCGTCGGTACTACAGGAACATCGATAAATTCAAACAGATGCCGGATCATTGGTAATGGTATGAAAAAAAGCATAATAGATGCTATTTTATACGAAGGGCATCAGACATCGGGCGGTACATTCGAAGGCGTCTGGCTTAAAGATGTCACTGTAAAAAATGTAATAACGTACAGGCTGGGTTATAATGGCCAGGGAACTTATAATAACAGATATTATCAATGCGAGATGCTGTCAATGCCCGGAACAACGAATCCTGGTGTAGGCATAATAAACAATTATGACCGTTGTATTTTTAGAGTAAACCCGTCATCAGGCAATATCAATGGCAACAATTCCTTTGTCGGCATCAGTACCACCATAGGCTCAATAGCCGGTAATCTGCATACATGGGAAAAATGCAACCTTGTAGTCAATCAGGCATCGCTCGACAGCTACAAAAACAATTACTATGCGTTCGACAACTGCAATTTCCGTATAGGCTCGGAAACCGACTATATCCCGCTGACCGGTACAACCGCCGAAGAACTTCGGAACGCATTCGTCGCGCGTTGCACGGCTGCCGGGCTGTCAGTTCCCGCTGATATTACAGACTATGGCATAACATTGACTTTAGGCCGTTGGCTGTTCACCAAAAATCAGGTATTCGAGGGTATTACGTGGGCAGGTTCAGAGGTTAACCAGTTCGAAATACTACGCTTTATTTCATTTGGCTATTCCACATCACGTGGTACCAGGATACCAATTACAGCAAGTAATAATGTGCCTGCCAGCTTTGCTCCGGGGAACCCGCATAGCGACGGTTTGGATATAGCGGATGATTCTTTGTCTATTGATAAAACCGTGGATATAACACAGCGGAAAAATATGTATCTCGATTCGAAAATAGTATGGCTGGGCGGTAAAAAAAAGCTGACGAAAATAGATATTCCCAATGACCTGCCTTACCAGTACGGGGTATTGATAGACAGTATCCCGGACCTGCTATGTGATTCCGGGCAGGAAGTGTTAAGTGGCAGTATAGAACCGGGCGAGATGTATATGTTGCGTTCTTCTGATGAAAATACGGCATCCGTTACCTATGGCGGAAGCACTTATTCATCCGTGCTAAGTAGCAGGAATAATATTTTTAAAGGTGTGGCTGGCGTGACAACCTTTACTGTTGCCTCCGGAAACCCGGTAGTGTATAAGATAAACGACATACTGAGCTACCAGTCGGTACAGATGCGTATCGTAAATAAAATACCGGATGGAAATATTGTATCCGGCAATTTACAGGTGGATTATTGGTATCTGGCAGAGCATGACAATGACCAGAAAAATACAACTGACTATGTAACATACAGCGGGGTAAACTACAAGGCAGGAGATTCTTTTACGGTAAAACCGGGTGTATTGACATTCACAAGATCGGGAAATATCCATCTGCGCCGCTGCTGGAAACAGGATTTCGATTTTAATACGGAAACAACGGACAAAACCTTCTGGCAAAATGAACAAAAACCTGAGTGGTGTGATGTATTACCCGAAGACCCGCGTTGCCTGATGAAAGATAACCATATTCTTTCATTCGAGATGGCAAGAGGAAAGGATGGTAAGTATATATCATCGGGACATCCCGAGTATTATAATAATATATCGGGTGCATCCGGCGTATTATCGCCTGATGATATATACATAAGCGGTGCATATATGCAGATACGGCTACCGATAACAACAGTAAATCCGATGTAGGTAAATAGTTACAAGTTACTGCGCCCTTCGGGCAGTTACAAGTTACAAGAAAAAGTAACTCGTAACTTCTAACTTGTAACTCGTAACTAAAAAAAAATTATGGCAGATTTAGATAATGGTTTACCACCCGAAGGTATCGATGTTACTGATAACAGGATTAGTAGTGTCAATATCGGCAGGGCGGATGCTGATAATATGAATATTAATGATATTAATAGTATCAATATCAGCAGCTTAAAGGTTGATGTACAAAGTGTAAGGAAGGTATCAGCCATCCTCGTCTCAACCGAACCCGCCGGCCGGAACATTGCAATGTTCCTATAACTCTCTCATAGTTGCCAGCTATATATAAATGGCTGGCAACTTATTCCTAATTCTTAAATACTAATTCTTAATTAATTTCCCCATGTTATTGATAATAGAATCATTACTGACCGGAGATTTTGTCACCCTGCGGCTCAAACTGGCTATCATATCCATTATGTGGTTGCTGGTAGCTATCGCCATCAGCCTCGACCTTATCAGCGGATGGCGCAAGGCTAGGGAGCGGGGCGAACAACGCACTTCATACGGACTGAGGCGGACGGTTACCAAAGCTGTTTTGTATTATGCTTTGATGCTGTTTGCTTTCATGTTCGATTGCATAGGAATGTTCTTTTATGACGAACCTTATATTACGCTTATCGCGGCCGGATTCCTGATATTTATCGAGGCTAAGTCGATATTGGAAAAGGCTCATGAGAAAGATAAGAAAAAAATAGGAAAAAGCCTGGAAGAGCTTACAGCAGTATTCGAAAATAAAGACGACCTGATAAAAGGTATAACCGAAATTGTAAAAAAACAACTGAAAAACTCAGAAACAGAAGAAAATGAGAAAGATAGATAAGATAATCCTCCACTGCTCAGCCACAAAGGAAGGGCAGCATTTCACCGTGGAAGATATAGACCGGTGGCACCGGGACAGAGGCTTTGCCAAAATAGGTTATCATCATGTAATATACCTCGACGGCACTGTACACAACGGACGTGATGAGTCGTTGATAGGAGCGCATTGTCTCGGGCACAATGCCACATCGATAGGTGTATGCTATATCGGGGGACTGGATGCAAAAGGTAATCCCAAAGATACCCGCACCGAAGCGCAGGCTGTGGCGTTAGCCGGATTGGTGGACGACCTCAAAGTACGCTTCCCCTTGGCAAAAGTACATGGACATAACGAATTTGCGGCAAAGGCCTGCCCTTGCTTCGATGTAAAGAAAGAATTCAGATGAAAGATTATCCGAAGGCAAAAGCAAAAGCGCTGTTTATCCTGATACCGGTCTTTGTCCTTTCCGCATGCAGGACGCGTACACTATATATCCCGGTCGAATCGGTGCGGACAGAGTACAGAGACCGCCTGTTGCGCGATTCTGTTCATCTGTATGATTCGGTCTTCATGAAAATGAAAGGGGATACTGTCTGGCTGGAAAAGTACAAATATCTGTACCGGGACCGTCTGCTGCGCGATTCCGTCTTTGTGAACGATACCATCCGCGTGCCTTATCCGGTAGAAGTGGAGAAGGAAATAAACCGTATGAGCTCGTTCCAATCGTTTCAGGTATGGTGCGGGCGGATATTACTACTGCTGATTATCGGTTGGTCGGGAGTGTGGTGGTGGAAAAAAAGGATATGAAAAGTATCCTCTGCCCGGTACAGGCAGAGGATACTTTTTTTTGCCGGATATATAAACGGTAGCAAAAGATATTCAGGCATTTGCCTGATTTATCAGTTTCACTGCCGGTTATTCCAAATATTTTAATTATACTTGCGGCGTCTAAGGCATATAATAAAAGAACGTCCTATTCGTTAAATAGGTAATTATACAAAAGACCAGGCACCTATCTATGAAGAGATTTATACTTACATCCCTTATCGGCATACTATCAGCCGGTTTTGCTTTATACGCTCAAACGAAGCAGCTCGTCCGGATCAATTCGGTAAACACTAAAGAGATAATAGATCTCAGGTATAATAACAAAAATCAGCTTACCTACTTTGTGGAAAAGGGTGTTGTTACCTTTCGGGAATTTACCTTCAAATATGATAAAATCAGCAACCTGTTGTCGGAGTGCATTATGAATCAGGACAGGGGAGAGTTGGTTACAAATTCCAAATACACTTACAACGACGGCTATATTGCAGAAGATGTGATAAGTACAGGAAAACAGGTAAAAGAGAAAAAGGTGACCGATCATCTCCGGATTCATATCGACGACAGAGGCCGCCTTACCAAGACCGTATTTGAAGACGGTAAGCCCTGGGAAGAATTCATATACGACGAAAACAATAATCTGGTTACATATACGCAACATGCCGCGACAAACGAGGGTAGTAAAATTACGGTCTTTAAATTTAACAATGACAAATCGGCTTTTCTCAATATAGAAAGTATTCCTGCGTGGTTTTGGACATGGCACGTAAATAGTATGAGATGGTGCGGAGATTTCATCGGAAAAAATAATCCGCATGAATTTACTACTGAAGACCCCAGATACGGCACCGATATAATCGAAGTTACATATGAATATAACTCGGACGGGTATCCGGTAAAGCAGTTCTATAACGGAGAACTGGTAAGGGAAATGACATATAAGAGTTTAAAGGACTAAATAAACAGAGGCGATCCGGCTAAATTGAACCGCCTTTTCCGTATGCTCTTTTACATATCGTTACGATTTTACCCAAACGGATAATGCCCCGCCTTCGACAAGGAAATTACCGTTACCCTTATCATCTATCGTAATTTTTTTCTGTACGTTTCCTGTCAGGTCGTACCACACTTCACCTTTACGGTTTGCGCCGACATTCATTACCTTATTCCCGTCTGTACCGTTCGACATCAGAAATGCCAGCCCCGACGCGGGATGACCTTTATCTCCCATACGCACAAATCCTACCGTGGAAGGGTGATCGAAATAATCTTTTTGCACTCCGTAAGCATATTTTCTCCGGGCATCCAGCAACAGGCTTATAATGGGTTGGTGAAGAGGCTTTTTTCCCTTTACGCCATAATAGTCACCGTAAAAAATGCAGGGATAACCTTTCTCCATCAACAGGATAAGGGCGTAAGCCGAGGGTTTGAACCAGTCTTCTATTTCCGATTCCAGGGAGCTGCCCAGTTGTGAATCGTGATTGTCTACAAATGTGACTGCATAGTCGGGGTAATGCAAGACAAGAGTATCGTCCAGTATTTTTTGTAAATCATAATCTTTACCCAACTTAGATGCTTTATACATATTGTAATGCAGGGGGACATCGAACAGGTCTGTTGTATTTTCCACAGCAGCGAGATATTTCTCCAGGGTTTGCAGATCTCCGTTCCAGTATTCGGCTACCGAATAAAATTCTTTTCCTCTATCAGCCCTTACAGTTTCAAGGAATTGTTTAACAAATTTAGCTTCCATATGCTTCACTGCATCGAGCCGCATGCCGTCCAGATTCAACTCTCTGGAAACCCATACTCCCCAGCGGTCCAGTTCTCTTATTACTTCCGGATGGTCGAGGTCTAAATCGTTGCATAGTAAAAAATCATAGTTTCCGTTTTCATCATCTACTCCTTCGCTCCAGTACTTGTTTTCCCCGAGTACACGGAAAATACCGCTTTTTTTCTGCGCGTCGTCGAAGCCTACGCCCGAAAAATGGTACCAGTGCCATTTAAAGTCGGAATATTTATTCCCCCGCGCTTTAAACAAATAACCTGTCCATGCCTGAATCTCTATTTCGTCGCTTATATCCTTATTCCTCTCTTTGGGGTCGACTTCTTTTACCCTGAATTTTTCAGTATAGTCTCCTTCCGCCTTATGATTCATGACGGCATCGAGATACACCGATATTTTATTTTTATGTAATTCATCGATCATCTCGGCCAATTCATCTTTTGTACCGTATTTTGTTCTCACGGTACTGTTCTGGTCAAACTCTCCGAGGTCGAACAGGTCATATGTCGCATATCCTTCATCCTGTTGCTCGTCTGCCTTGTATGCCGGAGGTATCCATACCGCAGTTATGCCTGTTTTATGCAGATGTACGGCGTCTTTTTTCAATTGTTTCCATAAATTTCCGTCATTTGGAAGATTCCACTCGAAGTATTGCATCATTACACCGTTTTTCATAACCAGCAATGTTTGTTTTTTATGATCCGCTTGTTTGTGATTTTACATTTGTATCCTGTACCCGGAATATCCGGCTGAAACTGAATCCGGCCATCGTTATCCCGGTACTAAATAACAGCTTATAAAAAGCACAAAGAAAACGTTTATCGATCCCTTTTTGTTTAACAAATTATAGTGTAATTAACATACACCGGATACGATTGCTCTTTGTAATGAACCAACGTTTATTTCTTATCTTCCCCTATCAGTTCCGAGTCTTTCAGTTTTACAGGTACAGACTTCTTTCTCAGCTTCATATTCAGGAATTCGACCAGTAAAGAGAACGCGATGGCGAAATATATATATCCCTTCGGAATTTCCCCTACTGTGGTGCCGAATATGGATATCCGGGACAGATGGGCTGCCTCTACCAGTAGCATCACACCGATAAGAATAAGAAATGAAAGGCCGAGCATCTGTATGGTAGGGTGTTCGTTTACAAACTTGCTTACGGGGCCTGAAAACAATAGCATGATCATAACCGCAATCACAACCGCTGTAACCATAATGGTCATGGCTCCGACATATCCGAATTCGCTGAAGCTGACCAATCCGACCGCGGTGAGGACGCTATCGAATGAAAAAACAATATCTAGAGCCACAATCTGGATGATGACGCCGGCAAATCCGCTCCTGGACTTTCCATGAACGGCGTCGCTTTCACCTTCCAGTTTGTGATGGATCTCGGTAACACTCTTATACAGGAGGAAAAGCCCGCCTACTCCGATTATAATACTCTGGCCGGAGACAGAGCCGTCGAACCATACCGTGTCGAACGAAAATATCGGTTTGGTCAGTTTCATCAGCCACGATATGCAAAATAGCAGGAGGATACGAAAAAGCATAGCCAGCAATAAGCCCGTGGTGCGGGCTTTAGGCTGCTCTTTTTGCGGTAGTTTGGACGACATGATAGACAAAAATACGATATTGTCTATCCCCAATACTATTTCGAGAAACGCCAGCGTAAGCAGAGCTATCCACGCGCTGGGCAAAAGAAAAGTTTCTAAAATTTCCATAAAATATTTTTGCGACAAATTTAATAAAGAATTTGACGCTTTCGGAAATTATTTTTCCTTTTCTAAATATTCTTTTATAACAGAGTCCCGGTCCGTCTTTTTAAGCCCCAGTATTCTTAGAATCCTGAGCAGTAGTATTTTCAAAAATATTCGCATTACGTATGCGTAAGTTAATTTTTCTATTATTTCCCGCTTGCGCAGGCGTGTCTTCGATCTTCGTCACAAAGATAGTATTTTTGGTAACTCATGAAAATTATTTACCTGATATATCTCAGTTTTTTATACCAATTATTGTCTGCGTAATATATGAGTATTATTATAAATGATAGTATAATTTCCAGGTATTAATGTAAGGTCATAAAGCCTTATACCTGAAAGATCCTGCGGGATTTTTTGCGGTATAAGGCAAAGGCGCGGCAATAGCCGGGCTATTCCTGTTATATAAAACGTTGGTTATTCCGGAGGTTGCTTAATATTCGGGGCGCAACTCTGTAGATATACCTATCCTGTTCCACGCATTGATGGTCACAATAGCCATTATCAGCTGTGCCACTACGTTTCCGGAGAAAAGGGAAATGGCCTTGTTATATGTTTCGTCCGACAGTCCTCCTTTATTTATCAGGGTTATTTCTTCGGTCATGGCCAGTATCACTTTTTCTTCTTCCGAGTACAGCTCATAGGCTTCGCGCCATGCATTGAGCATATATATGCGCTGCTCTGTCTCTCCCAGTTTGCGGGCATCTTTGGTATGCATGTTCAGGCAAAAAGCGCATCCGTTTATTTGAGAAGCCCTGATCTTGATAAGCTCTTTGTGGATAGGATTCAGATCCGAAGCATTCAGGAAACTTTCCAGCATCAGCATAGCGCGGTATGCTTTCGGTTCCAATTCACTGATATTTACTCTCATAATATTTTGTTTTTAATTGATTGGGTATATAAGTTATAATCAATAGAACAAAATACCGGGAGGGTTGTTCGGCCGGAGGAAATGAGAATTTAACCTTTTCCTGTTTAACGGGGAAACAGGGCAAAGCGGAAAAAAGCTGTTTTGAAACAGGCCGATAAAATGATCTAAACAGCTTCATAAAATGTTGAAATTAATTATGCGGAAAACGAAAGGACATTTTCGTATATTTACAAAAGTATTTCAACTCCTTATTACTAAAATCCCGGCATTATGAATAAACGAAGTATTATACCTATGTTGTTGATGTTGTTTGCTTTGCAAGCGGTTTATCCGCAAGTGACGACGGTGAGGGGGCAGATAACTTCTGCGGAAGACGGAAAAGTTTTACCGGCTGTTATAATATCAAATATCTCACGTCAGGTAAATGCTGTTTCCGGTAGCGATGGAAATTATGCAATACGTGCGGCGATGGGTGATACGCTCAGTTTTTCGTTTACAGGCTTCAAAACAAAAAATGTGACAGTGGACAGTCCGTCCTGTGATGTCGCTCTGGGAACGGATACCCTAATCTTTGGCGAGCCGGTTCCGGTATCGCGCTATTCTGCCATCATAGAGGAGCGCGAAGACAACATCTACCTGCTCGATGATAATCTGATAACAAGGGATTCGTTGCTCAGGATAGACCCTTCCACCATCGAATCCATCAGCATCCTTAAAGGCGGGGACATGCATCCTGCAGACAAGCCTCTGACTATAAGTATAAAACTGAAACCTATATACGAGGCCATCGTTATGGAGCCCGGTTACGAGACTTTTCTGGTTACCCAGCGGCCAAAGGAATTCTATACGGAATGGGTGTTGAAAACAAAGAACATTTTCCTTGTCAATGAATGGAATTACCGCTGTGACAATCCCATGCAATACAGCCCGCAAATCTATGAAGCGAAAATAGATTACAATCCTCAGAACGAATATGGGCTGGATGTGGAATACCGCCTGTATATGTTTTTCATGTATATGGATAAAAAATACAGGCTGGGACTCGAAAACAGATAAATTTTGTGAAATATTCCGGTAAAATCCGGTCACAATCCAAATTATTCCTTTCTTTTTGATTGGGGTTAACGCCTTTATACTATTTTTGCGCTAAATCCGTTTCCTTAATAAAATAAAGAGAGCAAGTATTTAAAATGCCGGCATTAATCAAAAAACGAAACCGCTTATCAGGAGCCAGGTATATAACTCTGTTGATATTTGGGGTACTCGTGTCCCAATACGGATTTTCACAGACCGATAGCACTTATATCGGTTTCTTTGAGCAGCCCCTTTCGGTACGTAGCTATTTCATGGATAAGTTTACGGTACTATCTCATCAGCAGGGCGACAACCACGATGAGACTTCTTACCGTTCCAATGCCCCTTTCGGTATCGGTTTTGGCTTTTCATACAAGAATGTCTCGCTGAGTGGCGCCTATGGCTTCGACTTTATGCGCGATAAGAAGCGGGGCAAGACCCGTTCGTTCGATTTCCAGTATCACCATTACGGACGGAAGTTTGTCTACGATATATTTTTCCAGAACTATAAAGGCTTATACACCGAGCCCGAAAATGAAAAATATGAGTTGCATCCCGATATAAAGTTGAAACAATACGGTGTCTACGGACAATATGTCTTCAATGGCAACAGGTTTTCGTATCCGGCGGCTTTCAACCAGAGCGAGAAACAATTAAAATCGGCAGGTAGTTTCCTGCTCGGCGGAGCTGTATATTTCAACGAAGCCCGTGCCGACAGTTCGCTTGTGTTTGATGGCGGACACAAGCTGAAGAATTATCAGGTCGGTGTAAACGGCGGCTATGCTTATACCTGGGTGGCCAATAAGCGGATATATGTATCCCTCTCGCTTTCGGTGGCGGCAAATGTAGGTTTTGAAAATATAGACGGAAGAAAGAACAAGGTGAAGGTATATCCTTCCGTGTTTCCCCGCTTCTCGATGGGATATAACCACGATACATGGTCGGTAGGGGCATCGGTGGTCAACAACCGGGTGTATATTCTCTATACAGCCCCTTCGAAGATGGCATTCGATGCGGGCGCGATCCAGTTCTCGGTAATCAAACGGTTTGGCAAAGCGCCTAAATTCCTCGAAAACCAGAAGATAATAGATAAGTATAACGAATACCGGTTTTGGTAGGGGCGGCTTAGGGCGAAATACAGGAACCTCATGCAAAGTATCGGCCGTGATATAAAAAAAGGCTGAAATTTAGAATTCAGCCCTTTTTCCATATTACATTTTATGTCGTTAGTTCCTTCGCCTGCGATTGTCCTGCATTTTTTTCTGATGCTCATCAAATTTCTTTTGTTGATCTTCGGTCAGTACGGCTTTAATAGCGGCGGTACGCTCTTCCTGAATCTTCTGGAATTGAGCCCTTATCTTTTCCCTGTCGGTCTCTTTGCTCTGGTCAGCCAGCGGCTGGGCAAATTTCAGGTTTATTTCATATACTTTTTTTTGCTGGTCATCATTGAGCCCGAGTTCCTTTACCAGTGTTTCGGTTTGTCTTTTAGCTCTTTCTTCGGGTGTGGCACGTTGTCTTTGTTGGGCGAATACGCCACTTGTAGTAAATAATACAATTGTAAGGAACAATACTAACTTTTTCATAATATTCATAAATTTAGTTATACATACTGTTTACTATGACTAAAGAATCATGAAAAAGTAAATTCGAAAAAGCATCTTTTTGTGTTAAATAATCATAAAATAAAAAAGTACGCGCCCAATATGGCTCCCACAATAAGAATGGAGGCTATGATAGAGATATACATCGTATCGGTGGAAATCTTAAACACACTCCTGATCCTTTCCTGACTGATGGTCCACAGCGTACCGCTGAAAAATAAACTGCCGATAAGGAATGTAGGATCGTAGGAAATAAAGAACATCCATAGCAGCCCCATCAGCGCAAAGCTGAGATAGATAGACAATAATATCCATCCTGCGGTCTTTTTCATCCAGAAGAGTATGGCAGCCAGTGGCGTAACGATGACAGGGAACAGGAATATGACTACGCTGAAATCCCATCTTGTGTCCTGAAAGAGCCCGGTGATGAGATCGAACTGGGTGACGATCTGCAACAGGGCGATTGCCATGAATATAATGGCAATGGTGTTTATCAGCCGGGGCGATTTGCGGGTGTCGTCAGCGTCGTCCTGTATGGGATTTATATAGTCCATAATGCCAGAACCTTTTTCCTTCAGTGTATTTTTTATTTCATCTCGCCGTTCCTTTTTGGCGGCAAGTTCCTGCTGCTCGGCTTCCAGCTCTGCCCGTGCCTTATCTATATCGGCGGGGGTGAGATTGCGTGTCCGGAGTTCGTCCTGCGCAGTCTTCACCGCTTCGGGACGGTAATCGCCGGGGTTTTCTATGATCCGCATCAGGGCGGTAGTGGAATATGTCTTATATACTTCTGATAACTGGCTCATGATCGGTATTTGTTTTCAGGGTAAAGATAAGACATTTATGTGAATCCATATTTTTATTCTATCACAAATACGACTGTGCCCTCCACGGGAAATGTGTCGTAAATAAACCTGGCGTGAGATGTAGCATTGCGCACACACATATGCGACCGCGGCGTAGTTCCCAGAGAAGCGCTGTATTCTATAAAATCTTTGCGGGGAGCATTCACCGGTACGCCATGCAGGTATCCGCCATTGGTAAAACGGCTGGCGTAGGGCGCAAAGCCACCGGTTTCCGTAGTGCCGTCGACAAGGAAGATCATTTTATATTTCTTCTCCTGTATCACGAACATACCAAGCGGGGTCTCCTGCTGGTGCGGAGGCTTGTGCAAGCCTGTGGTGACGGGATTCATGCTCCTTACAAACCATTTGCCGCCATTTTTTTGCAGGGTAACAATATTTTCATTGACGCGGTCTACAAATATGGCATTGCTGAAGACAACGCTATCAGCTATTTTTTTTACATACTTACGCGGAACAAGCCATTCGCCGGGGAAGTATATGGTTTCTACTTTTTCAAACTTTGTGCTGTCCGTTTCCTTTATCAGTTTCACCAGGGCGCCGTCTCTGCCGTAACGCTCGGGCACAACTGTATCCTGTACGGAGTACAGCGGTACGGACTGGTATCGTTCCACTTCGTAATTGTCGGATATACGTTTATATACATTGCGGTGGTACTCCTTCACCAGAGGGGCCTCCCCGTTGTTGTTCCTGTAGTTTTGCAGAATGCCCCAAGACGAATGTTCTATCTGCATGGAGTCTATTGTTTTAAGTCCTGCCCTGATTTTCTCCCACTGAAATTGCCTTGTGGTGTCTTTGTAGGGATAAGTATCTTCCAGTGTGTACTTGTCGTAGAGAAATTCTTTTTCAATGATGACTGTATCCGTTTTTTTTGTCTCTTTTTTATCCTCTGCGGCCACCGTGTCTTGTAATGGAGGATTTGCCGCTTCGGGGTCAACACTTTTTTGTCTGCATGAATTTAATATAAGAATACTGATAACTAAGAGAGCCGTAGTTACTTTTGCCATAAACTATTATTTTTGTATTTATTGTCAATACGCGCTTATCCGGTTCGGATAGGAACGGTTTCCTTATCCGTTCTGTTTCTTCTTCCTAAAAATATTAACTTTTTATTATAAAAACAAAGAAGATGCTTTATTGTTCCTCATATTTACAAAATAAGCCTGTCTTCCGGGTTCGCACAGAAAAGAGGCAAGGTTATTTTTAGCTTACTTCACGCGGCTATGAAAAAGAAGCATTACCCGGGGTAGTCGGTTTTTATTATCTTCTTGTATAATTATCTGTTTGATAATGTTTTATCGAAAACATGTTAAAAAACATATTCAAAAAACTGCTTAATTGTAATGTACAGATAGCAGTTATTGCTATCTTTGTATAGCAATATGAGTGATTTTTGTGTATTTCAACTATAAAAACTAAATTAATAACGTTAAAAAATACGACCATGAACCGCTACGAAGAACTGATTAATGAAATTCATATGGCAAGAAAACGTTTTGAAGATTCGTACCGGAATATCTCCCGCGAAGATATGGACGTATTGCTGGAAGAACTGGAAGTGATGTCCACTGAATTGCAGGCATTGCACAGAGAACACAGAAGCGTTACAGCATGATAATATACCAGGCATTAAAAAAAGCCTGACTCTTGATTGAGTCAGGCTTTTTTTGTTATTCTTTTCGCTTTTAATGTCCGAAACCGAAACCTCCGTGCATCCCGTGCATTCTGCTTTCGAAAGCTTTTTTCTTTTCGTCGGCAAATGCCTGTTTTTCTTCATCCGACATGCTCATCCATTTTTCGCAGCGGGCATCTATGGCTTCCACCGAGAAGTGGTCTTCATGCCTGTCGAGGCATTCCATACGCTTATTCATAAACTCCAGCTTTTCGCTATCGGTCATTTTAGCCCATTCTTCCTTGAATTTTTTTCTTGCATCGTTGTCGAAAGGATTTCTTCCGAAAAATCCCATTCCAAAACCTCTTGTTGTCATAATTTTATTTGTTTTTTATATTTTACAATCTATTTTTTTATAAAGAGCTCTCTATTAATGGAGACGGCCGGGAATGAAAAATATTTTAGGGAGGAATAAAAAAATGATGTTTTTTGAGGATTAATGCCCTTCCTTTGCCAGGACTGATTAAAAGGTTGTTCCGATACATCTTCCGCTGAAATGCCTGCAGGCTCTCAGGTATTCAGGATGAAGGGAGCTGCCCGTTTATTAAAGGAGGAAAAGCTGTCAGTTTCCGATCTGAGCTGTTTTCAGCGGGTTTTTAGAGAGCATACGGGTATGGAGCCGGAGCAATACAGTATGTCCCGTTGTCCGTTTTTTATATGTTAAAATGAAGAGTGTAGAATATTGGTCCGTCTGCCTAAAAATGAAATTAGCTTAATAATTTATCTCTTATGTGAAAAAAAATTGTTAATTTTGGACTGTGTTATTTGTTTTGGATAAATTTTAGATAAAGACAATAGTATATACGGCATGTGGTTAAGACTGCTTTTTTCTGATTTCTTTGCAAAAAGAAGCTTCATTTTTTCTGCTGAAAATTTGGAGGTTAGCTTTATTTTGCTAGAGAGAGAGAGAGAGAGAGAGAGAGAGAGAGAGAGAGAGAGAGAGAGAGAGAGAGAGAGAGAGAGAGAGAGAGAGAGAGAGAGAGAGAGAAGCCGTATCTAAGGCGTCACCATTATTTTTCATTATTCTTACTTTCACATTCCTTATCTTGAGGAGTGTCAGGGATGTATATGCCTGTATCAACCACATTGTTATTCCTGTGGGTGCGCGCACGCACGATATATTATTTTCCGGACATAAAAACAAGCTCAAAGTCCGCTTCTTTACATATAGACGTACAGTTTTATTTTTCCGCCCTTTTTTTCTAACTAACATATGCGTTTATTATCAACAAAAGTTTCAACACCTCATAGAAAGGGAGATTATTATTGTCTTAAATAAAATTTGTCTTCTCTTCCTTGCTCTTGGCTGCCGCTTGAGAAAGTATCGGGCAGGACTATGGGGTATTGAAGCTTTTTACAGGACGAAGACTCTGACAGAAAATATAAACGACATAGTATTAAAGACAATGACAAGGAATTTATTTTTTGAACTAAAATGTTAAACTACATGAAACAAACAAACTTTAAACAAAAACATCGATGTGGAGTATCATTTAAAATACTAATATTGCTGGTAGCGATATTAAGTATAAATATGACTCTGCCTGCACAGGTAACGATAGGGACAAACGAAGAGCCGCTTTCAGGAGCCTTACTGCAATTAAAAGACAAGGATAATGTACCGGACAGTACGTTTAATGCCCGTAAAGGACTGGCTCTGCCACGTGTAACTCTTTCGGAGAAAAAAGAACTTTACCCGATGTTCTTAGCTGATCCCGACAATCCTGCTTCCGGACCCAACTCCGGTTATGCCACCAATAAATTGGCATTGGACAAGACCCATACCGGGCTTATCGTCTACAACCTGGTAGAAGACGATGACAGGGAACTTTGTGCGGGGCTAAACCAGTGGGACGGTGAACAGTGGAACTGTTTCGAACACAAGATGGGAAACGCTATCGGCCATATCGTCTCCTGTGACGATTTCAAAATATTCGGGCACTATAAATCGCCCGATGCCTATCCGGCGGCTCCGGGCGATGATGTGGCTTTGGACGCCTCCAACTTTATAACTATAAAGCTGGAGATAACCAAGCCCGGGGCATATGCTATTACTGTCGTCCCCGAATATGCGGCTGCCCTGAATAACGAGACAAATGGCTACTTCTTCACGGCGAACGGTATATTTATGGAGAAGGGCACATATACCGTGACCATTCCGGGCGCCGGAACTCCTTTTTGGTACACCCCTACCGGAAATCCGGGTGACGGACTGGCTGTTACGATGAACGGCAAACCTTTGACATTGCAGGACGGTACGGCATGTACGAAGAAGATAGAAGTAGAAGATTACTCGAAAAAGCCGAACTATACGATGGATTGCAGCAGGACAACGATACATGGGGTGTATGTCCTGAACCGGGAACTGAATCCTGCGGACAATTACATTTCAGTATGGATTACGATGGACCCGGGTGATCTTTTCGTAGAAGGTTCAATTGTTTATCTGGAAACAAACGAAGTAGAGGGTATAAGTTTTGCTTCCAATCCGGTGATGATCACCGCTGCCGACAAGGCTGCAGGTGAGAAACAGATCATACTGCGAGGAACCGGAATACCAACTTCGGTGGAAACTAAGAGAATGACCATAACCTCAAACAGTGTCATCAGTGTAGCTACATGTTATGCCAACGTTACGGTTGCCTATACAAAGAAGAAAATACTTGGGATAAAAGGTGCAGGCGGAGCTGATTATTACGGCTACGGTCTCGGCTACTGGAGTGGGTCCTGGGCCTCGATGACAAACATATACGGGCTGGGAGGACGTAAAATGCTTATGGCTCCCGCCAACTTTGGCACAGATGCGGCCAGTACAGTAAAAATTGAAGGTTATGAATTTGTAGACGGAGGGAATGACCCGTCCGCAAGCACGCTCCAAAACCTGATAAGTACGCACAAGCCCGATATTATCGTTATAGGGTATAGCTACGGGCCTTCCAACGATGCGGTTGACGTACTCATCAATTACATGGCAAAAAAAGGGGTGGTGATCGCAGCAATAGAATCGGGCAGCGCGGTAGAACGTTTGTTTAACAGGACTCTTAATCTTCCTGCCGGCACAGTAAGCGCAGTAAGCCGCGGGCCTGCCGGTTCCATTTACACACTTAATTATATGACGAACGATGACATCCTAAACGGGCCTTTCGGTGATATACGTGAGCAAAAATGGGGTGAAGATGCTTCCACTACCGTAGGTGTCAACGGAGTACCGTTCGGTATGGTAGATATATATTCGAACGGTAACTATAACGGTAACACTACCGGAAACACTACGATTACCATATGTAAATTTAAAGGGAATCACCTCGTATGGCTCGGTGACGGCGGATTCTGGTCGAGAGGAACGACATCAGGGGAAGTAAACAGCAATACTATTTGTCCGTTATATTATAATAGTGATTTCAGCCCTACAACCGGAACTTTTGGTTCCGGCACTAATAATACGAATATCTACAATTCTTATTTCTTTGTCAATATGATGGCATGGGCTATAAAAACAGCCCAGTTTGACGGATATAATACGCCACGGTAAGAAAGCAGAAAACAATAAGAGCCTAAAGCAGACAGGGGTTGACCGCATTAAAGAAAACGGCAGTCCCTGTCTTTTTCTGTACGGGCCGGAATTATCACCGCACCTCCCGATACCTGTCCACCAGCATCTTATTGCTTCGTATATCGGTAAGTATCCTGGATACTATACGTTGTATATTATGCACCTGCACATGGGTTATCGCGGCCAGTGTGTGGTAATTGACCGCAGGTTTGAGGGTGATATACATCTTGAAAAGCTCAAATTCGCGGAGGTCGTAGCGGCGGTACACATAATTGAAAATGTCATCCTCCAGCTGTGTCTGCATACGCTCGTGCTCATAGGGGTTAGCGTGATGCGCTTCCAGATGATGATGGACGGGTATAGGTATATAGCGGCTTTCCTTTTCGCTGTCCTGTATATAATTGGTAAAATAAGAGCGGTAGAAGTACGCATGGTAGTCTTTTATCACCATCCCCGAAAAGAGGATTTTCTCGCTGATGCGCATGTAAGTGGTATAGAATACATCCTCGTCGTAGGCGTATTTACCTGTCAGGAAGTTGGCCAGTTGCTCGTGGTTTTTTGCAAACCATGTGTTAAACTCGTCCGCTTTCCTGCGGTGTGCGGGCTGTGGTTCGTTCCGGTCGTCGCGTCCGCGGATAAAGTATTTCTTACCTGTGTTGTTGCCGTTGCTGTTTCCTAATTTCATGTTTATATTAGTTATGAATTATAAGTTATAAGTTATGGATTATTTACTGTTCACTGTCTAAGGCTTTCCCCCTCAAACAATACCCGCGTTGTGGTCGATTTTATCCTGTCCAGTACACGGTCGCCATAGCGTTTGCGTATATCTTCGCCCGGAAGGTTGGAAGATATGATGAGCAGTTTGCCGTGTTTTTCGGCGGCGTCCATCACTTCGGCAAAAGCCATGCGCTTGTTGCCATATACGTTGCTCACATCTTCGGTGCCGATATCGTCGATGCTGATGATGTGTTTCGACAAAACGAGGTCTATATTGCTGTTCATCTGATGCGTATCGAATACCGATACCACCCGCCGGCAGTATCCGAGCATGATGGCCGGCAGCACATAACGGCACAGCAGGCTCTTTCCCCGTCCGCAGTTACCGTAAAGGAACAAGCCTTTACCACGGTTTCCGGCAAGCCATCCGGCCACTTTTTCGTATTCGGGCAGCCACTGCATTTCGCGTCCTTCGGCCTGGAGAAAATAGGACAGGGCTTCCCGCAAAATCTTTTCGGCGGCGGGTATCTGTATCTCTACCTTCTGAGAGGGTAGGGGCATCTGTTGTCGTTTCATCAGGTCGGTGATGTCTCTAAAATTCTTCATAGGGTCTGGTATTATCATGCGATGCCGCATTGTGATTCTTTCCTGTAAATTTCTTCTCCCAATTTCTGACGGCTGCCTGCCAGTCTTTCATCCTGTTGCGGCCTATCATCCATCCTTTCGATTCGTAGAAGTCGAAAAATTCCTGCGCGTCTACCGTGTTTTTCCGTTCGCGGCAATAGTCCGCGATTTCTTCCAATAATGGTTTTCTAAACACCACAACAGGCTTCGCCGTCCCTTTTTCTTTGGTCTTTTCTTGTATAGTCTTGTCTTTAGTATAGGTATCGGCGAGCGTATAGGATAGTGTATCGGGATGTGTAATACCATGTGTATTGTATCGCGTATCTTTTTCGATACGGGTAATGGTGTATTCGGCGGGTTTCATTTTAGCAGCGCCTTCCTTGAATCTGATGAGTCCTGCCTGCTTCAGCCTGTTTCTGCGATTGGTCAGCGCATTCCGGTTGATACCGAGAACGGCGCATATAATCTCCGTGGATTGATTAAAAGGATTTTTCCAGTTGAGCCTGTTGCACCTGTGCAGCAGATAGTTGTATAAATCGTGCTCGTGGACTGAAATAATTCCCTGTTCTCTCAATTCCCAGGCGCTGTTTATAAGTTCGATATAAGATGCCATTTTTATTTAATATGCTAATTATTTAATGTGCCGATGTGCCAATCAAAAAAGCTATTGGCCATTAGCTAACAGCTATTAGCTTAAAATATTGGCACATTGGCATATTATAACATTGGTACATTCATTAAAACATCCTGTCGCTGATTACATGATGCGCCTGAGCAAAGGCTTCGCGGTGACTGCGGTTATATTCCTCCAGTACTGGTTTGAGGCGTGAAGCGAGCACGGCGGAATCTTCATCGAGCAAATCCCAGTCGCGGTCGAGGACTTCCGATGTTTTCAGCAGTACGGTATCCATATAGGTTTCGAACTCCACACATATACGCACATCGCCTATCAGAGTGTCGAAGCCGGCTATGTCTGTCCTGTCCGATTCGTTCAGATGACAGGTAATGTGCCTTATGATTTTTTCCATTTGCTGTTCGTTGCAGTAGCAGTCAATTTTTAATGCGCCCATGTTAATTGGTTATAAGTTATGGATTATAAGGAATAAGTTGTTAACCGCTTACGCGTCCTTCATTCCTCATTCTTAATTATTTCTCATTGTATAGATAATTGAATTTTATTTTCATTAAAATGTATTATATTTGAAGCGTACTTCAATTATTAATTATAGTTCAAATTTAGACTAATTTTATTTAATTGCAAAATATTGAACCTGTATAATTCATTGTTGAATTATATTTAGAATGAATATAAATAAGTGGTTGACGGATATGGTTGCCGGAGGGTGATATAGGGGATATGCTTTTATTGTTTCAGTATAAAATTGTTCTATTTTTAGTTACAGGTTACTACGCCCTTCGGGCAGTTACAAGTTACGAGTCGGCTGATGCATATATGGCCAGAGTTTGAAGAGCCTCTGTCCTGTCGTCGCATCGCGATTCCGGCCTCGTCCCGCAGGCGGGGTACCGCCGCTCGCGCAGACGTCCCGTCTGTGTGTTGCGTAGCAAACATTTCATACTGTCAACAAGACACGGACTGGAAGTCCGTGCCAGCGGGGGCTCCCTCTCCAAAGGGCAGGGCTGTTAAGTTCTAATTTTTTATACCCTCTGTGTCATGTTGAACGGAGTGAAACATCTCGTTTCTCAGGGTCGAGATCCTTCGTTCCACTCAGGATGACAGCAGAAAAAACAGGACAAAGTAGAGAACTTAACAGCCCTGCTCCAAAGGGTGAGGTCGAACGAAGTGTAGTGAAAATAATCCAACATTAAAACTCAACTGCTGATTTTATTATTAATAAATAAAGGGGAAAAAGTATTTAGTCTAATATTGAACTTTTTTTGTCATCTGATAATTTTATTTAAAAATATAGAAAATGAAAATTAAGTAGTCTAAAATATTTACTGTCGCATGTCATCCTGACCGTAGGGAAGGGGCCCGACCCTAAAAAGAGGCATGAGATGCTTCGTTCCTCAGCATGACAAATACGACAATAAATCTTATCATTTACTTATATCCATCAAAGAAAATCCTGAATATAAAGATAAAGCGATAGACTATATCAGCAACAAATGGCCGGTGTCCCGGAACATTTCCGGTCTTTGAATTAAAGTTTGCGGGGTTGCCCCGAAAAATAAAAAAAAGTCCGCAACATCCCATCGCAGACTTTCCTAAACCTTAACACAAACTTTACAAAACTACACGCCGTTATAACTGCAAACGGGTGCATTATGTTCACGGGATTTTGAAATTTAACATTATTATTAGATATTTTAAGGATTCTGTTATCTGAAAAGGCTTTTCGTGATTAAAATTTCTCTTAATCTATTGTTTCCGTAACTTTTTATTTTAGTATTACTTCTATAATAGAATCCGTCTCATCCAATTCTCCGGTCAAAGTAAAAGTGACATCCCCCGTCTTTTTGTCTTTCTTCCATTCGGGCTGTGCCTGAAGATTAACCCATTTTGCAGATTTGATATCCGGTATGTTGAGGGTTATGGATTTTGTATCTTTATCCAGGATATGAATATAGTATGTTTTGCCATTCTTGGTTACGGCGCCCCATGCCTGCGGTTTCACAAAGCCCTGCTGCGTGCCGTATATCGTATATCCGTAGCTGTCCATCCATTTACCCATCTCCTGCAGGCGTTCTACACATTCGGGCTGTATCTGTCCGTTTGGCATAGGCCCTACGTTCAGCAGGAGGTTTGCCCCGGTTCCGGCAGTGCGTATGAGCAGATGGAGCAGATCCTTGGTGGATTTGAATTTATCGTCGGTAATGTTGAATCCCCATGCACCGTTTATTGTTTCACAGGTTTCGAGTGGCAGGCGTGAGACTTCCTGCCCGCTGTATCCCGATTTGTTTTCACCCGGCACATCACGTTCAAAGATTTGATAGTCTTCTCCTGCAAATGGCGGCAGATGGTGGTTGTTGGCTACAAGGCATCCGGGACGCAGTGTGTGGATAAGTTCGTATATCTCGGGATAGTGCCAGTCTACATGCGTGGTATGGTCGGTTCGGTTTTCATCTTCGGTCTGATCCCAGTGCCCGTCGAACCATATACCCGCAATTTCGTAATTGGTCAGTAATTCGGTCAGCTGGGCTTTCATAAAGCTGATATACGACAGCCAGTCGCTTTTTCCGGTACGTCCCGCTGCTTTTCCCGTGCGTCCGGTCTCGTACTGGTAATCGGTACGCATCCAGTCGAGCAGGGAATAGTAAAGCACCAGTTTCATATCCTGCCTCTTGCACTCGTCCGACAATTGCTTTATCAGGTCTTTGCCGTAAGGTGTATTCATTATATTCCAGTCCGACTGTTTCGTGTCCCAGTTGCTGAAACCGTCATGATGGCGCGAGGTGAATGTGATATATTTCATTCCCGCGTCTTTGGCTATTCTTACCCATTCTTTGGCATCGAAGGCCTGCGGATTGAAGAGCGTTTGCAGGCGCATATAATCTTTTCCTTTTACCGGACGGGTGTTCATCACCCATTCTCCGGCTCCCAGCACGCTGTATGGGCCGAAGTGGACGAACATACCGAAACGGGCGTCTTCGAACCATTTGATGTCGGGCCTCTGTGGACTTGTCTGACTATTCATCCCGGGGATTATAAACAAAATGAGAAATAAACTGAATAATACTTTTTTCATGGGCTGTTCTAATTAAAAGTTAACAGGTATAAAGGTAAGGAATTAAGAATTAAGAATCAGGAATTAAGAATTAAAAAATACGGATGGCTTGTGCCATTCTTTATTAATTCTCAGTAGTTGGATTTTAATGTTCTGTTTTTAGTTACAGGTTACTACGCCTTGCGGGCAGTTACAAGTTACGAGTCGGCTGATGCATATATGGCCAGAGCTTGAAGAGCCTCTGTCCTGTCGTCGCATCGCGATTCCGGCCTCGTCCCGCAGGCGGGGTACCGCCGCTCGCGCAGACGTCCCGTCTGTGTGTTGCGTAGCAAACATTTCATACTGTCAACAAGACACGGACTGGAAGTCCGTGCCAGCGGGGGCTCCCTCTCCAAAGGGCAGGGCTGTTAAGTTCTAATTTTTTATACCCTCTGTGTCATGTTGAACGGAGTGAAACATCTCGTTTCTCAGGGTCGAGATCCTTCGTTCCACTCAGGATGACAGCAGAAAAAACAGAACGAAGTAGAGAACTTAACAGCCCTGCTCCAAAGGGAGAGGGCGGGGGTGAGGTCGAACGAAGTGTAGCTGAAAATAATTCGACATTAAAATCCAACTACTGATTCTCTTAACTCATAACTCGTATACTAATCTGCATTTTTTTCAAACTCATTTATCTATACTGTAAAAACAGCTATGGATGCAATAATGATAAGCGTGACCCTTACATTGACCGCGGTTACCGCCCTTTACTGGGGCGAAGTCCTTTCTATCCGCCTGCCCGAAACATATAAGAGGTTTGACCGTAAACCTTTTAATTGCCGTCCTTGCCTTACTTTTCATGTTTCATGGTTATTATCCTTATTATCAGGAGTTATATCGGGGTGCGCATGCCTTGTATTTATAGGCATAGTAATATCGTTCGCGCTGTTTTTTATTACAAAATTTATTGACAATAAAAAGATCACAAAATGAATGGAACGAACCTAAAATCGGAAGTAGAACAGCTTTTGGCTGAAATTGACAAAACCCATCGTTACTCAATGGCAAAGATCTATAGCCTTGCGAATAGGGTATTTAATAGAAATGAGGCGCCTCAGTCGTGCGCCAGCTGCCTGATACGTAAAGCCCGTGAACTGAGGAACTGGCTCGACAGTCAGGAACCGGAAAGTGAAGAAAAACTAAAAATTAAAAATGAAAAACGGAGAATAAAAAATACGCAGTCACCACATAACTCATAATTTTTCACTTATCACTTAATATCCTTTATTATGACACGACAAAAAAGAAGTAAACAACAGATATATACCGATCCCGACACGCTACTGTCCAAGGCATTCGAATACTTTGCCTGGTGTGAACAAAATCCGTGGATAAAAAAAGAACTGATGCGCTCGGGCGACAAGAAGGGCGAGTTTATAGAAATACCCGTACTAAGACCTTTTACACTTGCGGGCATGTGCGTGTACTGCGGCATCAGTGAATCCACCTTTGTACGGTACGGCAAGGATGAACAGATGCGAGACGCGGCATCACATATATTGGGTATAATCCGCCAAAACTGTATCGAAGGCGCTATATCGGGAGAATATAACGCAACATTTGTGGCAAATCTGCTCGAAGATTTGTATTAGAAAAATGAAGAATTAAAAATGAAGAATGAAGAATACGAGTGGCTTGCGCCATTATTCATTATTCATTATTCATTTTTAATTACTTAAACACTTTCCCGATAATATTAAGAACAGGGCCGGTCATAAATGTGGTAACCAATGCCATAATCACCATCATAGCGAATATTTCGGCATTGAGCACGCCTAGGTCGTAACCTATATTGAGTACCACCAGCTCCATCAGTCCGCGCGTATTCATCAATGTGCCTATGGTAAGGCTGTCTTTCCAGCTTTGTCCCACATACTTGGCAGCTATCGCGCTACCTACGAATTTACCGAATACAGCTACAAAGATTATAACGCCTGTTACTATCCAGAGATAAGAGTCGTTGAGCAGTCCTATTTCGGTACGCAATCCCGTGATAACGAAGAACAACGGAAGCAGCAGCACCAGCGCCACATCTTCTATCTTATCTATAAACGAGCTTCTGAACCGGGGGTTACTCGGCATGATGACACCTGCCATAAAGGCTCCGAACAAGGCGTGGATACCTATTATTTCGGTAATAAAGGCCGAACTGAGCAAAACGAGGAAAAATATGGCGATAGCCGACCTGCTGAAGCCGTCTCCTGCCTTGAACGATTCAGCCCTCTTTTTGAGGAAGGGGCGTACCACTTTTATCATAAATGCCACATAGGCCACAGCCAGCAGGATGGTATAGACGGAACTGACAAACGAGCCCGCCTTCACAATGGCGATTACCGCGGCCAGCAGGCACCAGGCGGTGATATCGTCGGCAGCGGCGCAGGTGATGGCAATCGCACCCAGTTTGGTCTTGTGTATTCCCCGTTCCTGAATGATGCGTGCCAGCACGGGAAACGCGGTTATACTCATTGAAATACCGAGAAACAGGCCGAATGACATAAATGAGATACCGTCGGGAGTGAATGCCGAATATATGAAATAAGCGAGGCCGATACCTGCCGCAAAAGGAATTATAATACTGGCGTGACTGATAACAACGGCTTCGTGAGCTTTATTTTTTAACACTTTCAGGTTGAGTTCCATCCCCACCACAAACATAAACAGTACCAACCCTATCTGGCTTAGAACCTGTAGGTTGCCAAGCGATTTTATAGGAAAGATAAATTCCGAAACTTCCGGCAGATACAGCCCCAGCAGAGAGGGGCCGAGCACGATTCCCGCGATTATTTCACCTACGACCGACGGTTGTCCGATCTTGTTGAACAACCAGCCGAATACACGGGCGAAGATGATGATGATCGTTATTTGCAGCAACAGTATGCCCGCGGGATGTTGTATATTGTAGACAAATGAATCCAAGAATTCCTGAAATGAACTTCCCGAAGCGACGTTTTCCATAACGTGGCGTCCTGCCTCGAGGCCTTTGCCGGCGGTGATGATCAAGTAAACGAGCGCAGAGAATCCTCCGATAATGAGGATATAGAAGAATACTGTCCTGAACTTTTTCACAATTTCCATAGTCGTGTGCGTGTTTTTATTATTAGTGATTTCTTCCCGTGGTAAAAGACGTGAAGATCCGGTCCGTAAGCTTTACATTTTTTCCACTTATGTTTTATAACAGTTAAGTAATAGATGCTGTTTATATGAAACTGTTAAAAATAATAGCTGACAGAGAACAAAAGTACAGAAATAAATGAATGGGAGAAAATCCAAGACCGGATCTTTCCCGCCTTAAACATAGATGTCGTCACGATTTTTTTTTTAATTTAATGTAATTAAACGAATCAGTAGCCGGGTCTTAACGCTGGATTGTTTTATGCAACACTTCGTTCCGCCTGGATAACTACATAATAGCGGAAATAACAGCGTGTGCGTGGCTTCTGGTAAAAAAACATCTTTTTGGATTTTGAAAAAGTTGTTGACATACTGTTGTCAAATCAGTATTATATCTTTGTAATAAAGTTCAACAAAAAACATATTATTTATGAGACTTACATCTTATCTTATTTTCAATGGCGAGGCCGAAGAAGCCGCCAATTTTTATGCCGGTGTGCTGGGTGGAAAAATCGAAAACCTTTACCGTTACGACTCTATGCCTTCCAGTCCGGAAATGATAATCCCTGAAGAATGTGCGCAAATGATTTTACATTGCTGTATCATTTTCCCCGGAGGCTCTATGAGCGTTGCCGATACCTTGCCGTACGATAAACGCAATTTCGGGGACAGGGGGCATATGCTGACACTCGATTGTGATTCTATAGCTCATGCCGGAGAAGTTTATGCTAAACTGACCGAAGGAGCGCAAAAGATTCAATGCGAGCTCGGTGAAGCTTTCTTTGCAAAACGTTATGCTGAAGTCGTTGACCGTTTTGGTGTGCTTTGGGCTATAATGTTTGATGAAAATTAATTAATCCCGGTAACTGCTTAAATCGGTACGGACACATACCGGATTGTCGATAAACAGAGAGAACGCGAAATGGATAAAACGACTCAAAAAGAGATGTGCCGTGAAGTTTTTCCTCATAGGTCCGGGTTTAAACAGTTACTGAAATAATCTAATGAATATCCGATGAATAGGTTAGACCGCATATCGGCATTGTTGGTGCAGCTCCAGTCCCGGCCGGTTGTCAGGGCTTCCGAGATGGCGGAACGCTTTGAGGTAAGCCTGCGCACCATTTATCGCGACATGCACACCTTATCGGAAGCGGGAGTGCCTATATGCGGTAATTCAGGGATCGGTTACTCGCTGGTGGAAGGATACAGGTTGCCTTCCCTGATGTTCTCCAAAGAGGAGGCGATGGCTTTTCTTACTGCCGAAAAGATTATCGAACAGCTTACCGATGCCCAGAACAGCAACTATTTCCGGCAGGGAATGGATAAAATTCGTGCAGCGCTGCGGGCGGTAGATAAGCAATACCTCCACGATATGGGGGATACGATAGCGGTATATAAGAGCAAAAAGACACGGGAAAGTTTACCTAACCTCCTGCAAACAATACTGAGCAGTATAAACGATAAGCTGATTGTAGAGATCGATTATACCAATGTTGACGAGAATAAGAGCAAGAGGGCTCTGGAAGCGGTAGGTATAACTTATACACATCCCAACTGGTACCTCGCGGCCTGGTGCCACCTGCGGGAAAAATACCGGATATTCAGGCTCGACCGCATTGATAATATAAAAATAACAGCCGACAAACATACGAAAATACATCCTCCGCTGGAATCACTCGCCGGGGAGGACAGTCCCGGATGCCTCAAAGAGGTAATCATACATACAAGCAAAGAAGTGTCGCGGTACAGTGCCGACAGATGCTATTATATGGGACTGACGGAGGAAAAGGAACTTGAAAACGGGAAAATAGAACAAACTTATATGGCTTATTCTTTCGAACCTTTAGCAAGATGGGCGCTGGCAAATGCCGATACAACAACCGTGGTCAGCCCTGCTGAAGTGAAAGATATTATAAAACAAATTATTAAAAATTCAGATTTATGAAAATTAACAGTACTGAGATTAAGAATCTGGAACCGATGAAAACAATTGCGGTTTCACACATCGGTGAGTATTCGGGTATTTGCGGAGCATTTGAAAAACTTGCCGCATGGGCAGAAGCAAACAAGCTTTGGGCTGCTTGTCCGAAGATGGCAGGCGTTTATCATGACGACCCTAAGCACACACCTGTCGATAAATTACGTTCGCAGGCTTGTCTCGAAAACATTTCAGGAATTGAACCCGGCGAAGGCATGCAGCACTACACCATAAATGGTGGAAAGTATTTTGTAATGCAGGTGGAGGTAACCATGCCGGAATATGGTGAAGCATGGCAGAAAGCATATGCTGCATTTAACGAAAAAGGGTATGATTATGGAACGGGAGATCATTACGAACTGTATGTTAGTTGTGTGGGCGATACTCAGGATGCTGATGCTCCCTGGATAGTGGAGCTATGCATTCCGGTGAAATAAATTAACTCTGGTTCTATACCTCCTCCTATGGATATATATCTGTAGGAGGAGTTTTTTTATGGTTATCATCAATTGAAAAAGGAAAAATTTATATGTTGTTGATTAGGAATAAAATACATAAATTTGCATTGAGTTATTTGAGAAAATATATTTTTTAGGCTATTATTCAGTAACTTATTAATATAAAATGGAACTTCGCACAGTAAACGTTACACGATATATCACCCCCTTGCGCGAAGGAGGTTCATTGCCGGCTTTGGCCGAGGCAGACGACGGATTCAAGTATGTAGTCAAATTCCGTGGTTCGGGGCATGGCACAAAGATGCTGGTGAGCGAACTTATCGGCGGGCTTGTCGCTCAGACACTGGGCTTCCGCGTGCCCGAGATGGTTTTTATCTATCTGGATGAAGCTTTCGGACGTAGCGAAGGTGATGAGGAAATACAAGACCTGCTGAAAGGCAGTCAGGGCTTGAATATGGGTTTGCATTTCCTTTCCGGAGCATTGACATTCGACCCCGTAGTGACGCAGATAGACGAGACCACCGCTTCACGGATATTATGGATGGATGCATTGCTTATGAATGTTGACCGCACCGCCCGCAACACCAATATGCTGATGTGGCACAAGGAACTATGGCTGATAGACCACGGCGCATCGCTCTATTTTCATCATTCGTGGACGGGATGGGAGAAGTATGCTTTAAGCTCTTTCCCACAGGCTAAGGATCATGTATTATTGCCCTATGCCGGACGTCTGGACGAGGCGGATGCCGAGTTTAAGAAGATACTGACACCGGAGAAGGTGGCCGGAATAGTAAACATGTTGCCCGGCGACTGGCTGCATTGGGGTGGGAGCGGGGAGTCTCCGCAAGATATACGGCAGGTGTATAACGATTTCCTGAATGAGAGAATAAAGAATTCCGCAATATTTTTAAAAGAAGCACAGCATGCAAGGGAAGCACTTATATGAATACGCCGTCATCCGTGTTGTGCCGAGGGTGGAACGGGAAGAATTTATAAATGTGGGTATTGTTATGTACTGTAAACGGGAAAAATTCCTGAAAGCCCGCTATTATATAGATGAGGATAAACTCCGCCTGTTTACATCGGAACTGGATACGGACTCTATACACGAAAACCTGAAAGCATTCGATAAGATATGCTCTGCCGCCAAAGACGGGGGCTATGTGGCCTCGCTGGATATAACCGAGCGTTATCGCTGGTTAACGGCGGTGCGGAGTACGTCTATACAGACATCGCGTTCCAACAGGGGATTTTCGGATGACTTGGAGGAGACTTTCGGGCGGTTGTTCAGGGAGCTGGTGATGTGAGATATCGTTGAACTTGCGCTATGGAATGAAAAGAGCAGAATAACATGGAGAAGAATAGATCATATAAGTTCTGGGACAGGGTATCCGGCTGGAGCAAAGCAGAGAGTGCTGCTAACTCTGTCTTGGTCAAATGCATAAGCAGTAAATTCGGAATACTTATCAAGCCTGATGATACTGTGCTTGATTTCGGATGTGGTACAGGAACAATTACTCTCCGGATAGCACGAAATGCGAATAAAGTATGTGGGGTGGATATATCCGGAGGCATGTTGAGACGGGCACAACTAAACCTGAAAAATCAAAATATAGATAATGCCTCTTTCATTAAAATAACGACATTGGACGACATGTTCCATAACGATTCCTTTCAGATCGTCACCACCTTTAACGTTTTGCAATATATAGAAAACAGAAAAGCTTTATTTCAACGGTTTTATAAGCTACTGGAGCCGAAAGGTACGTTGATTGTCACCGTACCCTGTTTTGGCAATACGAACTCTTTTTCGATTCTATTGGTGAAACTTTTGCGATTTGTCCGTATTATGCCGGAAACTTATTACTTTAGTATTGATGAAATTGAGAAAGAAATAACCGGTGCGGGCTTAAGTATTGTAGAAAGTATTAATTTGTCGGATTTACCCGAGAGGCTGATTGTAGCAAGAAAGGTATAGATAACCGGATATCTGTTTACGGGCGTTTTCTCACAGTCTTTCGAACGGAAGCGTTTAAGGAGTGATTTTATGAATATTGAAGAATTCAGGGAATATTGTTTGTCAATAAAGGGCAGTAGTGAATCATTGCCTTTTCTGGGCCATAATGTTTTGGTCTTTAAAGTGATGGGTAAGATGTTTACATATATCCCATTGGAGCCTAAAGACGGGGTATTCAAAGCAGATCTTAAATGTGATCCCGAAAGATCAACCGAGTTGCGGGAAAAATACGAGGGGATAACCGAAACGGATTTCAAAACTCCCTTGTGGAACCTGGTTACACTCGAAAGCGATGTGCCTGATGAGTTGATCAGGGAATTAATTCGGCATTCCGTAGATGAAGTGATAAAAAAACTTCCCAAAAAGAAGCGGGAAGAATATCGCGGATTATAATTATTTGAATAATAAGAAAATAAGCCGTGATCTTATATGTCCTGTACAGAAAATAGCAGGGGTTGACGTTTTTATGTTGTCAACCCCCGTCTGTTCTGGGCTTGTATTATTTTTTTACTCCGATATATAGAACCTTGTTCTTATAAATTGACGGGAATATGGGACGAAAAGCTGCACTTCCAAAGAATTTATTTACGTTTTAAGAGACTATTTGTATTTTATTCCTCGCTAGAAGTAGTCTCGGTAATTTCGTTCAGGTTGTTGAGTATTGTTTCTTTCAGCTTATCTTCGGGCAGGATAACATTGAAATGTTCCCAGAAGCTCTTATCGTACCGGTATTTTGTGTCCGACAGTATCTTGCGGGGCGATAACCGGTCTTTCCGGCTAAATCCTTTTACATTTCCGGTCTCTGTTTTACAGTTCACCATCTCGAACCACAGATGGAGCGGGGCGCTGAACCACCGGTTCTTCTTCCTGACTTTGAATTTAAGATCGCCTCTCACATGGCTTACATAATACTTGCCATCGTCGGCAGGACGGTACGAAACAATGTACTTCACTTCCTGCAAAGTCAGCTTTATATTTGGAGCCAACCGTTCTATATACCAGTTGGTTGCTTTGTGTACATATTTGGGATTTACCTCGAAACGGGCTTCTACCAGCGCGTAATTTTCCGCGTCTATATACAGCTGTCCTTTGAACAGCGGTTCTTCAGTGTAGGGCAATTGCTCGAATGAAATAACATTTACCCGCCTGTTGTCGATCACGCTGATATCGGTATGCGTGTATTGATATGGCGAACCGTTCCCGAAATTGAGAAAGTCTGGCGATTCTTTTATTATATCGAGCGTAAGGCTTGAATATACTCCCGATTTCATTTTGGTGAATAATGTATCTTCTGTTTGCCGGTTTACGATGCGGCGCATTTTTACCAGTTTGGTCTGGTCGCTGTTTACATTGCTTTTGTAGCCTGTCTTATATATCTGGATTACCGATTCGGTAAGGTCTATATTCTTGTTCTTATATTCGGTTCCTTCGCGGTAAAAGGTAGTCATATATACAGGTTTGGACGAATAGTTCTTTTCAGCCAGCTCTTCCATCTTTTGTAGTACGTCCAATGGATTTACCACCCGTATCACGATTTCCTGCAATGAAATTATTTTGGGGTCGAGCGATATTCTTACATGCTGGTTTTCGAGTAAAGATGCCTCTATTTCCTGATTCTGATAGCCCACATGCGAAAATTTCACTATGTATTGCCGCAGCGAATCCGGTATCATAAGCTGAAACTCTCCGTTCTGATTGGTGATTGTTCCTATAGAGGTGTAATTGATGCTGGCCGAAGCATAAATGACCGGTTCGTTGGTTATACGGTCGTATAATATGCCGCTTATTTTCAGGTATTTATTTTCGGCTGTGGTTTTGTCCTGTGCCTGACCGGCTGACTGCGCCGATTTTATTTGCTTCTCCTCATTGTCTTTTCTCAGCAGGATATGGTTGCCTACGATATTTATTCTTAGCTTGTCGTCTTCGGTAATGGCATAAATAGCTTCGCGCACGGTATAATTGCCTTTTTTTACCTTCACTACTTTGTCGTTGTCTATTATCTGGCTGTCGTATATGAACAAATAGCCCGACTGGTCGGATACTTGTTTGAGTAACTGGTATATTGTCCCTTTGGCTTTCGATAATTTTACTTCGCGGTTAAGCACACCTCCGTCCTCTGCCTGCGATGCTGTTATTATAAACAGGAATAATAACAAGGCAGAAAAACGATGAAATGCATTTTCAACCGCTTTTTCCATATGTTTGGTATCAGATTAATCGTATTTCAGAATTTAAAGATATTATATATCACTGAAACCGGAATATTATTTGTAATAATTGCTATATGTTAACTAAAGATACCCGTCTTTGCCATTCTTCATTCTTAATTTTTTCCTTCCTCTATCGTAATCACATTCTCCGATTGTGTATATTTCAGGTTCAAAGCCAGGCATATCAGTTCGGCCATTGTAGCCGGTGTATTATCAGAGAACGTCACGGTGAGCAATCTGTCCCCGAGCCGCGGTGAAATGCTTAATTTAGTCGATTCCGAATTCATATTTATGATACGGATAACGTCTGCCAGCCGTTCGTCCTTGAAGTGGATCTGTTTCAGATACCTGTTGAATTTCTCATTGCCCGAAGATATTGTTTTTTGCAGATTATCCGATTCCAGCAATACTGTTTCACCCGCTTTTACATGAGTGCTTTGTCCGCTTTGCCTGAGTGTCACTTTCACTTCCCCGTGCTTTACCGATAGAGAAAACGAATCTTTATCTTTGCTTACCACGTTGAATGCAGTACCCAGTACCTCTATGCGCGCGTTTTCGGTTTCGATGAAGAACGGGCGTTCGCGGTTCTTACTGATTTCGAAAAAGGCGTCTCCCTGCAACGATACCCTTCTGCGGTCTTTTTCGAAATGAACCGGATATTCGATAGATGTCTGTTGGTCGAGGTAAACGACAGATCCGTCTTCGAGTGTAGTGACGAGGGTGGGCGCGTTTTCTTCGTTGTGCAGTATGTGCATCTTCTGACTGCCTGTATTCATATTGCGGATGACGAGCGCCGAAATGATACAGATGCATGCTACGGCTGCTATCATAGCCCATTTCATCCCTGTAGAATGTAATACGCCCCGTTTTGGACTGTTGTCCGCGGCAGGTAGTAATCCGTCTTCTTCGAAACGCTTATACAATGCGTTCCATGCATCGTCGGTCACTCTATCGTTTTTTACTTTTAAAGTCATATTATATGTGTATATTTTTCTATTTCCTGTCGTAGCAGCTGATATACTTTTGTCATCTCTGCCTCTATTGTTTTCACCGATACGGAAAGGGTTTCGGCTATTTCTTTATATTTTTTACCCTCCATGCGGTGCATCCTGAATATTCTCAGTCTGCGGTCGGGCAATTGTTTCAGGGTGCGGTTTATCACTTCTTCCAGTTCCTTGTATTCGAGTTGCTGATGAGGTGTCGCGTCCTGTTCGTCTTTTTCTTTCGATAATACTCTTTCCCTGTGCCGTTCCTGTACGGCGATGTGTTCGAGGTATTGCAGCGACTGGTTGCGTACTGCTCCATATAGATAATTCTTTACCGATCGCAGGATTTGAATACTCTCCCTGTCTTTCCACCATACGTAGAACAGTTCCTGCACTATTTCCTCTGCTATGTCCTTGCGTCCGGTTATGCTTAATCCGTACAGGCAAAGAGGGGCATAGTACTGACGGAAGACCTCTTCGAAAGTCTTTATATCCCCCTCTTTTATCTTTTTCAGTACGAATAAGTCGTTAAGCATAATTATTTTGTTCAGTTCAGTATTTCAAAGTTAAGATAAAAACGAAGAACGAAAAGTGAAAAGTGAAAAATCGAAAACAAGAAATGCAAATTCTTCACTTTTCATTTTTCACTTCATTAATTCTGTTGTTTTCTCAACTTCGATACTGCGTTTTCCAATGATTCGGTAGGCTCTATGATATTATAATCTTCCCAGAAATTAGGGTCGTAGAAATTCTGAACCTTATCCGATAACACCTGATTTTGTCCGAATGATTGTTTAAACGGGATTTTGTTTATCTTCCCGCTTTTGCGGTCGGTCACCACCATTTCGGATACAATAGTATAGCCGGTAGAGAACAGGCGGCGTTTCAGGTCGCATTTAAACTTCACTTCGCTCCATACATAGTTCAGGTAACTTTTGCCGTCTTGTTGCTTGTAAGTCACCAGAAACGATACTTCTTCAGGCTTGAAATGCATCTTGAACGGTTTTTTTCTCAATATTGCCTGTGTGGCCTTATTCCTGTCGTCCATGCTGAGGCTGAATTCGGCACGGGAAAAAGTCAGGCTTTGCTTGTCTATATACAGCTTACCGAAGTGCAGCGCATATGGAAGTACGACCTGCGGCCTGAAACTGACCACGTAATGAGGACGTTCGTCTATCATAACCGATTCTTCCATATTGTATCTGTACATACCCAGTGTATTTATGTCCAGGAACAATTCGGGATTCTTTACAACGTCCATGAATGTAGAAAGATTCGGCCCTCCCTGAAACTTTACAATCAGCGTGTCGTTTGGCTTGGGGCTTATCAGTTTACGCCCTTTGTAGACCTGTACCCTGTCACCTGCGATGTCTTGAGTGTAAGGTGTCTTGTATATGTCCAGTATGGCTTCTGATATATTTATGTAATTGCGCCTCTTTTTTATTGTTTCACGATAGAATCCAGTAAGCATATTCACTTCGGAACTATTGTTATCCCCGATTTTACGTATGGCTTCTTCTACCAGCTTTTGGGCGTCCACAGGCTGTACTATAACGTCTTTCAGCAGGTTTACGTTAGGGATGAGGTATATGGTTACTTCGTGTCCTATATCTTCCTGATTGATAGTGTACTTCATGTTACGGTAGCCGATGTGTGATATCTCCAGCGTTTTAGCTTCCAGCGCATTGTTGAGTTTGATAGAGAACACCCCGTCGGTATTGGTTATGGTACCGATATTGGTTCCCGGAACGGAAATACTGACGTATTCAAGTTTCTTGTTCGAGTTCTTGTCCTTCACTACACCACTTATGGTAATGTAGTTTGCCGACATATTCTGTGCCTGTAACGGAATGCACGCGACGGATATGAGAACGGCAAGGATCAGCTGTGCGGTTTTTGAGTATATTGCTTTCATAACAGTATTGATTAAATAATGAATATTAACCGGTTTCTACTTATATGATTGGTGAAACGATAAAAACCCTAGAGGAAAATGAAATTGTTTTTTATCAGGATTAATTTTATTCAGAATATAGTTGTTTTGAATCTTTAAAAATCCTTACTTGTTGAAAACTGCCAACCGTTTTCCTTGAGAAGAGTTCCTATTTATTGTAACTTTACAAATTGTGAAAAAGCAGAAGATATATGAATAATTTTGTACACTTACATGTCCATTCCCAATATTCCATGTTGGATGGGCAGGCCAGCATACCCAATCTTGTAGATAAAGCCATCGCCGACGGAATGAAGGCGATAGCCCTTACCGACCACGGAGCCATGTTCGGGGTAAAGGAATTTTTCAATTATGTAAAAAAGAAGAACGGCAAATACGACAGCGCCATCAAGGAACTGAAAACCCAGATAAAAGATCTGGAAAAAGACCCGGAAGGGGGTAACGGTGAACAGATAGGCGAGCTGAAAATAAAGATACAACAGGAGGAAGCCAAAAAATTCAAGCCCATTATCGGCTGCGAGTGCTATGTCGCCCGTCGCCACAGGACACTGAAAGAAGGGAAACCCGATATGAGCGGCTGGCACCTTGTGGTACTGGCTAAAAACCTGAAAGGATATAAAAATCTTATCAAGATGGTGTCGCATAGCTGGACAGAAGGCTATTACATGCGTCCGCGTATAGATAAGGAACTGCTCGAAAAATACCATGAGGGGCTTATCGTTTCCACGGCTTGCCTGGGTGGTGAAATACCTAAGAAAATACAGGCGGGAGACGTGGAGGAAACAGAAAAAGCCCTGCAATGGTTTAAAAACCTTTTCGGGGAAGATTTCTACCTCGAACTGCAGCGTCATAAGACCAATCGTCCTGACGCCAATATCGAAGCCTATCCTTTGCAGCAAAAGGTTAATACAGAACTGCTGAAACTAGGGGAGAAATTCGGCGTAAAAGTGATCGCCACCAACGATGTCCACTTTGTAGAAGAAGAGGACGCCGATGCCCACGACCGCCTTATCTGCCTGAGTACAGGCAAGGATTTCGACGACCCCAAGCGGATGCGTTATACCAAGCAGGAATGGCTGAAAACGACGGCGGAAATGAACCAGATATTCTCCGACCATCCCGAAGTATTGGGAAATACATTGGAGATAGCCGATAAGGTACAATTCTATTCCATCGATTCAGATGCTCTGATGCCGTTTTTTACCATCGATGCGTCTTTTGGTACGGAAGAGGGATATAAGATAATGTACAGCGAGGAAGACCTCTTGCTCGAATTTGGGGAGAAGGCATATAAGCGCCTCGGCGGATACGATAAAGTAATCCGTATCAAACTGGAATCGGACTATCTGAAACATCTTACAATGATAGGAGCCGACAAGCGCTATGGGAGGGACAGGAATGCCGAAACCGTGGAACGGCTCGATTTTGAACTGGATGTAATGAAAACGATGGGATTTCCCGGTTACTTCCTTATTGTACAGGACTTTATCGCCGCCGCTCGTGAAATGGGTGTGGCCGTAGGCCCCGGACGAGGTTCCGCTGCCGGTTCTGCCGTGGCTTATTGTTTGGGAATTACAGATATAGACCCTATAAAGTACGACTTGCTGTTTGAGCGTTTTCTTAATCCCGACCGTATATCCATGCCCGATATTGATATCGACTTCGATGATGACGGACGTGGAAAGGTCTTGAAATGGGTAACGGAAAAATACGGACAGGAGCGTGTTGCACATATTATTACCTATGGTACTATGGCCACTAAGTCGGCGATAAAAGACGTTGCCCGTGTACAGAAATTACCCTTGTCGGAGTCTAACAGGCTGGCAAAGTTTGTTCCCGACCGTATCCCCGATAAGAAAAAAGTGACGCTGCGCGATGCCATAGAATATGTTCCAGAACTGAAAGAGGCGGCGAACAGCCACGATCCTGTGATGCGCGATACGCTCAAATACGCGCAGATGCTTGAAGGTAATGTGCGTAATACCGGAGTGCATGCCTGCGGTATCATCATCGGACAGCAGGATATATCCGATATTGTGCCTGTGAGTACGGCTGAGGATAAGGAAACGGGCGAAAATATACTCGTTACCCAGTACGAAGGTACGGTGATCGAGGAGACGGGACTTATCAAAATGGACTTTCTGGGACTGAAAACACTCTCTATCATCAAAGAGGCCATTGAAAACATAAAACATACGACAGGTGAGACTATCAATATAGATACCATATCGCTCGAAGACCCTAAAACATATGAGCTGTACAGCCAGGGAAAAACAACGGGTACATTCCAGTTCGAGTCTGCCGGTATGCAGAAATACCTCAAAGAGCTGCAGCCGAGTAAGTTTGAAGACCTGATAGCGATGAATGCACTCTATCGCCCCGGCCCGATGGACTATATCCCTTCGTTTATTGCCCGTAAACACGGGCGGGAAGAGATATCCTACGATATCCCGGTTATGGAACGTTATTTGAACGATACTTATGGTATTACCGTATATCAGGAACAGGTCATGCTCTTGTCGCGTTTGCTTGCCGACTTTACCCGTGGCCAGTCCGACGAGTTGCGTAAGGCAATGGGTAAGAAGCTTATCGATAAGATGAACGCCCTGAAAGAGAAATTCATTGCCGGCGGTACTAAAAACGGGCATGATAAGAAAACGCTGGATAAAATATGGGCCGACTGGGAAAAATTCGCGTCATACGCGTTCAATAAATCCCATGCTACCTGTTACTCATGGGTTGCTTACCAGACAGCATGGCTGAAAGCCAATTATCCGTCGGAATATATGGCTGCCGTGCTTTCGCGAAACTTGTCCAACATCACTGAAATCACAAAGTTCATGGACGAATGCAAGGCTATGAATATGAACGTGCTCGGGCCGGATGTAAACGAGTCGTTCCTCAAGTTTTCGGTAAATCAGGAAGGAGATATACGTTTTGGACTGGCCGCTGTGAAGGGAGTGGGAGAGGGCGCCGTGATGAATATAATAGAGGAACGCCAAAATAATGGTCCGTTCAAAGATATATTCAACTTCGTAGAACGTGTCAACCTGAGTTCGTGTAACCGTAAGAATATAGAATCCCTGGCTTTGGCCGGCGCTTTCGATAATTTTCCGGAAGTAAGCCGCGAACAGTTTTTCGGAGTCAATGGCAAAGGTGAACAGTTTATAGATATGCTTATCCGTTATGGTAATAAGTACCAATTGGATAAAAACACAGCAGCCAATTCGCTGTTCGGAGGAGATACGTCATTCGATATAGCGCATCCCGAAATACCAAAGGTGGAAAAATGGTCGGATCTTGAACGCCTGAATAAAGAACGCGAACTGATAGGCATTTACCTTTCGGCGCATCCGCTCGATGAATATAAGATAGTGCTTAGCTATGTGTGTAATGTGGGTATGTCGGAAATAGAAGATAAGGACGCCCTGAAAAATAAGGAAGTGACTCTGGGCGGGCTGGTATCGGCTGTGAGGGAAGGTATTACCAAGAACGGGAAACCGTTTATGATTATTCGTATCGAGGATTTCACGGGAAGCGGCGAACTTCCATTATTTGGTGACGATTATATCAACTTTGGAAAATACGGGCGTCCGGGATTATATGTATATATAAAAGGACGTGTACAGCCGCGCAAATTTGACCAGACCCAGTTTGAGTTTAAAATATTTTCGATACAACTGCTGCCGGATGTAAAAGACCGCCTGATAGAGAAAATAACGATTACTTTACCGCTGCATGATATGAATACGCAGATGGTGGAAGAATTGTCTACTTTAACAAAAAACAATCCCGGTAATTCATTGTTATATTTTCAGGTAGTTGATGGGGAACGAAATATGAAAGTAGATTTGTTTTCAAGAAGCTTTAAAATAAATGTTAAGCAGGAACTTATTGATTATCTGATAGAAAACGAAAATCTTGTATTTAAAGTAAATTGAAATTTTTATATTTTAAATAGATTAATTACCTTTGCAAAACAAAACTTGAGGATAGATAACATAAATATTATAAATAAACTGATAAATAAAAACTATGGCTTTAGAGATTACAGACGCAGGGTTTGAAGATGTACTGAAATCAGACAAACCTCTGGTAATAGATTTTTGGGCGGAGTGGTGTGGCCCTTGCCGCATGGTAGGTCCTATCGTGGAAGAATTGGCTGCCGAATACGCCGGTAAAGTAACTATTGGTAAAGTAGATGTGGATAATAATGACGATATTACGTCCAAATATGGTATCCGCAACATTCCTACAATCCTGTTCATAAAAAACGGTGAAGTAGTGGACAAACAAGTAGGCGCAGCTCAGAAAGCCGTACTGGCAGAGAAAATAGAGAATATGCTGAAATAAAGTTCCCCGATATTGATAAAGAAAGCCTGTCAGATGAGACAGGCTTTTTTTGTGGGCTTTATCACCTGGGGATTAGCCCCGGTTGAACTAATCGTTTTACCTTCTGTTATAATATAATGGATGAATTAAAGTAGTTTCGGGATGGAAGTATATTCGATTCTTTTGTATGTTAGTATAGCCATGTTTGCCGCCAGCATTGTGTTGTGGTACATTTCGGGCAGGTATATAAAAGAACATAAACCGGCCTTATCCCGGAGGATGGTCTATATAGGCGGATTTATGTTCTCTTTTTCGATTCTGGAGGCTTTGATAGCCTTGATAATCTGGTCTTCGAAATAGCCCCGTTTGGGTATCTGTGGAGGATTATCTTATATACTGCACCTTACTCTCATCCCTTGGCTTGGCATCCGGCGATTCGTTCTTATAACCGGCGGCAATACCAAAAACAACTTCGTGTGTATCAGGCATATTTATTTCTTTCAGGAAACCTTTCGAATCGGGGTCGTTCAATATACCGGCCATATTGCCGATGGTACATGTCCCGATATTCATAGATTCGGCACTGAGGAGAATATTCTGTGCCAGTAGTCCGCAATCGACCGCGCTATAAGGATTACTCTTATCCTTGCCTACGATGATGAGGGTCGGCGCTCCGTGAAATACGCTGAATCCCGGCTCTTGCGCACGGGCTGCGCTTCCTTGCAGGTTTTTACCCCTGGCCTTTTCTACAAAACTGTTGTTGATCCTGCTCAATAAATAGGCATTCTGTATAACCCTTACTTCCCACGATTGCCTGTTCAGTGCACTCGGTGCATTTATGGCACATTTTACTATTGTATCCAGTTGCTCCGGTGTTATCTGTTCCGGTTTGTATGAGCGTATGCTTCTACGGCTCATAATAGCTTCTACTACAGCATTTTTTTGTTCCATATCACTCGTCTTTTCTTTTGTTGGATTGTTGCAGGAGAATAGCATAAGGGAGGCTATCGCTGCTATAAACATTTTCTTCATTTTCATTTACTATATATTATTTTCACCACTTCCGTTGTCTTATCCGTTATTTTGAACCGCTCGTCGGAGCGATGCCCGACTATCCATACTATATCATCTCCCGAACAGAGCAACCAGGCGGCTTCCTTGTCGAACAGGCTGAACTTATTGTCGGAAAAATAATCGCTTACTTTCTTTTTTCCCTTCATTCCGAAAGGCATAAACCAATCGCCCTGCCTCCATTTGCGGAGGGTTAACGGATAAGTCAGTTTGTCAGCGTCGGCGTATGTTATATCGGGATTCTTTTCTATGGAGAAGCCCCCGTTTACCGGAATACGTTCTATTTTCAGATGTATGGGGCGCGATAAGATACTTTCATCTTCATGGATATTATACCGTTCTATTTTGAGATTGTCCTTTTTCTTTAAGATGAGGTATCCTCTATCCTTGAGTAATTCATGCGTTTCCGAATAAAATATTTTACCCGACTGGCTTATAACTGATTCGAATACCTGCCGCACCGTAGCCGAATTGAACCCATACGGAGAAAGAAGCTCGAAGAGGATAGCTTCCGGCTCCAGATACTGAACCAGCATGGATATATTTATTTTATTATCTGCGAATATACTGGCTTTCACCTGAGCCATATACATGTAATATATGTTTGCCACCTGCGTCAGATGTTCGGCTGTTTTGTTTACAGATTCTTTTACCGAGGGGTTTATAGCTTCCAGCATCGGGATTACATTCAGTCTTATCTTATTCCGGGCATACATATCTTCATTGTTGGTGCTGTCATCTACGAACGACATTCGCCTTTCTTTCAGATACTCTATTATTTCGTCGCGGCTCACACATAATAATGGCCGGATAACATATCCGTTTACAGGCGCAATGCCGGTAAGTCCGCGGATACCTGTTCCCCTGATAAGATTGAGAAGAATGGTCTCCACCGAATCGTCGCGGTGGTGGGCTACGGCTATTTTGTCGGCCATATGTATAACCCTGAGTTGTTCGAACCAGTTGTAACGCAGTTCACGGGCAGCCATTTCTATCGAAACGGAATTTACGGCGGCATAGGCTTCCGTGTCGAAATCGACACGCTCGTATTTCAGATTATATTTTTTGCAAAGTTCTTCTACAAAAAACGCATCCCTGTTGGACTCCTCGCCCCGTAGGTGAAAATTACAGTGTGCAACGACACATTCGAGGCCGAAGCTATGCAGGATATCCAGCAAAGCTACAGAATCTGCTCCTCCGCTGACGCCTACGATAATTTTCTCTCCTCCGGCAAGTAATCCGTTGGCAACGATATACTGTTCTACTCTTGAAATATCCATAATTTAAATTTTCAGGTACGAAAAGTAATATTTCTGTACTTTTTTAGACAGCAGTTGTATATTCAGCATGTCCGATGCTTCGGATATATCCCTGATAGTCCCGTCATTGTACAGGATATCTATACTGTCATCAGCTTCATTATACATATTTGTATAAATAACATCGGACGAATAAAAGAAAGATGCTTCATATTCATTCACTCCGAGCTGCTCGGTATAAGCCGTGATATGTTTCTGTATCTGATGTTCAGACAGCGGTTCGTTGGTTATTTCTATTTTAAACAGGTTCCTGTTTATTAAAGCCGTGCTAAGCGTGGACAATACTTTGTCTTCGTTGACTGCCCATACCTTCAGCGCACACCAGATGTCATTATCGTCCAGACCCGCGAAATGCTTCAATACTTCTTCCCGTTGCCCGTCAAAGAATTCCCTGCTTACATCATTCTCCAGAAAATACAGGAAGGCCGGAGATGCAAACAGCTTTACACCCTTATCGCTTAGTTCTTTTGCCCTTGTCAGTGTTTTTATCAGCATTTTCTCGGCAGCGACGGCCGTTTTATGCAGATATACCTGCCAGTACATCAGCCGGCGCGACATCAGGAAATTTTCTATCGAATAAATACCTTTGGCCTCTACAACAAGGCGGTCGTTGCGTAGGTCAAGCATCTTGATAATACGGGCCGAACCTATATTTCCTTCGGTTACACCCGTAAAGAAGCTGTCGCGGCGCAGGTAATCGAGACGGTCTACATCCAGTTGACCGCTCACCAGCTGATGAAGGAATTTCTTCGGATATTCGTTCTTAAATATTGAAATACAGATATCAAGTTCGCCGTTCAGTTCTTCGTTCAGGTTCTCCATCAGTGCAAGGGAAAATTCCTCGTGGTGAATGCCGTTTGTCAGCGTATATTCCAGTACATGCGAAAAAGGCCCGTGCCCTACATCATGCAGCAGGATACAGGCTAATGCCCCGTTAGCTTCGTCAGCGGTTATTTCGTGGCCTTTTATTCTCAGGTTGTTTATAGCCTCGTCCATCAGGTACATAGCGCCTATGGAATGGTGCAAGCGGGTGTGTTGCGCTCCCGGATACACAAAAGAGGCCAGTCCCAGTTGCTTGATACGGTGCAGCCGTTGCAGGAAAGGGTGCTGTATAAGTCTGTAAAGAAAATTATTCGGGATGGTGATAAAACCGAATACGGGATCGTTAATTATTTTTTTCTTATTACTCATCAGTAACAGTGTATTTTAATATTTTAGAGATCAAAGATACAGAGAATTTAATAAATGCGAATCAGGTGTTGGTTTATTATGATTGTTATATGGAATCAAACCCAACCCCCTGATCCGCATAACTAATTAAGGTTTATATTAAGGTGACGAATGAAAAATTATTCATTATCAGGGATTTTATATTTTACCAACAATAACTAACTACATATTAACTTTTTCTACTGAACATGCGCATTCTCTTTTCTGTTTAAATAAAATACATTATTATCAATTTAATATACCACATCATGAGCAGCACCCCCATTATAGTAGAAAAAATTTATTCCGCACCCGTGTCCAAGATATGGAAGGCTATAACCGATAAAGAACAGATGGAGGAATGGTATTTCACCATCGAGGACTTTGAGCTCAGGGAAGGGGCAGAATTTAATTTTTCTGTGCCTTTCGAAGATATTATTTATCATCACCGTTGCGTAATAAAAGAAATAGTTCCCCTGAAAAGATTAATACACACATGGACACATCCCACCCAGAGCAGAGGCGAGTCGGTAGTTACCTGGGATTTGCAACCGCAGGACGGCGGTACTAAAGTAACGCTTACCCATACAGGTGTAGAAAACTTTGCCGATGCAGGAGCTGACTTTTCCCGCGAAAACTATGTGGCGGGTTGGGAAGAAATATTAGGAACATCCCTTAGGAATTTCCTGTCAAAGTGATTTAATTACCAATAAAAAACAATAACAGTATGGCAACAAAAACGAATCCCGTAGTATGGTTTGAGATTTATGTAGACGACATGGCACGTGCCCGTAAGTTTTACGAAGAAGTGTTGGACAAAGAACTGACCGATATGCCGATGGAAGGTGCGACGGACTACAATATGGTAATGTTTCCAATGGTCGACGATATGGATGCGCCCAATGCATCCGGAGCGCTGGTGTGGATGAAAGATGTAAAAGCCGGGGGCAACAGCACGGTTGTGTATTTCGGCTGCGAGGATTGTGCCGTGGAAGGAGGCAGGGTAATAACTGCAGGCGGGCAGATACACCAACCTAAATTCTCGATTGGAGAATATGGTTTTATCGTGCTTGCAGTAGATACTGAGGGTAATATCTTCGGACTACATTCAATGAAGTGAAAAAAACATAAGGATGGAACAAAAAAAGGAAGGAATCACCGTACAGGTACAGGTCAATTTCTCACCTCATATTGTGTGGGAGTACTGGACCGATCCAGAGCATATAGTCCACTGGAACTGCGCCTCCGACGACTGGCATACTCCTAGCGCCGTAAATGACCTGCAACAGGGTGGATGGTTCAGGTGGCGTATGGAAGCCAAAGACCGCAGCGCAGGTTTCGATTTCGAGGGACGTTACGATGAGATTGTACCGAACGAAAAGATCGTATATACAATGGCCGACGGACGCAGAGTACAAATCTTATTCACGAATGTAGACAATAATACCCGGATCACCGAAACATTCGATGCCGAAAACCTGAATCCCGTTGAAATGCAGCGTGCCGGATGGCAGGCTATACTGGACAGGTTTAAATATTATGTGGAGTTGAACGAGAAATAAATTGTACTGATAATCGCCTGTTTGTTTCACTATAACTAAAAAGATAATCATGAAATATCAGATAATACCCTGCCTGTGGTTCGATGGCAAGGCCGAAGAAGCCGTACGTTTCTATGTGTCTGTTTTCAAAAATTCGAAGATACACGACATCACATATTACGGTAAAGAAGGCTTTGAAATACACAATCAGCCCGAAGGAACCGTACTTACCGTAGAATTCGAAATCAACGGACAGGCATTTACCGCACTCAATGGCGGACCCGAATTCCGCTTCAACGAATCGGTCTCGTTTCAGGTATATTGCGATACTCAGGAAGAGATAAATTATTACTGGGATACGCTCATAGCCGATGGCGGCGAGGAAAGCTATTGTGGCTGGCTGAAAGATAAATACGGCCTTTCGTGGCAGATAGTCCCCGCTATCCTTACCGATCTGATGAAAGATCCGGAGAGATCCGGACGGGTGACGGATGCATTTATGCAAATGAGAAAATTCGATATAGAGAAGCTGATAAATGCCTGATTGAATATAGCTCTTTACAGAGATAAAGGGCAGGTAACAGTTGTTGCCTGCTCTTTTGTTTTCCGATATTAGGGAATTGTAAGACTGGCAAATAAGGTGAAAAATGGATTTGATAAAGGATTATTTTATTAAATATGCCGTATATTTGAATTTGTAACTATAAAACAGGACTCATGACAGAAAAAGAAAAAGCGGCAGCAGGGCTTCTCTACGATGCTAACAACGACCAGGATATTTTACGGGCAAGAGAAAGGGCTAAAGAGATACTTTACGACTACAACCTTTTGCGCCCTGGTATGCAGACAGAGAAAAAGCAGCTGTTGAAAAGCCTGCTGGGTAAAGCCGGTAACAACTTTATATTTGAGCCTCCGTTCTTTTGCGACTATGGCTACAATATCGAGATAGGCGAAAACTTTTTCGCCAATATGAATTTCGTAGTCCTCGACGGAGCAAAGGTCACCATAGGCAGCAATGTATTCATAGCACCTGGTGTAGGTATCTATACCGCCGGACATCCATTCGATGTGAAGCAGCGCATTAGCGGCCTCGAATACGCTTTCCCTGTTACTATAGGCAATAATGTATGGATAGGCGCGGGGGTACACATTCTACCCGGAGTTACTATCGGTGATAATACGGTGATAGGCGCGGGCAGCGTGGTGTCGAAAGACATTCCTTCCAATGTGCTGGCTGCAGGCAATCCGTGCAGGGTGATAAGGCCGATAACCGATTCGGATAAGGATAAATATAAGCTGGTATAGTTCTATTTTCTCTTACTGGCGGCAATAGTCCTGTTGCTCCACTTATTCATTGCAAATATACCTTTCTTTTTGTAGCGGATATCCTCTACCAGATAGAATGCATCGGGATCGAAGCCGGTGATCATAGACACCACTTCATCGAGTGACTTGCGGCCGATGACTATCTCTATGATATGTACCTGCGATACAGCACCTTCACCTTTTACGAAAGTAGCCCCTATATTATGTTTATTGAGGTCTTTTATCAATTCGGGGACATCCTTTTTCGTATATACCCTCAGTAGTTGATAGCCGAATGCAATGCGGTTTTCGACCAGTATGCCCACATAGTTTCCCGCGGCGTATCCCCCGGCATATGCCACATATGCAATAATACTGTTGGCATGAGCGAATATCTGCGATATGATCACCACCCAGATGAATACTTCGAAGAAGCCGACAATGGGAGCTTTGTATCTTTCGCCTTTGGATACGAAAATAATGCGCAACGTGCCAAGTGTGACATCACAAATACGTCCGAAGAAAATCATCAGGGGCAACAGCCATGGATCGGTCTCGAAAATTGCAAACATGATATACAGTTTTTTACGGGTAAGAATATATTAAGAGCATCTGTACTATAAAGGTACGGAATAATAGCGGTATAAGCCAATGTTTCTATGCTATTGTACGATTTTACATTTAAAGTCCGGATTCAAATGCCTTATTTTACATCATGCAATAATTCTTTCGTCATACAATCGCATAGGTATTTCAGGTTAAAAAAGGTTTGGATTTAAACAAATGGGGCTGTTTCGCGACGGATACAGCCCCGTCCTATATTTCCTTTGTTATAATGTTTAAGATATTTATGAGATGGCAGCTAAATTCTTTTATCTAAAGAATACTCACTACGTCCTTCCAGTTATAAGCTCTTATATGCCTGCCATTCTCCATTCCGGCATTGTGCGGCTGAGTAAACAAGACCGTCTTCCCTTCAAAATAGTCAAGGTTTTTGAAGTGGTCGTCGAGCATAATATCTCCTTTTACCGAATCCTTTTTACCGCAAAAAATCATCTGTTCCCACGTTATGAACGGGTAATATTCATTCAGCCAGTACAGTTTCTCACTCAGGCTGTCGGGAAATTCCGTTGCTGACGATACTATAAGTACCTTGTATTTACCGTTCAGGTATTTCAATCCCTCCACGCTACCTTCTATGGTGGGTGCGTTGCGGAAAAATCCTTTTGTACGCACATATTTCCCGGCATTGGCAAATGCTTTCATTTCCAATACTCCTTCCATATCTTTCAATGATCGTTTTATTCCCAGCTCCTCAAACTCGAGTTTGAGAAACTGGGAATATACATCGGCCAATACACCGTCCATGTCTACTAATAGTTGTTGTTTCATATTCTTTGTCGTTGTACAGAGTCTTTTTAAGTTTTACGGTTTCTCTATCTGACTACCGTTTTCATAATTGGCAAAGCGCCCGTCTCCGCTTTCGTTCACAGGCCCGGGACTATACCATTGCCAACCGCCGAAGCGCGTATGCTCATAGTCTGCAATGGCCTGTTCTATCTCGTCCCGGGTATTCATTACAAAAGGCCCGTATGTAGCCACCGACTCACGGATAGGCTCGCCTTCGAGCAATAGTAAACGGCTTTCCGTCCCGCCGTTTTTTAATATGATGTCTTCATTGCCGTTGAGTTCGGCACAATGGTTTACGGCGAGCCGTTGTCCTTCTATATCCACTTCGTCACCTTCGTATAGGTAAAGCATACGGTTGAGGGTCGGCGATACTTTCGGGATACTTAACTCTGCCTCCGGCTGCATAGTTATCAGCCAGATGTTTACATGATTTCCGCGATTATAAGCCCACGAAGCAGGTAAAGGGTCAGGTGATTGTATATTCTTGTAGCTTCCCGCTATTATCTTTATGCTGCTCGTATGTCCGTTTGCATCTTTCTCCTTCGCAACGGGGATTTGCTCATTCCAAAGCATTTTGTATGCGGGAGTCGCAAATTTATTTTTCCGGGGCAAATTGAGCCATATTTGGAACAACTCCATCGGATTGTCTTCGGTTTCGGACAGTATGGGAAACATTTCGGAATGCTGAATGCCCGCCCCTGCTGTCATCCACTGTACATCACCCTGTCCGTAACGGCCTTTCGAACCTTTGGAATCGAAATGGTCTACAAATCCTTCGGTTACCACAGTTATCGTCTCAAATCCGCGGTGCGGATGAACGGGAAATCCCGGGATAGTATCGCCATAATACATGCGCCACGGGGCTTTGTGGTCGAAGTCTTCCCCGATTCTTCTGCCATCGGGATAATAGACAGGTTCCATCTTTCCGTTTCCTTTCGGAAAAAGGTCTTTGTGGTGGAAGCATACGATAAACGGGTTCTTTACTTGCAGTTGGAATCCCATTTTTTCTGTTTTAATTACTTTCATACAAATGATTTTTCGTTTATCCTTCTCTGATGGGAGGAAATAAATCCATTCATTGCAAAATCCATAAGTGTATATGCAATATATCCGCATACTAAACGTTCTTCTGTCATGTAAAGCAACAGATTTTATTGTCCTCCGACATTTTAACAAATATACGAAATAATACTTATATTTGCTTCTTCTAACATGTATATTACTCATTATGAAACATCTGTTTTTTATACTTCTGATCACCTCCTGCTTATCGTCACAAGCTCAGGACAAAGAGAATAAAGTGCGTGCTGAATCGCTGGCGGCAATGGCTGTGGGCAAGGAAGCCGAAGGCGGCAGTATGGAAGAAGTATCGGCCATATTGGAACAAGCAGTGAAAGCCGCCCCGTCGCATGCCGACCTGTATGCCATATGGGGCTTTCTGGCTATGAAACGTGCCGAGAAAGGTTCGGATGCGGAACTGTATGAAATCAGTTTCGAGAAATTCAATAAGTCCGTAGAACTGAAACAATCGCCTGAAGTGTACGGATTGTGGGCGGGCGCGCTCATCTTTTATGCCAACCTGAAAAAAGACGAAAGTGTGTATGAAGAATGCTTCGACAAGTTGCAGAAAGCAATAGATGTGAATCCCCGGTTTATACAGGCTTATCTGGTGTGGGGACAGACTTTGCTGAAGCTGGCGATGGACAGGAACGACGCCGGGCTTTACAGGCAATCCATAGAAAAATATAACAAAGTGCTGGAACTGGATGCCAATTCGCTCGATGCTAATACGGGAAAGGGATATGCCTGCCTGAGCCTTGGGAAAATAGAGAAGGACCATATCAAATACGAAGAGGAACTGGTGGCGTCGTATCTGAAGGCGGAGCAACAGGGCAGCCAGTCGGCCGCCTATAATCTGGCCTGCTATTATTCCCTTGTTAAGGAAAAGGAGGAAGCTCACAAATGGCTCGAAAAGACCATTGTAAAGCAATACACTATAAAAATGGACAAGCTGGACAAGAAGCGCATCGAAGACGATCAGGACTTCAATAATATCCGCCGGGATAAAAAATATAAGGAGATACTGTCAGCGTATTTTAATTAACTTGTCCGGCATAGGTTTATGAAAACGTAACTTGACCTGCATGTCTCCTCCGGTTAACTGATGACTTTCTTACTGTTTCAAAAAAAATAGCCTCAGGATTTATCCCGAGGCTATTCATTATAATGATGCCGGATTAATCATACTCGTTCCATGCCTTAATCTCTATTTCATCCACATTCATTTTGCAGAATGCCTGTATGAAAGCCGAAGCCAGACGGGAGTTTGTAAGCAGAGGTACATTGTAGTCGATAGATGCCCGGCGGATTTTATATCCGTTGTCCAGCTCGTTGGTAGTGAAGTTTTTAGGGATATTTACCACGAGGTCTATTTTCTTGTTCTGGATCATTTCCAGTGCACTTGGTTTCTGGTCTTCATTAGGCCAGAATACCTGAGTGGCAGGGACCCCGTTGTCTATGAGGAACTTTTGGGAACCACCCGTTGCATATAACTCATATCCTTTCTGATGCAGCAGGCGTGCGGCCTGCAACAGTTCCACTTTCGATTTGGCAGGCCCGGTAGAAAACAGAACCGTTTTCTTGGGTACACGGTAGCCGACCGACAGCATCGATTTGAGCATGGCATCGTAGAAGTTATCCCCGATACATCCTACCTCTCCGGTAGAAGCCATATCCACACCCAGTACAGGGTCTGCTTTCTGCAAGCGTGAAAATGAGAATTGAGACGCCTTGATACCTACATAGTCGAGGTCGAAGTCGTTCTTGTTCGGCTTCTCTACATTTTTACCCAGCATAACCTGAGTGGCAAGGTCGATAAAGTTTATCTTCAGCACTTTAGATACAAACGGGAAAGAGCGGGATGCCCTCAGGTTACATTCGATTACTTTGATATCATTGTCCTTAGCCAGAAATTGTATATTGAAAGGTCCTGATATCTGCAATTCCTGCGCTATCTTACGGGCTACTTTCTTTATTCTTCTTACAGTTTCGATATACAGGCGTTGAGCAGGGAACTGTATTGTCGCATCTCCTGAGTGAACTCCGGCAAATTCAACGTGTTCAGAGATAGCGTACATGACTATTTCACCTTTGTTGGCCACAGCATCTATTTCTATCTCTTTGGCATTTTCGATAAACTCGCTGACTACAACAGGATGCTTTTTGGAGACTTCGGCAGCCAGCCCGAGGAAGTTTTCAAGTTCCTGATCGTTGGAGCATACATTCATCGCAGCACCCGAGAGTACATAAGAAGGGCGGATGAGTACCGGATAGCCTACCTCGGCTACAAAGCCTTTGATATCATCGAGCGAACTCAATTCTTTCCATCGCGGCTGATCTACTCCGATGCGGTCGAGCATGCTGGAAAACTTGTGACGGTCTTCGGCATTGTCAATGCTCTTGGCAGTTGTGCCGAGTATGTTAACCTTAGCCGCATCTAGTCGCATAGCCAGATTGTTTGGTATTTGTCCGCCCACCGAAAGGATTACTCCGTGCGGGTTTTCCAGTTCTATGATATCCATCACGCGCTCGTAAGTGAGTTCATCGAAGTAAAGACGGTCACACATATCGTAGTCGGTAGATACTGTTTCGGGGTTGTAATTTATCATTACCGAGCGGTAACCCTCCTTGCGGATGGTTTGCAGGGCATTGACCGAACACCAGTCGAACTCTACGGACGAGCCGATGCGGTATGCTCCCGATCCGAGAACGATCACTGATCTGTGGTCGCCCAGGTATTTCACATCGTTGGCTTTACCGTTGTATGTGATGTAGAGGTAGTTGGTCTGAGCCGGATATTCGGCGGCAAGCGTATCTATCTGTTTCACACACGGTATGATTCCGTTTTCCTTGCGGATACGGCGTACATCGTGCGCTATTGTCTCTACCAGGCTTGGCTCTTTGCATACTATCTTCGCTATCTGGAAGTCGGAAAATCCCATTTGCTTGGCAGAGCGGAGCAGGTCGAGTGGGAGAGACTGTATATCGTCGAATTTTTCCAGTTCTTTAGAACATTTAAAAATATATTGCAGTTTCTGTAAGAACCAAAGGTCTATTTTAGTGAGATCGTGTATTTGTTCTATGGTGTATCCTCTTTTCAGGGCTTCTTCGATACAGAATATGCGCTTGTCGGTAGGATTTTTCAGTGCGTCGTCCAGATTGTCGATTTCCAGAGGCTTGTTGGCAGCGAATCCGTGCATGCCGATGTTAATCATACGAAGGCCTTTCTGTATGGCTTCTTCGAATGTACGGCCGATAGCCATAATTTCACCGACAGATTTCATACTTGATCCTATCTCTTTCGATACGCCGTGGAATTTACCCAAGTCCCAGCGAGGGATTTTTACCACTACATAGTCGAGAGCAGGTTCGAAGAACGCGCAGGTAGATTTGGTTACCGAGTTTTTCAGTTCGAACAGTCCATAACCCAGCCCCAGTTTAGCCGCTACAAAGGCCAGTGGATAACCTGTCGCCTTAGATGCCAGCGCCGATGACCGGCTCAGGCGGGCGTTGACCTCGATCACACGGTAGTCTTCCGATTCGGGGTCGAAGGCGTATTGTACGTTACATTCACCGACAATACCTATATGTTTCACAATACGTATAGATAGTTCACGCAGCTTATGATATTCGGAATTGGTAAGTGTTTGAGATGGTGCAACTACGATACTTTCACCGGTATGGATTCCCAGCGGGTCGAAGTTTTCCATGTTACACACGGTCATACAGTTGTCATACTTGTCGCGGACAACTTCGTACTCCACTTCTTTCCATCCTTTCAGCGATTTTTCTACCAGAAGCTGGGATGAATATGCAAGCGCTTTTTCGGCCAGTACCCGCAATTCCTGCTCATTGTCGCAAAATCCCGAGCCTAGTCCGCCAAGCGCGTATGCCGCGCGTATGATAATAGGATAACCCAGTTCCGCCGCTGCTTTTACGGCATCTTCTATCGAGCCTACCGCATGGCTTTTGATGGTTTTTACATCTATCTGGTCGAGTTTCTTCACAAAGAGGTCACGGTCTTCGGTATCCATAATGGCTTGTACGGGTGTTCCCAGTACGCGTACATTATATTTTTCCAGAATGCCGCCTTCGTAGAGCTGCACACCGCAGTTGAGGGCGGTTTGTCCACCGAAAGCCAGAAGTATGCCTTCCGGCTTTTCTTTTTGAATTACCTTTTCTACGAAGTATGGGGTAATAGGTAAGAAGTATATCTTATCGGCACTGCCTTCCGAGGTTTGTACCGTTGCAATATTGGGGTTGATAAGTACAGTTTCGATGCCTTCCTCTTTCAGGGCTTTCAGGGCTTGCGAACCTGAGTAGTCAAACTCTCCCGCTTCACCGATTTTGAGGGCTCCCGAACCAAGGACTAATACTTTTTTTACGTCTATATCCATTTGTTTAATTGGTTACAAGTTAAATAATTCGGAAATTAGCATATTAGCATATTTGAAAATAAAAAAACAGTTCATTTGCTAATATTCGAATTTGCTAATTGTTATAATTTCTCTACAAACATATCGAACAAGAATGACGTATCTGTCGGTCCGCTGGCTGCTTCGGGGTGAAACTGGGCAGAGAAGAACGGTTTGGTCTTGTGTTTGATACCTTCGTTTGTTCCGTCATTCAGATTGATGAACAATGGTTCCCAATCAGACCCGAGAGAGGCGTTCGCTACTGCAAAACCGTGATTTTGCGATGTGATGAAGCATTTGGTAGAGTCTACCATCTTTACAGGCTGATTGTGGCTTCGGTGCCCGTATTTCAGCTTGTAAATGGTTGCGCCTCCGGCTTTTGATAGTAGTTGGTTACCCATACATATACCGCAGATAGGTTTATTTCCTTCCATTGCTTTGCGGATATTCTTTACTGTCTCTTCACAGAAATCAGGGTTACCAGGGCCGTTAGAGATGAAGAGCCCGTCCCATTCCAGCTGGTTGAAGTCGTAGTCCCAGGGTACGCGTATAAGTGTTACACCGCGTTTTACGAGACAGCGGATTATATTGTGTTTTACACCGCAATCTACCAGAACCACTTTTTTCTGCCCGCTGCCATATGTTATCACTTCTTTGCAACTGGCAATTGCCACCTGATTCTCGATATTGGGGTCGTAGAAGTCTGTTTCGTCTGCTCCGCTGAAAACAATCTTGCCTTTCATCGAACCTTTTTCGCGTAATATCTTCGTCAGTTCGCGTGTGTCTATGCCGTAAATACCCGGCACATCATTCTCCTTGAGCCATTCACCAAGGCTTTTCTTTGCATTCCAGTGGGAGTATTCATGCGAATAGTCTGAAATGATGAGTCCGTTCACTTGTATTTTTTCCGATTCGTAAAAGTCGGAAATCCCATTTGTGAAAGTGTTGTCAGGAACACCGTAGTTTCCTACAAGCGGGAAGGTGACAACAAGTATCTGTCCCAGGTAAGAGGGGTCTGTAAGACTCTCCGGATAACCTACCATAGCTGTATTAAATACAACTTCCCCGGCACTGGCTTTTTCCGAGCCGAAAGACCGTCCTTCAAAAACTGTTCCGTCGTCAAGAATTAGTTGAACTGGTTTGTCTGAATGCATCTTTTTGTTTAGAATATAATTGTGACTAATAACTGATTTATATGATAAAAAAAAAGGAACGTGATATTTGGTATATCTGTTCCTTTAGCTTGTATAATAATGTTGTATCTTTTTCTTTTTCATTTTTTCAAATATCCGGCAAATTCTCATATGAATATCTGAAGTACAAAGATAGAAATAAATTATGATATCATCCCGATTGTTTAATAATTATTTTAATTATATATACACATTTTCTTTTACAATATTTTTTTATAAAACAATTTATCTCTTAATAATAACCCTTTTTTGCGGATGTTAGTAACCGGTGAAGGTTAATGGTGTATTATGGCATTCGTTTATCATGTTGGTCGCAGCCTAAGCTCTGATAGCAGCGGAAGCAATCCTTAAATTTGTAAAGAATGAAAAAAAAGACTTATATTTACATAATAAAAATACATACTTTACCATCGAATTGATTTTATGAAGAAAGTTTTTGTAAGCGGGTGTTATGATATGTTACATAGCGGACATGTCGCGTTTTTCGAAGAAGCGGCTACATATGGGGAACTATATGTAGGTTTAGGTTCGGATAAAACTGTAAATGGGCTTAAAGCGCGAAAAACCATCAATAATGAACAGGAACGGCTGTATATGGTGAGTTCTCTCAAATCGGTAAAAGAAGCATGGGTAAATAGTGGTAGCGGACTTATTGATTTTCTGGAAGAAATTAAACGGTTAAAACCGGATATATTCTTCGTCAACAGCGACGGGCACAGTTCACTGAAAGAGCAGTTATGTAAAGAACTGGGCATAGAATATGTTGTGAGCAAACGTATTCCACATGAAAATTTACCGGCCCGTTCCACTACGGCTTTGCGGGAAGAATGCCGTATTCCGTATCGTATCGACCTGGCAGGCGGATGGTTGGACCAACCCAATGTTAGTAGTCTTGCCCCGGGACCGGTGCTTACTATATCCATAGAACCCGATTATGAGTTTAATGACCGCAGCGGGATGTCTACCAGTTCACGGAATAAAGCAATTGAGCTTTGGCAAGTGGATATTCCGGCAGGGAAGAAAGAAAAGCTGGCATTAACCCTTTTTTGCTTTGAGAATCCTCCCGGTACAAAGTATGTAAGTGGTTCTCAGGATTCGCTGGGTATTGTCATGCCGGGGCTCAACAGGTTGCATTATGCCGGAGGGTTCTGGCCATCGGAGATAGAAAGCGTATTGGATAACGAAATACTCGACTGGCTGGAAAAATATTTGTGGCTTGTACCGTTATATCCGCGCCATGGCGATTATGATGTGTTGTCTGAGACCAATATAACAGCCGAAAATGCGAAAAAGTTGAGTGATGCGGCCATCCAGGCATGGGATGCGATAAAGACAATGGATATAGCAAAATTCGGAATGGCAGTGAAAGATAGTTTCGATGCCCAGATAACTATGTATCCGCATATGGTGAACAGTGAAATATTCGAGGTGTTGGACAGATATAAAGATAAGGCGTTGGGATGGAAACTCAGCGGAGCAGGTGGCGGCGGCTATCTGATATTTATTAGCGAGGTTCCGATAGAGAACGCTATTCAGATACGTATACGACGGGGTGATAGTTTCTGATGAAAAATGGATAATAAAAATCAATGCAAAATAAAAAGGGAGTAGGACACCAGGAGTGGTCGGAAGAAATTCCGATCACTTTTTGTTTTCTACGTTTTGAAGAAAATA
>NZ_JBHSGN010000006.1:0-8932 GCF_042654545.1 Dysgonomonas termitidis
CTTTCATTTGGGGATATACTTTTGATAAAATTTACAATCTATAAATAGCAACTTAAATTTATTACTTAAAACTTTTCAAAGAGCGATATGCTAACAGCTAATAGCTCTCAGCTATATACATAGATAAACTTTTTCAAAAAAAATTAAATGTCATGCGGTTTCCCTGATACATTTTTACTGATATACTCTTATTAAATATCTTGATCTGACCAAATAAAAATAAGGATGTCCCGAAAGACATCCTTATCCATATAACGTGTATTATATCTTTTACTTAGTTATAGCTGTAAATACTACTACACGGTTCCATTGGTCGGTAGGGAACAACTGTTCTTTGTCGCCGCTGGCTTTTGTAGTAATACGGCCGGGAGCAATATCATATTTGTCGATCAACACTTTAGCTACAGCTTCGGCACGTTGCTCGGATAGCCTTTGGTTGATAGCCGGAGTACCGGTGCTCCTATCGGCATAACCTGTAACGACTACATTCACGCTTGGATTATCCTTCAGGTAGCGGGCAGCGTTGAAGATATTGATATCCTGATTTTGTTCAAGTTTTGCACTACCGATACGGAATACTACAACAGCATTCATCAATACTTCGGTTTGTTCTTTTATCTCTTTAGTTTCCTGTACGATAACCTGAGGTTCCGGTTTATTGGCCAGGTCGGTTTTCAGCCTGTTGATTTCTGCGTCTTTACTGCTCAGAAGAGACCTCTGGCTGTTTATTTCGTTATTTAAACGCTGTAGTTCAGCCGGATCTGCCGCATCTACAACTTTGAACCCGCCTTTCGACAACCTGAATGAAACTCCAAGTAAGGCATTGACTGTCCCGTCATAGTGCGATCCTTCTTCACGTCCGTTAAAATCGTCACGCATAAGGTTACCGGCGACTTCCAGATTGATACTGGCCACTTCACTTACCCGGAAATCGGCTTGCAAACCTACACGTGGTACGATACTGTTTACAGTATGGATGCTGTTTTCCGAATCTTTAAATACATGTACATAACCAAGACCGGCAAAACCGATCAGATTGAACATCCTGTCTTCTTTGTACGGAAGTACGAGGTTAGTCAGGTTTAGTAACCCGTCCGCGTTTATCTGGAAGTACTTCGATTTGTATGTACCATCCGTATTATTCAATTTATAATAATTCTTGGATTCCCATCCCCCAACTTGTAAACGTGCACCGGTTTTCGGTGAAAAATATTTACCAAGAGATACAGCTGCATATGGAGTTACAACATCCCCGAAAGATGCATCTTTATGATACTCACTGATTGTGTATGATGCCCCGCCTTGTAGTTGCAAAAACCAATTATCACCCAATGTCGACGGAACAATAGCTTTTTCTTGCGCTAATGCAGGAGATGCTAATATGGCAACTGCTGCGATAGATAAAATAACTTTTTTCATTTCTAATAATTTAGTTACTATTTTGTATAAACGACTGTCAGCATCACATTGTTCAAATATAGAAGTAGAATAAATTGCCTGGAGAAAAAAATGTTAAATAAAAAAAAGAGAAGTATAATACACTAATTGCCTGGGTGACAGTAAAGAGTGAAGTTTCGGAAAAAAGAGGCAAGTTGATAAATTTTAGTGACAATTTGATTTTTTATTTCTAAACCCATTTTTTTTTGTTACTTTTAAATGCCGAAAACATCTATTGGCAATATCCTTTAAGGGAATAAAGGAAATATACACAAAATAGAATTATTATAAATATATGGCGCATCTACCAGATTTTATAAGCGACTTGGCTATAATACTTATTACAGCCGGGTTTGTTACCATTGTGTTCAAATGGCTGAAACAACCTGTTGTACTTGGCTATATTGTTGCAGGATTCATTGCGAGCCTGCATTTCAAAAAATTTATAGAAGATCTTGTTATAAAGGTAACTGACATCCCCGAAGGACAGGTCGCTAATGTCTTTAAGGCATTACCTGAAATATCGGATATGGCGAATGTCAGCATTTGGGCAGAGATAGGGGTGGTATTCCTCTTGTTTGCGCTCGGGTTGGAATTTAGTTTCAAGAAACTGATCGATGTGGGAGGCAGGGCCTCGATAGCTACGCTTATCAACCTGGGATCGATGATAATAATCGGCTATCTGGCAGGCGAACTGTTTATTGTAAACCTTATTGACGATTGGACATCGATGGATAGTATCTATCTGGGTTGTATGCTGTCCATGTCTTCCACTACCATTATTATAAAGGCATTTAACGATATGGAGCTGCAAAAGAAAAAGTTTGCAGGCATTGTATTTGGTATGCTTATTGTCGAGGATATTGCAGCTATCGTTATGATGGTATTGCTTACCACATTTGCATCCAGCCAGCATTTCGAAAGCGGCGAGGTGGCAAACAGTGTGGTCAAACTGGTTTTCTTTATGCTTATCTGGTTTGTAGTGGGTATTTATATGATACCGACAATGCTGAAGAAACTGAAAAAATATCTGAACGACGAAACACTCCTTATTGTTGCCATCGGGCTTTGCCTCGGTATGGTATTATTTGCTACCAGTGTCGGTTTCTCTGCTGCACTGGGGGCGTTTATAATGGGTTCGATTCTGGCCGAAACAATAGAGTCGAAGCATATCGAGCATCTTATCGAGCCACTGAAAAACCTCTTCGGGGCTGTTTTCTTCGTTTCGGTAGGTATGATGATCGACCCGGCGGTAATCGGGGAATACGCCGTACTTATACTTATATTGACATTAGTTATTCTGATCGGGCGTACTATCTTTGCCACAATCGGTGTCCTTGCATCGGGTGAAGGCCTTAAAGTAGCTATGCAATCGGGATTCAGTCTGGCTCAGATTGGGGAGTTCTCCTTTATTATTGCATCGCTGGGTATGGGACTGGGTGTTATTACTGAAACCCTTTATCCTATCATTGTCGCCGTATCGGTAATAACTACTTTTACAACGCCATATTGTATCAAAGGGGCCGAGCCGGTTTATAACTGGGTAGAAAAGCGTATCCCCAAGAAATGGGATAAACTCGTGGAGGGCTACGGTATGTCGAGTTACAATACGGTAAATAAGCAGAATGACTGGAAAAAGTTACTTCAAAGCATCCTCAAACTAGTGGCGATCTATACCACTATTTCAATTGCGATACTTCTTGTGTTCCAGAATTTTATAAACCCGTATATCGTAGAATACGTGCCGGGCAGTATTTGGGGCAATATAATGGCTGCAGTGATTACGCTTACATTGATGGCACCGTTTCTCCGGGCTATAATGATGAAGAAAAACCGTTCGGAAGAGTTCAAGAAGCTCTGGAAAGATAATCGGTTCAACAGAGGAGCATTGATCTCCCTTATTGCTTTCCGTATCATTATCTGTGTTACACTGGTATTGATGGTTCTTATCCCCTTGTTCCCCAGACTGACCGTACTGATGGTGATAATATCGCTGGCGGTAGTTACATTGATTGTATTCTCGCAGGGCTTTAAGAAGCAGTCGCGTAAAATAGAAGCCCGTTTTCTTGAAAATCTGAATCTGAAGCAAAAGCACGATGAGAAGAAGGCCGCCTTTTTGCCTACAGTGGCTAATGACCTGCGTTCGAAAAGTATCCATATCGAAGAATTCGAAATATCCCAATCTTCGCCTAGTATAGGAAAAACATTGCGAGAACTCAATTTCAGGCAGAAGACAGGAGTGAATATCGTGACTATAATACGCGGAAGTAAAAAGATAAACATTCCTGATGGTAATGAACGTCTCTATCCTTTCGATAAACTTGTAGTTTCGGGTTCCGACGAGGAGATGCAAACTTTGGCGCAATATCTGCACGATAAGCGTGAACAGGCGTCTCAAATGGAAGAGGAAGCCCAGCATCATATCAGCCTGTCGCAGTATCTTGTAGAACCGGGCTGTCCCCTTATAGGTAAAACAATTGCCAATGCCGCAATACGGGAGAAGACCGAATGTATGGTTATCGGTATAGACCGTAATGATGAGTCTATTATACAGTTTACCCCGAACTTTATGTTTGAGGAGGGCGATATTATATGGCTTGCCGGCGAAAAAGATAAATTGAATTCGTTTGAAGAAAATATCGGGGATTTGATTCCACTGATACTTAATGGTTCGAATTTAAGATAGTTAAATTATTAAAGAATAAGCCATGATTGAAATACCAGAATCCCGAACGATAAGCCGTCAGGCCGAGACGATACTGGCCGGAAAACGTATAGCAGAAGTAGTACAAGCTACCAGCCCGCACAAATTCACATGGTATAACGGCGACCCGCTATTATATCCTGATATCCTTGTAGGCCGGGAAATTGAATCGGTAAGAGGGCAGGGGATGTTTGTAGACATCTTGTGCGATGAAGATGTGACCGTAACGATCGGGGACGGAACAAATATGAAATATTATCCCGCCATAGAAAAGCATCCGGCAAAGCATCAGCTGCTAATCGCCTTTGACGATAAGAGCTTCATTGCCTTTACCGTATCTATGTACGGGGCGATTTTCGCTTATAAGGGGGAACTGGATAATCCCTATCATAAGGGCAGCTTGGCCAAGCTATCACCATTAGACGATACTTTCGATGAGCAATATTTCGACAGCATCTTTAAAGGTGTAAAGAAAGATATGTCGATAAAGGCTTTACTTGCAACCGAGCAGCGTATTCCGGGATTCGGAAACGGGGTATTGCAGGATATTCTGTTCAAGTCCGGACTCCATCCCAAGCGTAAAATATCCACTATATCGGATTTTGAGAAAGGGGATTTGTTCCATTGCCTCAAAGTAACTATCCAAAGCATGACCGAAAAAGGCGGGCGTGATACGGAAAAGGACTTTTATGGCAATTTTGGCGGCTATAAATGCATCCTCTCCAGAAATACCTACAAACAACCATGTCCCAATTGCGGTGATGAAATCGTCAAGGAAGCTTACCTTGGAGGCACGATATATTATTGTCCGTCCTGCCAGAAATAGTATTGTCGCATTATACGATATTCAAAATAAAAGGGTTGCTTTTGCTGGCAACCCTTTTGTATATGAGGCAATATAAGAAACTATCGCAGAAATCTTATAGTGTTTTCAGCTTCAGATTGCGCCACAATACTTTAATCCCTCCGCCGTCATGTATCTGGAGCGCGATACGTCCTTGTCCTTTTCCGATCTTCTCATCTACAAGATTTACTATTTCTTCGCCGTTGAGCCATGTAGTAACCTTATCTCCCTGAACGAGGATACGCATTGTATTCCAGTCTCCGACTTTAAGTACATTATCCTTTTCTTTCGGAGCTTCAATGATCCATCCCCGTCCGTAAGATTCATAGATGCCGCCCGTTCCATGACCTTTTGGTGCCACCTCTACCTGCCATCCGTTTACTCTCACATCTTTTTCTATAAATGAGCGGATAAATACGCCGGAGTTTCCGTCGGCTTCCTGCTTAAATTCCACAGTCAGGTCGAAATCGTCGTAGTACTCGCGTGTAGCCAGATAGCCGTATTGTTTGTCCGGGCCGCTTTCGCAAACGAGTAGGCCGTCTTGTACATACCATTTTTCGGTTCCGTATACATCCCACCCTGCAAGGTCGGTTCCGTTGAACAGTGTCACCTCTTTTGTCTTGCGAGGAAGTTCTTTTATTTTGATATTGCGGAATGATGCAGGATATCCATGATCTTGCAGGCATATCACGCCTTTTTTAGCGAGTCCGTATTCAGGTGCATTATGCCATTTTCCGCTATTCTTGCGGGCATACCAGTCGTCGGTCCAAGCTTCAAATTCAAGTATCTTTACACCGTTGAGCCAATGTTCGACATGGCCGTTATCAAATACAATTTTAGAATTGTTCCATTCGCCCTGCGGATTTACTTTCATTACCGATGTATCAGGTAGATGCATGGCATAGTCCGCACCCATATTTTGCCAGTCTTCGAGTTTGTCGGGAAAATTAGGAGCATCTATTAATTGATATTCAGGGCCTGTAACGTAAGGCACACTATACTGCGGACGTTCTACTACATGGTACAGCATACCGCTGTTGCCACCTTTAGACAGTTTCCAGTCCCATGAAAGTTCAAAGTTTTCATATTCTTTATCAGTTACAATGTAACCGCTGGCATCGCTGCCGTCACCTTTAGCCTGAATACAGCCTTCCACTACATGCCAGGGCTGAGTAAGAGTTGTACCATTGTAATCTTTCCATCCGGCCATCGTTTGACCATCGAAGAGCAATTGCCATCCTTCGGCTTTTTCCTTTTCTGTCAGCGTGTTGTCAGGCTGTGTACTGTTGCAGGATGTCAGAGCTATAGACAATATGGCACATGATGCAACAAAATTCTTAATTTTTGATTTCATTAAATTAGGACTTTGGTATTAAAAAAAATAATTAACTATTTCAACAAAGATAATAAAAATACCGTAAGGTAAAAGTTTATTTACTGATATAATGCGTATAAATGTTAGTATTCATGTATATTATTTATATAAATAATGCATCTTTGAAAGCCGTTTGAAAGCCGCTGTATCTTTATTTCAAAAATCTTTTATATTATCAAGATTTGCAAATATTGTTTCGTCAGGATAGAACTTTGTATCTTTCAGCTTTTCTTCGTTAATTTTTAGTTTCTTTTTGTCTGGTTCACCCTTTTTAGGCCAACTTTTGTTCGTGTTTAGTTAACAGTCATCAGTTAACAACTTGTAACTCGTAACTGCCCGAAGGGCGCAGAAATAACATTCGCCGAAGCGAAGGCGAGGCAAACTTGTAACTAAAAAAGGTAACAAAGGTAACACTTATTTCAGTAAACAGTCTGCAGTTAACAACTCGTATCTCGTATCTTGTCTACTCGTAACTTGTAACTGCCCGTAGGGCAAAGTAACTCGTAACTATCAAAAAGTAACACCTTTTTTAGCTATTAGCTGACAGCTGTTAGCCAATAGGCTATGTACAAAACTTGACAAACTTGACAAACTTGACACATTTTCCACTTTTCTCTCCTGTCACTTTTCCTTATCCGGGCGTAAAGTTTTACGTCCCTACAAATTCCAAAAAGTAACATAGGTTACAACTTTTTACACATATTCAATTTTTAAATCATTAAACCTTGAATCTTTAAATCTTTCCTATTCTTTCAAAGAACTATCAGCTGACGGCTATCAGCTAATAGTATAGATAAAGTTTTCAAGACTCAATTCACATAAAACAAAAAAGTAAAACGGCTTTATTAATACAAGGAACGCCAAAAGCCGTTTTACTTGCCAAATACTAATTAGAAACAGGTTAACTAGTGTTCTTCTTTTGCTTTTCCGTAGTCAGAGGCTATTTTTAACAGCGATACGACTATAATCGGTATTATACTGCATATATCATTGCCCAGATAAAGAAATGGTTATAGCTCAAATATTCCTGTCGTCATCAGCCCTGTACAGAATGCGTAGTGAGCTGTTTTGTGCCTCCCTTCGGAGAAATACATCGGATAGAGCATGTAAGCAGTAAATCCGAAGCCATGACCAAATTGCTCTATAAACACACAAGGGAGGGGCGTTAATAACTCTTCTCTATACTTGCACCCACATAATAATGCAGTAAAATCTTATCGTAAGAATACCCCTTTTCCCCCATCACCGCGGCCCCTATCTGACAAAGGCCCACGCCGTGTCCCCAGCCTGCGCCGGTGAGGATAAATCTATCATCCGTTTTGGTGACTGTAAAGGCAGAACTGTAAAGATGTGAAGTGGATAAGATACGGCGTATTTCGAGTTCCTTGCCTATAATCATAGTCTTTTCAGAGCCAACGATCTTGAGTTTTACCAGTCGGCCCGAAGTCCCTCTTTGGATAGGTATGAGTTCCTGTATAGTGCCAAAATCGATTCCGGAACGTTTGAGAATCAGAGCCGATAATTCCTCCTGCTGATATGTAAGCTGCCAGCGGTAAAAGCTTGTCGTTTCCTGATCGTAATTGTTCAATACCTGTGCCAGTATTCCCTTATCCTGCGTGTTGCAGAATGCCGGAGGGCACGACTCTATCCATTTTACAGACTCCGTTTCTATGGTAAGGTCGGGTATATCCGTAGCGTTTTCATCATCCCGTAGTTTTACCAGATAAGGATATTTTATATCTTCCCAGCAATTCTGGAATTCTTCTACGACCCCGCCGCAGCATTTCGAAAAGCGGGCATCGCATATCTTGTTCCCTGATATCAGCACCTGCCCCCGTGTCTCCTTTATGGCCTGCTTCACTGTGTCGATATTTGCCGAAGCACGGGTTATACCTTGGTATCGCTGGCAATGGTCATCGGCACAAACATCGAAATTGAGGTGGTCTTCACGGTCATACCAGCGGATAATCTCGTCTCCGGTCTCGGTGAAGGTTGTATATTTTTCTTTGGCTGCCACTATCTCCTTGTTCTTCTCGATCTGGGCCAACAGCCAGCTCCGGGAGATAACAGCATGGGCTTTAAGTAGTTCCAATGAAGCGGTAGCGCTCATTTCGGAGGATATGACACTGGTCAGGTAATCTTCTGTTTTGATAAGGTTTATAGCTGTAATCTCATCATTTTCCACGATCAGCCTCAATGCGCCCTGAAACCGCTGGTCTTCTTTACGTTCCCAATGGAAATTGATTCCGATGGTAACTTCTTTCAGCGTGAAAGAAGCATGTTCATTTTTGGGGATGAACAGTAATTCCTTGTAAAGATTTTCGTTCCATAAGATTAATCCGTATTTATAAGATACAGTATTTTTTCCTGTTACTTCATTGTCCAGACAAATGTATTCTTTGTCGAGTACAAAACTTATTTCCTTGTTTGCTAAGATGCCAACACTTACTTCTGGTTCCATATTATTAGTTTAGTTATGAGTTACGAGTAAAAAAGATACAGGTTATTTGAGTATTCTAGCTATATAATTTTCATTGAATTAGCTATAGCCATCATTTTTTCGTTGCTGATG
>NZ_JBHSGN010000007.1:0-35369 GCF_042654545.1 Dysgonomonas termitidis
ATTCTTTATTGGCAATGATATCTACAGTAACATCTACATTTTGAGGCATACCCGCCCCATTAAAATTATCACCATCGAACAATCTGTCTGAGTTTACAAGGTCTGGAGATATTTTTATTCTAGAATTGGACTTATTTAAAGTTAGAAGATCATTTTTTGGAGCGGGATATGCAATTACTTTTACATCTTGAAACTCAGCAATAGGTTTTTCCAACTGGGTTGAAATGGTTGCAGGGCCCTTTATTCTCATCTCGGACGATGTAAGATAACGCATTGCCTGGCTGGGTTTCACCCAGGGCCCCCCGGCCTGAGTCCAGCCAGGGGAATTGAAGATCCCAATCTCAATATCTAGTTCTGAGGCTGTCTTCAAGGCAGTATGAGTAATATCCCACCATTCATCGCTCATTAACCTTACTGTACGCCCTCCTTCATAAGGATCAAAATAATTATTGCCGATGAAAGCACGATTAATGCCAACTTTTTTCATTGCTTTAAGATCCGCTACAACGCCCTCCTTGGATATATTTCCACACATCCAGTACCAATAGATGGCTGTTTGAACACTTTCGGGAGGGGTGATAAAGTCTTTTTCCAACTGTATTTTTTGTGCAGAACAATATATGCAGGCTAAAACACAGATTAGTATATTCAGAACTCTTTTCATGTCCGTATTATTTTTTTAGAGAATTACAAATTTCCTGATTGATCTTTTTCAATCTGCCTTCCTCCACTTTAATGACCTTGCGGCCGTAAGTAATCAATCCATTGACTTCGCTTTCTACAAAAGAGAACGGAGTGTATCCACCGGTATGACTACCAACTTTAATATCGTTAATGAAGACTTCTGTTTTCCAGTCTACCGCACCGAAATACAACAGTATATTTTTACCCTTCCACTTTGAAGGCACTGTAAATGTACGCTTATTCCATAATTCATTGTTGTTTCCTAATGGTTTTATTACTCCCGACATACTTGATTCAACAGCAAAAGGAACAAGGATTTGTCCATCGAAAGATTTAGGTTCTTGTTGATTTGCCGGTACAATCGAATATTTCCACAAGCCATTCACGTTTGTCCATGCTGAACGCTTCATAATTGGGCGGGGGTATTCGGGCAATAAGTTCTTAGTATCTAATGTCTCGGCCCATTGAGTTTTGATTTTGTCGCCTGCCGATTGCCATTGAGCAAATACTGATACGCTTAAAAGCATCATTGCGAATAATAAAATCTTTTTCATTTAATTACAGATGATTTTAGATTGGTTATTCCATTTTTTACAGGAAAAGAATGATTCGATTTCCTATTAATTAAATACTCCTTCACTTGACTTTAACGAAGCTAAACGTGCAAACATTTCTACTGTTGCCCCGACATGCAATATATCCCAAGCGGTTTGCCTAACTTCACCTTTAAAACTATCGTAGTTCAGGATATTGTATGTCTTGTTGCGGCAAGGAGACATCCATGTATGCGACAGTATCTCCTTCATAAGCTGTTATATATTTTCTATCACCATCAACTTTATATAATTCAATAAGGCCACGCAAAGCAATTGCATTGAACCATGTGTGATCACTGTTTAACCTATATCTTTATTGAATACTAAAGAGTGGAATGTTGTAAACCAGTTTTTGTACATAACCTCGGCTATTTGTTGGGCTTCTGATAAATAATGTTCTTCTTTTGTAAGATTATATACCAGTCATCGTAAATCAATTAGCATTTATCCTACTATAACCCGTAAATATCTAATAAAAGCCGTCTTAACGTTTTTCAACTAGAATAAAATAAGGAAGCATTAATTTTGTAATCGCTAAACAACAAATAAATAACGCTTCCTTTGTATAAAGTACTTCGCAAAGATATGATTGAAAATGAAATATTACATCATTTATCCAGAGCAAAAAAAACTTACCAAACATAAATTCAAATTCTCCGGGCTCAGTTACAAACTGCATTTGCTAGCTCCATAGGCTCAGGTCTTTGTATGACAGGTTGAAAGAAACCCGCTTACTCTCTCCCAGATTTAAATCTATTTTCTCAAACCGTTTGAGCACCATCACGGGAGTAGTTACCGTACTGATTTTATCATTTATATAGAACTGCACAACCTCTTTTCCTCTTCGCTTTCCGGTATTAGTTATATTTACAGAGACTTGAATATCTTCCTTACCGAGCTTTTTCTTTGATACTTGCATATCCGAATATTCAAATGCCATTCCTAAATAGCGCGAATGCCATAGCTAAGAAATACAAGAAGCAATGTTTTAATAATCACGTATTACCTCTGGTTGGGAGCAAAGAAGAAACACATATACAAAAAGCCAGCAAAGTAGGGAGTATATCTCATGAGCTAAATAAAACGATGAAAAAAATTGCTTCAGAGTACGGATATACTGATAAAATTGTTTGGTATTCAGCCAAAGGAACATTCATAACCAAAATGATGCGGTTAGGGTATGAAGCGCCGGACATAGCGGTTATGTGTGGGAATAGCGCGGCTACAATATATAAGAACTATTTCAAGCCTAAAGACCCTAAAAGCATCAAAAATGATCTGAACAAGCGATTCCTGTTATCCGGTAACTTTAAAGTAAAATAGGTTTGGAATACTTTGTATAATATGATGTTTATTTCATATCACGAGAGGGGCTAATGTTCCTTTTTATTCTTATACCATCCACGGATTCTTCTACGGATCATAATCCGTCTGGAATGTGGGCAATTGCCAATGCGTAACAGGCATTTTATCTTCAGCAAACTTCCGGAGTATCTGTGTGTAGGTTATAAAACATTAGCAAAGCTTACACACAAGGATATATCCCGGTTACCAAAATAAAAATTACGTATTGTGAAGATTTCTTTTGATCTACACTAAAAAAACGAAAGAGTCCGGGCCCGGACTCTTTCAATGTTGATGCATCTCTGCATTAAGAGTGTGTTTGTATGAAGGATGTAACTTTAAGGAGTACATCCGGTCCCCTGTATCATAAACTACTATTAATTATTTAGTTAACAGCCTGCTGCCTAATTTAATTATTATCCGCAGTATCCCACCATACTCTGGTATCGAAATTATCCGGCCCCTGAGCTGCAATAGCTGCGTCATAGTTATTTTTATTAGTCAGATAGTCGTCCGGATAATACTGCCGGCGGTAAGGTATATGTGTTACTGTTGCGGCAGGGCCCGGTTTTAGAGCAGGCACATTAAGGCGTCTCCAGTCAGACCAGGCTTCCACTCCGTCCTGCATGAAATTGCCTAACCAGCGCTGCATCGCTATCTTTTCTATTTTTTGAGCATCTGTTCCCGCAAGTTTTATAGCATTTTGACCATAATATGTTTCAATTTGACCGGATAAACCGTGCTGACCGAAAGAAGCTGTAATCCCAGCTTTATATAAAGTCTCGGCATCGGCTGTAATCCATCCTCTGACGGCAGCTTCAGCCTGGATCAGCAGGATATGTGAAGGGGAAATAACAACCCTTTCGGCATCTTGTTTGTAATAAAGCGGATCAAAGACGGCGGTATTTTTATAGTTGGCTATTTCATTCTGGCTTATACCATAGGGCACACCATCATAATTTCCGTTCTGATTAGGGTCGGCATATGCTTCCAGACGTGGGTCATTATAGGCTATAAGCTGATCCAGGATCGTTTTTGACGGGGCAAAATCCTTACGGCCTGAAATTACCACATTGTCGTAAAGCGGATTCTGATTTGCGGTTTCCAGCAGGTATTTATATGAAAGAATATCTGCATTATCTATTATTCCGCCATCTGCATATGCTTTTGCAAACCGTGCTTTGCCGTCTGCCGGCTTGACATCCGACAATTTAATTGCCAGCATCATGCGTACGGAAGCATTCAGTTTTTTCCATTTGCTTATATCGCCGCTATACAAAATATCAAAAGTGCCGTTAAGCGTTTCCGCTTCATTAAATTGTGTATAAGCTTCCGTCAGTTCCTTGTCCAGGTCGGTATAAATATATTCCTGGGTATCATATTTCGGTGTAAAATTACCATCATCCCCTTTCAAAGCTTCCGAGTAAGGAATCATTCCTAGTATGTCTGTCAGGTGCATGTATATGAAGGCACGCAGGGTACGGCTTGCCGCAATCTGGTTATTGACCGAACCAAGCTGGGTGACATAGGATTCATTTTTAGTCGCTTCGTCTGTGTTCAGCTTAATGACTGTTTCCAGGTTCCTTATATTTTCGTAATAATACGGGCCGACACTGAAATCCACCATTGCGTAATTCGAATACTGGATATTCTGCCTTTCCGACAAATATTGGGGATACAACTGGTTCCAGGGATCATAAGTTCCGACCATTGTAAACAAGGGAACCCGTTTACACGCATAAGTGAATAGAAAACGGGTATCCGGACTGGACGGGTTGTTCGGATCAACGTTAATATCGTTAAAATCGCCACAACCGTTAAATAATAAGGTTCCAACCAGGATATATGTATATAATATTATTCTTTTCATATTTTTTACTTTTTTAATTTAAGGTTTAGAACGTAAGATTTACCGTAAAACCAAAAGAGCGTGTGGATGCAGCTTGTCCTCCTTCTATATAATTATATGTTGCACCGCCCGATTCCGACGGATCTATATTCGGCGCTCCCGAATAGATCAACCAGGGATTCTGGGCAACGAAAGAAAGACTCGCTTTTTTTATTCCTTTAACCGTATTTCGTAAGAAACTGCCGGGAACATCATAAGTCAAACTTAATTCGCGAAGCTTCAAATAACTTGCATCGTAGACATAGTCCTCCCAAATCAGGCTTTTACGACCCTGATAATAGTAATTCGCATCGACATATGCTGTCACAGCTTCAAAGTTACCATTCCCCCGGTCAACCACGCCGTCGACACGAACCCCGCCGCCGTCCGCTACAGACGACCGGATAGGATTCCCCTTGTCATTCAATCCTACCGTTGAAGTTAACAGCCCTGAACCTTCTCCAAACATATTGGTCGCTGATGCAATATCCCCGCCTATCTGGAAATCGAAGGATGCTCCCAGGCTAAAGTCTTTATAACGCAAAGAAGTGGAGAAACCTCCGGTAAAATCAGGCTGGATATTTCCCAGTTCTTCCTGAGCCGAAGCTTCCAGCAAAGGTGCATACTGGCCAAGCGCGTGATTAGGGTTTCCCCTGTCGGAAAGGATAATCTGCCCTTTATCGTTCTTTTTCCATGTAGAACCCCTGATAACACCGATTGGCTTTCCTACCTCCGCATATGAATATATGCGTGTAGACCAGCTCATCCAGTATATCTGATAGGAGTCTGTTCCTTCGACCAATTCTTCAAGGGTATTCTTATTCTTTGAAATATTGGCATTAACTACCCAGTCCCAGTTTTTTGTCTGGACAGGTTTACCACCTATGGTAAGTTCTATCCCACGGTTGCGGATAAGCCCGGCGTTCATTTTTCGGGATGTATATCCGCTGACCGGTGTTGTATTTACATTGATGATCTGGTCTTTCGAGTCTTTTGTGTAATAATTGACATCTGCCCATAACCTGCTGTCGAACAACCTTACATCCATACCGATTTCATATGAAGTCGAGATCGTAGGCTTAATGTACGGGTCTTTCAGGTTGCGGTCGAGCCACATGTTTGACAGTGAACCGTATTTGACAAGGTTACCGTCACCATCTTTCAGTTTATATGTCTGGTATATATTATAGGGGTCTATGGTGGAACCTACCTGTGCAATGGATGCTCTTAATTTCCAGAATGAAAGCCAGTCGGTCTTTACAAGGTTGCTGAGTATAGCAGCTCCAGACAAGCCTCCATATAAGTAATTGTTTTTATCCGGGTGAAGGGTAGAAGACCAGTCGTTCCGTAAAGAGAAATCAAGGTAATAGGTATTATCCCACCCAAGGGTTCCTGTTCCGAAAATACTTTGCTCTTTCAATTTGCTTCTGGAGGTACTTCCGCCCGGAAGCCCCGAAGAGGCTGCCGTACTGAAGAATTTATCCAGGAATAAACCATCGCGGGTAAATGCTGAAGTAATATCATAGACATAATCCCGTTGTTCAGCGAATAAAGCGGCGTCAACAGTCAGGCGGTTTTGTAAAAACGAACCGTTCCATGTTAAAAAGCCCTGAACCTGCGTATCTATAACAGAACTTTGCTCCTGTTCGTATTTAGAGACTTCCCCTAAAATATTCATAGGAACTGTCGTTTCATTATTCCGGTTGCGGATATTTCCGTTGACGCGCAGCCCTGCTTTCAGATTTCCTATAATATCCAGGGTTGCAGTAGCATTAAATACATTCCATTGGTAAATGTCGTTTTTATTAATTTCATTAAATAAAGCGAAAGGATTATCATGGAACTGTGGTGTAAGATTATCCGGGCTTGTGATATTCCATGAGCGGAATGAACCGTCCGGACGCTTATAATCTTTCAGGTCTTTCAGGTCAACATTCGTTTGTCCCCATTGCTGATAAGAATACAGGGCATTACCCAAACCTCCGTAACCTTCTGCGGCTGCATTGTGGTTTTTACGGTATGTATATTTATAATCCAAAGATACAGTTAACCTGTCCAATGGTTTGAATTGGGTTTTCACAGCCAAAAACCGTCTGACCGCATCACTGTTAGGGGTGACACCGTCACGTTGAGCATTCGTAAATGAAATTCTGGACATGTAGTCTTTTCCGGACTTGGAAAGGGCTATATTAGTAGTATTGCTTACCCCTGTCTCAAATAAATCAGCCAGGTTCATTCTTGATTCCCATTTTTCAGTCTGCCCGAATTTGGGATGAGTGGGGTCCCATGCATACCAGGGCGCATATTCCCGTCCGTCAAATTTAGGGCCCCAACTGGCATCATCCGCATAATCATAATATTGCAGTCCATTCAGTTTCTCCAAATATTTAGGATGTATGGCAGGGTCATATTCGAAGACATCCATTTCGGCATCGGCACCGTAATATCCCCCACCGTATTCCTTTTGCAGTTTGTTATGTAAATAAACCTTTTCGAAGGCCAGTGTGTGGCTGACATTGATCTCAGTTTTCTCTCCTGTATTCCCTTTAGTTGTGATTATAATAGCTCCGTTTCCACCCCGTGATCCGTATAGGGCTGTTGCCGCAGGGCCTTTCAGTACATTGACGGATTCTACATCGTCCATATTCAGGGAATTAACATTGGCTATAACTCCATCCAGTACATAAATAGGTTCATTACCCCCTGCATTGGTTAAAGAGTTTGTCCCCCTTAAAACGATTTTACCCGCATCGAACTTTGCTCCTGAACCACCTAAAAAACGGACTCCGGAAACTTTTCCTACCAGGGCATTGTTTAAGTCGGTTTGGCGGACTTTTACAAGGTCTTCACTTTTTACCTGCTGGGTAGCATATCCCAAAGATTTTTCTTTCCGGCTCAAACCCATTGCTGTTACTACGACAGCATCGAGGTCACGTGTATCTGTTTGCAACTCTATTTTCAGATTTGGAGCTACAGCTACTTCCTGTGTAACCATTCCGATAAGTGATACCACCAGCGTTTTGGAACCGTCAGGCACATTCAGTGTAAAATTACCGTCAGGATCTGTTACAGTTCCGGTTAAAGTCCCTTTTACTACGACAGAAGCACTGATAACAGGTTCGCCGTTACTGTCTACCACAGTACCGGAAATCCTGGTTGTTTGTGCTACTGTAAATCCGATGCTTAACAATAAGCAGGATAAAACTAACACTACTCTTTTCTTCATACTTAATACACAATTTTTATTAATATTAATACCAACCCACCTGTGAGGTCTGATTTTTTGTTCCTTATATAGATCGGAGAGACAGGCTATTACCGGCCCAAAAGTTTTAAAACAAGTAAGTCCGGAACCGAAACGGCCCGGACGAAAAACAAAAAAATCCCTATACAGTCTGAAAAAGACTGTACAAGGATTGTACTTTTAAAAAAAGTTATATATTTATTTTCTATTATGCGGGCATAGTCTCTCTCTCTCTCTCTCTCTCTCTCTCTCTCTCTCTCTCTCTCTCTCTCTCTCTCTCTCTAACAAAATAGAATTAACCCCCAAATTTTCAGGGAGAAAAATGCGGTTTAACGTTGAATATTTTAAGGATTTCTGTACCTTTACATTCATTGGGAAATACTATTTTTAAGAAGAAGAATGACGCTAATTCATTCGTTCAGGTTGCAAATTTAAATTATTTTTCCAAATAAAGCATAAAAAAGACAATAAAAGTATAAAAAGTATAATATGACAGGAGGTATAGAAAAATAATGTAACAATATATATGGAATGAAATCACGGAATCAGTCCTTATTAGCATGAGATTTTAACCGCACCAGAGGTGCAGATACGGCAAGCCATTGCTATAACCACCTCCAGGTTTACTTCCCGTATATCATACCTGATACGATTGCCCCTGATATATAAGTCACACTTGCAGGATTTTTCCATATCAATACCATATAGAATCTATGCTGACGTTGATTGTTTGTATGCTCACACCAAAAGGTAGAGGCAATTCTACCTTACGGAGCCATACGGTAGAATTTACGGGCTCAAATACAGGGCTGAACAGGGAGGAGAAGGCTTCCCGGTAAATTTAATTGCTAGGGGATGGATTATCCTGCTGTTTGCCTTTGCAGATCGGGTTGTTTTGCTACCTTGGGCAGTAGATTTCACTGTTCAAAAAAGGTAACGGACTGGTAACGGAAGTATGGCTTAAAAACGCCTTTTCCTGCTTTTTCCCCTTCGGAAAACCAATGCAAACGAATATGTTATACACTGGTTGTCAATGTGATGTTATTAAATTTTATTAATCCGCGGGTATATCGTACCTTTGTTACCTTTTAACAGTTTCAGGTTTTGCGCCATTGGTTGATTTCAACTACACTTCGTCAGTTGAACGATATTTCAGATATGCTAATTGGCATATTGGCACATTCATTTCATGTTGGTTTTTAGGGAAAGGTACCAGAATTAAGAATAATAATATAGCTGTAAAACCCCGGCTATTATTAACCGACAACTCCAAACGCCCGAAAAAAAGTGATACTTTAATGTTAAAAAACAAACATTTAGAATACTCAAAACACCTATTGCACACTTTTTGATATTCTGTGCAAAAACAAAGTTTTTTTACAATTTTAATTTCGTTGTCTTATAATTTAATAGTACCTTTGCGCGGAACTAAATAATAACTTTTTATTCAGATAAAATCATGGATATTTCACACATTGAACATTTAGGTATTGCTGTAAAAAGCATCGAAGAACAATTACCTTATTATGAGGGTGTCTTAGGTCTAAAATGTTATAACATTGAAGTTGTAGAAGACCAAAAAGTAAAAACTGCATTCTTCAAAGTGGGACAAACGAAAATTGAACTTCTGGAGCCAACAAGCCCTGACAGCACAATTGCTAAATTTATTGAGAAAAAAGGAGAAGGCATCCATCATATCGCATTCAGCGTGGCAGACGGAGTAGCCAATGCTCTTGCGGAAATGGAATCGAAAGGGGTACAACTGATCGACAAAGCTCCGCGCGGTGGTGCAGAAGGACTAAACATAGCATTCCTTCACCCGAAATCAACAGGAAGCGTCCTCACCGAATTGTGTGAACATCCAAACAAATAAAGTAAGAATGACTTTACCCACCAAATGATGACGTAAGGTCATTTTTACGTTAAACAGATTAATTTATTAGAATCTAAAATATTAAAACATGAGCCAACTTGAAAAGGTAAAAGAGCTAATGGAACTTCGTGCTAAAGCCCGTTTGGGTGGTGGTCAGAAAAGAATAGACTCACAGCACGATAAAGGCAAATACACAGCACGCGAACGTATAGCTATCCTTCTTGACGAAGGTAGTTTCGAAGAATTTGATATGTTCGTGGAACACCGCAGTACCAACTTTGGAATGGACAAACAAAAATTCCTGGGTGACGGTGTTGTAACCGGTTGCGGTACCATCGACGGCCGTCTGGTTTATATTTTCGCACAGGATTTCACCGTAATCGGCGGTTCATTGTCAGAGACTATGGCGTTGAAGATATGCAAAGTAATGGATATGGCAATGAAAGTAGGCGCTCCGGTAATCGGAATCAATGACTCGGGTGGCGCACGTATCCAGGAAGGTGTAAATGCATTGGCAGGTTATGCTGAAATATTCCAACGCAATATCCTTGCATCAGGTGTTATCCCTCAGATTTCGGGTATCTTCGGACCTTGTGCCGGTGGGGCTGTATATTCTCCCGCCCTTACCGACTTCACACTGATGACCGAAGGCACTTCATATATGTTCCTTACAGGACCTAAAGTGGTAAAAACTGTTACAGGTGAAGACGTTACTCAGGAAGAACTTGGAGGAGCAAGCGTACATACAACAAAATCCGGGGTTGCTCATTTCTCTGTAGCAAACGAAGACGATGGACTTGCTCTTATCCGTCACCTATATAGCTTCCTTCCTCAAAATAATATGGAAGAAGCTCCTCGCAAAGAATGTACCGACCCTATTGCCAGAATGGAAGATTCACTAAATGAAATTATCCCTGACAACCCGAACAAGCCTTACGATATGTTTGAGGTTATCGGAGCGGTAGTAGATAATGGAGAATTCCTTGAAGTACATGGCAATTATGCTAAAAACATCATCATCGGCTTTGCCCGTATGAACGGACAATCGGTAGGTGTGGTAGCAAACCAACCTAAATATCTTGCAGGGGTACTTGATATCAATGCATCACGCAAAGCTGCTCGTTTCGTGCGTTTCTGCGATGCATTCAATATTCCGTTGGTAACATTAGTAGACGTTCCGGGATTCCTTCCGGGAACAGGACAGGAATACGGCGGCGTAATCACTCACGGAGCAAAACTTCTTTATGCTTACGGTGAAGCTACTGTACCTAAAGTAACAGTGACTCTTCGTAAATCTTATGGAGGTTCTCACATTGTGATGAGCTGTAAACAACTTCGCGGAGATATCAACTATGCATGGCCTACTGCCGAAATCGCAGTAATGGGTGCCGATGGTGCTGCCGAAGTATTATACGCAAAAGAAATCAAAGAGGCTGAAAATCCTGCTGAAGCACTTGCTGCTAAGAAAGCTGAATACAACAAACTATTCTGTAATCCTTTCAATGCTGCACGTTATGGATATATCGACGATGTTATCGAACCACGCAACACCCGTTTCCGTGTGATCCGTGCTTTGGAACAACTGAGAACCAAAAAGCAAGTTAATCCTGCTAAAAAGCACGACAACCTGCCTCTGTAATCTCTAAAGTGAAATTTAAAAAATTAAAGATTTAACAATTTAAACAAATACTTTGATTATTAAATTTTTAAACATCACAAAAGAAAAAATAAGATGAGCGATCAGAATATATCAAAAGAAGTATTGGCGGCGATAGCACTGGCTATATATGATGCACAGCATCAGCATGATATAGAAAGCAATGTGCTTACTATAAAACATGTATCGAAAGATTATTTGCCTTGGGCCGACAAAAGGGAGGCTATGCTTCAAATGCCAATAAGAAAATAAAATTCGGAAAAACATCATGAAACAATTCATATACAGAATCAACGGCCAGGAATATATAGTTGCCGTAAACAAAATGGAGGGTGACCTTGCAGAAGTAGCTGTAAACGGAACTAACTACAAGGTAGAGTTGGTAAACAGCGACGAGGATGTAAATTTTGTTGCCCGTCCTGCTGCTAAAGCAGCACCAGCGCCTGCAGCCGCCGCGCCAAAAGCAACAGCTGCTGCACCAAGTGCAAACAAACCTGCAGCAGGCGGTGCCGGTACAGTAAAATCACCACTACCGGGTATCGTTATCGGAGTTCAGGTAAATGTAGGTGACGAAGTGAAAAAAGGCCAGACGGTTGCTATGCTTGAAGCCATGAAAATGGAAAATGCCATACAGGCACCTATGGATGGTAAAGTAACAGAAATATATGTAAATGCCGGCGACTCGGTACTCGAAGGTGTAGCCCTTTTATCTATCGGATAATAAAATATTACGCTATATTTGTTAAGAACACTGTATAATTTTATCTATACAGTGTTCTTGCTTTATTACCTGCCTGTGTCCTGCAAAAGCAAGATTTGATCTTTGACATCGATGGTCATATGTTTGAGAAAAATATCCTGTAACAATGCCAGTTCTTTTTTATAAATTGTTTTTTTCCTCTGGACAAAATACAGTGTATTTTCTATTGGTGTGAAACCTTCCCAAACAAGCTGTATATTTCCTTCTTCCAACTGCTTGCGGCATAAAAAATCCGGAATAACGGCAAAGCCTTCCTTATCCGATATGCAACGTATAATCGAACTCATATTCGGAACAATATAGTTCGGCTTAAAATTGGGCCTTTTCTTAAAGTTGTGTATCCAGAAATTGCGGAGATGTTCCATATCTCCGGTTGTTCCAAACCACGCCTGTTTATTCAGCCAGTCTTCAGCAGCTTCGGCATTGCGGACATTTACAGCTTCCCTGAATCCGGATAAATCACTCTTGCTCCCGGCTATCAGTATCAGCTTCTCTTTCGAAAAAGGGGTGTACTGGATATTAAATACCTCGTCTTTTTGAGGGGAGATAACAAAATCGAGCAGGCCTTTATCCAGATCATTCAGCATATCCTGATATACTCCAAACTTTGTAATAAGATTGAAAGGCAGCTCGCTGATAAAAGGTTCGAGCACATACTGGAACGTTTCAAAGCACATCCCGATACTTATACTCGGCCTGCCTGAATCAGCATTCCTGTAAAAATGCCCTTCGGCTTCCTCCAGTTTTTTCACGGCATCCACAATGGAATTATAGAGCATATTCCCATATTCGGTCGGCAACATCTTACGTGTACCCCTGTCGAATAATTTATTTCCGACATGTGCTTCCAGCGAATTCAGATGGAGGCTGACACCGGGCTGGGATATGTAGAGTTTGTTGGCAGCCGAGGTTAATGAACCGGTTTCATATATTGCTTTAAATGTTCTGAACCATTCCAGATTTACCACAATTCTTATTTATTATAATTATGATGCAAATATATAATTTATATTATTTTATTTATCAATAAAAAGGTTATAATTTTGTGGCAGAAATATTAAAAATAAGAAAAGCAATTATGAAAAAGATATTTGTAATAAATGGAGCACCAAAGTTTGCTCATTCGGGAGGAGAGTTTAACAAAACACTTACAGACTGGACGGTAGATTATTTTAAAAACTACAAAGGTTATGATGTAAAAACTACAGATATCAATGACGGCTATAAACCTGAAGAGGAAGTAGAAAAATTTGTGTGGGCAGATGTCATCATTTACCATACTCCCATCTGGTGGTTTCAATTACCTAACCATCTGAAAAAGTATATAGATGAGGTTTTTACTGCCGGACATCAGAACGGTATCTATTTCAGTGACGGCAGGCGCTCTGCCAATCCAACCCGCAACTACGGCACGGGCGGGCTGTTACAGGGACGTAAATATATGCTGACAACGACATGGAATGCTCCGGTTGAAGCATTTACCCTGGAGGATGAATTCTTTAAACAGCATAGTGTAGATAAAGGAGTGATGTTCGGGTTCCACCAGATGAATGCATTTGTAGGCTTAAAGCCTCTTGATAGTTTTCATTTCTATGATGTAATGAAAAATCCGAATATCGGGCAATCGGAAAAGAATTACCGGGCACATCTGAATAAGGTATCCAAAGAGCTATAAAATAGATTATTAGAAATAATAAAGGCTCAGATGATAAAATCCTGAGCCTTTACTTATCTCCATAGAATCATTCTAACGAGTGAATACCTTATACTCCCAAGCCTTCAAGGTATTAGGTAACTTGTTTACCTTCTTCCCTGAGAAATAGTCTGTATAGCTATCCCTGTTTAGAGCATCATTACTCTGATAAGTAATATTTTTGCCCGACAGGTTCAGCATTACCATAATCTCCTTTCCTGCTGCTTCACGGGAATATATCAACACATCTTTACTTGCAGAAGAGGTATAGAATCTTAGTTTACCGCCTATCTTCCCTGCACGTAATGCCGGATGAGTATGTTTCAGTTCGTTCAGCTTTTTATAGAATGCAGTGGTTGCATTGGCTGTCCACGACGGCACCATATCCTTTTCAAAGAAAGAAAGGCGCTTCTTCATCCCCACTTCCTGCCCTGTATATATCATTGGCATGCCATTGAGGGTGTATGCAAGCACGGCAAAAGTTTCCACCCCTTTTCCATAGCGTTCGAATTCTGTACCATTCCATGAATTCTCGTCATGATTGGTAAGGAAGTTCATTTTGTAACCATCGGGACACATAAGGGTATCCAGCTTCTGAACGTATGCCTGAATATCTTCGGCGGTCTTAGTTCCTTTATTCACGTCGGACATCATATGCATCAACTCCCATGAATAATTAGCATCGAAAGCATGCTCCAGTAAGTCATAGTTTTCTGATTCAGCCAGCATAAATACAGGTTTGATACTATCTAATGCAGGGCGTACATCGTTCCAGAAATCAGTAGGCACTTCATGTGCCATGTCGCAGCGATAGCCATCGATATTGAAATCTGTCACCCAATACTTCAGCGCATCCGTCATTGCCGCGCGCATATCTTTATTATCATAGTTCAACTCGTAAGTATCCGTCCAGTCGTATGGGCTTTTCGGATTTCCGGCCTCATCCTTTACATACCAGTCGGGATGCTCAGACAGCCATACATTATCACCGCCTGTATGATTGGCAACCCAGTCCAGTATCACTTTAAATCCTGCTTCGTGCGCTTTGTCGACAAGACGCTTGAAGTCCTCTTTTGTACCGAACTCAGGATTTACCTCCTTATAGTCCTTTACTGCGTAATAGCTGCCCAAAGTTCCTTTACGGTTCTTTTCGGATATCGGATGTACCGGCATAAACCAAAGCACATCAACGCCCAGCTCTTTTAACCGTGGCAGATGTTGCTCGAATGCTGCAAATGTGCCTTCTTTGGTATATTGTCTCACGTTCACTTCGTAAATAACGGCATTGCGTGTCCAGTCGAGATGCTGTACGGTACACTTTTCCTGCGGCTTGTCAGACGTTACCTGCGGTTTCTGTCTGCAAGAATAACCTGTCAGGGCGATTGCCGCAATGGCTAGTAATAGTTTATTTCTCATAAATTATATTTTTAATAAGTATTATTTTATATTCTCAGGCTGTACTGCAGTATTTTTATCCTGTACAAATGCGACAGAGATTGCAGCCAATAACATGGATACACCTGCTACGACAAGCATCATTATCGAACTGCCTCCGGCAATATGTTTCAATAATAAACTGCCGGTCAATCCCGCGGCAATTTGTGGGATAGTAATGGTTGCATTAAATATGCCCATATATACCCCCATCCTGCTTGCAGGCAGGACTGCCGATAAGATGGCATACGGCATCGCCAGAATTCCCGCCCATGCAATACCTACGCCAAGCATGGAAACCAGTAACAGGTTTTTATCATTAAAGAAATACATGGAGACCAATCCTAGTGCCCCCATAAGCAATGCAAATGAATATACTTTCTTCCGCCCGAGCTTATTTGCCATTTTTGCCATCACAATAGAAAATCCGACAGCAAAAACACCATATACCGCGCTTAATACACCATTCCAGTTACCGGCTTCATTGTATGCCTGAGATAACGGATCTTTGGTATTCCATACATTCTCGGCAATGCCGTCAGTAGCATAAACCCACATGAGAAACAGTGCAAACCACGAAAAGAACTGGACAATACCCAACTGGAACATTGTCTTTGGAGTACTCTTCAAGATATGGATGAAAGACTTCTTCTGCTTCTCATCATCTGTTATATTGTTATATTCTTCGTATTCTTTTGGGGGATACTCCTTTACCCGGAAAGATGTCCATAAAACAGTGAGAAGTAAAGCTCCTCCACCAAAATAGAATGCCCATATCACTGAAGGCGGCACCATTTCACCCTCGTTAGGGATATTCCTTATGCCAATCCAGGTGAGTACAAAAGGAAGCAATGAACCAACAACTGCCCCAACATTAGTCAGAAAGCTCTGGGTAGAATATCCTTGATTCCGTTGCCTGTCATTTACCATATCACCTACTAACGAACGAAACGGCTGCATGGATACATTAAAAGCACAATCCATAAACAACAACATAAAAGCTCCGAACAGAAACGGAGGCATAATATGAGCTACAAACTCCGAGTTAGGCATAAAAAACATAGCAAGAGCCGATACAATAGCTCCTCCCAGGATGAAAGGAATGCGCCGTCCAAATCTTGTCCATGTGCGATCGCTGGACATCCCGATAAGAGGCTGGACAATAAGTCCCGCAATAGGCGCAGCTAACCAGTAATAATTGAGATGACTGAGGTCTGCTCCCAATGCCGATAATATACGGCTGGTCTGCGAACTCTGTAATGAATATCCTATCTGAATGCCTAAGAATCCGAAACTGAGGTTCCAGATCTGCCAAAAGGTAAGTGTTGGTTTTTGTTTCATGGTATATTTTAGTATGTATTAATCAATCTCCTCCTTCGGCGGGCAGTTCCCGTGTGGTTTGCCTTGCTATCAAAGAGGTCTTTATCAGTTTGTTCTTCCGCGATACATTTCCGGGGTTCTCTATTTTTTCCAACATAAGTTGCATCGCTTCCTCCCCTACTTTTTTAGGATGCTGATCCATAGTAGTAAGCATGGGATCGGTATCCTGCGATATATTGGAATTGGAAAAGCCGAAGATCGAAACCTCTTCCGGCACATTCAAACCAAGCTTCTTTGTTGCCAGCAATATACCCGAGGCCGTATAATCGTTCATCGCCATAAATGCATCCGGCCTGTCAGGTTCCTGCAGTATCTGCATTGCTCTCTCATAACCGAGCTGCTTGGTATCAGCTATACGCATCAGATTTTCATCTACGGGCAGATGGTATTTGCGCAATGCATCCAGATAACCATTTCTCCTGTTCTTGGATATTTCGAGGTGCAACGGGGCCGAAAAAAAGGCTATACGCTTACAACCTGTCTTTATCATATATTCCACAGCGGTAAATGTTCCCGAATAATCATCCACCACTACCTTATCCGTGTCGATTCCCGTACAAATACGGTCGAAAAAGATGACCGGTATATCGTTATCTATCAATTCCTGAAAATGATCGTATTTTGTAGTCATTTTCGACTGAGAGATCAACACGCCGCATACACGGGCCTTGATAAGAGTCTGTACATTCCGTATCTCTTTCTGGTAATCTTCCGACGACTGACATACAATTACATGGTAATCCTTCTCCTCGGCGATAGTCTCCATACCGGATAATACACCGGAAAAGAAGTGGTTTGCCAATTCAGGAACGATAACCCCGATAATATTGGTATGCTGTGTTCTCAGGCTCAAAGCCAACGCATTTGGCTTATATTTATACTTTTTCGCATAATCCTGCACCAGTTTCCTTGTTTCGAGGCTTATGTCAGGATTATCTTTCAAAGCCCTCGACACGGTCGAGGGCGATATATTCAGATCTTTAGCAATATCCTTAATTGTTAACGGCCCTTTTTTCATGGTCTTCAAATTTTGCATTTACTTTGTATAAAAGTAATCAAAATTCTAATACCAAGACACTTCGAGGCTGCAATGTTAAAGACCCGTTATTTAAGTTTACAATATTTTCACTTATAACATCCTTTGCCTGGCTCTTCGGCAACACTTCTTTATATGGTGAAAGGTCTATCGTCTTTTCACTATCCGAGCCGGACAGGAATACAACAACGGACTTACCGTTGAATTTACGTTCATAAACATAAACACTATTGTTTGTCACAAAATGCTTTAGAGTTCCTTTTGATATAGCTTCATTTCCTTTTCTCCATTGCAACAATTTACGGAGGTAATCGAAAGCCTCGTTCTGTTGCGGCGTTCTGTTAGCCGAAACGAACAGGTCCGTCTTATCACCCTGCCATCCTCCGGGAAAATCGCGACGCAGATACCCGTCTCCCTCTCCCTTGTCGGCAGCCATTAATATTTCAGTACCATAATATATTTGCGGGATTCCACGGGTAGTCAACAGGAATGCAAGAGCCTGTTTATAACGGTTCAGATTAGAGGTTTGCTCTTCGGTCCTGTAAAAACGTGATGTATCATGATTGTCAAGGAAAATAAGCAATTCCATAGGATCGGCATAAACTATATCCTGAGCCAGATATTCATGTATGCGCGACAGGCCTTGTCCCCAATCTGTGGTTTCCTGATCGAATGCGCTGTTCATTATATCCGTAAGAGGGAAATCCATCACCGAACGCAGATAGGAATTTTTCGGATAAGCCAGCTTGCTGTCTTTCTGCCAATAAGCCACACCTACATTCGTATTGAGCCATGTCTCACCCACAATATTAAAATCGGGATATTCCTCTGTAACTTCCCTGCACCAGTCCGACATCATGTCATAATCGGCATAGGGGTGTGTATCCTGACGAATACCATCAATACCGGCATATTCTATCCACCAGATACTATTCTGGATAAGGTATTTGGCTACATGCGGATTTCGTTGGTTCAAATCGGGCATAGACTCTACAAACCAGCCATCCGCGGATCTCTTAAAGTCGTATGCTGATACATGCGGGTCGAACTGTGTAACTGTCTTATATGAAGTCTGCACATATCCGTCAGGATAATTGAACCAGTCTTTAGATGGCCTGTCCTTAAAGAAGAAATGTTCACTGCCACAGTGGTTGAAAATCATATCCATTACCACCTTCATCCCTTTAGCGTGAACCTTATCCACTAAGTCTGCAAACTCCTGATTAGAACCGAAACGACGGTCTACTTTATAATAATCCGTTGTTGCATATCCGTGATACGAACCCTCCGGCATATCATTCTCCATCACCGGATTGAACCAGATGGCGGTTACACCGAGATCGTGTATATAATCCACACGGTCGCTTACTCCTTTAAAATCTCCACCATGACGGGCATATTGTCCGTTACGGTCTATTTTGGCCTCGCGCATCCCTGCAATTACATCATTCGATGTATCTCCGTTTGCAAAACGGTCGGGCATAATCAGATAAAGTACATCCGAAGCATTGAAGCCTATCCTGTCGGATGAGCCGGACTTCCGGCCTTTAATCTCATAAGGAACCACCTTCTTGTCCTTGCCCTGCTGCAATACAATATCGAACTTTTCGGGTTGAGCTCCGGATAAGTCGAAATATAATATAAGATAATTAGGGCTTTCCAGCTTTACAGTTTCTTTCAGCCTTACCGATTTTGAAGTAATACTTACGTCCGATTTAGCCACACCTTCTCCGTGTATCAATACCTGCAATTCAGGATTTTTCATCCCTGACCACCAAAAAGCAGGATCTACTGTTTTTATATCGATTGCAAAAACCGATAAGCTCAGTAAAACGAGTAATAATACTAAATAGATTTTCTTCATGTACTATATAATTTATATTTGATTTATGTCGGTTTTGCCACTCCTACATTTTTTCAGTTATCAGTCAACAACTCGTAACTGAAAAAGGTAACAAAAGTAACACTATCTACAGTTAACAGTAAACAGTTATCAGTCAACAACTCGTAAGATGTAAAACTTTGCGCCTTTGCGTCTTTGCGTGAAACAAAACAAAACGCCAGCCAACCTGTAATTTGTAACTGCCCGCCGGGCGCAGAAATAACATTCGCCGAAGCGAAGGCGAGGCAAACCTGTAACTGTTAAAAAGTAACAAAAGTAACAACCTTTCGAAATTTTTCACACTGTTACTTTTCTATCGACAACACGCTTGTTATCTGTACTCTATAGATAAATTTATAAAAAAAAGTAACACCTGTTCAGTCATCGGTCACCAGTAAGATATTATCTAATTTTTTACTTTTCACTTTTCGTTTTTCACTTTTCCATTACACCTATTCCCTCCCCGATGAACCTACCATCGATTTAACCCTCCGGTTAAAATCTGTAGCTTCGAGTAATTCTTCCAGAGTAAGATGCATCCTGTACCGCCAATAGTGTTGCGATATAGCCGGAATATTTATTCGTTCATCTTCGGCAACAGGACGTTTCAGAATGTCGTCTATCGACAGCCAGTCCTGAAGCGGCAGAATAGCAAGCATAGCCGGAGAATATAAATGATTACTTACAATTTGTGCGCACAAATCGGCTGTGCATTCTTCCGGAGCAGCACCATGCTTCCATAATACCTGATTGTAATATTGCTGGGTCAGCTGCCTGTCTTCTTTCCACCACAAACGGAGAGGTGACATATCGTGGGTCGATGTCGTGCAAACACTCAGGTATGGCAGATGATGCAGGTCGTTGAATAATACCTCCCGTTCTTTTGGCATCCGTTCTATTTCAAGGCTCAATATCTGAAGTTCGTTCATCACCGAAGGCACAGATTCAGGGACCATACCCAAATCTTCGCCGCATACAAGCATCGAGGTCGAAGAAATAAGGGTCGGCAGCTTCGTCATTGCCTGATCGCGCCAATACTGAGAATGGCGGCGATAGAAAAATTCATTATATAACCTGTTGAACGTATCTTTGGCGCTATCGTCCAGGTCCCTGTAGGAATAGTTGTACTGGGCGGTTATACGGGGATGAAACTTATAAGGCTCACGTTTATCCCTGACAAAAAGCACTTCATTGCACAGGCTGTACAAACCGTCCCGGATATAATTTGATTTATCATCATCCCTGCCGGTAAAATGTTCCTTGATCTTGGCTTGCGTATCAAATTCTTCTTTCAGTTCGAAACGCTGCCATCCGGTAGGCCGAAGGTATTTTTCAATTACCTCAGGCACATGGCTGCCGAATATATCAGCCAGGAAACTTTCGTGAATATAATGTTTCAGCATCCTGTCCTCATCGAACCAAAGGCCGTAAGAACGGATTTCATCGGCCGTAAGGGGAAGAGCCGGACTAAAATATCCCAACAATCCCTGAACGGATGACAAAGGTATTTCCCAGATGCGGAAAAATCCCAGAATATGATCGATACGGTAGGCATCGAAATAGTCTGCCATTTTGCGGAAGCGTTTCAGCCACCACCGGTAACCATCCTTAGCCATTTCTTCCCAATTATAGGTGGGAAATCCCCAGTTTTGCCCGAAGAACGAAAAGTCATCAGGTGGCGCGCCCGTCTGTACATCCAGATTGAACAGATGGGGCTCTACCCATGCTTCCACGCTGTCGCGGCTGATGCCGATAGGAATATCGCCTTTGAGCACCACCTCATTCTGGTGCGCGTACTCTTTTACATCTACAAGTTGTTTGTGTAGCAAGTACTGCGTGAAGCACGATAATTCGATATATTTTTTTGCATCTTTATCCGTTTCGGTCAATTTAATCAGTTTCTTTTTATCAAAAGCATTGTTTGTTTTCCATTTTCTGAAATTGGCCGTTTTATATTTATCCCGAAGATAAGAGAAGCAAGCGTATGGAAACAACCATTCTTCGTTCTGCTCATAAAAGGCCTGGTAGTCTTTGCTTTTTAATGTATTTGTGCCTGATTGGGTGAAAAGATCTTTTATGTAACGCCATTTCAGAGCCAGAACCCTGTCATAATCGACATTTTCCAGGGTGTTTAGTTCGCCTGCTTCTCTTTCGTATTCTTTATATAGATTTTCATCTTTCAGCGGATATTCTTTCAGACCCAGATAGACAGGATGCAATGCGTAAATGGAAATTGCATTGTAAGGGTACGAATCTATCCAGGTGTATGTGATGGTAGTATCGTTGATAGGCAGTACCTGTATTATTTTCTGTCCGGTCGCTACTGCCCAATCCACCATTTTCCGCAGGTCCGAAAACTCACCTATGCCAAAACTGTCATTCGAACGTAATGAAAATACGGGGATGGATACACCTGCGGCTTTCCAGTTCATCCAGCCATAAGCGTAGGCAATGGATTCCACCTTAACCATATCTTCTTTTGCCGGAGAGGCGGGCAATGGTGATAAGACACGGTTGAAACCCTCTTCCCAATGTACAATTTTCTTCGTGCTATTATCATAGATTGCAAGTTTGTATTCTAATGTGGTTTTTATTTGTGGCGCATTAATCGCTACCTGCCAACTCCCGAATCTTACCTGTGTAAGCTCCAGAGCATCTTCGGGCTTCCAATTTCCTAATGTCTCCGAAGCTCCGCAAAGTATCAGTTTCTGATTTTTCTTTACATTCACACAGGTAACATTAATAAGGATGGTCTTCTTGTAATATTTGACTTTCGCATTATCACCATGCGCAAAGAAACTTTCCGAAAAACACGACGTGTAAAGGAATTTCTGTTGGGGTACGCCCCGCCATACATCCTGCACATCGAACCGTTTATCAGTCTCTGTTCTCAACCAGTGCGGGCTTCCCCATTCGTGAGCGATTATGTTGTTTTGGTCTTTTACCAGATATTGATATTCTATATCGGTGGCATCACCGGCTTCAATCTCCAACTCCCATATGGATGGAGAAATATTTTTCATTTCTGCGGCCTTGTCCTTCTCCCAATTACCCAAAGCAGGCACTGAACCGCAAACATATACAGTCTGTCCCCAATCGGTATGGTAATCTATTTGTAGTTTTAGTCTCATGAATGATGCATTTTATGGTTTTTAGACTTATGCGTTTTTATGCATGGCTTTGTCCTAAACAAATCTACATAATAATGAGTTAGAATATATCCGGCGCCTCATTATTTTAGTCGAAATTAACTTGCAAACGATTGCAGGGAGCATGCTAACAAGTTACAAACAGGCGAAATACAAGTTGTTAACTGTTGTCTGTTAACTGTTAACTGAAAATTCCTATCTTTGCATCAGAATTGTATGTAACAATGCCGGAATTTAGAAATATAAACGAAAAAGAAAAAATATCAGCACAGCGGTTTGCCGACCTTATACTCGATATAGGAACATTCCTGCTTGCTTCGGGTGCGCACTGCGGACGTCTCAGCAGCAATATAGGAAGGCTGGCCGCGACATGGGAATTCGATATAAATATGAGCCCTACTTTCAACGGCCTCACAGTCACGGTAAAGGATAAGAACGATCCTTCCAATTCCGTCACCTGCTATAAAAACTCACCTCCACACAATGTACATCTGGCTATACTGACCGCTGTATCACATATGTCGTGGAAAGTGCAGGAAGAGAACCTGCCCATATCTTACGTGGAAAAAGAGTTTGCCAGGATAAAAGCCAAGCCTAACTACAAAGATATTGTAGTGGCTGTAGCTGTCGGATTTTCGTGCGGAGGTCTTTGCCTGTTCTCGGCAGGGGACGAAAAAAACGCACTGGTAGCTTTCGTTGCTGCATTTATCGGTTATCTGGTAAGGGTTTTCTTCGCCAAGAAGAAATTCAATCCGATGATATGCATATCTATCGCGGCTTTTATCACAACGTTGATAGCAGGGTTTGGCAGATTATACGGATTCGGGGAGCATCCCGAAGCCGCGATGGCGACCGGCGTTCTGTACCTGATACCGGGTGTACCTCTGATAAATTGTGTCATAGACCTGATAGAAGGCTATTTGCCTTCGGCTCTGAACCGGGCTTTGTTCGGCGGATTCATTCTGCTTTGTATCGCAGCAGGTATGACCCTGTGTATTACACTATTGGGAATAGGTAATTTTTAATTAGAAAATTAGCAAATGGAAGAACTGACAATAATAAATATATTCCGCGACTTTACCATCGCTTTCCTTGTAGGTTTCTGCTGGGCTATACTGTTCGGCTCGCCTAAACGCCTGTTGTGGGTTGCCGGGCTACTTGGCGGTATGGGACATGCTCTTCGCTTCATCCTTATACAACTCGATTTCGGGATGATAACGGCTACATTAGCCGGTTCGGTACTGATAGGGTTAATTGGTATTTTCGCGGCGCACAGGGTAGACAGCCCGCCGGTAGTATTCACCATGCCGGCCTGTATTACAATGATTCCGGGTATGTTCGCCTACAAAACGATGCTGGCCGGAATAAAGGTTACCGACCTGCCTACAGTGGAACAAAACCCGCATATCCTGATAGAGATGTCTCACAACCTGATGCTTACCATGTCATTACTGTTTACATTGGCGATAGGCATCTGTATAGGAGCGCTGCTCTTCCGCAAGTCGAGCGTGAAGAATATATCGTTTAAAGATGTGATAGGAAAGGGTTAAGAAAGAACCTTTTCCCGTCTGCTTTTCTGAATGGCCTTCACTATCCAGCGCGATACAAGGAATACGACTATCTGCGTAAAGATGATAAACACCCCTGACGGAACATCCAATACCGCAGACATGAACAGGCCGACAATACACCCGAAAAATCCGATCAGGATGGAAAGAATAATCATCTTTACAAAGTTGGAAGTAAACAGGTTGGCTGTCATCTGGGGAACGGTAAGTATCGACATCAGCAGCACAATGCCTACCAAGCGGATAGAAAGTACGATTGTAATAGCAATCCCCATCATCATGGCATACTTTATCAGGTTGACGGGCAGGTTGCGAGTCTTTGCAAAATCGGAATCGAAAGCCGCAAACAGTATATGACGGCCAAAGAGCAAAAAGACAATAATCAGCACTATGGACAAAATGGCCAGATAAGTTATATCCGGCTTTGTGATAGTAAGTATATTGCCAAAGAGATAATCCGAAAGATTAGGAGCAAAGCCGGGTTTGAGGTATATAAAAATAATCCCTATTGCCATTCCGAGCGACCAGAAAGAGCCGATTGCCGAATCTTCCCTCACTCCCTGCCTCGATGATAACCATTCGATACCGAAAGCCGACAAGATGGAAAAGATCATAGCGGCAAATATCGGATTCCACCCGAAATAGAAGCCCATACCGATACCTCCTAGCGAAGCATGCGTTATTCCCCCGCTGATAAATACAAGCCGGCGAATAACAACATAAGAGCCTATGATACCGCAGGCGATACTGGCAAAGAGGCTACCCAACAGGGCATTCTGGAAAAAAGTATATGAAAGGAGGTCTATAAATTCCATTCCATTATAAGTTGTATCTGATTTATATCAAATTTGCACTCAAAAACTTACGAATCTGCTCTGCATCCTCTCCTCTTCTTTCTATATATGCCTCTAACTGGTCGTCGAGTATATTGCCTATATTGAAATATTTGGATTTAGGATGTGAAATGATAATACCGCTGACCGAAGCATTCGGAAGCATCACACCGTTTTCGGTCAGCTCCACTCCTATCTCTTCGGATTGCAACAAATCCTTATTCAGCAGGAAATTGACTGACTGGTCGGGTATGGACGGATAGCCCACTGCCGGACGGATTCCCTGGTATTTAAGGGTAAACATATCATTTACACTTATATTTTCATCGGGTGCGAACGCCCAGTACTTCCGCCTTATTTCGGCATGCAGCCATTCGGTAGTTGCTTCCGCCAGACGGTCTAAAACCGACTTGAGAAGCAGTACTTTATATTCATCTCCCTGACGTTCATACTCGCTCATCAGTTCATTTGCACCTACGCCTGCGGTAACGGTAAATCCTCCTACATAGTCTTTCTTTCCTGAAGATTTCGGCGCAACGAAATCGCAAAGGGAAAGGTATTCCTTCTTTTCATTTTTTTTCTGTTGACGCAGCATCGGGAAACGTATGCCGTCGATATACAGGGATTCATTATCGCTATATGATTCATAAACGCCGAATACAGCATTGATATAACCGGCCTTATCATATACCAGCTGGTCCAGCAACGCCTTGGCATCTTTATATAATTGCATACCCTCCGCAGCTTTTTCCCTTTCTTGTTCAGGAAAGGAACTCAGCCATGCAGCCTTGCATGAAGGGCAATCATCGATATTTTGCACAGAGGCATAGCGCGCCGACAAATTCCATGAATGAAAGAAGAATTTCCAGTCTATATAAGGCACAATGATTTCCACCGGGATATGTTTCAATGTCTGACGTCCTTTCACCCGCGGTTCGGGAGTATTGTAATCCTCCCAATTCAGTTTCATGCCCTTATCCAGTACTTCGGACAATGGTAGCAGATCTGCTTTCTTATCACCCGCCGTATCCCTCAATGAAGCATATTCGGAGCGTACATCTTTTATATAGTTTTCCTTTGTCTTAGGATTTATCAGCTTACCTACAGCCGCAGGCGCCTGCGAAGCATCCTTGACATATACCACCGAACCGTTATTGTATTTCGGATCTATCTTAATTGCCGTATGCAGCTTAGATGTAGTGGCCCCGCCGATCATCAGAGGAATGGTAAAGCCAGCCTTTTCCATCTCATGGGCAACGATGCTCATTTCTTCCAGAGACGGAGTTATAAGGCCGCTCAGGCAGAGTATATCAGGTTGTTCTTCTTTTACTTTCTGGATAATTACTTCCGGAGGAGTCATCACCCCTAGGTCGATTACCTCATAGTTGTTGCAGGCAAGGATAATAGATACTATGTTCTTACCGATATCGTGCACATCTCCCTTTACGGTAGCAATAACCAGCTTTCCTGCCTTGTTGCTTCCTGCCGAGGAAGCTTTTTGCGCTTCCAGAGTCGGTTGCAGGATAGCCACTGCACGTTTCATTGTACGGGCAGTTTTTACAACTTGCGGAAGGAACATCTTACCGGAGCCAAATAGGTCACCTACCTTGTTCATTCCGTCCATTAATGGCTTGTCGATAATATCCACCGCCTTCGGATACACCTGAAGCGCTTCCGTCAGGTCTTCTTCCAGATAGTCGCTGATACCTTTTATCAGAGAATATTGGATACGTTCATCGAGCGGATAAGAACGCCATTCTTCCACTTTTTGCTCTGTCTGCCCTGTATTTTCGTTCTTTATCTTTTCGGCATATTCAATCAGTTCATCCGTAGCTTCCGCCCTGCGGTTGAAGATAACATCCTCCACCAGATTTCTCAGATCGGTAGGAATATCATCATATACAACAGATTGCCCCGGATTTACGATACCCATATCCATACCCCGCTGAATGGCGTAATAAAGGAATACGGCATGCATGGCCTCACGCACATAATCATTTCCACGGAACGAGAATGAGAGATTACTTACTCCACCGCTGATTTTAGCATGCGGCAGGTTTTCTTTTATCCATGTGATCGTTTCCAGGAAATCGACTGCATAGCCCCGATGCTCCTCTATACCGGTCGCGATGGCAAGTATATTGGGGTCGAAAATAATATCCAGCGGATTGAATCCGTCATTGACCAACAGCTTATAAGCCCTTTCACATATTTCTATCCTGCGGGCAAATGTATCGGCCTGCCCCGTTTCGTCGAAAGCCATGACAATGACCGCCGCGCCGTACGCCTTAACCAGACGTGCCTGACGGAGGAAATCTTCCTCTCCTCCCTTCAATGAAATGGAGTTTACAATCGGCTTACCCTGTACGCATTTCAGTCCGGCTTCGAGCACCTCCCATTTCGAGGAGTCTATCATTACAGGCACACGGGACACGTCCGGGTCGGATGCCATCAGGTTGAGGAAAGTGGTCATTTCCTTCACTCCGTCCAGCAAACCTTCATCCATGTTCACATCCAATACCTGCGCGCCGTCTTCCACCTGCTTGTGAGCAATAGTCAACGCTTCCTCGTATTTTTCTTCCTTTATCAGACGGAGAAATTTGCGGGAACCCGCCACATTCAGGCGCTCTCCTATATTTATAAAGTTGATCTCTGGCTTGGCTTCCAGTAATTCCAGTCCCGACAGCCACATATATTGGGGCTTCCGGGCCGGTTTATGCGGAACGGCGCCCTGTATGAGGTCTACATATTTTGCGATGTGACCGGGAGTTGTGCCACAACAACCTCCCAGAATATTTACGAGGCCTTCGTCAATATATTCTTTTATCTGGCCTGCCATTATTTCGGGCGTCTCGTCATATTCCCCAAACTGGTTCGGCAGTCCGGCATTCGGATAAGCAGATATAAAATTCGGCGCTATACGTCCCAGTTCTTTCAGGAATGGTTTCATATCCGATGCTCCGAATGAACAGTTTAGTCCTACAGATAAGAAATCTATATGGCTGACGGATGCCAGAAATGCCCCTACCGTTTGCCCCGACAATGTCCGCCCCCCTTTATCGGAGAGAGTGACAGAAATCATTATGGGCAGATCTATATTGCGTTCTTTTCTCACTTCATCGGCTGCAAACAAAGCAGCTTTCGCATTCAATGTATCGAAGATAGTCTCGATAAGCAATAAATCCACGCCTCCGTCTGCAAGTCCTTCTACCTGCTCTTTGTAAGCATAATACAGATCATCGAAAGTCACCGCTCTGAATATCGGATTCTCAACTTTGGGACTCATCGAAGCCGTCTTGTTAGTCGGCCCTATAGAGCCGGCAACATAACGAGGCTTATCCGGATTGCGCCTTGTATAATCGGCGGCGGCTTTCTTTGCCAGTCTGGCCGCTTCAATATTTATCTCCTTTACCAAATCAGACATATTATAGTCTTCCATCGATATAGAGGTTGCATTGAACGTATTTGTTTCAATGATATCGGCGCCCGCTTCGAGATATTCGCGGTGGATGGCTTCTATCACATCGGGACGGGTTAGGCAAAGCAAGTCGTTATTACCTTTCAGTAATGTAGTTGAACCTTTAAACCTTTCGCCGCGGAAATCTTCCTCTGTCAGCTTATAACGTTGTATCATGGTGCCCATGGCACCGTCGAGTATAAGGATTCTATCCTTCAATATATCGTGTATTTTATTCATTTCTATTTTCAATTATTGAATATTTTGCAAAAATACGGATTGTTTATTTTTAATATTTTATCCGATTCAATGTCTTAGTTTTATCGCCAACCAAAAAGAAACATCCTATATTAAATTCTTAGTCTTATTTATCAAAAATTTTTACAGTGTTCACCCCATAATAACGCCCACATGCATTTTGCAGCCATAAGACAGAATCCAATGGAATATCTCCGGTCTTAGGTTTCACAAACCACGAATCCGAAGCCTTGAAACGTCCGTAGATTACAACATCTTTCACACCTTTTTGTTTTTCTGCCAATATGATCCTCTCTCTTTCCGCCCATATATCATGAATCTGCCTAAAATCGTTCAGGCTCTGCCAATAAGAATAGAAAAAGACTAATGTGACCATACCTGTAATAATATACAAAGGAACTTTTAATAAGATTACAGAAAAATCAAGATTGGCATACAGCAAACCTGTAGCCGTAAACATCAGTATAAGTATAGCGAACCAAACCCTTTCCGGAAAAATGGGAGCTGCCACCATAGCCAGGATCGCGACTCCTGCTGTAGCAGCAAATAACAGGGACAGGAGCAATATCCTTTTATCATTATCTTTTTTGAATTTAAGATATAAAAACATAAATATCAGATAGATAATAACCGGAATAAGGAAATACCTTGTTGCAATCTTCAATATATTTGTAAAACGGTAAAAGTAAAACATGTAGGCTGGTTCTTCCCCGCTCGAATTCAAAACATTCAGTTCCACTATGTTCCGTACATAATTCCCCGGGGACAAAAGCATAAAAGCGCAGCCCACAAGCCCGCCTAACAGACCGAACAGCATCCACTTACACAACACTCGCTTCTCTTTCCGGATAAGCAATATCAAACATACTATAAAGAATATCATTGCCACCGCCATATTCTCATTTGTCCATCCGGCAATAATTCCGAACAGGAACATCGCTGTCCTTTTTATCCGGCTATCTTCTAAATTATTGTTCAGAAAAGCCGAACAATAAAAAGATATGAAAAGAAATATAAGTAATGTACCCCACAAATAATTCGCACTTCCTGTTATCCAAAAGACATTCTCTACAAGGGAAGGAACTAAAAACCAGATCATCAGGTTAATTCCCACAAACAAAGATATATTGACCTTATTATTTTTATTCGCTATGCAGTAGATGGTCAGGGCTAATGCAACATAACCGATACTATTGATAATGTCGCCCCAAAATATACCGGAGGCCAGCATAAACTGAGCTATTGCATGTACAACAGACCTGCCACCCCAGTTAAAATAATGCGCATGTTGATAAGGAATAATATCTGCAAAACTTACCCGTGAACCATCTGCATTCATACTATATATCCAGTCATCCAGCGTAATAGGGAAATAATAATTCAGCCCATATATACCGGCGAACAGTAATATGGAAATGAGTATAATATATTTCTGTTCCGAAAGAAACCGCCTTGCTTTCAACATTCAATAGATATTAAGAAAACTGTTTACTATTGTTTCATAGCCCTGTCCATTGCCCGTTTATCGTCTTTTTCGCGCAGGCTCTGGCGTTTATCATATTGCTTTTTACCTCTGGCAACAGCTATGTTCACCTTGGCAAGCCCCCGGTCGTTGAGAAAGACACGGGTGGGCACAATGGTATAGCCAGTTTCTTTGACAAGGCGCTGCATTTTTTTCAGTTCCTTCTTGTTCAGGAGCAGTTTGCGGTCGCGGCGTGCCGAGTGGTTATTGTACGAGCCATAGAAATATTCGGCAATATACATATTGCGCACCCACAATTCGTTTTTTTCAAATATACAGAAAGTATCTACCAGACTGGCTTTTCCTAAACGTATCGATTTTATTTCCGTCCCGGTAAGTACAATACCGGCAGTATATGTTTCGATAAATTCATAATCGAAGCTGGCCCGCTTGTTCTTTATATTAATGTTTGGTTGATTCATATTCTTCTGTTCTGATAACGTACATTTTATTCGAACTTACAAAAATAGTAAATATTAGGCTATTATATTCATTCAAAATCATATTATCAAAACAAACGCGCGAAATTTAATCTTTTTGAAAAAGTTTATCTATATATAGCTTTTAGCCGTTAGCTATTAGCTTATAGCTCTTTGAAATTTTATAGTTACGGGTTTGCCTCGCCTTCGCTTCGGCAAATGTTATTTCTGCGCCCTCCGGGCAGTTACAAGTTATAAGGAAAAGCTGACAGAATAAAAAAGCGTAAAATGTGTCAGATGTGTCAGGTTTTAACATTATATGGTTAATAAATGCAAATTGAACGAATAATTATAACGGTACATTTTCGCGCAGCTACCCTACCATATTGTGAGATAATAAGAGAAAACTCATGAGATTTCCTTTTTTTATCTTTAACTTTATACCTTTAACAAATAAATTTAACCATGAAAACCTCATACGGAATCATCCTCATCCTTCTTCTGTCCGGAATGCTCTTTTTCTCATGCAAAAGTGACAAACCCATAAGTCCATTTGGAGCGTTACCATCCGAAGACCAAACAAAGTGGCAGCAATTGGAATATTATATGTTTATCCATTTCGGGCCTAATACATTTACCGATGTAGAATGGGGTGACGGGAAAGAAGACCCCAAAGTATTCAACCCCACCGGTGTGGATTGCCGCCAATGGGCTTCGACAGCGAAAGCCGCCGGAATGAAAGGCATTATCATTACGGCAAAACACCACGACGGTTTCTGCCTATGGCCAAGTAAGTACAGCACACATACCGTCCGCGAAAGCCCATGGAAAGACGGCAAAGGCGACATACTAAAAGAATTGTCAGACGCCTGCCGTGAATATGACCTGAAGTTCGGGGTTTATCTTTCCCCGTGGGATCAGAATCATCCGGCATACGGAACGCCTGAATACAATCAGGTTTTTGCAAACACCCTGGATGAAGTTCTATCCGGTTACGGAGAAGTATTTGAACAATGGTTCGACGGGGCAAACGGCGAAGGGCACAGTGGCAAAAAACAGACATACGACTGGAACCTGTTTCACGAAACAGTATATCGCAACCAGCCTCATGCCATCATCTTTAGCGACGTAGGCCCGGGCTGCCGCTGGATGGGCAATGAGAGAGGCATAGCCGGCGAAACCAACTGGTCAACAATAAATATAGACGGATTCGAACCCGGACGGAATGCCCCTCCTTCCGAAATATTAAATAGTGGGGAACAAGGAGGAAAAGCATGGGTTCCGGCCGAAACCGATGTATCTATCCGTCCGGGATGGTTTTACAGTCCTTCTACTGACGATAAGGTAAAAACAGTGGACGAACTGATGGATATTTATTATACTTCGGTAGGACGAAATTCAAATTTATTGCTGAATGTCCCTCCCGACCGCAGGGGACGGATACACCCGGCAGACTCGATACGCCTGATGGAATTCCGTACGGCCAGAGAGGAAGCTTTCAGGAAAGACCTGACAGTAAGCGCTAAAGCCAAATCTTCTGAAACCAGAAACGGACAGCAATATAAGACATCCAACGTACTGGACAATGATTATAATACATATTGGGCATCCGGAGATGACAAAACGGCTCCGGCACTGGAAATCACCTTCGAAAAGGTAACAACCTTCAACAGGCTGCTATTGCAGGAATATATTCCTTTAGGACAGCGTGTTTATTCATTCTCTGTCAAATACTGGGATGATGCAAAAAGCGATTGGTCTCTACTCTCAGATGCTACCACTATCGGATATAAACGCATCCTGCGTTTCCCTGCTATCACCAGCAACAAGATAAAAATAGAATTCAACGCTTTGGCCTGTGTTGCAATAAGTACCATTGGTGTGTACAAGGCGCAGGAACAGTTATCCGCTCCCACTGTAGAACGCGACAAATCCGGGATGGTAACAATTAAATGCAAAAGTCCGGACCCTGCCATATATTACACTACAGACGGGAAAGAACCTGCAATAAGCTCCGATAAATATGAGAAGCCTTTTCCATTGGCACAGGGAGGCGTCGTTAAGGCCATTGCGCTAGTAGAAGATGGAAGCAGAAAAAGTGAAACAGTAACGGTAAACTATGACATTGCCCCCGCAAAATGGACGATCGTATCACCTGGCACCAACGGAGCGGAAAACTCAATAGATAGTAATAGCCGCACATCAGCAAAAATAGGACAAAATGAAGCATTAGTAGTCGACTTGGGAGAAAGTATCGCATTAAAAGGATTTTCGTATACCCCGGCAGCGAATGTTCAGGCGGCAAATGTTTCCAGATACGATTTGTATGTGAGTATGGATGGAAAAGCATGGGAGAAAGTAAAAAATAACGCCATCTTCAGTAATATTAAAAATAATCCGGTAGTCCAGAACGTTCTATTCGATAAAGTGATCAATGGCCGCTACCTGAAATTTTATCCGGTAGAACTGACGAATAAAAGTGAGGCCTATGTTATAGCCGAATTAGGCATTATAACCCGATAAGGTGAAATTTTATTTATCTTTACATTCGAAAAGAAATAAAAAATGAAGAAACTCTTATATTTCATATTTCCCGTTATGGTAGCGTTTGCAGCCTGTGGAAGCGATGACGGTATAAGTCCCTTGAAAAGATGGACGGGAACGAACGACATAAGCGATTTTCAGGTGTATATAGGTGCAACGGGAGGTGCTATACCGATACCATACCCACCAGATACAACGGGCAGTATCGACAGTGCGAGAAACGCCCTGTATACCAGAAAAATGAACTCTGTATATAATGTCAACCTGTTTAGAGAGATGAGCGTTTATTTTAATGAAGATAAGATAACGTACGTGGATTCCCTCGGATATTATAAAATAGTATCCAACTATCATTTCAAAGATGATTCCCTTTTCGTACTGAAAGGCGGAAATAAGGATCTGTTCATTGCTATGGGCAACATGGATACACTATACAGGATCAAAGGCTATGCACGTTATATAAGTCCTAAAACCGGGAATGATACAATTTCGTATCACGATTTCCCGCTCACACCGGATATAGTCGCCAAACTTGCAGGATTTCCGGGCGCCGCTGCTATGGAAAGTGACAACGACACCATCGTATGGCTTAATGCCAAGTATATATTTAAGTAATAGTAACAGCATTTGAAGAATATTTTAACGGTTTGTATCTCATAAGCCATTTTCTATATATCTCAGAATCCGATAAAAATGCGTACCTTTGCAGCAAAATTTAAAGAGTACAAGTATATTATGGGAAATTTAGTAGCTATAGTCGGTCGCCCCAATGTGGGTAAATCAACATTATTCAATCGTTTGACCGAAAGCCGGCAGGCTATTGTAGACGAAACTTCAGGAACAACCCGCGACCGCCAGTACGGAAAAACAGAATGGGGCGGACAGGAATTTTCCCTGGTAGACACCGGAGGCTGGGTTGTAAATTCGGATGACGTATTCGAAAGCGAAATAAACAAACAGGTATCCATAGCGATAGAGGAGGCTGATGTTATCCTTTTCCTTGTGGATGTGATGAACGGACTTACCGACCTGGATTCCAGCGTAGGAAACATGCTTCGCCGTTCCAAAAAACCTATCATATTGGTATCCAATAAGGCTGATAACTTTAACTTGCATCATCAGTCTGCCGAATTTTATGCTTTGGGATTAGGTGATCCTGTAAACATTTCCGCCATCAATGGCGCAGGAACAGGAGATCTACTCGATCTGATCATCACCAAATTTACAAAGAAAAGTGAGGAAGAGCACCTCGAAGACATTCCGCGTATAGCTATCGTTGGCCGTCCCAATGCAGGAAAATCTTCCTTTGTCAATGCGCTGATGGACGAGGAACGGAATATCGTAACCAACATAGCCGGTACCACCCGCGATTCCATCTATACCCGTTTCGATAGGTTTAATATGGATTTCTACCTTGTAGACACGGCAGGTATCCGCAAGAAGGGAAAAGTAACGGAAGACCTCGAATACTATTCGGTTATCCGCTCTATCAAAGCGATAGAAAACTCCGACGTATGTGTACTAATGCTAGATGCCACACAAGGAATAGAAAGCCAGGATCTGAATATATTCTCACTGATTCAGAAAAACCGTAAAGGACTTGTAGTCTGTGTCAACAAATGGGATTTGGTTGAAAATAAGGAACAGATCGTCATCAAAACCTTCGAACATGCCATACGCGAACGCCTGGCCCCTTTTACCGACTTCCCCATCGTATTCGCTTCTGCCGTTACCAAACAAAGGGTATTGAAGGTATTGGAAACAGCCAAAGAAGTGTTTGTCCGCAGAAAGACGAAGATACCTACTCATAAGCTGAATGAAGTATTGCTTCCTATCATAGAGCATACTCCACCGCCTTCGAATAAAGGTAAATACATTAAGATAAAGTATATCACGCAGCTGCCTAATACACAGGTACCTACATTTGTATTCTTCTGTAATCTGCCGCAATGGATCAAAGACCCTTACAAGCGCTTTCTGGAGAACCGTATACGGGACAATTGGGACCTGTCGGGTACACCAATAAATATCATTATCAGGGAAAAATAGAATCCGGAGTTTAAAGCACAAAAAAAGGACAACCGAAGGGTCAGGAGTGGTCGGAAGAAATTCCGATCACTTTTTGTTTTCTACGTTTTGAAGAAAATA
>NZ_JBHSGN010000008.1:0-39230 GCF_042654545.1 Dysgonomonas termitidis
ATTCTTTATTGGCAATGATATCTACAGTAACATCTACATTTTGAGGCATACCCGCCCCAGTAAAATTATCACCATCGAACAATCTGTCTGAGTTTACAAGGTCTGGAGATATTTTTATTCTGGAATTGGACTTATTTAAAGTTAGAAGATCATTTTTTGGAGCGGGATATGCAATTACTTTTACATCTTGAAACTCAGCAATAGGTTTTTCCAACTGGGTTGAAATGGTTGCAGGGCCCTTTATTCTCATCTCGGACGATGTAAGATAACGCATTGCCTGGCTGGGTTTCACCCAGGGCCCCCCGGCCTGAGTCCAGCCAGGGGAATTGAAGATCCCAATCTCAATATCTAGTTCTGAGGCTGTCTTCAACGCAGTATGAGTAATATCCCACCATTCATCGCTCATTAACCTTACTGTACGCCCTCCTTTATAAGGATCAAAATAATTATTGCCGATGAAAGCACGATTAATGCCAACTTTTTTCATTGCTTTAAGATCCGCTATAACGCCCTCCTTGGATATATTTCCACACATCCAATACCAATAAACACCCGTTTGAATTTTAGGAGGAGTTTTAAATTCTTTTTCAAGTTGCGTACCTTGGGCCCAGCAATACGAACATAACAGAACAAATATTACTGTATTCAAAATCTTCTTCATTGATTATTTTATGTTAATAATTTACTTTTCAATACTCTGAATAACTATTAATAAGATATATCACTCTCTTTATTATTCAATTGTTGTTGCAGATGGTATTAGCAGACGAACTGGCCCGAAGAGACCCGATGACGTAAGTTTCGTATGTATAGGTAAACCGGAATGTGGTGTAACGGGACGTTTATCTGGTGGCAACGGATCGTCGCCAATCATTCTGTTCTGCCAGGTATTTACCACTTCCACCTCGAGCGTATTTTTTCCGGGTTTTACAAATTTTGCCACATCCAATGTGTAAGGCATTGTCCATACACCTCCTACATATGTACCATTGAGTTTCACTTTAGCCATCACACCTACTTTGCCTAAATCCAACGTAAGTTGAGGCAATGTTTCCGTTGTATTTAATTCAAACGAGGTTTGGTAAACAGCTGTTCCTGAGAAATAACGGATCGAATCATTCGCATTTTGTGTCCAATCTTCGAGTTTAGCAAATGTGACTGGCGCTTTCGGCCCTCGTTTGATTGCATCAGATTCGAAATGGACGGTCCATGGAGAATTGATGGTAAGAAACGTTTCCTGTTTCGGGAAATTGATGGACAGATCGCAAACAGCCGATGTTCCTGGACGTTTAAATACAATGAACATACTTTGAGCCGGCTCGAACTGTAACGGCACTTCTGTCGTTCCGTCTTTTTGTATAAAAGAGGGAAGATCACGTTTCTTTCCGGTAACAGCATCCCAAAGCTCCGGTTGTTTTCCCGCTATACGAAATTCCGGAGAAACTTGGATTGTTTGGTCTGTCTGGTTGCAAAGGAAATAAATATCCATATTATCGCTTGCCCGATGTGCAAAAAGCACTTGCCGGTAGTCTGGCAGAATGCAGTCTGGTACGACGTTAATGCGGGCAAAAACTTGTTCCAGATTGGCACCATGAAATACCAACCCTTTGCCATAAGACTGCGGTTCGCTGCTTTTTCCGTCCATGTTGCCCCATACTTTTTTAGCAAGTTTCTGCACTTGGAGATCGGCTTGAGGATAATTTTGCATACTTGGTGATCGTGACGGTGGTGGACCGACGACGACGGCACCTTCCATAACCAGTGATTCAATCTTCTTTAATAGTTCAGGACGCATCGTTTCCTGCTTAGGTAAGACCAGTACCCGGTATGAAGTGCCATGTGGCAAAGTCAGTTTTCCGTCTTTCACAGTCATTGATTTTTCTATCACTTCGGCATTGATGTAATCGTATGAATAGCCTCGTGGCAATTCAGGATCTCGGATACCAGTCATTTTGGGCGCATCTTCACCTATAAAATAGGCCACATCAGCAACATTCAACCCTTGCTGAAGCATAAGATTGCAACGTTTGATGTAATCAACAAACAGATCCACGTGGGAAAACCATGTGTTGAGGCGGTTAAATTCAGTTCCGAACCAGGCATGTATTCCCGCTCCTTCGTTTTTTGGCTGCTGAATATAGACGTGTAGCACTACGTCGTTGACGCCTTCAACAAACGACCAATCACCCCGCCTTTTAAGGTAAGCAGGATGCCTGTAAAAGTTGTTGTTGCCAAAACTATTACTGGTGAAGGACTCTGCAGAAGCTTTCTTTTTCCCATAAATATTGGCGCAAGAAGCGGCAGCTTTAATTTCGATGTCACCGTAATTTTCTTCGCACCAAAATTCACCACCAATTTCGTCACATTGACCACCATATTGAAGGAATTCACCAGCAAAACCCCAATGACCGTAATTCTCCTGCCAGGTAATCAATCCGTGGCGATTGGATATTTCGCGCAACCCTCTGGCATATTCATAAGAAATGCCATCGGCAACAAGACGGCGGACATCCCACAAAAAGCGATTAGAAAGCTCTGGATTCCCGATAGCATGACCTTGGTAAGCGGGTAGCCAGGGAAGAGCATCGTAGCCATACCGTTTTTTGAATCGAAGTAAAAAATCATCGGTAAAGTTTTGTCCGGCGCACTCATAGCTATCGACAACTACCACTCGGAACGTTTTACGATCAGATTTGGGTATGCGTCTCATAATTTCGCCGATAAAAGCATCAAAATGTGCGACCGTATGCTTTTTGCTGAGTTTATCTACTTCCCTGCCTTGCCCTTCAGGGGTAGCAGGAGCATTTACTGTTCCGGTATTGGCCATACCTGTGCGTTGGATTATCCATTCCCCTTTGGGCACATCCCAATTAAGGCGACCATCCTTAGAAAAATATTTGGATATATCCTGCACCTGATTGGGGGCGATGCAAAGAGCATCTTTGTTTTCTTCCGGTTGATTACGCCACATGTAAACATCCCATAAAGCTTGTTCAGACTGAAACATCTTACCCAACGTCTTTTCGGCATAACGCTCCACAACAGGAGAATCGGTCAGTAAAAGCTTTTCGATGGAACAATCCCGCCGGATATTGCGGAATATCAAACGGAATTCACGTGATTTCACCTTTTCAAAACTTTCTGCAATCGGGGCAAAAGGGGAAAATCCTACATTTGGTGCACCATTCGTCCGATCGACAATAAATGTGCTGATTGTACGATACTCATTGCTACTTTTGGTTTGAACACAACATTCATAAAACGATCCTCCGGGTGTATCTCTTTGCAACAGACCAGGAGTTGGATGAATAACTATGCTTTTTGCATTTGCCGGTTCCGAAAGAATCACATCAACGACAGTCTCTTTCCCGGACGAAAGTTGAATAGGAGCATTAGGTTTTAGTTCGGCAGTGCTACTTCCTGTTGAAATCAGCAGTTGAGAAGCCTCATCCAGCAAATTCCGTCTGTAGGTTTTAGCTACCGGCCAAGCCAATACACGCACGTCTTCGAAGTCCGAAGAGGGTTTATCAAGAGTTTGAGACAACTTTTGAGGGCCGGTAACACGTATTTCCGATGAAGCCAAATAACGCATCGACTGTTCGGCTTTAACCCAAGGACCACCGGATTGACTCCATCCAGGTGAATTAAAAATGCCGATTTCGATATCTGAATCCCCAGCCGTCTTTAGTGCGGTATGCATAATATCCCACCATTCGTCACTGAAAATTTTATGAGGCCCATATGGCACATCAGACAGACCTATATTGCCGATAAAGGCGCGGTTGATACCGGCTTTTTTCATCGCTTGAAGGTCTTTAATAACACCTTCTTTGGAAATATTGTCGGAAATCCAGTACCAATAGATGGCTGTTTGAACACTTTCGGGAGGGGTGATAAAGTCTTTTTCCAACTGTATTTTTTGTGCAGAACAATATATGCAGGCTAAAAAACAGATTAGTATATTCAGAACTCTTTTCATGTCCGTATTATTTTTTTAGAGAATTACAAATTTCCTGATTGATCTTTTTCAATCTGCCTTCCTCCACTTTAATGACCTTGCGGCCGTAAGTAATCAATCCATTGACTTCGCTTTCTACAAAAGAGAATGGGGTGTATCCACCGGTATGACTGCCAACTTTAATATCGTTAATGAAGACTTCTGTCTTCCAGTTTACCGCACCGAAATGCAACAGTATATTTTTATCCTTCCACTTTGAAGGTACTGCAAATGTACGCTTGTACCATAATTCATTGTTTTTTTCTAATGGTTTCATTACCCCCGACACACTTGATTCAACAGCAAAAGGGACAAGGATTTGTCCATCGAAAGATTTAGGTTCTTGTTGATTTGCCGGTACAATCGAATATTTCCACAAGCCATTCAGGTTTGTCCATGCTGAACGCTTCATAATTGGGCGGGGGGATTCGGGCAATAAGTTCTTAGTATCTAATGTCTCGGCCCATTGAGTTTTGATTTTGTCGCCTGCCGATTGCCATTGAGCAAATACTGATACGCTTAAAAGCATCATTGCGAATAATAAAATCTTTTTCATTTAATTATAGATGATTTTAGATTGGTTATTCCATTTTTTACAGAAAAAGAATGATTCGATTTCCTATTAATTAAATACTCCTTCACTTGACTTTAACGAAGCTAAACGTGCGAACATTTCTACTGTTGCCCCGACATGCAATATATCCCAAGCGGTTTGCGTAACTTCACCTTTAAAACTATCGTAGTTCAGGATATTGTATGTCTTGTTGCGGCAAGGAGACATCCATGCATGCGACAGCATCTCTTCATAAGCTGTTATATATTTTCTATCACCATCAACTTTATATAATTCAATAAGACCACGCAAAGCAATTGCATTGAACCATGTGTGATCACTGTTTATATAACCTATATCTTTATTGAATACTAAAGAGTGGAATGTTGTAAACCAGTTTTTGTACATAGCCTCGGCTATTTGTTGGGCTTCTGATAAATAATGTTCTTCTTTTGTAAGGTTATATAGTAAAACTCCAGCCATAATGGTTTGACCTGAATTGTAAGTAAATTTCCAGTCCTGAACTGTTCCGTCTGTCCTGTAGTGATCCTGTATAAGAAAATCATTTTTATCTTGGAGTTTATCTATACAAAACCGATACATCTTTTCAGCATAATCCAGATATTGTGTTTCATGGGTTGCCATATACATTTTAGATGCCAAGACTGAACTTGGAGCTGTAGAGCAAGCATGTTTCGTTGTGCTTTTCACAGGCAACTCTTGCCAGAATACCCCTCCGTCCGTATCGGTTCCGGTCATGATAAGATTCCAAACGACTTTGGCATTATCATAATAAGCCTGATTCTGTGTTAAAAAGTATAAATCTATCATATCCAGCCCAATCCATACATTATCATCAAAGAACCTGTCGTTCCAATCTGCCGGATATACAGAATATCCAGCCATTCCGTTCCGGGAATCTACAACTTTAAATTTATTGATAGAATTAAGCATTCTTGTATCCAGTATACTGTATTTCTCTTTATAGAGCTCATTATTAGATGACGCTTCTCTTATGGCGGCAAAAGCAGAAAATCCGGCACCCTGCCCCCATGCCAAGGCATCACCATCCCAATATGGTCCTGTAGGGTTAGGAAAACTCCGCCAGACATCTCTGGGACCACCAAGAAAATTATCCAGCATTGATGTCATTAATGTATCGGCTATCGATAAGAAATCGGCAACCTCTATTTCCGGAATTTCCTCTGGTTTTATTGGGGTGACTTCTATTGCAGTAGCTGTAGACCTTATCTCTCTCTGGTTAACAGCAACAATATTAATAATATATGTTGCATATTGAGGCAGATTTAATGTATAGAGTGTTATTGATCTTGGTATGGCTTTGATACAAATAGTATCGGAAATTTGATCGGTGCCTTTAATCTGGTATGAAATTTCTACGGTCGATAGAAACTTATCATCCGGATTATGCCATCTTAGATATATCTGATTGGGATTTTTTGATGTCTCCGCTTCTAATGAATGTATTGGTTCTATCTTGGAATTATCACTTAAATTTTCCGAGAGATCAATCGCGTCTTCATTATCCTTACAAAAAGTAAAAGTAGAGATAGCAAATAATAATAGTATGATTGATATATTTTTCATAGATTGTTAGCCTATATTATAAATTGATAAATGAAAGGAATATCATCTTGCCTTATCCAAAAGGCAAGATGATCTCCAAATTAAAACAGATCACATTTACCTTATGCCTAAAACCTGCTTATTCATTATCAGAATTTCCATATACGGAAAACTCAATTAAATGCCCCCATCTTTCTCTTCCTTGAGAAGCATATATTCTGAGATTTGAATATATATGTTCTCCTGACAAAAAATATCTTTGAGGCCCGTTAGCCTCTATAAAATCATATTCATAAATATCTGTCCAATTCTGTCCATCCATACTGCCCTGCAGTGTAAACTTAAAGAAAGAAGTATTATCCGGACGCCGTGTTAATTCAATAAATGCAATATTGACAGGCTGTTTCATATCAACCGCAAACCAATGCGGAAAATCGGGCTGTGCATCAACATGTTCTGTATGCCAGAATGTATCATAATCATCATCAATTGCAAATGAAGGAGATCCTCCAATAGGCATTTGCCCGTTAGGTTCGTAAGAATCGGCTATAGCTATCCAGTTATTTTTTTCAATTTTATAAGGCATTTTATATACTTCTGATATAGTCCTAAATGTGTCGACACACAGTGTATCAGGCCTGTATAATGTCTGATAACTAAAATTGGTTCCCTGTTTATAGTTTGAAAGGATAGTTTCTTTTTCATCGACATCAACTTGATATGTTTTTTGTTCCCCATCATTGGTCGTGTAAAATATATCTGTTGTAAAAGCACCTAGCGTTTTATCAATATCCCGCCATACTATTTTAGCATCACTATTCTCATCTACTGAAGCAGACGCAACTAATCTATTGGAAATAGATGCTTTATATGCATCACCATAAGATCGGCCGGTAATGTACACCGGAATCGATTTATTTCCTAAAGCGTCATAAGTGTAGATAATAAAATTATATAGGTTTTCCGGTAATGATATATATTCTTTAATCGTATCTACATTCTCCGTGCGAACCACAGGAATATTTAAAGAATCTTTATTTCCATTCCAGAATATTCTACAATTGGTGACTTTAGGATCTGATATGATCAAACCTTGAATACATACCCGGCCATCACCTGAAAAAACTGTAACAGAATCGATTTTTCCGGTATAGGAAATCTCGCCTCCTTTAGCAAATTCTTTATATTCATCCATTTCTGAGCAAGAGAACATAAAGATTATTGATAAGATAAAGGTGAGTACAAAACTTATATTTATATATTTTTTCATTTCAAATATCTTTTAAATATTAATGGGTAATCTGTTTTGTTAAGGCCTTGTATCGCCAAATACATCTACTTCCAATATTTCGAACCACGTTGTACCCGTCCAGTTTTCAAGGCTCTTTATCCTGAGATACCTGACTTTAGGTGCATCGGAACTAATCTCATATTCAAATCCGGCTACTCCTGCTTCAAAATCCGAGGCTGAATTCTGCCCATAAGGTAGTCCAGACGGTTTTTTACACTCAAATGTTCCTAGTTTAGTCCAACTATCCCAACTGCCGTCCGGATTAGGATTAGCAGAACCCCATATTTCGAAATGGCGAAGCTGTCCCCGGTAAAAGAATTGATAGCCACCGCCAACTTCTTCTCCATAATTTTGTATTTTGATACGGCTCAATTTGGCTAGTTGACCTGTATCAAAGGTTATCCATTGTATGTTAGTGTTAGCTGTTACTGTTAGCATACGATTCCAATTCTTGTAATCACTATTCCCATCCCACATTGAACGCATACCATCAGTAACTGTTTGAATGTCAGCATCACCTGGAAGTTTCATTTCTCTAAACAAATTTTTGGCTAAATGCTCTTCGTATAAAGGTGTTACAATAGTATATAAAGTATCCGTATAATTACGGAATCTATCCCTGATAGTCAGGCCAAACTCTTGAGGAACCGGATCTAAGCCACGGGTAATGTACCTTATTTGAGGGGATGACGAATATATATAAGGAAGAAAAGGATTCCAGTTACCTAATGAGTCTTTTTTTATTAACTCTATTGATACAGCCTCTTTATAAGGGTTATCGACAGTAATCTTTATTCCGGAAAAATCTCCTTCAACTTTCATACTTCGAAGCATTTCCCACATCGGATTTTCAAGAGGATTTACTTTAACAATAACAGGTTCGGACTCAACCTCACTCCTGTTGACCGCCGACACTTTTATTTCATGTTCCGAGGTTTGAATAAATCCATCAAGAATCATTGTATTTTGGTAATAAGAACTTTTTATCTCACGTACGACACCCGATTCTAATGTATAAACAGCTTTTACATATAACAGATCCTGATCTTTAGGTAAGGTATAAGTTAGTTTAACTTTCCCATGTTGGTTTTCTATTTGGATATTTGTAATATTTCCAGGAGGGACTTTACTATTTTCTAATGGTTCGTTCTGTTCCTCACTACATCCTGTAACCAGAACAGAGATGACAAATAAGATTAGTATATATAATTTCTTTTTTTTCATATTGTATAGAATTTTATTGTTACCATCCCGGGTTTTGTACTAAATTGGAATTAACAGTTAATTCATCTATTGCTAAAGGCCACAAATAATCCCTGGGAGCTATAAATTTTTGCTGGAATATCGTTTTTTCCTGATAATAAGCAGCAGCATCTTTTTGGTTTATATCCCATCCTGTTATGGGTTCGTTTAGTTTTATCACCGCTTTTTTCCATCTTTTCATATCCCAAAACCGTATGCCTTCAAACGACATTTCAATGTTACGTTCCCGGTGTATAATTTCTCTCATTCCTTCCTTTGTAGTCGGTTTAGCAGGATTGTTTGAATATTTGGTCCATGAGTCTTTTATAGATTCCAATCCAGCGCGTTTACGAATAAGATCTAAATATTTGTGAACATCTTCAACAGGACCTTCGGCTTCATTTAAAGCTTCGGCATACATAAGATACACATCGGCTAATCGGATCTCCGGCCATGCATATTCTTTTATAGAAGAATTGGCAGTGAATGTGGATTCCCAGTTTACAAGTTTTTTTGTGTAATAACCTGACACTGAGTAAAGTGCTATAGCAGCTCCTGCGCTTATCTGCCCGGCTTTAGCTTTTACAGTATATGCTTCATAATCAACTCTCTGTGGTAGATCGGCAGTCAGCCATTTACCTCCATCAAAACCTATACATGCATAAAAACGGTTTTCCCTGTCATAATTAATGCGGGCAGTTTCATACCTGACTTCAAAATTCACCCGTTCCTGTGGTGTTGCGATCCTGAGTGCTTTCATGTCTTTAAAATTAAGAAGCTTGTCCTCCTCAATTGGCACTCCATGAAAGGAATAAAATTCTTTAACAATCTTCAACGGAGGAGCAAGTGATGCATAAGCCGTATTAACTCCCATATTTTCATTCAACAGAGGCATACAAGCTTTTTGTAATACTTGAGTTCTTAATCCATTCGTTAGTCCCCATATAACTTCATCATTCCACCGCTCTGTTACAGCTCCACGTATGCTCATCTGAATCATAGTGGTATCAGTCATTTGAAATTTGGGTTCAGTATAGTAATACAATTTATGTTCTGCCAGTTCTGCTTCATCAATTGCTTCTTTTGCTGCATCTGCCGCCATCTTCCATTTATTCGGATCGTAGGTTGTATTAAATAATAGTTCACCATCTTTATTTTTGAAATCAGCATAATCTGTATTTCCATTAAATAAAGGACTTGCACTTAATAATAGAAGACGTGCTTTAATTGCCCGATTAACAGATTTAGTAATACGACCCAGTTCATCATTCGTGTTTAGTATTACTCTCGGCAGGTCTGCATATGATTCATCTAATAAACCGGCTATATAATTTACACATTCGTCAACAGGACGCCGTTTGACCTTCACCTGTTCTTTCGATGCAGTCATTGGTAGATTCTTATCAGCAATTGGAATAGGACCATACATACGAAGCAAATAAAAATGGTAATAAGCTTTTAAAAATTTCACTTCTGCGATCCATCTTCTGCGTTTATCCAAGGGTAAGTCATGTATTTTATCCATATTCTCCACATTTTCCAGGAATATATTACAATGTCGTATTCCTACAAATAAAGGTTTGGCTTGATTGAAACCACTCCAATAATTATTGGTTGGAGAGTTCTTGTTTTGGCGCCCCCGTGCAATAATTGACCAATTGTCAGCCGCAAAATCCCTGTAGATTTCGGGAATCCATATCTCATCTCCGGCAAGTAATCCGATGTTACCAGCTATATCTCCCGTATCCGGTATGTAGTTGTAACAGGTAAATAAGTATTTCTCAGTTTCTATTGTATTTGAAAATGCATGGTCCATCGTTGCTACATTATCAGGAATAATATCCAAAAAATCGTTGCAAGAAAAGGAGGAAAGAATTATCATTAATATAAGCAATTTCTCAGCCAGATTTTTCCTTATCCGTACTAGCTTTATTTTTTCCATAATACTATTTAATTTATTATATTCCAAAACTAATTCCTATGTTATAAACTCTTTGTACCGGATATCCAAGTCCGTTACCCCCCATTTCGGGATCCCAGGCTTTGAACTTGCTTAAGACAAATAGGTTAGTCGCATTTCCATAAATTCTACAATTTGAAAGGCCTATCTTACGTAACATCTTTTGAGGTACATTATAGCCAACTTCAACATTCTTCAGACGAAGGAATGCACCGTTTCTCATCCACCATGTAGACCTTTGATTATTATTATTGTTTTGGATGTCACTTAGACGAGGCCAAAATGCATACAAATTCCGGTTATCCTCCGACCAATGGTTTTCTACTATTACTTTCAACAAACCATTTTGATGGCCTCCATCTTGTACAAAAGGAGATATTGCCGTAGGGTCTATGAAAAATGAAGAGCGTGCCGACCCTTGGAAAAAGGCACTGATATCGAAATTCTTATAGCCAAAACTACCGCCGAAGCCATATGTAATTTCTGGTACAGTAGGGTATCCGATAGGAACCTTATCAGCTTCATTTATTACGCCATCACTGTTTACATCCCGGTATTTAATATCTCCGGCTCCATATTCCGATTCTCTACCACTCCCAAAAATCTGAGCAGGAGAATTCGCCACCTCCTGATCATCGGTAAATAACCGCTCGGCTATATATCCCCATTCAGTATTCCATGCATAGCCTACATGCGACCTGTAATACTCATTCGCTACGAAATCGGGCTCATCATAAACTTTTACTTCATTTGTGGCATAGGTAAAATTTGCGCGAAGTTCAGTCCACATTGAATTATTAAATGATTTATTGTAATTTAGAGCTATATCAACACCTGACGATTGCGCTTTTCCTATATTTGCGGTCATTGGTACACCCAATTGTAATCCGAGTGTCCCAGGTATGTATGTTCTACCCATCAGTATACCTTCCCTTTTTTGTATATAGCCGTCCACAGTCAGGGTCAAATCAAAGGCCGTAAGGTCTAATCCTAAATTCGTTTGTTTGGACTTTTCCCAACCTATTTTTTCGTTTTCATAACGGGATATCGAAATACCTGGCCTGTGATAAGTAAAATTCTGCCCAAAAGAACTTCCATAAGCATTATCACTTAGATTGACATTTGACATATAAAAGAAACGGTCGTTTGAATTACCTATCTGATCGTTACCAACCAAACCGTATGAAGCACGTATTTTCAAATTGGATATTTTTTTTCTTAAGGGTTCAAAAAAAGATTCATTGGAAAGAATCCATCCTCCACCTATCGAAGGGAAGAATCCCCAGCGATTGCTTTTGGCAAATCGTTCCGAACCGTTATATCCAAAATTGAACTCCAACAGATACCGGGCGTCATACATATACGAAAAGCGTCCTGCCAATCCTAAATTACGTCTTGGTAAGGAAGATTCTAAAGTTTCAGTATTGTAATTTATAATTGCATGTTGTAAGGTTCCTATTACCATACCTCCAACAGTATGTTTATTATCGAAGACCTGATTATAATTGACAGCAACTTCCCCATAATATTTATTCTCCTGATCTCTATCTCCTGTTGTATAATTCAGATACTCTGTCCCGACAGTTCCGACAGATGAAGCACCTCCATCATTTAATGTCACCAGATTTATTTCCCCGTTTACTTCCTTCGCCCTGTAAAAGAAAGGATTATAATTTCTATGGGAAGCGAACCGTGCATATCTCTGGATATATCCCATCCCTCTAAGGGATAATCCCTTCAATATGAAATCGAAATTTTGTTTCAATTCAACTTGTGCATTGAATGTAGAAGTACTGTATCTTTGAAAACCTGAAACCATACTGGCATATGGATTGGCATATAGTGTATTATTAGAACCTGCTACTAAATCGCTACCAAACATGATGTGTTTGGTATAAGGAGACATTGATGAAGGATAAACTACAGGAAAGGCGACCGGATTAGCTTTAAGAGCAGAATTGAATATACCTTGCCCGCCACCGATAGGGCCGCCATAGTCATCAAACTGACCATATACCCGAACTGTTGCTTCTGTACTTTTTGTCAGGTTAAGTATTGTATTTGAGCGGATAGAATAGTTTTTCAATTTGACATTGTTTTGAAAATTATTCATATTGTCATTCTTCAACACCCCATTATCTACATTAAATGTTCCTGATACATAATATCTTGCCGCGCGTCCTCCTCCGGATATGCTCATATTGTAACGTTGGTTCATTGTGTAAGGCTTTATTAATAAATCAATCCAGTCGTTACTTGGATATAGTAAAGGATTTATACCTGCTTTGGTGTAATCTATTTTTGCTTGAGAATATGTAATAGGTGACAATGGATTCCGTGTTAATGCAGCTTCATTGGCTAATTCCATATAGGTTATATTATCAACCATCTTAAAATTTTGAGTATTGGTCGAAATAGAGTTCTCTACGCGAAAAGAAAAATTAGTTTTTCCTTCCGCTCCTTGTTTAGTATTTACCAATATTACGCCATTGGCGCCTCTCGCTCCGTATACGGCTGCGGCTGTTGCATCTTTCAAAACCGAGAAATCCGATATATCGTCAGGTTGTAAACGAGCCAAATCTGTATTTGATGATTCTATACCATCAATGAGTATTAATGGGTCCCTTTTCCCTGCTCCAAATGTTCCTATCCCACGAATAAAAAATTCAGCATTATCTTGTCCCGGCTCACCACTTCGCTGATAAGAAATAATACCGGCAATACGACCAGCTAAAACTGTTGTTAAGTTACTTGTCGGTGCTTTAAGTTCTTTTACGTTAATTGTTGAAATAGCACTGACTAAGCTCTCTTTCTTCTGAGTTCCGTATCCGACTATAACTATATCTTCCAGGTTTTGGGTTACTCCTTTCATAATAACAGTAATGTTGCTACGATCACCGACTACTATTTCCTGTGTTTCGAATCCTATATATGTGAATTGTAATACAGCCTTATTATCTGGCACATTGATGGAATATCCCCCATTAGTATCTGTCAGGACTCCTACGGTTGTACCTTTTATTGCGACAGTAACACCAATAAGAGGCGTTGCGTCCTCATCGTAAACAGCCCCTGTTATTTTTTTTTCGGCTTTGATATAATTCTCTTTAAGAGGAGAAGGATTATCTGATTTATGGATATAAATCTGCCGGTTCGCTATTTCATAGGTATTATTTGTTGACTTGAATATTTCGTTTAATATTTTATCAACAGTCATTTTGTCTGCTTTAATAGACACTTTCCGGTTTAAGTCAATGGTACCATCCTGATAGAAAAAAACGAACTCGCTTTTCTTCTCTATTTCGGAGAATACGTCTTTTACTGTTTTGTTTTTTATATCCAGAGAAAGGTTTGTCGTTTGCGAATAACTATAAGCAGCAAAACAAGTATTAATACTAATGAAAAACAAGAAGAAACTTAGTTTCATGATTTTGAGTGTTTTTTTAGTATTGATTCCTATCCCAATATTTGCAAAAAGAATATTGGTTGCATGTTTTTTTATCATACATTTGTAAGATTTAATTTTTTAAATACGTTGGAATAATTTAAATTGTTAAGTCACAACTGGATAGTACGGCAAATACTATCCAGTCTCTTTTTCCGGTTAATTTTTCATAGGCTCTTCAAGGTTTTGGTTAGAAATAGTATTATTTGTAAGATTTTATAATGTATTTATCATTCTCCTTTATGTATGTAAGGGATAACATTTTCGTAATATTTTTTAAAATGACAGGCAGTTCATTTTCCAGATCTAATTTTCCTGAATAGGTCATATTCGCGATTGATTGGTCACACATAATTTCTATTCCATAATATTTTGTCAGATCATATAGGATGTTTTTTAGTTTCTCGCCGTTGTATTTATACATACCATGAATCCATAAAATATAATCATTGGCATTTACGTTTTTGATTAATAAATCTTCTGAACCATCGAATTCGCATATTTGATTGGGACTCAGTATAGATTCTTTACCCTGTTTTTTATTTATTTTAACAGCACCGGTTTTCAATACGACATATTTCCTTTTATTATTTTCATATGCATTTACATTAAAAGATGTGCCAAGCACTGCTACATCCATATCTTTTGTTTTCACTACAAAAGGCCGGGTTTTATCGGGTGTAACATCAATGTATATTTCGCCATCTACATAGATCTCACGTATATCTTGCTTAAATTCGACAGGATATACTAATCGTGTTCCTGCATTTACATAGGCTCTCGTTCCGTCAGAAAACGTGATAGATGATCTTTTTCCGTAAGGGATCACTAACTGATTGAAGGCTGAAGATCCTTCTTTCGATATTGAATCATCCTTGTTAATGGCAATGCTGTTAGATGCATATTCGATCGAAGAATCGTCTTTATTTAAAGATACTTTTTTATCGTCTGATAAGATCAATAAGGCTTCTTTCCCTTTCATATCAGGTTTTTGAGAATTGTCTACATACGATTGTATGTCTTCCGCTTCATTTCTGTTTTTTGGAATAAGGGTATATATGCAAAAGAAGAGTATCAGTATGGCAGCAACGCTACTTGTCACATACATAACTTTTTTGGAAATATTTCTTTTTCGAATCTTATTGGCATATATTTTATGGATGACTGTACCATACGCATTTTCATCATTATAGTCGCAATAGGGAAGTTTGCTTAAATTCCAGAGTTTATATTTTTGAAGAAACTGTTTCTTATTTCCTTCCGAATCTTTTATCCAGGCGCGAAGAGTTTTTTCTTCCAATGAGTCTATAGATCCATCGAGATAACGTACAATGATTTCTTCTATTTCCTTGTTTTTTAAATCCATATTGCAATTGATATTATAGTTTACACAAATCAGGAGGAAAATACCCTACCTCGTATTATGTTAAAATTGAGATAAAGTGAATGTTTTATTTATCAGGTTGATTCAATTTCTAAAAAAGAATGGAAAGAAGCGTAATGATGAGGGCTACAGAAAATCCGTTTTCTATCAGATGATCCTTTAGAAGAAATAAAGCTTTCGTTATTTGCTTTTCAACGGCTTTAATACTTATTCCAAGTACTTGTGCAATGTCTTTATTTTTAAGCCCGTCTTTACGGCTAAGAATGAAAATTGATTTACATTGAGGAGGCAGATTGTTGATGCCTTTTTCCAGTGATTCCATCAAGTCTTTCAGATGTAAAACTTCTACCTGATCGTCAATAACCAGGTTCCTTACATAATCACTCAATGATAATTCTTCAATTTTATCTTTTCTGTTATTCGCTGCCTTCGACAAATAGTTTATAGCCTTATTCCGGGTATATTTATATAACAAATTATCCACAGAATAAGAAAAGTCTATTTTGTCCATTTGAAGCCATAATTCACAAAGCACATCCTGCACAATGTCCTGAGCAGCAGCCTTTTCAAAAGTATACTGAAATGCATAGTTACAAAGCGGAGTATGATATTCAAAAAATATTTTTTTAAATATCTCCTCTTTACTTTTATTCGAATTCATTCAGGCACATTTTTAATTAATCTGTGTTTGTTCAGTTTCTAAATCGTCTTAAATAACGGATATATACCAGTCATCGTAAATCAATTAGCATTTATCCTACTATAACCCGTAAACATCTAATAAAAGCCGTCTTAACGTTTTTTCAATTAGAATAAAAAAGGAAGCATTAATTTTGTAATCGCTAAACAACAAATAAATAACGCTTCCTTTGTATAAAGTACTTCGCAAAGATATGATTGAAAATGAAATATTACATCATTTATCCATAGCAAAAAAGACTTAAGACAAAGAGTTGTCTTATAGGAGTTATAAATTGTATCCCCTACAAACTCAAAATAAGAATTCAATGGCATATGCTTCCTCTTGAAAGTCTGTTTTCAGGACGGTTTTTCTATATCCTTAGGTTGTCTATTTACTCAAACAGCATGCAGGTATTGATACATTTCCCATTTATAGCCCTCAAAACTGATTTAAGGCAAAAAAAAGAACTCTACAGTATCTTTACATTTGATATCTTTTGCTGATTTACCAAACATAAATTAAAATTCTCCAGGCTCAGTTACAAATTGCATTTGCAAGTTCCATAGACTAGGTCTTTGTATCTCTGGTTGGGAGCAAAGAAAAAACACATATACAAAAAGCCAGCAAAGTAGGGAGTATATCTTATGAGCTAAATAAAACAATGAGAAAGATTGCTTCAGAGTACGGATATACTGATAAAATTGTTTGGTATTCAGCCAGGGGAACATTCATAACCAAAATGATGCGGTTAGGGTATGAAGCGCCGGACATAGCGGTTATGTGTGGGAATAGCGCGGCTACAATATATAAGAACTATTTCAAGCCCAAAGATCCCAAAAGTATTAAAAATGATTTGAATAAGCTATTTCAGTTATCTGGTAATTTTAAAGTAAAATAGGTTTAGAATATTCAATGAAACACATTTAGAGTATAAGATGATGTTTATTTCGTATCACGAGAGGTACTAATATCCCCTCTTATTCTTACACCATCCCCGGATTCTTATACGGATCATAATCGCTTTGGAATGTAACTGCCTGCCAGTCTGTAACGGGCTTATTTTCTTTATCCAGTTTCCGGGGTATCTGAGTATAGGTTAAATTCCAATTTTGAAACATTACCAAAGCTTACACACAAGGGTGTGTTCCGGTTACCAAAACAAAAATTACCCTCATGGAATGGTACAAAAAAGACAGGATTATCAATATCCGGATCTTATGGTCATGTCCTAAGCCTCCAACTATATTATATATTGTAGATGACTTCTTTTGATCTGCAAAAAAACGAAAGAGCCCGGGCCCGGGCTCTTTCGCTTTAATAGTATACCTGTGTAATTTTCCGCCTTACACTAATACCAAACACGTACAATGCTCGGATTGCTTTGAAACATTTTCTCTAAAAGTTTAACGGCATCCTGCTATATCCTGTAAAAAAACACTCCTATATAGCTGTAATCCGCTGATTTTATCTAAATTAGCAGGATAAAACGGGGCCATATATGAAAAACGCCATTCCCGGGAACCATCCTGCCGGTTCGGCACATTCCCTGCTCCGTAAGCGCGGACAGGGGATTGCTTCAGTTTCTTTCGCCGAATTGCTATTCGACCTGATCTATGTCTTCGCCGTCACGCAGATTTCGCATTCCCTGCTGCATCACCTCGACTGGACGGGATTTATCCAAAGCGCGGTACTCTGGTTTGCCGTATGGCTGGGATGGCAGCATACCACTTGGATGACGAACTGGTTCAATCCCGATACACGGAACATACGCATATTACTGTTTGTATTGATGCTGGCCGGGCTGGTTATCGCGGCGGCTATTCCCGAAGCTTTTGCAGAACGGGGTTTGGTCTTCGCCCTGGGCTATGTGGCCACGCAACTGGGACGCACTGTTTCCATACTGTTTATGCTGGGACGAAAGCATGAACTGGCGCCTAACTATACCCGGATACTCGGTTGGTTCATTATTTCATCCGTATTCTGGATAGCCGGGGCTATCGAAGAAGGGCATATCCGGATCGCTTTATGGATCATAGCAGTCTTATGCGATTATACTTCCCCCATGTTCGGTTTCTACCTGCCCTTTCTGGGTAAATCCGACTCGTCCAGAGAATGGACGATCGACGGACACCACCTGACCGAAAGGTGCCAGTTGTTCGTTATTATCGCTTTCGGTGAAACTATTCTGATGACGGGAGCATCGCTCAGCGAAGCCGGGGAATGGACAGTCCCTGTCATACTTGCAGCTATAACATCTGTAATTGGCAGCCTGGCTATGTGGTGGGTGTATTTCGATGCCAGCAGTGAAGCCGGGGCGGAAAAAATACAAAAGGTAGATGACCCCGGGATGCTGGGACTCAAGTACCACGCCATCCATGTCATCCTGATAGGCGCGTTGATCATGAGCGCGGTCGGTGACGAACTGGTGATCAATCACGCATTGGGCCACATAACTTTCGGAGCGGTTGCCATGGTTATAATAGGGCCTGTCATATACCTGGCTGCAAACATGGCTTATAAATGGCTGAGTTGTAGAATAATTCCAAAATCGCATATTGCCGGGATAGCGGTTTTATTACTGGCTATACCTTTCTGCCATTACCTGAACCTGTTAGCGCTGAACGCATTGGCCGCCTCGGTTTTTGTATTTATCAGCATTTACGAAATTACAGCTGTCAGGAGAAAAAAGAAAGCACGAACGGCAGAATTAAACAATGCATAATACCGAATATTTTATTTAATAGCAGAAACTTAAAAAACTAAAAATGGAAAACTATCAGTTAATTGACAATGCAGAAGAAAGCAGGTATGAGTTCCACATTGGCAAACATATGCCCCTGGTCGAGTATCTCAGGACTGACAACGGCGAGATTTACCTGACGCATACGGAAGTACCGGTTGCCCTGGAAGGACAGGGAATAGGCAGCCAGCTAGCAGAAAAGGTACTCGCGGATATAGAAAGCAAGGGCCTGTCCCTGGTTCCGCTCTGCCCGTTTATCGCCGGATATATAAAGAAACATCCGGATTGGAGGCGAATCGTAATGAAAGGAATCAATTTCTAAAGGAAAGCTACAAGATCAATATATCACTAAAAAAACGATAAAACAATGGAAAAGGAAAAGATTGTTGAATACACTAACGGGGAATTGACGATAGTCTGGAAACCCGGAATATGCCGGCATGCGGGTATTTGCGTAAAGATGTTGCCCGAAGTATATAACCCGAAGGAAAGGCCATGGGTAAAACCTGCTAACGCGACAACGGAACAACTGATCGGGCAGATAAACAGTTGTCCGTCAGGTGCTCTTTCGTACAGGATGAATAATAAAGGAAAGTAAGGTGGATACGAATCCTTTCCGGCGTGTATATTACAAACATCCTCAAAGATGCAGAAGAAAATGCTCTCTTGGGGATGTTTGCGTTATATAGCCCTTTATCATCATCTGATTATATTATAAACTTCAGGGCAGGTTGATATTACGAGGGATCACCTTGAACAGAAAATTTCATCACCATTTTGTTGTTTCATCCTATTGGGCGGTCCTATCTGTTTTTTCTGGCATTTTCCAATAAAACGGCTATCTGTTCTTTGTTCTTATTTACATACGCTTCCAGCTTTTTCTTCCTTATAGATGTATAATAAGCGGTTCTTTCCGGGCTGAGCTTCTTCGGCCTTTTACAATATAAGCCCAGCCGTGCATATTCATCCAGGTAACGCGTGAATTTCTTTTTCCTGAAAGAAGGATCTTCTGAATTCCGGCAGACAGTTTTAACCAACAATAAGGGAGGCTCCCCAAGCATCGGCTTAGGTGTCATCTTCATTATGATATCAAATACGACCGGGGCTTCATACTTAAGCATAAAACCCAGCCGTGTCTCTTCAAACAGGTACCGTTTATGCGTTCCCTTTGGACGGCCTTCTTCTTTTCGGAACCGCCTCTTGTCCGACCTCCTGGTCTGTCTCTTTTTCCTGTATAATTTCGCTTTCGGCATCTTTTTCCTGTTTTTCCGGTTCTACATAAAACTTTGGCATAGCGTTATTTTCCGATATACCTCTTCTGCTTTCCAGATCCCTCTGTATGTTTATTTTCTTTCCCATGGCTATACCATATATGTAAAATTAATATTTGTGTCGATATTGTTCCATCCGCTCTCATAAAGCAAAATGTTCCTGCTGTTTCCATTCAGTATAAAAGAGCATCCCCTGTTGTATTTATGGTCGTCATTAAAATCACAGGCCGTAAACCGTACCCCATGCTGCGGTGGTGAAACCGTATTGGGAATAATGGCTACAGTGCCGCCCCAGTTACCGCCATCCCGTTTCCCGGTATTAATGACTCCCTGTATACAAACCACATTCCCTATCTGCCTGACAAACAAACGCCGGGTGTCTGTCCCGGAGCCGGAGTTGGACATCTGCAGCCATCCGGTATCTTTTACCTTTGTCTCGTATTCCTCGGCATAGGCGGCGCCTATTGCCCGGCAGGCAAGTTTTTTGGCATCTGCATTAGTCAACATCAGGTCGCTAAGTTTCCCGTCTTTCCGCAGATAATTGTTATTTACATCCGAATTACCCGGTGCATCCAGTTTATCCCGGAGTATCTTTTGCGCTTCCATCGTATTTTTACCTTGTTTGACGAGGAAGGTTATAAAATCCTGGAATAATTCCTCTACCGATGCATATTTTGCATCCGATTCGGATTTTATATATACTCCGATATTCGTAGCAATTGTTTTTTTCTGGGAATCGTTATAGCCATCCAGGAGCAGGTTCGCCTTCTTGCCCAGCTCCTTTACCACGCCGCTTGTCAGGACATAACCTTCCGCCTGGGATATGGCCTTGCCTTCATTGTCGATTCCTGCAAATATCCCGGTCTTAATCGCTTCGAGTTTGGTTTTATGTTCCGGTGTAAATACAGCCCCGGTATATCTTTCGGCAACAGGAAGATACCCTCCCAGTTTTGCGTCTGTCTCTTCAACCGAATAAACGCCTATATTTGCCCTTGCCCGGCTTTTATCCGGCAGGTCGGACAGGTTGGCTGACTTTGCCAGCTTTGAATCCCCGGCGCCTTTCTTTTCCGCGTCGATATTATTCCTGATAGCAGCCTGTTTATTTGCCTTCAGTTCTGCCGCCTGTTCGGGTGTCAGTCCATTAATTTCATCTGCCGTCAGATTAACCAGTTCAAGCAAACCATTTGCTTTCTGAAGGAAAATGGTTTTGCTTTCGGCCTTCGAGTATATATCCAGGTTTATCCTTGCCGCGTTTTTATCTGCCAGGTCCGAAAGGTTCTTTTCTATCGTAAGGTTCTTTTTTAAGGCCTCGTTTATATCATTTGCCGAAATAAAGCCATTTCCGTTCTCACCGATAATTCCCTTGCTTATCGAATCGAGTTTGCTTTTATATTCCGTAGTGAAATCTTCCGTGGAAAGCTGCTTACCGGTAATTGCATCGACCTTCTTATTCAGTCCGGCGGTAAGCAGGGCTTTTGTCGCATACGTACTGTCTATACTGATGCCGTTTACCCTTAACTCCCCTGTTATATCGACATATGCGGCAGGCTGTATTTTTATATTGCCGATGATATTCCGTAAAGACAGGTCGAAATTATTGGTTTCATAAAATCCGATAAATGCGATCATTTCAGATGCGCTATCCGTCCATTTAATTGAATTAGTCAGTTGACTGTTTGTCTTCAGGTATCCGGGATTGGTTATATCTACGCCTGACCCGTTGCTTTGGATTTGCAGGATTCCGTTTGCCCTAATACAACCGTCTTTTCCTATAACCTGAAACAAGGGTACGGATGCCGATTTCCCGTTATATACATTAAAGTTCCGGTATTTCGTGTTTCCCTGTTTATAACCGCTATAATTTATATTTACCGTCCCGTCATCGGTATTGTCTTCTGAATTTATGATGTCCGTACCTGTAACCAATATCGATCCGCTCCTGGATATCTGCGAATAGGAGGCAACATAACTGAATCCGTTCTCCGACAGTTGTCCCAGCAGCCTGTCCTGCTTATAAAAGCTGAATGAGCCGTCCGTATGTATAATAAGCTCGTTAACCGGTAACCCATTCAGGTATACGCCTACTGAACCGTCACCCGTACTTTTAACAATGCTTTTAATAGCGTATCCGTTATCACCGTTGGCGACAGACAAGGCTGATTTGGATTCTATCTCTTTTTCTCCTGTGAGCTTTCCGGCGATGGAAAGCTCTTTCTTTATTGTTTGTTTTGAAAAAGGAGTTTCCAGCAGGACAGCATACCGGCCGAAGAACTTATCGGTAAGCCGCGGCGCATAGTCTTTCTTTATTTCAATAAATTCGGGAACCCGTCCGGTCATCCCGTCCGTATTTCCGGGAACCGCGGCGCCTCCCGAACACAGGTAGTTTACCCTCCCTTTTTTATTTACTTCGTTGGCATAAGTTACCGTATCATAATGGTTGGCTTCATAAATGAAATAGGGAAAACCCACGGTTTTCGCTCCTGCGAAACGGCGGATTTTTTTATTTAGCCACACATAGCCCCCGGATATATCATTCCCGGAAACTTCACATCCGCTGATTATAAAATTGGAACAGCCTTCAAACAGGGAAGTCAGGCTTAATGTCAGTTCCTGCAGGTTTAAAAAGTCATCCGTATAGGTATACCGTCCGCCTGTTTCCGCGATGTATTCTTTCATGTTGTTATTTTTGTATTCGGTTCAATCTCTTTCGAGTCGATCTTTATCAGGTACGTTTTCCCGGCAAGCTTGTACCTGTTTACGATATAGGACAGCATATAAACGAACTCCCGCTCTTCTATATGTATACCGGGAACACATACGGTAAAGCTTACTTTGTTAACTGCTTTTTCTTCGGATAAATAATAAAATTCCCTGGGGTTTTCCCGTTCATCGGGAGTATTGACGGCCTCACCCTCTTTCCAGAGGGTATAAGGTTTCCCTCCGGCTCCTTCGTGATATATATCGACTCCGGCTGTACCGCTCTCTTTTATATAAATCCGGTCTTCCGGATCTGCCAGGTATTTTTTGAACTTATGGTTCAGGTACCATTCGAGATAGACGGTCTGGCTGGTCATCCTGGCTTCGATATGCTTTTCCCTTGCAAACAGGATAAACCTCTCATTCAGAGCCTGCAGGGGATAAAGCAGGCTTTGCAAAAACAAAATATACCTCCTTCCCGCCAGGAAGTGGGGCGTCAGCCGGTTAGCCATCCTGTCTGCCGGTAATTTATATCTCATCCCCTGTCGATTACCAGTTTTATACTCTGCCTGAAGTTTGGCAGGTTCGCTTCTTCTTCCTTACAAGTAGATTCTTTGATATATCCGGAGCTTGTATATATCACCCTGCCTATTTTCTCCGACTGCCCGATATGGCCGTCAGTGTCATAACACGCGACAAAAATACCCTGTTCCGGTACTGCCTTGCCATCGATATGTACATCGGTGACATGGGCTACTTTACGAATGGTTTCAAGCGCTTTCGAAACATAGATTCCCGCGTTGAACTCAATATCCATTATATATTCATTCAATGCCTTATCGATCGAATCATATATCTCTGATTCCAGAACGGCCCCGTCATAATAAACGGTAACGCGGGGAATAAGGACATCCCCCTTCAGGCTGGTCACTTCTACCCGTGTGCCCGCGAACTTGATCCGGCTGATATAGGCGTTGACCATCAGCAGGTCTTCCGGGGAGATGGCGGATAGCTTTCCTTTCTCCCCTGTAGCTACTTTCAGTATCAGTTTATTATCGAGGTTCGCATTATTAGTACTCTCGGAATATGAAACCTGGGTAATGATCCGTTTCGTCCCGTCAATTACTTCGTATCCGAATGCCAGCCCGTCCTCCCTGACCTTCACAATATCCCCTTTCTGGTATTGCAGCAACGCGTTCGCATAATAATCGGGTGTTCCGTTTATCCGGCTGTTGATCGCATTGGAAATATCGATGGCAAAGACATCCAGCAATACTTCGAAACTATATATCACCGCCGCGAACGCCCATGTAAGCCCGTTCATAACGGAAAGTTTCGAGTCGTTGGAAAATTCCGACAATTCCAGCCGCTTGTTGCGTTCCCGGACGGATTCATTGTATATTTCCTTAATTGTCCTGGCCATTATCAGTCGTGTATATATTGCCGTTTATAATAAATTTCCAGTATCCGGCCTCATTCCATGCCGGTTCGTTGCATAAGAGCCAGACGGCTTCCATACCTGAAGTAATCCTGTAATTGGAATTTTCATCCCTTTCCGGTTCCTTATATTCCCCTGTAGGTTCAACTGTCAGGATTATTGTACAATTTCTGCGCCCATAATGCTTTTTTACTAAGGCAATAAGGTATTCATCCACAACTCCTTTCTTTATTTTTGCCCCATGGAGGTCAATCTCCATCAGGTTTTTACAGTCAATAAGCGGCATCAGGGTTTCTGTACGGATACCCTGCAAATCCAGTTTCAGCAGGTCAGGGAACAACGATATAAACCGTATGTCTATGTTTAGTGAATTCAAGACCAGCTTTTCGCAGTAAACCGGACGGAATACATAGATATGTTTTGTTTTCAGTCCGCTCAGGTTTATCTCATAAATAGAAAAATCCCCGTACAAACGGATTTTTCGCTTATCCGGAATTGTATTGTCAAAAGCATGATATATGTCACGGGATTTATATTGCAGGGGATAGGTTTCCATACCGGAATTATCACCCCAGTCGATTTCCATATTCCCGTTGCCGGAAATACTAAAAGAAACGCTTGTCTCTGTATATTCTACAAATAGTTCAATCAAAAGCGGATAGGCGCTTGCCTTGTAATAGACATGGCGTTCCCCGTTGGCCGGAATAATATTATTCATCTTATTGTAAGCTACAACATTCGCGTCGATAATATAATCATCGGAAAATAACAGCTCATCCCCGGATTTTAATGTTCCGGCAAGGGACAGTTCCGGATTATTCATCATCAGGTCGATGATGCCTTCAATAGAACCGTATATATGGAGGGCCACATCAAACAGGTTCTGGCCGGTAGTGACTGTATATTTACCCATTTTTCTCCGTTATTTCCATATATAATTCTCCTGTGGAAGAATCCATATACGCATTATTGATAATCATATTGTCGTTTTCAAACTCCTGTTGCAGCTTCTGGGCGAGTCCTGAGTTTTCAAAGTTCCCGTGCAGGAACTCGATCAGGCCTACGCCTGTGGTCGGGTGTTGGTATAAGTTCCCCGCAAAAGCCTTGAGCAGGAATACTTCGTTTTGCTTCAGGGAAGCCTTTATCTCGAAGTCGGTTTCATTCGCGCTGTATATAGCCAGGTATCCGTTTGCGAACCGGAGATTGTAGTGACCCTTATCATTTAATTGCAACAGCCCGGCAATATATACCGGAGAAGGTTCCGTATCATTTTTCTCTATTTTTACGGGAAACCAGACCGTATTGTCGGATTTGTTTATAATGTATTCCGGTATTATATCCGGAATATCCAATTTGAATCTGACCCGTAACTGCTTATAGACAGGCGTGTACTCAATATGGGTATAGATGCTTTTATTGTCGCCGGCCACGTGTATATAATCTTTAGGGACGGTTATCTCCCCATAGCAGTAATTGTCATTGTCCTCCCCTTCAACATAGTCAATGAAAAAGAAAGGACAAATGAATTTAGTGGTTAAGTTATCTGTTACACTGCATTCACCGTATATAGCGTCTACATGAATATCTTGTCTGGACATAAAAGCTTGTGTTAAAAAATATCCCCGTACACAGAGCGCGGGGGACAATTCACTCTATTAAAGAGTAGAACATAGTACGATGAAAAGTTTTATCTGTTTATGGAAGCGTCGGGGATTTTATGAAAAGGCCTGCGTATACCTGTAATGGATTGGCTGATGATATGAACAGGAAGGCAAACGGTTCCCGGAAGCCTGTTCCCGGACTGGCGCTTTCTTGCCGCCAGCGCCAATACTTCAAAAAAAAAGAAGCAGCCCGTAACTAAATTACAGGTTGCTCCGTTCTTATCCGTCAAAATTTTTTATCTATTCCGTAACCGCCACAAACCGGGCCAACGTGGAGGTTTCCCCCTCCAATGCCAGGGTGTCTCCCCGGAGGGTGTAGGATTCCGTATTTGCAAATACACCCTTTAATTTTTCCTCAACGTCCATATTGAGACACATCTTCGAGGTAGAAGCCATTTGTGAAAAAGAAAGCCCGTTGTTTGCCGTCAGCCAGTAAGTTCCATGTGTATCGTTGCACCCCATATTGCCTGTTACCTGATTATCGTCCTGCTTAAAGACGATAAACGCTTCCTTCGGGCTGCCTGAGCCGGCCGGCTTGCCGGACAGTTCTGCCAGTTTCCAGTGTTTTTCCAGTAGGTCAGGGCCGGCTTTAACCAAAATGTAATTATCGGCCAGGTCGCCGGTAATGACGTTGCCTTCCATATCCAGCTGAATAAGTGCGTCTTCGCCGACCTTAAACCGGATAGCCGGGGACCGTTCGTCCTCCTTCAGGCTGACAGCACCGCCGTCTTCGCTCCAGTCGAACGATCCCGAATAATTATATACGGCGTCTTTACTGTCCATATACTCCCTGCTGACAGTATAGGTATTATCGCCGTTCAAAACGATCTTTGTCCGGATGCCCGGACAATCGGCGCATGGGGTAATGCCCGTGTAAACGCCGTCCCAGTTCAGGCTGTTCCTTGAATTATGAGCCGCGTCGACAGCGCCGGCGGCATCCTGTTTTTCCTGTTTGCCTTTACAGGCATTCAACCCGGTCATCAGGGAAAAAATCCCCATGACTAATAAAATCTTTTTCATAAAATTTAAATTTACAATAATTATATCAATTCGAAGGCAAGGACTGTATCCGGGATTTACGGATGTTTTTTAACGCTTCGTCCTTATCATTACCTATTGTAAGCGACAGGTTATCTGGTTGTTTTCAGAGATTTAATAATCATAAAAAATAGTTTTGTAAATATATTCGGCAGAAAACGCATTGTTCCGGAACTCCGTTTTCCAAATACATACTATTGTGTAATGCCTGACTATTTCGATTAATATGCCTGGTATATTTTCATGTTGTCACGCCATACAGGCCACCTGTAACTTTTACCCGGCACCGGATTTCCGGTAATATCACGGAAAATGGCAACCAGCATATCAGAATAAAAAATCACGCTGCCGTTCCGGCCATATGCCAAAATTACTAAAAATCAATAAAACACAATGTTTTATGTAAAAAAATGTGACGGATAAAAATAAAACCGGATTGTCCCGGTCTATACGGACAATCCGGTTTTGTGTATTCTTCCGGTCACTTGGTAATATAACAATTTAACTACGACGGGACATATAACACTTATCTTATTATTTTGTGCCGTATATAAAAAGGCTTTACATAACGTATTACTCTCCATTATATATCCGTTCTACAACGGTCCACATATCGTCCGGGAGCTGCTCATCTGAAATACGCTCGCAGGCCTGTTTCAGATATTCGAGTTCCTGCACGCTGAATTCAACGTTTAAAGGAATGTCCTTTTCTACATTCCACTCGATACGTTTGGTTTCCTTATTCTCGGTAAGGCCTGTGTCATGCCTTTCCTTGTCGGAGATCTCAATTTTACGCAGGATATCCTTCTTGATATTAAACTGGGAAAAGTTTCCTTCTTTCGGTAAAATAGCCGGAATATACAGCCGGTCCTTAATCGTTAATTCCATTTTTTATCTGTTTAATATTTCCTAAGAATAGGATACCGGGATATAAGAGGTTTACGGAACCGGTATTATTTACCGGGCCGGCCTTCGGATTCGGCCTCGATTTTATTCATTATTATTTCGAAATCCCCGAAATAATCCTTAAGGGAACAGTTCTCCGGAACAGGCAGGGAACAGCTTACCGCGCCGTTCTCAAAGGAAATAACGCCGAGGTATTTTTCTTCACCGTCCATGGGTTCATACACATTCGCTTGGATACGGGTCAGCTTCGAATCCAGTACAACATATTCTATGCGGTATCCGGCATTGCCTGTATGATACTCTCCGTGCCTGATGACAGTTGTGCTTGTAATATTCATCTTGGTGTATTTTATTAAATGGTTAATGATTCATCGGTTGCTGAGTTTATTTCGATTAACTCCAAGGTCTGTTCCCGCAGTTCATGCGAACAGTCGGCCAGGTATTGTATCCTGCCGTCCTTTATAAAGGAATGGCATATCCGGTTTCCCGAAGGTGTGGGATATGTCACCAGTATAGACGGCGAGATGGTCGGCCTGTCCGTATCCCCATTAAAATCCCAGCATGGCCGGCTGTCTTTGTTGGTCCATACATGATGCCGGCACCGGCAGCCCTGGCAATAGAACTCATAGACGCCTTCACCCATTTCTTTTACTTCCCTGAATTTCATGATTTACTGTATTTCTTATTTTTATAAAGAATAGTGCTTTTGTTTACCATTTGTTTCTTCCGATAACAGCGAATGTGAAATTTGTATCCACCTGACTTCCATTATCTGCATTTACGACTCTTAACACAAAATCATACGCATTAATATATTCTACTCTAACATATGAATTTGAGTGGCCATTAGAACTATGGTCCCAATATGGTGAAGTCACTACAATATATTGAGTATGTCCCAGATTATGCTTACAGACAAAGTACCCTGTCCCGGTCCTTTCAAAAGAAGTTACCGTTAGACCATTACCCCATTGTTGATATAAAGTAGAGGTTCGTTTTACTAAAGCAGAAAACAACACACCCGGAGCATTCCAATTTTCCCCTGAGCGCTGCCCGAACTGGTGGGGCCCGTAGGACTCGATGGCATATGTTGAGCCCGCATTGGCTATAATAGAAATCCCCCTGGCTCCTGAAGCATAGGTCTGGATATTGATAGCTGTCTTTGCTGAATCCGCCCTCAGGCTGACCAGGTAGCTCGAACTCTCATTGATCCTGACATAGGACGCGCCGTTCAGGTTATCGAAATAAATACAGGAATCCCCGGCCGAGTTGGTCAGCCTGTTACCGCTGATCACAAATCCCCCGATAGTCCCTGCCGTCGCGTTGATAGTTCCCGTAACAGATACGGCGCCCGCGGCTGTCCAGCTGACATTGCCATCCGCTACCTGTCCCGAGCCGTCGTTCATCAGCTTCCATTTTGTGCCGTTCGTGATCGAACCGTCCGAGCCGAGTATAACGCTGTTCCTCGATATCTGGTTGGATGAAATGGTCCATCCGGCAATCGTCCCGCCGACGGCATTGATCCCGTTCCTGTCCAATGTGACCTTGACGGCATTGGACGCGTCCCTGACGGATATACTCCCGTTATAGGTACTTCCTCCTACTACTAACGCGGAATCCACCAGTACCTGCCCCGCTTTAACCGTACCTGTGTAAATCCCGCCGGCATCAATGGTAGTCGTGTATTTCTCCGTGGATGTAATATCGAATACGGTCGCGTAGGCTACCCGCCATTCTACCGGGGCGTCCCCGGTTCCCACAGCCCCGGTGACAGCAAAATAATGTGTGCCCGAAAAACTGTCCGTCCCGCAGGATACCTTGCAGATATATTCGCACCAGTCCCCGGTTCCGGCTACCGGCGTCAGCCATTTTTGCACGCCTCCTGTACCGATGCTGTTCGAATGGTACGAAATATTCCTGCCTGCGGGTATTTTTGCGATAATCCGGGTGATGAATACCTTGCGGTAAGAAGTCGCCGTTCCCCAGTAGAATCCACCGCAATTGGGGCTCGATGTCCCTGTATTTTTTATCACCAGCGCCTGTTTGCTGTCGTTCGGGGCATTCGTGTCGCTTGTCCGGGTGATGGTAACCGTACCGTTATTCGAATTATTATATACATTCATACCGTTATTCCCGTTGTAAAAAGTCGGGTCGCGGTATAGCATCCTGCCGAAAGCCATAGCCTGCGCCAGTTCCCTGGCCGCGTCACTTTTGGTTGTTGCGTCCGTAGCAGCGGCAGATATTGCTTCCGTCTTTTTGGTATCGGCATAGGTTTTAGCGGATGCAAGGGCGGTATTGGCTGCATTCGTCCAGTTTAGCGATACGGAGGAACCGAAGGTAACGTTGCCGGAGGCATCCCAGGCGATATTACCTCCTGCGACAGCTCCCGAGCCGTTCGATTCCAGCCGCCATTTGTACCCGCGGATACCGTTCGAGCCGATGCTGATGGCTCCCGAAGCATCCGTATAAGCCCCGGAGGTATTGTTCCTGGTTCCCCTGTAAAGGGTATCGTTATCGAAAGCCCAGCCTGCGATCCGGTTATAGATTTCCTTTCCGCCGGACTTCATATAGTTCGCGGACAGGCAGAAGTATTCCAGGTGATCCCAGGACATCATCTGGATACCGATAAAATCTGTTTTGACCGCATTGCCTGCCGACATGACCTGCCCGAAGACAAAATGCCCCGCGTTACTGCTTTGATGCCATGTCATTGTCAGTCCGTAAGGTTTGTACTGACCGGAATATACATATCCGGAGCCTGTGGATAGAGACCTTAGTTGTATAGGTGTAGCACCTGCCGTTCCGATACTTCCTATGGTAATGGTATCCGCACCGATAGTCCAACCTCCGATCTTTCCCCGTACAAAGGTACAGGTAAGGCCATTGATGTAGTCGGTATTGATAATGGAGGATTTTATGCTTGCCGCATCCAGTTTGGCGGCATTGATGCTTCCGGCAGCTATCCGGTCAGCGGAGAGTGTTCCGGCCTTGATGCTCGAAGCGTCGATACTGACGGCATTGACCTGCGCGGCGGTCAGCGTGCCTGTATAGATACCATTGGCATCGATCTTTGTCATCCGTGCGGTAACATCTTCCGGCGCCGGGGTCCAGTCCGTTAATTTATTCCCTTTTTCCAGTTGCGGGGAGTTTATCCACATCCGCCCGTTCCGTGTAACGTATACCCAGATATATACCGAAACATACCCTGCCGGAACTGCAAAAGGAATACTGAACCGCTGCCAGTCGTTATTTTTAGTTGGCACGATCCTGGCGCTTGCATGGATTTTCCTTGTGCCGCCGGCATCGACCAGGTCGACTTCCATGGTTGCGTAATTGTCAAAGGCTGAAATATCGTCACTCATGGTATACACCGATGCGACATACTTTTCCCCTTCGGTAACCGGATACTTTTGATTGACACTGGACGGCCCGCGCCATGAATCGGCCGTCAGGCCGGACTGGATAGACTTTATGCAAAAATTGCCGTTATATTTAACCGTATTGTCATAGCTTACGTTTGTTGTCAGGCTCCAATTGGCGGTGCCAAGCTGGAATCCGGAATTGAGCAGCAGGTTACGGCCCCCTACCTGTACCGCATTTACCTTATTGGATGCGTCCGTGGCCGCCGTATTTATGGCTTCTGTTTTTTTCGTGTCGGCATAAGTTTTAGCCGATGCAAGGGCGGTATTGGCTGCGTTTGTCCAGTTCAGTGATACACTGGAGCCGAATGTAATGTTGCCTGTGGCATCCCATGAAATATTACCGCTGGCTACCTGCCCGCTGCCGTCGTTATTCAGTTTCCACTTCGTGCCGTTGGTAATGGAACCGTCCGAGCCCAGCGATACGTTGTTTTTCCATATCTTAGCGTTGTCGAAGGCCCAGCCTGCAATCCGGTTGTAGACTTCCTTCGAACCCGATAAGGCTGTGTTCGCGGACAGGCAGAAGTATTCGGTATTATCCCAGGCCATCATCTGGATGCCATAGAAACTGGTTTTGATACCGGTACCGCTTGCCGCCACCTGTCCGAAAACAAGATGGCCCGCATTCTGGTTCTGGTACCAGAGCATCGATAAACCGTACAGCTTTATCCCGCCGTTATATATACTGCCGCTGCCAGTCGTCGAATTCCTCAACTGGATGGGTACGGCGCCGACACTGCCGATGCTACCCGCTGTAACCGTATCGCTGCCTATTGTCCAGCCGCCGATCTTGCCTTTGGTAACATTCAGTGTCAGGGCATCGATATTTGCCGCTGTTATCAGGGTGGATTTCAGTGCATCCGTATTGATCCGGGCTGCATCGATCGTCCCGGCTGTGATCTGTGAGGCATTGACAGTACCGGTATATATTCCGGTAGCGGAAATCTGGGTCAGCCTGGGATATGATGTTCCGCCAAGAGCCGCCAGGTTTTTATCCGCAACTGATTTTACGGTATTAATAATACTGTCCGTATCTTCCGGCGCGGGTGTATAGGATGTGCATTTTGTCCCGTATTCTACCTTAAAGTTTGAAATATACAATGTTGCTATCGTACTGCCGGATGCATTGTACAGGTCGATAAATCCATAATATGGGGACGCCAGGTAACTTGTGACATACAGGTTCTCGAATTTTACAAGCGTCCAGGCGGTAGTAAGGTCTGCCGTTTTACTGTTCTGGTCGCAAATATCGAATCCCAGCTTACCCGCCACATCCGCCTTCGCCCAGAAACTGACCGAGTAATACCCCGCTTCAGGCTGGGTAAAGTTCTGTATCCTCCATTGCGCTGATGATATTTCCTTATACCTGCCGGTATTGTCCCCGAATTTTCCGGTATCGGCTGTTCCGCCGATTTTTGCAAGGGGTATCAGGTTCCGTCCGCCGATGCCGACTGCATTTACTTTACCGGCCGCATCCACGGCTGCCGCGCTTATGGCTTCCGTTTTCTTTGTATCGGCATAGCTTTTAGCCGAAGCCAGTGCACTGTCGGCTGCATTGGTCCAGCTTAGGGAAACGGATGACCCGAATATTACATTGCCTGAAGCGTCCCAGGTAATATTTCCCCCGGCTATAGCGCCTGCCCCGGTAGATTCCAGCCTCCACTTAAAACCTCTAATCCCATTAGAGCCTATGGTGACTGCGCCCGAAGCCCCGGTATATGCCCCGGAGGTATTGTTTTTTGTTCCCCTGAATATAGAATCCGTATCGATGCTCCAGCCACCGATCTTGCCTTTGGTTACATTGAGTGTCAGGGCGTCTATATTCGCAGCTGTGATAAGGGAGACTTTCAGGGCATCCACGTTTAACCGGGCAACATCGATTGTTCCGGCTGTTATCTGGGTCGCATTGATCTTTACGGCATTTACTGTATTGGCAGACAGTGTTCCTGTAAAAACGCCGTCCTTATCTATGTAGGTGGCTCCAATCCAGTTCAGGCTGACATCGGAACCGAATTCGATCTTTCCGGTCGCGGAATTATATTTGACTGATTGGTTTCCATTGCCTAAAAGGACTGTACCGGTCGTATCGATGGAAAATGTTTTCTTTCCGTCCCTGAATCCATGAAGGCCGTCTATCGTTTCCGTTGCTACCTGCCCGGATGCGTTTAGTGTCGATAGGGCAAAGCGGCCAAGGGCCAGGCCTGTTAATGTCCCGTTAGCATTTTTTACCCCGGCGAATATCTTGGGGGTAATAACGGAGTTCGCCCCGATAACGGTCTTGTTCGTATTCCAGTCAGCTACCCAGTCCAGCAGGTTGGCGTCCGTACCGTCCTTGCCTGCAGCTCCCGCTTTGGCTTTCGACCAGGCAAATGAAAGGCTGTAAGTAATGCCGGCTATGGTAAGGGGAATAGTAACGATACCGTTATCGGGAAGGTTGGCCGTATTGGCCGCAACCGTATAGGTGATGGTCTTGTCCGTATTGTTTATGGTAACCGCAGAGAATCCCGCCGGCTTGCTTATAGAGCCGATAGTAAATGCTGTGAAGTCCGTATCCCCCTTCATTACTTTTATTGCCGATACGATGGTTACAGCATTCAGTACCGTACCATTGCTTGCCGCTGCAAACACATAACTGCTTACCGACTGGTTGATCGTGTAGGCGTCATTCAGGGTTTGTATATTTACCTGCCCGCGGGCTATAAGTTGTCTGGCCATTTTTTACCGTTTTATACGGTAAAGAATAGGGAAGGAAAGGACAAGACGTTTAACGGGTGATCTTATCGGAAAGATTTTGGTCTTAAAATAAATAGTAAGCGGTTAGACCATTGTAAGCGACCGCTCAACTACGTTCGTGTAATACTCAAATTTAAAAGTATCAATCCGATATATACCGTAGGGTTCTATCACTCTGGTTTGTACCGGATTTTTATTGGACTGCTGGTAAGCGTCTCCGGGATGACGCCTTGATGCACTTACCGTAACACTGTACTTTCGCAAACAAAAAAGTATGGAAAATAATTCCTCAGAAAGATCTCTGTCAACAGTATACATGAAAGCTGTCAAAGATTATAAAGAATGCTTAAAGACCGATCCGTATTTATCATTCAAAACCTATTGCCGGGATAATAGCATTAACTATAAAAAAATCTTAGACTGGATGCAACGCCACGGAATTTATATGAGACAGCTTCAAGATGAGGCCAGAGGTGAAGATCTAGCCAACGGCAATTGTCAGCCAACCTTTATCCAGTTCAGGCCACAAAGCCACCCGGTTATGGCGAACAGTGCTCTCAAAGGAGTCAGCATTACCTTTCCCAACAATATCAGTCTGACCTTGCAGGAATGTACGTCGGAAAGTCTGATTTCGTTATTGTCATTGTATCATCCTGAAAAGTAGCATTCTATGTTTGGCCTTAACGATAATGTAAGGTATTTTATGTGCCAGCACCCTGTGCGTATGAATAAAGGGATTGACGCATTGTTCAATCTGATCAAGTCCGAATCCCCGCTTTGCCCAATGAACGGTGATATTTATATCTTTTATGTTGTACACCACATAACCTGTTCATCAACAGGGATAGACGGATCATTAAATTATTGCATGCCGAGGATGGTGGTCTGGTTTTGTACATGAAGCGCCTGCGCGCAGCGATCGCCCGTCTGAATACCAACCTGGCCTGGTTTATGCGTCAGATGTTCGGGCGCAAGTCAGAGAAGCTGTCCCGCCTGGATCCCAACCAGCTTGGCCTGGACTTCGAGGGCTTCAACCTCAAATTGCCGCTGCAGGCACAGGCAAGTGAATCCGCGGCAGCTGAAATCGCTGAAATATCCGCACTGCCCACAAAGAAAAAGCCGTTAAACCTCGAACAGATGTGATGGAAGGCCTTCCTGTGGTGGAAGTTATCATCGAGCCGGAAAACCTGGACAGGAACCGGTATGTGCGCATAGGCGAGGAACACACAAAGACACTGGAGTTCGAGCCGGGCAAGCTTTATGTCAAGGACCGCATACGTCCCAGGTATGCGCTTAAAGACAAGCTGGAACTGCCGCGGGAAGGTGAGAAAACAGTGGTTATAGCTCCGTTGCCGCTTTTACCGCTCTACAAATGCATGTTCGGCTCCACACTGGCAGCCGAGCTCCTGATCCAAAAATATACCTACCATATACCGTTCCACCGGCAGTTGCGCCAGTTGAAAGACCTGGGTGTTATCCTGAGCGAAAGCACGGTCAACGGATGCTTCAGCCGGCTGGGGGAAGCCCTGCGCCCGTTGTACGGCAGGGTGCGGGAAATTGTCCTCTCGTCGGGGTACATACAGGCGGACGAGACCGTCCTGCCGGTCATCAGTAAGGACAAGCATAAGGCGGAAAAGGAATACCTGTGGGTAGCCCGCAGTGTGCTGGACAGGATGCACTTCTTCCATTACGAACTGGGAGACCGTAAGTATTCGGTGAACCCTGTCAAATGTGTCAAAAATATTCATCTTTGTATGTAACATCGGTAAGTGTCTCCGCGAAGACGTCTTGACGCGCATGCCGTAGCCCTGTACATTTGCAAATAAAAGATCATGGAAACGAATTCCTCAGAAAGGAGTAAATCATCATTACAGATGCGAGCTATAGAAGGTTATAAAGAATGTTTGAAGAAAGATTCGTATTTATCATTCAAATCTTATTGCCGGGATAATAACATTAAATATGTAAAAATCTTAGATTGGGCTCAACGTCGTGGAATCTTTATGAGGCAGCTTCAGGCGGCGGCGAGAGGCGAGGATATCACCAATGATGATCAACAAACTTTTATCCAGTTCAGGCCACAAAGTCATCCTGTTATGACAGACCGTGTACTCATAGGTGTCAGCATAACCTTTCCAAATAATGTCAATCTGACTTTGCAGGAATGTACAGCGGAAAGCCTGATCTCATTACTTTCATTGTATCACCCTGAAAAGTAGCACGCTATGTTTGGCCTTAACGATAATGTAAGGTACTTTATGTGCCAACACCCTGTGCGTATGAATAAAGGGATTGATGCATTGTTCAATCTGATCAAGGCCGAATCCCCGCTCTCACCAATGAACGGTGATACCTATATATTCTTTGGTCAGAACCGGCAAAACGTAAAGATATTAAAATGGGATACCGACGGTTTCCTGTTGTACCACAAGCGCCTTGAACGGGGCAGTTTTGAACTACCTAAAATTGATCCGGCTACAGGCTATTATGAGCTTTCCTGGGAAACTTTCAGCTTCATCATGTCGGGGGTCTCCCTAGATAGCGTTCGCTTCCGCAAACGCTACAGGACACGCTTTTTATCCGTTTAACTATTTAATAATCAATTAAATAAAACGAATTAAGGCTTGCTTATATCCATATTTTTTCGTACCTTTAAGGCATGGTAAGAAACAGGATGGAAGCTATATTGACGGCACAATTGGAAGCAGCCAATGTATTCAACAAGCAGTTATTAACCCAGATAGAAACGCTGTCTGCGACGATCAAATCCATAGAAGGAACCATCGCTTCCTTACAGGAAGCCTTACTTCAGAAAGACGAATCCCTCACTAAATCAGCAAATAAAATAAGAGGCATATCCAAACGTAAGTATTCGGTGAACCCTGTCAAATGTGTCAAAAATATTCATCTTTGTATGTAACATCGTATCATGATCCCATATTCAGAGCAAAATATGTATCACATGGACTTATTCCGGTATAAACCAATGGGAGAGAACCCTACGGTATATACCGGATTGATGCTTTGCTATATTGCTCACTAAACTAACGTGGTTGAGCGGTCGCTTACGGTTTAACAGGATAAGCGTGCGCAGCATTTCCGGGGAAACAGGCCCGTTAAGCCGGACGGTGACCCCATTGGGATAGGCTATCTCGCAAGTACTCTGGTTGGGTACCGGATCGCAGGAGCAGTGCGGGGGATTATCACGTCCGGGTAACCGTAATTGTCCCCTGTCATTTATCCTGACCGGGATAAAATCACCGTTTTTTGTTAACAGCTTCTTCCGCCATTCGTAGAACCGGTCCGTCAGTATCCCTTCATTCGAACAAAAGGCTTTCGGCGTTAAGCCGCTTTCCTGATAACGCGCATAAATCGTTTCAAACTGCGACAGCGTCCATTTCTTACTTTGCATATAACTCTTTTTTTTGCAAAGGTAGAAACCTTTTATTACGCTACTTGACAGGGTTCACCGAATACTTACGATGTTACATACAAAGTAAGCGACCGCTCATATACATATTGTATGACAATTTGTTTGGCAGTATTTTTGCGTCAAAAAGAAGTTATGGCAAAATACATGACAAGGGAAGAATTCGCCGTTATTTTACTACGGCAGCGGCAAAGTAGCTTAACAGTAACGGATTTTTGCCGGAACGAGGGTTATAACCGTTCACAGTTCTACGACTGGAGGCTCCGTTTCCGGATAACAGATGAAGAACTCGAGGCAACGCCGGGCTGCCGCGGCATGGCCGGTTTTGCTCCGATATCCATTGATAACGGTATCTTATCCCCGATCCATCCCGGGCCGGCTCCACTTCCCGGCAAACCGGAGAAGCAATGTACCAAAGGAAGCGATGACTCGGAGATATCGCTGGAACTTCCCAACGGAATAAAGATGAAGTTCAAAGGGCCAAACGGATGCAAAGCTGCCTTGAGCCTGATCACCAAACTTTGCGGCTCATGTTCTGCCTGAACGATTCGATGCGCTACTTCCTGTGCCCGGGCAGTACCGACATGCGCAAAGGTATGTTCAGCCTGAGCGGCCTTATCCGGGAAAAGATGGGCGGTGACGTAAGGAACGGGGATGTATACATCTTCTGCAACAAACGCAAAACAAAGATAAAATTACTCCATGCCGAATGCGGCGGTCTCGTCCTGTACGAGAAGTTGCTCGAAGAAGGTACCTTCAAATTGCCTGCATACAACCCGGAAACCAAGTCTTATCCCATGACATGGAATGATTTGGTAGTCATGGTACAGGGCATCAACGAGGACCCGCGTCAAGGTAGGCAGAGGCGGCTCACCGACCTTAAAAAACATTGGCAAACAACTGAAAATAAGTCACCGAGCCCTTGCATATCCTACTGATTTTTATTATCTTTCAAACATGAAAAAGGTAGGAATGACACCGGATAATGCAGCACGGCCACCCATATTAACCGCCGATGAACAGCTTGCCGGGCTGATGGAAATTATCCGCCAGCAGTCACAAACTATCGAGGAACTCAGAAATACGATATCCGAACTAAACGCTTCATTGGCGTGGCTTAAGAAAAAGGTCTTCGGCAAGATGAGTGAGAAGTGTAAGCCCATAAACGGTGATCCCATGCTCCCTTTTGAAGACGGAGGCTTGATGCAGATCGAAGCGGAAATCGAGGAAGCCCGTAAAAAAGCGGAAGAGCAGATACTGGTTCCAAGACCCCAAGCCGCCGTAACAACACGCAGGAACCGGATCGTTATGGATGACCTTCCGGTAGTCACCGTAATCATCAATCCGGAAGGCATCGACCTGGACGACTACGTCAAGATAGGGGAAGAACATACGCGGACGTTGGAAATGAAGCCGGGATACCTTTATGTGAAGGATACCGTACGGCCCACTTACGCGCTCAAGGACAGCAGGGATGCGGAGGAAAGGGGAGAAAAAACGGTTGTGACCGCTCCTCTACCGTTAATGCCCATATACAAAGGGATGCCCGGAGCCTCCATGCTGGCGGAGGTACTCCTCCAGAAATATGAATACCATGTTCCCTTCTACCGTCAGGTCAGGCAACTTGAGCACTTAGGAGTAAAACTATCGAAGAATACGCTCGACGGCTGGTTTAAGCCGGTCTGCGAACTGCTCAGGCCGCTCTATCTGGAGATCAAAAAGAAAATACTCTCATCAGACGTAATAGTTCGGGGAA
>NZ_JBHSGN010000009.1:0-51649 GCF_042654545.1 Dysgonomonas termitidis
AAGTTTTACATCTTACGAGTTATTGACTGATGACTGTTTACTGTTAACTGATATATCTGTTACCTTTGTTACTTTTTTACAATATATAATTAATAAGCGTAAAATAAAGTCTATCTTTAAAGGATAAAATTTGAAACTATGAAGCGGACACTATGTATATTTTTCTTATTCATCATCATATCTTTTCCTGCACTGGCCTGTACCACTGCCATTATTTCGGGTAAATACATCGCCGATGGCCGTCCGTTGCTCTACAAGCACAGGGATACAAGCAGCCTGCAAAACAAACTGATGTACTTTACCGATGGCAAGTACAGTTATGCAGGCATTGTAAACAGTTCGGATAAGGCAGGCAAAGAAGTATGGGGAGGCTATAACTCCACCGGATTCGCCATAATGAATTCGGCTTCTTACAACCTCAACCCCGATGAAGCCGGTAAAGACGAGCTCGAAGGCGTGGTTATGAAACTGGCATTGCAACGCTGTGCCACTCTGGCCGACTTTGAACGCCTGTTGGACTCATTGCCCAAGCCGATGTATGTGAGTGCCAACTTCGGAGTGATAGATGCGCAGGGTGGCGCAGCCTATTACGAAACAGGAGATTATACATACAAAAAGTTCGACGCCAACGATACCAATACCGCCCCTCTGGGGTATATTGTCCGCACAAACTACTCTTTTTCCGGCGATAGGGAACGCGATAAGGGCATAAGCCGCTATCAGGCTGCCGAACCTCTGTTCTATCAGGCATCGTTATCAAATTCTTTCTCATACAGATTTTTATTGCAAGATGTATCCCGCCATCTTACACACGGATTGACAGGAGTAAATCTATATGACCTGATACCGGAGAATACCAACAAACGGATGTTCGTACCCTTCAGGGATTTTATCCCCCGCTATAGCACATCATCCGCTATGGTTGTACAGGGTGTAAAGGAAAACGAATCGCCCGCCCTTACCACAATGTGGACAATACTGGGTTCACCGCTTACAACCGTTGCAATACCGGTATGGCTGAGCAAAGAGAATATCTGCCCTTCCATACTTCTGGCCGATGAAACAGGCAATGCAAAACTTTGCGACTGGTCGCTCCAGCTGAAAAAACAGCTTTTCCCCATTACGCGCGGAGAGGGTACAGATTATATAAATCTTACAGCACTAATTTCCGCAGATGGAAATGGTATTATGCAAAAGGTTCAATCTTATGAAAACAGGATACTGAATGATGCCGATATATTACTCAGCAAATGGAGGACCAATGGATATGATTTAAAAAATCTGAAAGATTTCTGCCATCAGACAGATGTAGGTGTTGCAGACCTGTACTTTACAACATTCGCTATCCCTAAATAAAAGAAACATAATAAAAATAAACCTTTAACTTCCTATATTACTATGCTGTACGACATTGCCATTATCGGTGGAGGCCCTGCCGGATATACCGCCGCAGAAAGAGCTGCCGCAAACGGATTAAAAACTATTTTATTTGAAAAAAATGCATTAGGCGGTGTTTGCCTGAACGAAGGATGTATCCCTACCAAGACACTGCTGTATTCTGCCAAGACATTAGACAATATAAAACATTCGGCAAAGTATGGAGTATCAGTCGAAGGGCAGCCGGGTTTTGATTTAAGTAAAATAATCGCCCGCAAACAAAAGACCGTTCGTAAACTGGTAGCCGGCATCAAACAGAAAATGGCCGCTCACGAAGTGGAAATTATCGGTGCGGAGGTACATCTTATCGGAGAAGATAACAGCCGGAACATACTAGTAGGCAATGATGACGAAACATATACAGCAAAATATGTACTGCTCTGCACAGGCTCCGAAACAATAGTGCCGCCCATTAAGGGACTAGACTCAAGTGGCTACTGGACATCGAAAGAAGCGCTGGACAACAAGGAAGTACCCAAATCGCTGGCAATCATAGGCGGAGGAGTTATCGGTGTGGAATTTGCCTCATTCTTTAACAGCCTCGGTGTAAAAGTCAGCGTCATAGAAATGCTGCCCGAAATACTCGGCGCTATGGATAAGGAACTGTCCGCCATGCTCCGTACCGAGTACGCAAAAAAAGGTATTGATTTTTACCTCGGTACAAAAGTAGTGGAAATAAAAGACGGGGAGGTAATTATTGAAAAAGACGGGGAGCAATCATCTGTCGAAGCAACCCAAATACTGCTAAGCACAGGCAGGCGACCGGTTACAGCAAACCTGAATCCGGAAAAACTGAATATTGAAATGCACCGCAACGGAATAAAAGTCGACGAATTTATGAGGACATCGCATCCCCGCATATATGCCTGCGGAGATATTACAGGCCATTCACTGCTTGCCCATACCGCTGTGCGTGAAGGGGAGGTGGCCGTAAACCATATTTTCGGTAAAGCGGACAGGATGAGTTACAAAGCGATCCCGGGAGTAGTATATACCAATCCCGAAATAGCGGGAGCAGGACAAACCGAAGAAGAACTTATTGCAAAAGGCATAAAGCATACCGTACTGAAACTACCGATGGCATACTCAGGACGGTTTGTGGCAGAGAACGAGTTGGTTAATGGAATGTGCAAATTAATAACCGGTGAAGACGAAAAGATCATAGGCTGCCATATGCTGGGCAATCCGGCTTCGGAGCTGATTGTTATCGCAGGCATAGCCATAGAGAAAGACTTTACTGTGGAAGAGTTCCGTAAGATTGTATTTCCTCATCCTACCGTGGGAGAGATCATTCACGAAACCTTATTTATATAAAATTGAGGATTAATCTTTTACCTGTATTAACAAAACCCTGCTGAATAGTTAAACCATTCGTTAACAGGTTTTGTTATATTTTAAGTAACTGTTTAAATTTATTGGTATCCTATTATGAATAATATTGCCGCGCCTTCGTTTCCGCGACCGTTAATTCAAAAAGTTACCAGGTATATCTTAAAAAAAGGAAAGATTATGAAAGCAATTGTATTTCTATTATCATCAATCCTGTTAATCTTTGCAGGATGCAAAACTCAGCAGGACCCGCTCAAAGCTGCGGCCGAAGAAGCGGAACAGAGAATGTGGTTTGAAAAGGCAGTCCAGGCGCTCAACGACAGGGAATTCGTATTGGAAGCCGACCGTATCGATTTTAAATACGGACGTTTTGTTTATGTAAGCGCCAACACAAATTTCATCTCCATGCATCAGGATAAGGCGACTATTCAGATGGCTTTCAATTCGCCCTATGCAGGCCCTAACGGGATCGGTGGTATCACTGTAGACGGAAAAGTGTCGAACGTAAAAATGCAATCGGATAAGAAAGGCAACATTACCTTTAGCATGACCGTGCAGGGAACGGCAGTTTCAGCCAATGTCACGTTACGGCTGACCAACGGTTCCAATCAATGTAATGCAACCATAAATCCGAACTTTAACAGCAACAGAATAGAATTCAGCGGAAATCTATATCAGGAAGCTGATTCGAATGTATATAAGGCTATGTCTTTATAGAGAGATACACAAGATACAGATAAGGTTGCTAACAGTTAAAGGCTGTTAGCCGGAGTTCTTTGAAAGAATGAAATGGCCCCCTAAATTGGCTCCGCCGAACGTTGTTTCCCCTCGGGGGACTTACAATGTGGGTAAAAAGTAATAAGTAAAAAAGTGTTACCTTTTAACAGTTACAGGTTACTTCGCCCTAGGGCAGTTACGAGTTACGAGTAGACAAGATACGAGATACAAAATACAAGTTGTTCACTGTTTACTGTTCACTGTTTACTGTTCACTGTTTACTGTTTACTGTTCACTGTTTACTGATATATCTGTTACCTTTGTTACTTTTTGATAAATGAGAGCTTTATGGATATGAATTGTAACTTCATTAGAGTTACAATTCATCTTTATACATCTTATTAAACTTTGGTTTAATAAACAAACGTAACGATACGTCGTAGTTCAAATAACTCCATACCCAGTCTATGAACACGGAAACTTTATTCCTCATACCTACAATCGACAGTATATGTACCCATAGCCAGAGCCACCAGGCAAACCAGCCTCCAAAACGGAATTTACCCAGATCGGCAACGGCTGCATTACGCCCGATGGTAGCTAATGACCCTTTGTCCGTATAGGTGAATTTTTCCCAACTATCGCTATTGGCCGCAGTATTGAGGTTTTTTGCCAGGCGTTTTGCCATTTGCAGCGCCACCTGCGCCACTTGCGGATGGCCTTTGGGGCTCTTGTCGGATATAAGGATGGCAGTGTCCCCTATGGCGAATATATCGTCATAGCCTTGTACCTGATTGTATTCATTGACAGACAGCCGCCCCCTGTTGTACGCAGTATCTGCGAGTCCTTTCAGGCTGTTCGGCTTTACCCCTGCAACCCAGAATACATTCCGCGTGCGGATGTTAGTCCCGTCGCTAAGTTCTACAAACGGCTTATTGTAAGATTTTACGGATATATCCTGATGGATGATTACACCGCGGCTTCTCAGGGTTTCGGCAGCTTTCTCCGATGCCTGCTCCGACATGGCGAAGAGTAACCGGGGTGAGGCGTCTACGAGATGGATATCCATCTTGGTGAAATCTATTTCAGGATAATCTTTAGGGAGGAAAGATTTCTTCATATCGGCCAGGGCCCCTGCCAGTTCAACACCTGTAGCCCCTCCGCCAACGATGGTAAATGATAGTATTTCTCTAAGTTCGTCATCATCATCCGTACTAAGGGCTTCTTCGAAACTAAGTAATATCCTGTTTCTGAGAAGTAAAGATTCTGACACTGATTTCAGGGCAAAGGTACTGTCTTTCAGACTGTCATTACCAAAATAATTAGTGTCGCATCCTGTTGATATGGCCAGATAGTCATATGAAATATTGCCTATATTTGTGTGTATCACCTTATTCCCGGGGTCAACATTCTGCGCCTCACACATACGGAAATGGAAATTCTTATTCTTTTGGAAATTCTTACGGTGGGGATAGGAAATAGAGCTGGGCTCCAGTCCTCCGGTGGCTACCTGATAAAACAGCGGTTGAAACTGATAGTAATTATTCTTATCTATCAATACTACCTGATATAGGTTCTTGTCCATCTTCTTGGCTAACTCCAGACCGGCGAATCCACCGCCGATGATGACCAGCCTCTTTTTTGTTCCCGCGTCGGGTATGTTTGCTATATTGTTCATAACAATAGTAGTTTATGGTTTTTATTAAATGAAAAACCACTATCACGATAGGAGCAGTTAAGCTCCTGTCAGTGTCAGTGGTAATAGTTTAAGATGTAATATCTTTTTATCCTTTGGCTTTTGTCGCCTTTCTCGCTTCCAATTTAGCCTTTATGACCTCGTATATTGCCGGCAGAATGGATACTATCACAATAAGGATAACTACTTTATCCAGATTCTTCTCAACCCACTCCAGTCGTCCGATGAGGGCTCCCAGGGTACAGAAAATAACCACCCAGGCTATACCTCCTATAACATTAAAAGAGAAGAAATGTTTATAACTCATTCTGCCCATACCCGCAACAAAAGGGGCAAATGTACGTACTATCGGTACGAAACGGGCTAGTATAATGGTTTTACCGCCATGTTTTTCATAAAACTTATTCGTCTTTTCCAGATACTCCTGTTTGAACACTTTGGAATTAGGGTTGCTGAATAGTTTTTGCCCGAAAAAACGGCCGATCGTATAATTGACTGCATCCCCTATAATTGCAGCAACTATAAGTATGGCAACTAAAAAATAAATATGAAGAGGATTATCAGGGCGTACAGCTATGGCTCCGGCCAGGAACAGCAGGGAGTCGCCCGGAAGAAAAGGTGTGACAACCAAGCCGGTCTCGCAGAAAATAATAAGGAATAATATGGCGTATACCCATACTCCATAGTCGGTTACCAGCATATCAAGCGTGCCGCCGGTGTCCCGCAGCAGGTTGAGGAAGAAGTTCCATACTTCATGTAAAAATTCCATTTTCTAAGTTTGAGTTATATTTAAAATATTTAATGCAACATTGTTTTATTATTACTGACGATTGCTGTTACAGATACAAAAGCCATAGTATAAATAGGTCCGCGACCTTAATAACAGAAATGATGAGACAAATCCCATCATTTCGTGTTTTTATTTTACTAATAGTCCGGCAGCTACGGCATCACGCTTTTCCTTTCCGGCCAGTTGTTCTACCAGATTCAGGGCAAAGTCGATTGTAAGTCCGGGGCCACGGCCTGTTGTGATGTTTCCGTCTACTACAACAGATTTATCTGTTTGCAGGGTAGCGCCTTTCAGGTATTGTTCGAAGCCGGGATAACAGGTCGCTTTTTTGCCATCCAGTAATCCCAAGCCGCCTAATACCATCGGCGAAGCACATATCGCTGCTACCTTTTCGCCTTTATTGGCAAAAGCGAGCAACTCTTTTTTCATATCCTCATGTTCATTAAATCGGGTTGTCCCGCCCGGTAATATCAGCAGTTCCGCTTCGGAGAAATTTACCTGGTCAAGCATCAAGTCGGCCGTAACCATTACCTGATGACTGCTCGCCACTTGCCTGCTATCTGTCAGGGATACTGATTTAACATTCAACTCAGCCCGGCGCAGAATATCGATTGTAGCAATCGCTTCAATGTCTTCAAATCCGGTTGTGAGAAATATAAATATAGTCTTCATACCAATTTAATTTAGATTAAACTTATATGTGATCGTTCCTTTTTGATTGGTAACAGAAGATACCGCGTTGAACTTCGTTCTTTTTGCCGCCCTTAATGCTTCGTTGCGCAGATTGGTATTCGGGGTATTGGTTCCTTTCCCTATCATAGCTTCTACGACATCGCCTTTGGCATTCACGAGTATGTCGACAACTACTGTACCATAATCATCCACAGAGTAATTCGGTTTAACAAGTCCTCCACTGCCAAGACTGCGCCCTCCGAGATCGAAAGAGCCCCAGCCCCCTACACCGGATGTCTTGCCGTAGCTCGCATTTCCTGTAGGTACACCCTGTGTTCCCTCTCCGGTGCCTTCTCCACGGCTGCCACTGCCTGTTCCATTACCAAATAATCCTGCCATTTGGTTGTTTATCTGGCCTTTTTTAGCCGCTTCTTGTTGAGCGATACGTTCGGCTTCGGCTTTCTTATGTTGTTCGGCAGCCTCCTGTTGTTTTTTCTCTTCGGCTTTCCGTTTGGCTTCTTTTATAGCTACCGTTTCTTCAAAGTCCTGGGTGACGGCTGTTTTTTGCGTATTGGTTACAGTCGGTTTTGCTTTGACTGTGGTATTCTCTACCATCGGGATGGGATCTTCCACTACATTCGGAGAGGTTGCTTCTGCTGCACCCTGATTTCCATTTCCCCTGCCAAAGGGTTCGTCATCACCGCCCGCATCGGCTACGTTGCCAAACATAACAGGCACTCCACCCAGCTCGTCGGAATGGCGTATGACCGGCGATGGTTTCAAATAGTAAAACAACAGGAACAGGATAATCAGCAGATGAAAACCCGCAGTTCCTATTATACTTATCATTTTATCTTTTTGTGCCTCCATATCTTAATCTAATAATTCGGGAGTTTCTCTTAAACAGTTTTTATAAGCCTTTATAGTCTTCTCCAAGCCCATATACAGTGCATCGCTAATCAGCGCATGACCGATAGAAACTTCGTCGAGCCAGGGAATATTCTTATATAAGAAATGTAGGTTTTCGAGGCTCAGGTCATGCCCGGCATTTACTCCAAGACCTAATTTCTTTGCATGCTTAGCAGCTTCCAGGAAAGATGCGACAGCAGCTTCTTTATTTTTTGCATAGTCATTGGCATACGGCTCGGTATATAGTTCAATCCGGTCGGTTCCGGTTTTAGCGGCGAACTCTATAATCTTCAGGTCGGTTCCGGTAAAGATGGAAGTACGTACACCGACTGCTTTGAATTCGTCAACCAGATCGGACAACAGTTGCTGGTTTTCGACAGTGTCCCAACCCGCATTAGATGTTATGGCATCGGGTTTGTCGGGAACAAGGGTTACTTGTGTGGGCCTGATCGTCGTAATCAGGTCTACAAACTTCTGGGAAGGATAGCCTTCGATGTTAAATTCTGTCCTTACTTTGGCTTTCAGGTCATACACATCCTTAAAGCGGATATGCCTTTCGTCAGGACGAGGATGAACTGTGATTCCTTGTGCGCCAAATTTTTCACAATCAAGAGCTACCTTCAGTACATCGGGGATATTCCCGCCACGCGCATTACGTAAAGTCGCTATTTTATTTATATTTACACTAAGTTTGGTCATAAAAAACAATTAAGGTCACAGACCTATTTATTATTTGGTAAGTAAAAAAACAATAGTAAGTTATGATTTTATATTATATCATTAAATACTCTCTTTTACCTAAAAAACGAACCCTCAAACATCAAATACTAAATCTATCATTATTAAGTTAAAACTTTTTAGCAACTTTGCAAAATGATACGTCATGCAAATGTAATACGAATTGGTGAAATAGTGTGTATCAGTTCCAATTTATTAACAGCTTGACTGTTTATTTGTTTGGTATACATCCAAAATTATAAGATAATGAAGATCGCGATATTCGGGAGTAAACATCAAAAGAAAGAGCAGGTAGAAAAATTGTTCAAAATCCTGCTGGACAATAACACTGAAATATACCTTCAGCAGAAATTCTATAATTATCTTAAAGATGTACTCTTTTTAGAATATGATATTGCCGGTATAATTATGAACGATGAATTCAATGTCGACCTGGTTGTCAGCATCGGCGGTGACGGAACATTTCTCCGCACGGCATCTATCATCGGCAAGAAGAATATACCCATATTGGGTATTAATGCCGGGCGCCTAGGATTCCTTGCAGATGTAGGTGACAAAGACCTCGAGGATACATTTGCCGATATCTTCTCCGGTAATTACCGTATCGAGCATCGCAGCCAGTTGCAATTATCTACCGAGCACAAGGATTATCTTGGCTTCAATTACGCATTGAATGAAATCGCGATATTGAAACAGGATACAGCATCCATGATTACTGTACACGCCCATATCAACGATGAATACCTCACATCGTACGAAGCGGACGGATTGATTATCGCAACGCCGACCGGCTCTACAGCCTATTCGTTGAGTGTGGGTGGCCCGGTAATGACTCCGACTGCAGCAAATATTGTTATAGCTGCCGTTGCTCCCCACAGCCTTAGCAACAGGCCACTGGTAGTGACAGACGATTGTGTGCTTACGCTGGAGGTTGAAAGCCGTAATCAGAATTTCCTTATCTCACTGGACGGGCGTTCCAACATATTTACTACGGGAACCAAACTGATAATAAAGAAAGCCGATTTTACACTGAGAGTTATAAAGCGCAAAGAGAATACTTTTTATAATACATTGCGTAACAAGTTGATGTGGGGTGTTGACCCGCGCCAAAGCTAAGGGTATATAAGCGATAGTATATAAAACGGTAAAAAAGGCTACAGTAAACCGATGTGCCAATTTACCAATATACAAATGTGCCTATCAGCAATCGCCGAAGCGAGGGCGAAACAATGACGTAAAGCAACTATACTGCAAACAGAGAACAGGCAACCTGCACCTTATATACCGTCTACCCGCAACTGCTCTAAAGGAGCCAATTGCCAGCCAGAATTTATATAATATCACATCTATCCGATTTCTGCATATAATTTCTATATTTGCATACATGAAGATTTTTGCATTGATTTATAATATTGGTTTTTATTTTTAATATATACACTTACATAACAATGATACTTTTGGCTGAAAGCGGATCTACTAAAACCGAATGGTGTTTAGTCAATGGAACCTCTGTTTCCGAACATTCCTTTACCGATGGAATAAACCCTTATTTCGAATCGAGAAAAGAAATCAGCCACACTATCAGGCTACAGCTACCCGAAATATTTTTCAAGACAAAGATCCGGGCTATATATTTCTATGGCGCCGGATGCTCTTCCCCTGAGAAAAAAAACGTAGTAAAAGCATCCCTCGAAGCCCAATTCCGCACCCCCGCTTTTGTAGAGAGCGACCTGTTGGGTACCGCCAGGTCTCTGTTTAACGACCAATCAGGAATAGCCTGTATTCTGGGTACGGGTTCCAACTCCTGCTTTTATGACGGAGAAGATATTATAAAGAATGTCCGGCCCCTCGGCTTCATTTTAGGTGACGAAGGCAGTGGTGCTTATCTGGGAAAAGCATTCCTGTCAGATTGCCTGAAAGGACTAGCTCCGGACGAGTTAGTCATTCCTTTCTACAAGAAATATGGCATCAATCCGGAACAAATACTGGATTATATATATAGCAAACCTTTCCCGAACAGGCTTTTAGCGGTACTCTCCTTTTATCTTTCCGAAAACCTCGGCCATCCTTATGTCTACGATTTAGTATATAGCAGCTTCAAGGCTTTTTTCGTAAGAAATGTGTTACAATACGACTGTCAAAACTTTCCTGTGCGCTTCTGCGGATCAGTAGCTAAAAAATATTCAAGCATGCTGAAACAGGTTTCAACAGACCTGGGGATAGCTATAGACAGTATTATCGAAAATCCCGTTGACGGACTGATCAGATATCATCGGAGCAGTCTTAAGTTATGAATTTTTGTTTATAACAATTAATAAAAGTTAATTTAAGGGATCTTTTTCCATTATACCCTAATTTATTTAAATATATTAATTTATATTTGTTAGTGTATTATCGTTTATCAGTTATTAGAATAAAAAACAAAGAAAGCATCAGTTCCGAATTACTTCATTGATAAAACTATAGATCATTGATGTAAAATCTTCTCTGTCTCAAAATGTGAATTTATACTAATTTTAGTATCTAAACATTAATTACATTATTGGCAAATATACCGTTTCGACGTATAACATTGGCATTACGAACCTTATTTTATTGGCAATTGTGCTATAAAAACACTATTTATTTCTATTAAGTAAGTAAGAACTTTCAATTATTATTTAAATTAAACCTATGCTACTATGATCGCATCAAAACAAGCCAGGAAAAGTTTTATAAAGAAACTCTTGTGTGTGTTCTTTTCCGTATTAGTACTATCTAATACAGGGAGCATAAATGTGCAGGCAAATACGGGAAAATCAGGGAATCCCGCCGATTTGCAACAAACGGTAAAAACTATAACAGGTACTGTTATAGACAGAAACGGAGAACCTCTGGTAGGTGTGAGTGTTACAATACAAGGCACAGTTACTGGTACAATGACCGACATATCAGGCAAATATGCAATAACGGTACGGGATAATAATCAGGTGCTGAATTTTTCATATATAGGATTCAAATCTATCTCAGTAGAGGCTAAAAACAATGTAATCAATATCACTATGGAAGAAGATGCCCAGATGATGGATGAAGTTGTAGTAACCGCAATGGGTATAAAAAAGGAAAAAAAAGCATTGGGTTATTCTGTTCAGGATCTCAATAGCAAAGAGTTAATGAAAAACAAGACTGCGAACCCGATCAACTCTCTGGCGGGTAAAATCGCAGGTGTAAATGTCACTCAGGCTAGTGGTGGAGCCGGAGCCGGAGCCAACATCATCCTTCGCGGCGGAACCTCCCTGGAACGGGACAACCAGCCGCTATTTGTCGTAGATGGTATTATTTATGACAATTCTACCAGTATAAATGGTAACAGCGCCTTTGACGGAGCACAATCCACCAACTCAACTTATAGTAACCGTGTAATGGACATCAATCCGGAAGATATAGAAAATATATCCGTTCTGAAAGGCCCTGCGGCGGCAGCGCTATACGGATCGCGCGCGGCAGCCGGGGTGGTACTGATAACAACAAAAAAAGGATCTGAAGGTTCGGTATCCGTCAGTTTAAACTCCAGATTTCAAACGAATTGGGCTAACCGGTTACCCGAACAACAAAGTCTATATAAAAGGGGTTCTTACCAGCAAGACGGCTCACTGATGGAAGGAGATGCCACCACCACAATGAGTTCGTGGGGAGCCAAATTCGGAGCAAATGAAACTATATATAACAACATTGAGGATTTTTTCCAGCCGGCAAATACATGGGATAATTCCGTAAGCATATCGGGAGGCTCCAAAACAGGAAGTTTTTATTTCTCTGCTTCCAATTTTGATCAAACGGGTATTATCCCGAACTCTTCTTACGATAAAAGTACGTTCCGTTTCAACGGCGAACAGAAATACGGAATATTAAAAGTCGGCGCAAACGTAGCATTTTCAATTGCAGACCAACTCAGTTCACTGACATCGGGAGGACTATATGGTTCAAACGGCGAAGGTGCCGTACAGGCCGCTTACATCTGGCCGCGCAATCTGGATATGAACTATTGGTTGAATGAAGACGGGACAAAACACCGTTTGTTTGACTGGGATTTGGTGCAAAACGACTATGACAACCCTTATTGGATCTTAAACAAAATGCCAAGAAAAGATAAGACAAAACGTTTTACGGGTAGTGTCAACGTCGGCCTGGATATTACCGACTGGTGGAGTGTCAACGCCACGCTGGGTATAGACCGCTATACCACCAATGCGTCGCGTTTTTCTGCACCTGGTTCCGGAATCTCTCTCATCTATCAAAAAGGCTTATTGTCCGAAAACGACAGGACGTATGAGTACTCAACTACCAATGTTATGACGAATTTCCATAAACAATTCAGCGATTTCGACCTGAATTTGTTATTGGGGACAACAAGCGAAGCCACATCAGTAATTTATAACGGCAGAAAAGCATGGAATTTCATTATTCCCGAATTCTATGTCGTAACAAATGTGGCAAATACTGACCTTGCCATCGCGCAGTCGAAAAGCAAAAAAAGATTAGTAGGAGCCTACGGCGAATTCAGAGCTTCCTACAAAAATTTTGCATACCTCACTTTTACCGGACGTAACGACTGGACATCCACACTCCCTATTAATTCCCGTTCTTATTTTTATCCATCGGTATCGGGTAGTATCCTCTTCACCGAGCTTCTGCCCAAAAGCGATATATTGTCGTTTGGAAAAGTACGCGCGTCCTGGGCAAGAGTAGGTAAGGATGCTGACCCCTATGTAACCAATACCTATGTTAACGCTCCCGAATTTACTAATTATAACAATGGGGACGGTTTGGGTATTCGTGACGAATGGACACAAGGCAATCCGTTTTTGATTCCCGAAATCACCGAATCGCAGGAATACGGGTTCGACCTCAAATTATTCAACAACAGGCTGGGAATAGAATACACCTACTACCAGAATAAAAGTAAAAACCAATTGATGCAACCACGCGCCAGCCAGACAACCGGTTATATACTTAAGACCACAAACGCCGGAGTTATTAACAATAAAGGTATGGAGTTGGCGATAAATGTAGTACCCGTAAAAACCAAAAACTTCACATGGGACCTCACCATCAACGCTTCGGGCAATAGGGGTACAGTAGACGAGCTACTACCCGGAATGGAAATATTGTATGTCACCGACGCGCAAGTAGGCAATGCCAAAGCGGCCTCCTTCAACAAAGGAAACTTTATGGGAATCTCCGGTTCGGAATGGCTGAGAAGCCCGGAAGGTTATCTGGTTTTAAACCCTGAATCGGGTATGCCTACTTCCGATGGTTTGGCAACTCATGAAATTGGAAACAGGGAACCTAAAGTATTTGGAGGCATCAACAATAGCCTTCAATATAAGAACTGGAATCTTTCCTTCCTTCTGGACTACAGAATAGGTGGAGATGTTTATAACGGTACTAACCATTACATGACAAACAACGGAACAAGTGCACTTTCTGCGAACCGTGACAAACTATCCATCACCGGCGTGGTGCAAACCGGTGAAGACATTGGCCCGAACGGAGAAAAAATACCCGTTTACTCGGAACCAAAAACATTCGAATATGAAGCGGGGAAAATGTATAAAGTAGGAAATCTGGATCTGAGCGGCGAATATATTATCAATAATTATTATTGGCAAAACGCTTATAACCTTGAGTCAGCCAATTATATGACAAATGTAAATTGGCTGAGACTTCGGAATGTCTCCCTGTCATACACATTTTCGCAAAGCACATTGAAAAAGTTGAAAGGAATAAAAGGATTGACAGTAACTGCATCGGGAACCAATCTTTTGCTGTGGACCAATTACAAAGGCATGGACCCTGAAACATCGGCAGCAGGTTCCGGTGCCGTAGGATCCAGTTCCGTGGGTATTGACTATTGCGGTATCCCTGCGTTGGCAGGTTTTTCATTCGGACTCAATATAACATTTTAAAATCAACATGAAAATGAAAAAAATAGTTTACATAATAATAGGATTCTTGCTGTTGTTAAACTTTTCAGCATGTCAGGATTGGTTAGACGTGAACGAAAATCCCAGCAAGGCCAACAATACTGTGCCTACACCCGACCTCCGGTTGAGGTCTATCCAAATGCAATTTATCGACGCATACGAATCTTCGGGTACGCGGGCTTCATGGATCACTCAAAATATTACCAAAGTACCAGCTAATAACAATAACGATAAGATACAAAGGTGGGACTGCCCTCTTGCCTCCACTACGTGGCCCTATCAGGCTTGGTTTGTATATTGTGCATCCAATCTGCAACCTTTGATCGACAAGGCTACGGCCGAAGAAGCATGGCAGTATGTGGGCGCAGCTCAGCTAATTCACGCCTGGGGTTTTATGCTGATGCTGGACATGTATGGGGAAATGCCTTACACGGAAGCCTTGGGAACAAGCATTACACCTAAATATGACGACGGGAAAACCATTTACTACGGCTGTATGGACATGCTTGAAAAAGCGATCGAGAATCTTTCGAGAAGCCAACCGGCGACAGCAACTCCATTATCAAACGGAGATATATGGAACGGTGGCGATCAACAAAAGTGGATTAAACTGGCATACGGTCTGAAAGCGCGCTGGCTCAACAATCTGAGTAAAAAATCATTTTATAACCCCGATGCTGTATTGGAAGCGTTGTCAAAAGCACCTCAGTCGGTAGCAGACAACACTGTAATGCGCTTTATAAACACCGCGTCCACGGACAAAGCCGGCACCGTAGCGGCATTACAGCATACAAATGTTGGTGCTACAGCTTCCCGCATGTCGAAATGGTATACCGACCTGCTGACAAACACATATACCGGAGGTTCCGGCGTAAAGGACCCGCGTGCCACACGGATTATTCCAAGTGCGGAGTTCTATAACCCGGCCACAGGGTTAAAAGAATGGAGATTGTCGAAAGGAGTTGACCTCATTTATTCGGACATCCGGACAAAAAGCGGTCCCGTAGCATTCGAAATCACAGCGACAAAACCTGATCCCACAACTACACATCCATCAGGTTTTGTGAGAGCCACCGCGGCGCAAAAAAGCGATCCGGCATTTACCAACAGGTGGTTTACAACAAACACTACAGCGGCAAGACAAGGCGACTCCGTATATATTTCCGTCTATTCCGATCGTCTGGATTGGATAATCGGCAAGGGAGACGAAACAAACGACCGCTATCTTGCCTATCGTTACAATGGCGTCACTGAAGCCAATCCTAACTACAACAACAGCATAATCAATGTTACTTCCACAGGAAGTTTCTATATCCGTGCCGACGCTCCCGCCCACCTGGTATGTTACCACGAAATGTGTTTTATCAAAGCGGAGGCCATGTTTCGGAAAGGAGATAAAGGGGGTGCTTTGACCGCCTACAAAGCCGGCATCCGTGCACACATGGAAGCTATGAATGAGAAATTAAAGGATTATCCGCAGGTATTGGGGAAAGAGGTTATAACAGAAACGGAAATATCGGCATTCTTGTCGAGTGCCGCCGTCGCTCAAAGCGCGGGAGAATTGACTATGGCCAAAATTATGCAGCAAAAACAGATCTCCATGTCTTTTACCGTACAAAACTGGACAGATATGAGAAGGTTCAATTACTCGGCTCCCGACTCACAATTCGGCGTTGTATATCCTGATTTTGGTAGGCCTTACGAATTTGACGCGGCAGCTCAGGAATGTTATCCGTCCACCGATCCGAACAATCTCCGTTACTGGCCACGCAGATTTCAGCAATGTACGCATGAGATTACTTATAATATAGAAAATTTACTGGCTTCGAATCCCGAAGCACAAAAACGGACGATATTATCATACCCCGTTTGGTGGGATACTGTTGAATAATTTTGTTTAGCTAGCAATATAATCCCGTTACTAAAAGTAGTAACACCCCTTCGAAACAAGGGGCGATCAACCTGTGTTTGTCCCTTGTTTTTTCCCAGTAATTCATGATTTTTAATTACAAATAAAAAATATTGAACAAAAAAAAATGAAAGTATTTAAACTGCTAATTTTATTGATACTTGTATCGCTTTCCTGTTTCACCCAAAACAATAGGGTGATAGTAGGCGCTGAATCTACAAATGAATTTTTCCCTATACTGAAGAACAAGCGCGTAGCAATAATGTCCAATCATACGGGCATGGTCGGAAAAGAACATTTAGTAGATATATTGGTAAAAAACAAGATCAATATGGTATGTATACTGTCTCCCGAACATGGATTCAGGGGAAATGCCGATGCCGGGGAACATGTATCCAGTTCTGTCGACGAAAAGACCGGAATACCGATACGTTCATTGTATGACGGGAAGGATCAAAAGCCCAGTTCGGATACGATGGATTCATTTGACGTTCTTATTATCGACATCCAGGATGTCGGCCTGAGATTTTATACGTACTACATCACCATGGCCCGGTTAATGGATGCATGCGCCGAATACAACAAGAAAATGATCGTACTGGATCGTCCGAACCCGAACGGTCATTACATAGATGGCCCTATCCTGGATATGAAACACAAATCGGGAGTAGGTTGGCTGCCGATACCTGTCGTACATGGCATGACATTAGGCGAACTGGCTCTGATGATAAACGGGGAAAAATGGTTACCTCAATCCCGTGTCTGCGATGTGACTGTTATTAAATGCAAAAACTATACGCATCAGACATTATACCAGCTGCCGGTCCCGCCATCACCTAACTTACCGAATATGAAGTCGATATATCTTTACCCCTCGACATGCCTGTTCGAAGCCACACCTGTGAGCCTGGGCAGAGGTACGGAATTTCCATTTCAGGTATACGGGCATCCGAATATGAAAGGGTATTCATTTTCGTTCACTCCGCAAAGCATTCCTGGTGCGAAAAATCCTCCGCAGCTCAACCGTGAATGTTTCGGTGTAGACCTCAGGAATATCCCAGATGAAGAAATATTTAAGAAAGGTTTTGACCTGTCATACATCATAGATGCTTATAAAAACTTAAATTTGGACGATCATTTCTTCCGCCCGTTTTTCGAAAAGCTCGTAGGAGTATCTTACATACGGAAAATGATAATGGAAGGGCGGTCGGCTGATGAAATAAAAGAAATGTGGAAAGACGATGTTGAAAAATTCAGGGAACAACGCAAGCCATACCTTTTGTATGCCGAATAGACCTGTAACTTATAACTTATAATTCATAACCCATAACTAAGAACATGAATCCAATATTAATACTTATTACCATCATCTCCTATTTTGCCGTCTTGTTTGGCATATCTTATATAACGAGCCGCAAAGCCGATAATGAAAGTTTCTTTGTAGGCAACCGGAAATCATCGTGGTACATCGTTGCCTTCGCTATGATAGGATCGGCAATATCCGGCGTTACGTTTGTATCCGTACCCGGTATGGTAGCTGTAAGTAATTTTGCCTATTTACAAATGGTAGTAGGTTTTGCTGTCGGACAATTCATTATCGCCTTCCTCCTGATTCCCTTATTTTATAAGATGAACCTGACTTCCATTTATGAGTACCTTGAAAACCGGTTTGGGATAGCATCCTACAAAACAGGCGCATGGTTCTTCTTTATTTCCAAAATGCTAGGGGCGGCAGTACGCTTATTCTTAGTGTGTGCGGTACTCCAATTCCTTGTATTCGAGCCATTCGGTTTACCTTTTATTCTCAATGTAGCGGTATCTATTGCTCTGGTTTGGCTATATACCTACAAAGGTGGCGTAAAAACACTTATCTGGACCGATTCGCTCAAAACCTTATGCCTCATCGTATCGGTGGTTATGTGTATCTATTATATCGCTTCCGATATGGATTTCAGCTTTGGTGGCATGCTATCGTCCATCAATGACAATAAATATTCGCAAATATTCTTCTTTGACGATATTAATGACAAAAGATATTTCTTCAAACAGTTTCTCGCGGGAGTGTTTACGGTGATTGCAATGACCGGACTAGATCAAGACTTTATGCAAAAAAACCTGAGTTGCAAAAATCCGAAAGACTCCCAAAAGAATCTTATCGTAAGTGGTGTGCTTCAGATTGTTATTATTTTATTATTTTTAATGCTTGGAGTACTTTTGTATATGTTTGCAGCAAGCAACAGTATAACTATTCCGGAAAAGAGCGATGAATTATTCCCTATGCTGGCCACAGGCGGATATTTTCCTGTTGTAGTAGGAATATTATTTATCATCGGACTCATTTCGGCGGCTTACGCAGCTGCGGGCTCGGCATTGACATCGCTGACCACATCCTTCACTGTCGACATATTGGGCAGCACTAAAAAAGGGTCGGATAGCACAACAGCCAACAAAAGAAAAAAAGTACACATAGCGATGGCCATTGTTATGGGAGTGGTTATTATTGTTATTAATTTATTGAATAATACGTCGGTAATAAATGCAGTCTATGTTTTGGCAAGTTATACTTATGGGCCGATATTGGGGATGTTTGCTTTTGGTATATTTACCAAACTAACAGTAAAAGATAAATACATACCACTTGTAGCAGTCCTCTCCCCGCTACTTTGTCTTGTAATAGACCTGAATTCTGAAAAATGGCTCAACGGATATTCGTTCAGCTATGAATTACTGATAATGAATGCGGCTTTCACATTCGTCGGCCTGTTATTATTGACAAAGAAAACAAAAACTGAAAAAGAATAAGTACAATTTGGATAACGTAAAGAATAATAAGATATGATTTTATTAGCAGATGGCGGTTCTACCAAGGTTGACTGGTGTTTAATAAATAAAGGTCAACTGATAAAACAGATTTTCACAAAAGGAGCAAATCCATTCTTCTGCACACGCGAAGAAATCAGTGAAGAATTGAGAATCTCTCTTACTCCCTATATATCAGGTCATAAGATAGAAGCCATATACTTTTACGGCGCAGGGTGCGCATTTCCGGAAAAGAATGAAATAGTAAGATCTGCTATCGCCGATAATTTCAAAGTTGACAAGATAGAAGTCGGAAGTGACTTACTCGCTGCTGCCAGAGGGCTATGCGGACACAGTGCAGGTATAGCCTGTATTATCGGGACAGGATCAAACTCTTGTTTCTATGATGGTGAAAAGATCACGTCGAATGTTTCCCCCTTAGGTTATATTCTGGGAGATGAAGGGAGCGGCGCTGCCTTAGGCCGCCTGTTTGTAGGCGCATGCCTCAAAAATCAGTTGACACCGGGTATAAAAGAAATTTTTCTCGGCCGGTACAATCTTACCCCGGGTATTATTCTCGAAAATGTATATCGCCAGCCTACCCCGAACAGGTTTCTGGCAAGCCTGTCTCCGTTCATACTCGAAAACATCAATGACAGCACGGTATATGATCTGATATATAATGCGTTTAAAGATTTCTACATCAAAAATGTAATGCAGTATGAATATGAAGACTATGATGTGCATTTTACCGGATCTGTTGCTTTTCATTATCAGCAAATACTGAGAAAAGCAGGGGATGATTTAGGCCTGAGAATCGGTAAAATCACGCAGTCCCCGATGGAAGGCCTCATCACATATTATAGTAGCCAGCAAGTCGTAGGCACATTTAATTCTTAATTCTTAATTCTTAATTAAAAATGTCCTTTATAAAAATAACAGAACAACCATCATTATATGACAATCTGGAAAACAAATCTGTCCATGAACTTCTGACAGATATTAACAAAGAAGACCAGAAAGTTGCTTTAGCAGTAGAAAAAGCCATCCCTCAGATAGAAAAACTCGTATCGCAGATCATACCTCGTATGCAACAGGGCGGCCGTATTTTTTATATGGGAGCTGGCACCAGCGGAAGACTGGGTGTATTGGATGCATCCGAGATACCGCCTACATTCGGGATGCCGAACACACTTGTGATAGGCCTTATAGCTGGCGGGGATACAGCTTTACGGAATCCGGTAGAAAAAGCGGAAGATAATCCGGAGACCGGATGGCGCGACTTACAGGCATATAACATCAACGAAAAGGACACGGTAATAGGTATTGCGGCATCGGGAACAACTCCTTATGTTATCGGCGCCTTACGCGAAGCACGGAAACACGGAATCCTTACAGGCTCTATTTCCAGTAACCCCGGCTCTCCCCTGTCACAGGAAGCTGATGTACCTATAGAAATGATTGTAGGCCCCGAATTTGTAACCGGTAGTTCCCGTATGAAATCGGGTACAGGCCAGAAAATGATATTGAATATGATTACTACCTCTACCATGATTAAACTGGGACGGGTAAAAGGAAACCGCATGGTAAACATGCAACTATCCAACGACAAGCTTGTAGACAGAGGCACCCGCATGATTATAGACGAATTGGGACTGGACTACGGGCAGGCGCAACGGCTCCTGCTATTGCATGGGTCGGTAAAAAAGGCAGTAGATGCTTACAGAGCCGATCATCAATGATTGACTTTCAGGTGTCAGTATTATAGAGTATTTCGCAGCAAAAAACTTATAACTCATAATTAAAACCAGTCTGACATGATTAAAAGAACAATAATTTTCCCGATATTATTAATCCTGGTATGCAGCACGCTTTACGCACAGTCGCTGCCCCTGGTCAACCCCCAAAAAGCAGGCTTGGATAAGTCCAGGCTGATATATGCAGACAATGCCATTAACCAGTCTGTTCAGGATGGAGACATCCCCGGAGCAGTACTGGCTGTGGTAAGGCATAAGAAACTGGCTTACCTGAAAGCTTATGGTAATAAACAAGTATATCCCGGAACAGTAGCGATGACCACAAATACGGTATTCGACCTCGCATCGTTAAGCAAACCCGTATCCACGGCAATATCTACAATGATATTACTGGAACGTGGACAATTGAGGTTAAGGGACCAGGTGGCTACGTATATACCGGGATTCCAGCCGTGGACAGATACTATAACAGGAAGAAAAAGAAATATAAGAATTGTCGATTTGCTGACCCATACATCAGGACTTCCACCCTATGCTCCCGTAGAAGAATTAAAGAAACAATATACAGTCCCGAATCCGGACGGGCTGATTACATACATATCGAATGTGAAACGCAACAATGAACCGACCAAAGTATTCGATTACAGTTGCCTCAACTTTATAACCCTCCAGCGCATCATCGAGAATATATCGGGTATGAGCCTGCAAAACTTCGCCAGGCAAAATATATTCAACCCACTGGGAATGAAGCATACCGATTACAATCCTACGGGTGAAACGCTCGATTTGACGGCTCCGACCCAAAGACAGGCCGACGGCTCCGTATTAAAAGGAAAAGTACATGACCCGCTGGCCAATATAATGAATGGCGGGGTTTCCGGGAATGCAGGCGTATTCTCCAACGCGGAAGATATTGCCATACTTGCCGCAATGCTGCTGAATGAGGGGGAGATCAACGGTGTACGCATACTGAGCCCGTTGACAGTCCGGGCGATGCGCTCCGTCCCGAAAGGGTTTGAAGAATTCGGACGCTCACTGGGATGGGATGTATATTCCGGCTATGCCAGCGATGGGGATTTATTCGATACGTCGGCATTCGGGCATACAGGCTATACGGGTACATCAATTACCATAGATCCCGGCTCAGGCACCGCAGTCATACTACTAACCAACAGGGTACATCCCGATGATAAAGGAGCAGTATCACGCCTACGCGAGGTAGTGGCGAATGTTGTAGCTGCATCTATAGTAAAGATCAAATGATGGATTATGAAAAATTGTAAGATAACCTATGTATTTATGTTATTCCTCTTCGTTGCCTTCCTTACAAATAACGAAATAAAGGCGCAGGAAATAACAAAAGATGTGACTGATAAGATCGGTGAATATCTCACCAAGACCATTAATCAGCAAACACGCATACGCCCTGTAACAATTGACTCTGTTGATATACAGAAAAAAAAGGTCCGGCTGTTCGCCAATGTCAATTTGTCTTTCGGAGGCTTTGACAGGCAACTGGTAGACGACATATATGCGGGAGTGAAGGAATATCTGCCGGATAATATGAAAAATTATCAGGTCGAACTTTTTTCCGACAAGTACAAAATAGAAGACTATATTCCGCTAATCAGGAAAGAAAAATTTACCAGCAAAGTTGATAAGCCGTTAATAACGCGCCTGTCTCATCCTGTAAAGAGCAGCAAAGGCCTTCAGAACCGCCATATCGCCATGTGGCAAAGTCACGGCTGGTACTACGAGCAAAAGCTGTCCCGCTGGGAATGGCAGCGTGCCCGCGTCTTCCAGACAGTAGAAGATTTATACACGCAAAGCTATGTTTTGCCATACCTTGTCCCTATGCTCGAGAACGCAGGAGCAAATGTTTTCCTGCCGCGCGAACGGGATACACAAAAGCATGAAATAATTGTAGATAACGATAAGTTCCTCAATAATTCTGCTTATAGAGAAACAATAGGAAAAGAAGCTTGGATAAAGGGGGACAGCACCGGATTCGCCCAGCTGAAAGAAACCTATCTGGACTTGGAAAATCCATTCCGGGACGGTACATACCGGCAGGTGAAAACCATAAGTAAAGGAGATGAAAGCGTTTGCGAATGGTTGCCCGATATTCCGGAAAAAGGAAAATACGGAGTGTATATATCTTATGCCAGCCTGAAAAACAGCAGTGAAGACGCCCGTTATACCGTGTATCACACCGGAGGTAAAACGGAGTTCAGCATCAATCAGACCATGGGGGGCGGCACATGGATATTCCTTGGATTCTTCTCCTTTGACAAAGGTAAAAATGAGAATTGTAAGATCACCTTATCCAACAAAAGCGCGAAAAGCGGGCGGATAATTACTGCCGATGCTGTAAAGATAGGGGGAGGTATGGGAAATATCGCACGTACCACCGATCCCGGAAATTTAAAGCAACCCGATGATACAATTGTATCTAAATTTCCGCCAATAAAGTACGAACTGGAAACGAGCAACCATCCCCGCTATACAGAAGGAGCGCGTTACTGGCTGCAATGGGCAGGTGTTCCCGACAGTGTGTACAGATGGACAAAAGGAAAAAGCGACTATACGGACGATTATCAGAGCCGTGGGTTATGGGTAAATTATATGGCGGGAGGATCTCCTGTTATCCCGAAGGGGAAAGGATTGAATATTCCTCTGGATATGGCAATGGCTTTCCATACTGATGCGGGCACAACCTACAATGATTCTATCATAGGCACGCTGACCATCTGCATGACGCATATAAACGATGAGATATTCGCGAACGGTACTCCGCGTATTACTTCCCGCGACCTTACATCCCTCATCATGGACGAAATAGTGAAAGACATACGCACCGGATATGAGCCGGACTGGACACGCCGCCATATATGGAACCGCAATTACAGCGAAGCCCGCATGCCGGAGGTGCCGACTATGTTGCTGGAGTTGCTCTCCCATCAGAATTTTGCCGATATGCGCTACGGACTCGACCCGGCTTTCCAATTTACGGCAAGCAGGGCTATTTATAAGGGAATACTTAAATTTATTGCTTATCAGTACAACTTCGATTATGTAGTGACGCCGTTGCCGATAAAATCGTTCAGCACCGGATTTACAGGAGATACTCAGGTGAAACTGCAATGGTTACCGGTAAACGACCCGTCGGAACCGACCGCAATACCAAACAGTTATATCGTTTATACCCGTACGGATAGCAACGATTTCGATAATGGTATATTGGTAAAGGATAACCAGACTACTATCGATATAGAGAAGGATAGGATATACAGTTTCAAGGTAACGGCGGTAAACGAAGGCGGTGAAAGTTTTCCTTCCGAAATATTATCCGTTTGCAGAAAATCGAATGAGAAAGGAACTGTCTTTGTTGTCAACGGGTTTCAACGGGTATCTGCTCCCGACAGCTTTGCCAGCAGTGACAGCATTGCCGGATTTTTAAGCTATAAAGACCACGGAGTGCCCGATAAGAGCCAGTATAACCTTATAGGCAGCCAGTATGAATTTCGCCGCAAGATTCCATGGATGGACGATGACGCAGCCGGATTCGGAGCAAGTAATTCCAATTATGAAACGACTGTAATCGCAGGTAACACGTTCGATTATCCGTTCGTGCACGGTATATCCATCGTAAATGCAGGCTACTCTTTCGCATCCGCTAATACGGAAGCCGTAATGAACGGTCTGGCTGATATGAACAATTATAAACTGACAGACCTTATATTAGGGAAACAGAAACAAGCGAAAATCGGGCGTGGCGCATTTCCTCCACGGTTTAAAACCTTCCCTGACGGATTACAGTCGAGAATAACAGATTATTGCAACCGGGGAGGAAACATATTTATCAGCGGCGCCTATGTGGGTACAGACCTCTGGGACAACGAATTTGTAAATGAAGAAGACAAGGTATTCGTGCAAAAGGTATTAAAGTATAAATGGCGGACAGGGCAGGCAGCGGTAACAGGAAAAGTCAAAAGCGTGGCTTCACCTTTCACACAGCTCACAGGAACTTACAGTTTCTACAATCAACTGAATTCGGATTGTTACGCAGTAGAATCGCCTGACGCCATAGAGCCTGCGGATGCAAACAGTTTCACCGTATTCAGGTATAGCGAAAATAATCTGAGTGCGGGAATAGCTTCTGATGATAATTATAAGACCTGCGTTTTGGGTTTTCCTTTCGAAACGATCAGGGAAACACCTTTGCGTGACCAACTGATGAAAAACATTCTGGATTTTATGTTTAATAGAAAATGATTAAGTAATGAATAATATTTATTGTCGCATTTGTTTTATAGGAGGGTGTTTCAAAAGTAAAACTACACGATCAAAGTGTCACTCTCTTTGTCATCCTGAGAGAAACGAAGGATCTCGACTCTGAGAAACGAGATGTTTCACTCCGTTCAACATGACAAAGAGAAAGTGAAAAATACTTTTGAGACAGCCTCCCACAGCCAAAATATATCAATAAACGCTTTTATTTAATAATAACTAATATGAGAATCAACAATATAACAAAACTGGTTGCAGCAGCTTTAATTCTCTTATCTGCCTGTCAGAATAAAGAAGAAAACGCACCTTATCCCGAACTTGATGCTCTCGTAGACAGTGTCAGAATGAAGCATGTACCGGACAGGCGGGACAATGTATATGACATCAAAGTGGTGGAGAATGAAGGCAAGCCTGTCATAAAAGGGGTGACTTCTCTGGAAGAGGCCAAAGCCGATTTACTGAAACAGATCCGGAAAAGTAATCCGGCGGCAATAGACAGCATCAGTGTATTACCTGATGAAACGGTCGGAGAAAAAACATATGGAGTGATTAACGTTTCAGTAGCAGATGTACGCATGGGTGCAAGTTATGCCGCTGAAATGGGAACCCAGCTATTACTGGGAGCGCCTGTACAGGTTTTGCAACACGACGACTGGTGGAGGATAAAGAGCGCGGAAGGCTATGTGGCATGGACGACCGGCAGCTCATTTGTAAGAATGACAAAAGATGATTTCAATAAATGGATAACTGCAAAGAAAATCATTTTCACAGATGATTACGGCTTCGGATATGAAAACCCTGATGAAAAGAAGCAAAGGGTATCCGATCTTGCATTCGGCAATATGCTGAAACTGGAAGCCGACAACGGACGTTTCTATAAGGTATCTTATCCTGACGGCCGCATCGCTTATATATTGAAAAGCCAGAGCAAACCCTATGAAGAATGGCTGGCATCAGTCAGACTGACAGAAAAGAGCATTCTGGAAAAGGCTCTGTCTCTCAAAGGTATCCCGTACACGTGGGGCGGTACATCCGTCAAAGGCATGGATTGCAGCGGATTTACCAAAACAGTGATGCTGATGCATGGAATTATTCTTATGCGGGATGCTTCCCAGCAGGTAAAGACCGGCATTCCTGTGGATATAAGCAATGGTTACGAAAACCTGCGTCCGGGTGACCTGATGTTCTTCGGAAAAAAAGCGCAGGACGGAAAAAAAGAACGGATACGCCATGTTGCCTTTTACAAAGGTGATAAAGAGTTCATCCACGCTTCGGGATATATAAGGATAAACAGTCTGGATTCGACCAAAGCAAATTATGACGAACTAAATACCCGCGAGTTTGTACGGGCGTCGCGAGTTATCGGTGCTGTGGATACTAAAGGAATCTGGAGTATAAATAATAGTCCGTTATATAAGGAGCAGAGATAATTAGCGAATTAGCATATTTGAAAATCAGCAAATGGAGCGCAAACGACAATATCATTTGCTAATATGCTAATATCCGAACCTGCTAATTATTTTTCATTTTTCGTTTTTCACTTTTAATTTAATAATATATGGCACAATCAAGACGTGATTTTCTGAGAAAGACAGCATTGGCCTCTCTTGGTGCCGGTCTGGCTGCCGGCTCCCCATTGAGCATATTCGCACAGAAAGGTAAAGACAAGGTTACAGGCAGCAAAGGAAAAATGAAATTCAGCTTCAGACCTTTCGACCTGCAATTGAGACATGTATTCACTATCGCTAATTTTTCACGTACAACAACCCCTGTTGTATTGACGGAGATCGAATATGACGGTATTACCGGATACGGGGAGGCCTCTCTCCCGCCCTATCTGGGAGAAACGCAGGCATCTGTTATGGACTTCCTAAAAAAAATAGACCTGAGCCAGTTTTCCAGTCCGTTCGAGCTCGATGATATACTCACCTATGTAGATAAAATAGCGGAAAACAACACGGCTGCAAAAGCATCTGTGGATATAGCCCTGCATGATCTTGTGGGTAAGATCATGGGACAACCGTGGTATAAAATATGGGGGCTGGATAAGTCGAAAGCACCGTCCACGACTTTCACTATCGGAATAGACACCGCCGATGTGGTGAAAGAGAAGACCAGGGAAGCCGCGCCGCTTTACAATATTCTGAAAGTAAAGCTGGGACGCGACAATGACAAGGAGATGATAGAAGCTATCCGTACAGTGACCGACAAGCCTATTGCCATAGACGCCAATCAGGGCTGGAAAGACAAACATCATGCACTGGATATGATATACTGGCTGAAAGAAAAAGGGATAGTAATGATAGAACAGCCGATGCCGAAATACAACCTCGACGATTCGGCCTGGATAACAGAAAGGAGTCCCCTACCCGTTTTTGCGGATGAATCTTTCCAACGGTTGAATGATGTATTGCGGCTCAAAGGCGCTTTTACGGGTGTAAATATCAAACTGATGAAATGTACGGGAATGCGGGAAGCATGGAAGATACTGACGGTAGCCCGCGCAGCCAATATGCAGGTAATGATAGGTTGTATGACGGAAACTTCCTGTGCTATTTCGGCAGCGTCCCAATTATCCCCTGCTGTGGATTGGGCAGACCTGGATGGAAACCTGTTGATAAGTAACGATATTTATAAAGGGACGACTGTTGTTGACGGGAAATTGATATTGAATGATTTGCCGGGAATAGGGATAGAGAAGTAGTATCGAACAGGAGCCAGTCATAAAAATCTCTCGCAAAGACGCAAAGGAAGTATTTATCATTTAAGAAAAAATTTATCTATATACTAGAATTGAATAGCCTGAACAATTGCATTTTAGACATAAAAAGTAACATCTGAATAAAATTGAAAAATGTGTTACTTTTGTTACTTTTTTATTTAAACACAAAGTAAAAAAGTAACAATGAAAAACAATACAAAAGTGTCAAGTTTGTCAAGTTTTGTGAGTGTACCGGTAAACACTGCTAACTGATGACTGTTAACTGTTCACTATAAAAGCTGTTACTTCTGTTACTTTTTAACTATAAATAGTTAACGAAACAAAAAAAAAGATCTATGAAACACTTATATCTTATAATAATCACACTGGCAATATGGGGATGCAACACCCAACAACCCAAGCCTGTGAGTCTGGAGCAGATAGATACGGAAGAAAAGGCCGGAAATTTTACGAAAGCTTCTTACCTGATCGACCTTTATATTGCTGAGAATAGACCTTCTGCCGATACAATCTATGACCTCAACTGGAGAAAGGATAAGATGCATCGCATAGCTCTGGACTTCAACAAGGACAAAGAACCGGTAATGGAATACATCAAAAAATACTATCCTGATGTAAGTGATGATATGTTAGCCAAATGGGAAGCAGATAAATCTCTGGAATATATGGTTATAGACGGTCAGAAGAGATACTTTAGCCGTGGAGCCAGCAACCTGTTCCGGCTGGATAAAGATGCTATCGCAAAGAAAAAGGAAATAGATAAACCGGGGACAGACGCAAAGGAAGAAACTCTGAAAGTACATCTGCCGGAAATAGTATCTGTATTGGGAAAAACAGGAAAAACCCAAATGCCTCCCGTTGCAATGAGAGTAAAATATGAAGTGACGCTGAAACCGAATGCAGTACCCGAAGGTGAAGTTGTAAGATGCTGGCTTCCGTACCCGAGAGAGGATGAGCGCAGACAATCGGAAATAAAATTGTTGTCGGTAAATGACGATAATTATATTATATCCCCGTCTGAATATGCACACCGCACATTATACATGGAGAAAGTTGCGAAGAAAGACGAGCCTCTGAAGTTTGAGATGGAATTCTCTTATAAATCGGCGGCAGAATGGTTCAATCTTGAGGGCAAAGAGATCAAGCCATATAATACAAATAGCGACCTGTACAAGACATATACTTCCGAACGGGCTCCCCATATCGTTTTCAGCGATTCTATCAAAGCCATATCGGAACGTATCATCGGCATCGAAACAGATCCTTATCAGAAGATGAAAAAGATATTCACATGGGTAGATGAAAATTTCCCTTGGGCAGGCGCACGGGAATACTCGACAATAGACAATATCCCGGCCTATGTACTGGCAAACAATCATGGCGACTGCGGACAGGTAACATTGTTGTTCATAACGCTGGCACGCTATAATGGCATTCCTGCACGCTGGCAAAGCGGATTTATGATGCATCCGGACGGACTGAACCTGCACGACTGGAGCGAATTCTATATAGAAGGTACCGGCTGGATACCGATGGACCAGTCATTCGGTATCAACAGGTTTACAGATGATGAAAAAGTCAGGTACATATATTCTAACGGGATGGACGCGTACCGCTGGATAGTCAATAACGATTATTCCCGGCCTCTGTTCCCCGAAAAGATTTACCCTCGAAGCGAAACGGTGGATTTTCAGCGCGGAGAGTTGGAATGGAAGGGTGGAAACTTATACTTTGATAAATGGAACTGGGACTTTGATGTCACATATACTAATAACTAACCGGAAGGTTATTCACTGAAACTAACATTTTTTAGGGTTCTCACAGAAAAGGCTTTAGCCATATACCCGTACAGGTCAGACTAAAGCCTTTCTATCTAGTCGTTCTTTGACATATTATTTAATTTTCACAGCGTCACTCCCGACTTAAAGATGGCTATTTCCTTAAAGCCGGTCTCTTCATGTTTCAGATGCCTGCCATCACAAACTTCGACCGTAAAGTTGATAAAATCATTCAGAACGGTTTCCATACTCCTGCCTTCGAGCAAAGCTCCGGCATTGAAGTCTATCCAGTTCTGCTTGAAATTATATAGCTTACTATTGGTAGATATTTTCATTGTGGGAACAAAAGCGCCGAACGGTGTTCCACGGCCTGTTGTAAACAGTACGATCTGACAACCGGACATAGCCAGCGCCGATGCGGCAACAAGGTCGTTACCCGGTGCATTAAGCAGGTTAAGGCCATGTTTTACTACCGGCTGGCCATAATCCAGCACATCCACGACTTCCGAATTGCCACCTTTTTGGGTACAACCAAGTGATTTATCTTCAAGGGTAGTGATGCCCCCGGCTTTATTACCCGGTGACGGATTTTCATATATCGGCTGGTCGAACTTGCGGAAATAATGCTTAAAGTTATTGATTAACAACACCGTATCGTTAAATACCTTTTCAGTTTCAGCTCTGTTCATCAGGATAGTTTCGGCCCCGAACATTTCGGGAACTTCGGTAAGGATGCTTGTTCCTCCCTGTGCTATCAGCCAGTCGGAGAACTGCCCTACCAACGGATTAGCTGTAATGCCGGAAAAGCCGTCGCTACCGCCGCACTTCAATCCTACTTTCAGTTTCGACAATGGAAGCGGTTCGCGTTTATCGTTACGCATACTTTCCACCAGTTCCTTCATCAGCTGAAAGCCTGTTTCTATTTCGTCCTGTACCTCCTGTGCAATAAGGAATTTAACCCGCTTATCGTCCCATTCGCCCATTACTTTTTTGAAGTCTTTCTGCTGATTGTTTTCACAACCGAGGCTCATGACCAATACGCCGCCTGCATTAGGATGTTTGGCCAGTGCCGCCAATGCTTTCTGTGTGTTGACATGATCATCGCCAAGCTGGGAACAGCCGTAATTATGGGTATAGACACGTATATCGTCTATATGGGAAACATCCAGTTCGTTTTTTATACGGTTGATGATAGCCTGCGCCTGTCCGTTGACACAACCTACGGTAGGAACTATCCACAGTTCGTTGCGGATACCCATTTCGCCATTGTAGCGCAGATAACCGTTTATTGTAAGGCCGCTCTTCTTTATATCCAGCTTCGGATGGACCGGAACATAGGTATACTGAAGGTCGTCATGCAAATTGGTCTTCACATTCTGGGTATGTACATGTTCACCGATATGGATACCAGTTGTAGCATGCCCTATCGGGTAACCGTATTTGATAACGTCTTCGTTTTCCTTTATTTCGTCTATTGCGAATTTATGGCCTGTAGGGACAGCATTCTTGATGGTGACTTTTTTGCCGTCTATATCCAGAATATCACCTTCATTCAGGTCTTCTATAGCCACGCAGACATTATCCGTAGGGGCTATTTTAAGATATTTATTCATTTCTGTTTTCTCCTTCTTTTTCTATTGATAGTCGATACTTTTTCAGTAGACTTTGACTTTGCCGAATATAGTTTGCCGCATTACACCAATCTGCTCCTGACAGATGCCCGCATGTCCATATATTCCTCATCCGATAAATAAACCTTTTGGGGATTCATCGTAAAAGTAGAACCAAAATCCGGGCCATCCGTATATTTAGGCACCAGGTGTATATGCAGGTGCGGCAATTTGTCAGAGTAAGCGCCGTAATTGATTTTAACAGGGGTAAATATATCTTTCAATGCCTTTGCAACCTTATTTACATCCTGCATATATGACAAAAGGGCATCGTTATCCAATTCATAAAGTTCCTTTGCGTGATCTTTATAAGCGACGATACAACGGCCTCTATATGTTTGCTCCCTGAAAAGATACACGGTGGAGACATTCAGCTTACAAATCTCGATCATCAGATCGTGTTGTATCTGATTCTTATTACAGTATAAACAATCGTTATTCATAATCATTCAATTACATTAGTCGTTTTGCATTAGAGACTGTAATGCAGCCAACATGCCTTTATTCAAGATCAGCTCCACATCTTTAGATACTTCATCTATAAATTGAGGCACTACCGAGAAGTTTTCCTTCCACATTTCCTTATTGTCCACAATGGCTGTTACCCATCCTTTGATATTACCCTTATCAAAAGTCTTCTGTATAAATTCGATAAACTCAGGGGTATCATTCGGCGTAAAGTTCTTTGCATCTGATTGGCCGGTATAAAGCACCAGCAGGGCAGCAAAAGAGAATGTAGTCAGTTTTGCATTCTTATTCAGCTTCTTACAACAGTCATATACAGTAGGATAATCCCGCGTCTCCCATTTGGAGATGGAGTTTAAAGAGATATCTTTCAGATAGTGTTTCAGATACGGGTTGTAGAAGCGTTCCAGGATTTTGGCGGCAAAGGCTTTCAGTTCCTCCGGATCTTCATCGATACATGGCAATACCTCTTCGGCCACCATCTTATTGATATATTTCTCTACTTCGGGAGTATTGAAAGCATCCATCACCGTTTCGCAACCGAGCTGGAGAGCCACAGGCACCATAGCTGTATGGGAGCCGTTAAGGATACGTACTTTCTTGGCGCGGAAAGCTTTGATATCATCCATGAAAAGAACATTCAGTCCGGCTTTGTCTAACGGGAATTTCTCTTTAATAATGCTGTCGCCGCCGATGGCCCATACATGAAAATATTCACCTTTCACGACAAGGTTATCATCGAAGCCTATCTCAGCCTTGATTTCATTGATATTCTCACGAGGAAAACCCGGTACAATGCGGTCTACCAATGTATCATAAAAATGGCATGCGGTATTTACCCAATCTATGAATCCGGCTTCCAGATTATTGAACCTGGCGTGTTTAAGTACATATTCGCGAAGTGTGGAGCCGTTGTCTTCGATCAGTTCGCAGCAGATAATAAGAAGGCCTTTATCTTTGGCGCCATTGAATTTTTTATATCGTTTATGCAATAAGGCAGTCATTTTAGCAGGGAACGATTTCGGAGGCTCTGCCGTAAGGTCGTCACCTTCTTCGTAACGGATACCGGCTTCGGTAGTGTTGGAGATAATCATTTCAAGTCCCTCGCTCAAAAATAGCTTTTCGTATTCAGCATACTGGCTGTAAGGATTCATAATATCCATAATGCTTTTTACCAAAGCAACTTCTTTTACAGGCTTCTTGTCTTTAATACCTTCGAGGTAAACATGGTACATACTGTCCTGATCTTTGAACATCTTTACCATATTTTCACCACCGCCTATCGGCTGTACGGCGATGATGCCATGATTCATTACACCTGCGTTGTTTGCCTTGTCGATCATCCAGTCTACAAAGGCCCGAAGGAAGTTCCCTTCGCCGAACTGAAGGATTTTTACCGGTAAGTCTTTTTTTTCTACTGTTGTTTTATTAAGTGACTTCATGATATAAGTTGTTATTATAGTTGATTCTTAATTCTTAATAGCATATGTTATCGGATTATTTAAGCGGTTCAGGACTTCATCTATACATTTCATAAAATCGTCTTTGGTGACAACCGGCTCTTTGTCCAGTTCCCATGTAGGCATAAAATAATATTCCACATAGCCGTTCTCGGGTTCAAGTACCAACACATGGTTCAGTTCATCGCCTGTTATCTCTTTAATTTGCCGTGTGTGCGCAAACACAACAAGACCCTGCATATCGTTATTCAGGCTTTGCTTACCAAAAGTAGCTATGTAAGACCATTCACTGTCCTTACTATTGCTAAGGATCAGCTCTGCGTCTTTTATTTTGATAATTCCCGTTGCAATATTAACCTTTTTGTCCACAAGCAACTCCATGCGTGAAGCCCGGCTACCTGCATCGATGGATATGAGAGAAGTAAGGTCACATTTTTCGCCGTTGGCATCCCATCCGTAATAAATTGTTTTCACCTGCGACCGTATTTTACCGTCGGCAGGAATAAGGCAGGTCATACTGTCTTTCTTTTCTACACGGACAGCTTTTTGTCCGTCCCATACAGCGATAGTTCCAATTCCCAGAGCAGTTCCCACTTTCATATTATCCATTCCCCAGTCCGCCATATTGTGATAGTTATCGAAACCATCGACCCCTACAGCAGGAAGGACAATATCTGAGGTCTTTTTACCGAATACGTCAATCGCATTACGGTTATCCAGATAGAAGCGAAAAGCGGCTTTATCGCTCTCCCAACCCGGGCCCTCGTATTTGATATAATAGGAATGATCCCTGAATGTTCCGGGCAGACTTATATAATTAGGCTTCACCCACGAGTAACCACCTACATATTTATGTCCTTCGAAGTGCCCGCCTATTTTGTGCGATAATTCCGCATAACTGCGTTTAGGATAAGCATCGGCCGCACCCGGCCGTACCGAGATAACAATTTCACTATTAGCATTGATTTTATTTACAGGCAGTATTGCCAGTTGCCGCCCTTTTGCATCAGTAATTATTTCAATGGGAACCTCTGTATTATTTACGGTCGCCATATAATTTCCTAAAGAGAGATCCAGTTCATGTACCGGGATCTCCAAAGTATAATCAACAACCGCCTGTCCCGAATTATTCTTCACGGAAATGCTTTGCGCCGACAAGAAAACGTTTATCTGTAAGAATAGAAACAGAGAAATAAAAAATAACTTTTTATACATAATAGAATAATTGTTCATTGGTCTTTTTTTTAAGGTTAGGAATTTTTATAAACTGTGTAAAAGTAAACATTATTCTGCTCCTATAGCAAATATAGGAGTAACGAATCAGATACAAAGGGGTATTTTTGACTTAATTAGTTTCACCCCGTATATTTACATTACTATGAACGATTTTTCAGGTTCTTATACTCGCTGGGAGTCATTCCATAAACATTTTTGAAACACTGCGTAAAGTATTTGGTATCTGATATACCTATCATAAATGAAACCTCTTTTATCGTATATTGCTGCGTCCCTATCAGCTTAGCCGCATGTTTTATTTTTATATCACGGATGAACCCGATAGGTGAAAGCCCTGTAAGGCTTTTCAATTTCTTGAAAAATACGGTCCGGCTCATGGCAATGGCATTTGCAAGGTCATCTACCACAAAATCACTATTATCAATATTCTCTTCTACCACCTCTTTTATTTTCCTGATGAATAATTCATCCTGAGCTGTGATTTTATGTTCGGGTTCTTCCTTTTTCTCAGGTACGGTGACATTCAAGGGCCTGCCCGCAGAATAAACGTCGTAAAGCCGCTTACGCTGACGAATGATATTTTCAATCCTTGCCCTCAGATATTTAACACTGAACGGCTTGGTTATATAATCATCAGCGCCGTAATCGAGACTATCCAGTTTACTTTCCATATCGGTCTTTGCTGTAAGCAGGATAACAGGGATATGGCTGATTTCGACAGTAGAGCGTATTTTTTGTAATAGTTCTGTCCCATCCATTTCCGGCATCATAATATCGCTCACTATAAAATCGGGAACATTTTCCATGGCCTTATCATATCCTTCTTTTCCGTCCGAAGCATCCAAAACATTATAATAAGGCTCTAATATAGTAACAATAAAGCGCCTCAAATCGGAATCATCTTCCACTACCAGTATAGTCTCTTTCGGGCTATCCGGTTCCCGGTCCTGATCCTGATTCCCGGACTCATTCCCGCCCATCTTCTCTTCCGCAACGATATTTGTATCCGTTTTATCCGCATCGGAATCTTTAGATGCGAATGAGAATATAACATTTGTATCGTCTTTCAGGTGTTCGATCCCCATCGGGAACAGTACGGTAAAGGATGAACCCTCATTTTCTTCACTATCAACGATGATCTTTGCATGATGTTTGTCCGCTACTTCTTTGACTATAGACAGACCAATGCCTGTACTCGGCTTATTCTTATCCTTATTAAACGAGGCAAAGCGGGTAAACAACTTATTCAATACATCTTTTGTCATGCCTTTTCCTTCATCTTTTACCTGAATAGCAATAGTATTATCTTTCTTATTGCTAATAACATTTACCTCTATTGTTTTATCGTCGGACGTGTATTTAAATGCATTGGAAAGCAGATTGAATATCAGTTTTTCCACATTATCCCGGTCTATCCAGATTTTATCGTCACCGGCCCGGTTATTAAACTCAAGCTTTATGTTCTGGTACTCAGCCGCCTTTGAGAAATTGTTACAAATGTCGGATACATAATCGCCAAACTGTGTTTCCTGAATATTCAGCTTCATTTTTTGTATTTTCCTGAAATCCAATATCTGATTCACCATACGCAACATCCGGTTAGAATTTTTCAATACCAGTTGCAACTGGGATTTTATATCTCCCGGCGTTTTTTCATTTTCTATAATATTTTCCACAGGTGATACGATCATAGTCAACGGGGTTCGTATCTCATGTGAAATATCGGTAAAGAAACGGGTTTTCATTTCGGTTTCTTCGTGCTCCAGCTTCACTTTATCCCGCAAACGGTAGAATATGAACAGGGTGCGTAATATGGCATACAATATAGCTGTAATAAGAACTACATATAGTAAATAAGCCCAACCTGTCTGCCAGAAAGAAGGGGTTATTTCTATATTTAATATATGTTCGTTATCCATCCAAATGCCGTCGCTATTTGTGGATTTTACCCGGAAAGTATAGCTGCCGGGCGACAGGTTTGTATAATTAGCTATCCGTTGTTTGGAAGTAATAATCCAGTCCTGATCGAAGCCTTCCAGCTTGTATGCATAATTTATCCTTCTGGGATCTATATAATCGAGAGCGACAAATTCTATACTGATAAAGTTTTGCTTATGGTTCAGCTTTATATGATCCAGATCGTCTATATTCGCTTTCAAAGGAGAATCCTCCCCGATAGTAACATCTTTATTTGCAATCTGGAATTTTGTTAATGCAACATATGGTGTAAATGTACTTTTATTAATATTCTCCGGATCGACGGACAATACGCCTTTCGAATAACCTACATATACGATTCCCGACCGGGCTGTACACCTGGCCCCTTCCGAAAAATTCTGCCCTTCTATCTGCCTGTTTATCTCACTATAGGTTTCGAATGATTTCTTTTCCGGATCGAACTTGGTGAGATTACCTTCCGATGTCACCCAGAGATTCCCTTTCTTATCTTCTGTAAGAGTCAGTACGACATCCGAGGGCAACCCATCCTTGATAGTATATGACAGAAACTTAAGAGGAAAACCATTTCCATCTACAGCTTTGATCTCATTAACCCCGCCACCGAAAGTCGCGATATAAGTTTCCCCTTTCCGGGTTGTATAAATATCGTAGACATCGTTCTCACTAAGGCTCTCGTTATCTCCAGGCACGCGCGTATAAGACTTGTAGTCAATATCGCTTACCGAACTGAATCCAGAAGAAAACATGATAAGCCCCAAGGTCGTGCCTATGCAAATATTCCCGTACTTATCACTATTCATGGCTCTAATCTGCGACCCATACTGGAACGGATAATTTTTCAGTTCATTCCTATGACTTAAGAACCGGCCATTACTTTCATCCAGCAGATTGAGCCCTCCGCCATATGTGCCTACCCATATCCTCTTTTTATTGTCCTGGAATATGGCATATACACTATTGTTACTCAAACTGTATATATCGTTTTCGGAATACTTGTATTGTACTATTTTATATATACCGTTTACTAAAGTAAGCTTATACACACCTTCTCCTTTTGTTCCTATCCAGATATTCTTATCTGTATCTTCCATCATGCAATATGTGACTCCTTCAAGGGGCCGGCCATACTCTATTCTTCCGTTGCTGCATATATACCCCAACTGTGCCAGTGACGGATCATAGACAAATATCTTACCTCCTTTTGTCGATACCCACAGCTTCCGGTCAGTATCTTCAAAAATACTGCGGATATCATTATTTATCGTAGAATGAATATTCGGGTCGACTACAATTGTCTTAAATACTCCATCGTTAAATATCACTTTATCCAACCCATGAGAACGTGTACTGAGCCATAGATTTCCCTGCTTATCCGAGAATGCTGTATGCATCATATTCGAAAACTTCCACGATGGAGAGTACGGCTCGTTAAAGAATGGGATCAGACTATCATTTTGAGGGTCATACCAGGAAAAGCCCCCACCCCGGGGATGCACCCATAAACGGTTTTCCTTATCTTCGAAAATGAAGAAATTAGCCGGGAAGACATTCGAAACCACGCTCTCTATTTTCATCCGGAAGTGTTGCATAACCCCTGTGCCGGGATTGAATTTGGAAACTCCGGCCTGATCCGATTCAAACCATATGTTCTTCGATTTATCAATATAGCAGGATACAATATAATTAGTGGGTATGCCTGTTAAATCCGACATATCATATTTCCTCAGATCCTTAGATGTACGGTCATAAACAAAGAAGCCATCGCTCCTCGTTGTCATTAATATCCGGCTACCATCAATAGGTTGAATATGACTGATATATGAATCCGTACCGGTCTGTAATAAATCCGACTGGCCATTACCTTTATTATAAATCCATATTTTACCTCTATCTGATCCGAACCAGAGTCTGTCACCCGATTCCATCACAGAATAAAAATTCTGTGCAGGCTTGGATTCTATATATGTCTTATCCGAAAAGAAACTGGTTATTTTACCATCTTCAGACAGGAGATAAAGGCCATTATCTGTAAGTATCCAGCTATTCAGGTCTGTATCTTCATATACCTCATATATTCCGTTACTATTCAGTTTTCCATTCTCCTTATTCAGAGTTTCTATGGCAAATGTTGAGTCGGTAACACATACACAGCCCATATTATCTGACAACAGCCAGACTTTACCCGACCGCATTGTTTTTATCTTGGTAGCAATGAAAGTGAGATTTTCATACCCTTTTAGCGACCTTATACCCATGAATGTCTCGGTATGGGGGTCAAACCGGTGCGGCTCCCGGTCGTAAGGCAGCGTCCAGATATACCCGTATTTGTCTTCGTATATATTATCTATACGGTTACTGCGCATATGATATTTGTCCCCCTGCTGGATTCTGTATGTATAAAAATTATATCCATCGAAACGGCAAAGCCCGTTCCATGTAGAAAACCACATAAAGCCCTTCTTATCTTGCAGGATACTCATTATGGTATGCTGTGGTAATCCGTCTTCCGGCCCGTAATGTTCGAAAAAACATTTTTGTTGAGCATAAGAAGATAAAGCAACATACAGAACGAATAAAAAACAATAGAAACGATTCAAATTCATGGTACCAACAGGTTTTGTACAAATATAAGCAGTTTTAAATAAAATGCTGTAAGATACGGGGGCAAGTCAATTCACCCCCCTTAAAAAAATATTTTACCACCCCTCCGCTCCGGAAATGATATATACATTGCATTCGAAATCTAATAACATCTTTTAAATAAAACCCAAAGTATTTTTTAATGACTAAAAAACATCCAAACTATCTATTACCGTAAAGAAAAATATAACTGAATTTAATAAGAAAAATCTGGACTGACAAAACGACCTCATCCTTTCGGATACAATTTTTAAAGAAATACAAATCATAAATCTAAACAACCATGCAAAAGACAATCAAAAGAATTTTGTCTCTTATCTGTATCTCAATGTTTCTGTTATGCGGACAAACCGTATATGCCCAGCAACGTGAGATAAAAGGGACAGTAACCGATACTCAGGGTGATCCTCTGGTTGGTGTTACAGTTTCAATCAAAGGTACGACCAAAGGTACAATGACCGATATCGATGGTAAGTACACACTTTCTGTCAGCAATGCTGACAAAACCCTTTTGGCTTCATATATCGGTATGAAACCGAATGAAAAACCAATTACAGGAAATATAATCGACTTTGTAATGGAAGACCTTAGTTCCGAACTGGATGAGGTGGTAGTAATCGGATATGGAACAGTTGCAAAAAAAGACCTGACAGGTTCCGTAGCTTCCATTGGGTCCAAAGATATCGGCTCTATTCCTGTATCCAGTGCTGTTGAAGCTATGACCGGCAGACTGGCGGGAGTAAATATCACTACCACTGAAGGCTCTCCCGACGCAGATATAAAAATCCGGGTGCGGGGTGGAGGCTCACTTTCTCAGGACAATTCTCCACTATATATTGTTGACGGATTCCAGGTTTCAAGCATCAGCGATATTGCACCCACTGAAATACAGAGCATCGATGTATTGAAAGATGCCTCTTCTACAGCCATATACGGTGCACGCGGCGCAAATGGTGTAATCATCATTACAACTAAAAGTGGCCAAGAAGGAAAAACCAGAGTCGACTTCGGAGCATATTTCGGTATAAGAAAAGTCGCTAAAATGACTAAAGTGATGAGTCCGTATGACTTTGCTTACTACCAGCACGAATTAGGCAATACCGACTATGGAAATTTTCAGGATCTGGAAATCTGTAGAAGGAAACGATTTTCAGGATGAAATTTTCGGACGCACCGGCAACCAGACACAATATAATGTAAATGTAAGCGGTGGTACCAAAGATATAAAGTACAGCGTAAGTTATGCCCATAACGAAGAAAAAAGCATCATGTTGGGCTCCGGCTTCAAGAAGGATAATATTAATGCAAAAATCAATACTAACCTGAACCAATGGTTGAGCCTGGACTTCAATGGACGCTTGAGTTATACATCTGTAGATGGCCTGAGTGGAGGTGCTGATACGAACGAATCGAATGCAGCTAATTCTATCGTTGCCAATTCGGCCCGTTTCCGTCCTGTTAATCCAATATCCAGTAATACGGACGATGAAGAAAACAATACCTCATCCCAGAAAAATCCATTGGAACGTTCACTGGCTACATACAAAAGACGTAGCACATTCAACCAGAATTACAATGCGGGATTGAACTGGAAGCCTACAAAGGAACTTACTTTCCGTTCCGAATTTGGTTATGGCTGGAAATATGATGATACAGACCAAATCTGGTCTGCCGATGCTGTTCAAAACTCAAAACTGAAATATGACGGGCAACCTCAGGCTATATTGTTAAGAACTACAACCAAGAACTGGCGGAATGCAAATACAGTGACTTACGATAATAAGAAAATGTTTGACGGACGCGACCACCTGAATATATTATTAGGGCATGAAGTCTCCAGCAGCCAGGCAAAATCAGTTGAAAACACATCTGTGGAATTCCCTACTTCTATGACTATTGCCGAAGTGAAGGCTAACATGTCGGCGGGATCTCCTCTACCTACAATCACGACAATAGGAGCAAAAGAGAATATGTTATCTTTCTTTGGCCGGGTAAATTATACAATGCTGGGTAAATATTTATTCACCGCGACAATGCGGGCCGATGGCTCCAGTAAGTTTGCCCAAGGTAACCAATGGGGTGTTTTCCCTTCTGCAGCACTGGCTTGGCGGATGTCTGACGAAGAATTCATGAGTAGTACCAATAGTTGGTTATCGAATATGAAGTTCCGTCTGAGTTTTGGTACTGCAGGTAATAACCGTATTAAGTCAGGTTTGACAAGTACCACTTATTCTATGGCCAGCAATACATCAAAAGCCCCTTTCTTTAATGACAACCGCACCAGTATGCTGGAGGCAGGCAAAACTCTATACAATCCGGACCTGAAATGGGAAACAACTGTTACCCGTAACTTCGGTATAGATTATGGCTTCCTGAACAATCGTATTTCCGGTACTTTAGACTTATACTGGAATACAACCAGGGATTTGCTGATGCAAACGGTAATCCCGTCAAATACCGGCAACGACAATCAATTCCAGAATTTTGGACAGACATCGAACAAGGGCATCGAACTAGCAATGAATGCCGTACTGGTAGATCAAAAAAATTTCAATCTGAACTTTAACTTCAACATATCTTACAACAGGAGTAAAATTGACAAGCTACCTATAGAAAGTTCGTGGCAAAGCAGTAGCTGGGCAGGCAGCACTCTTTACAAATACGAAGATTTCCGTGTGGAAGAGGGTGGACGCCTCGGTGAAATCTGGGGTTATAAGACCAATGGATACTTTACGGCATACGACCCGAATACTAATCCCAACGGCGAATTGGTATTGAATGGTACAAACTGGGTATTGAGAGATGGTATTGTTGACAACAGTAAAACCTTTACCGGAGGTAACTACTATCCAGGTGCATTAAAAGTCGAATGTGACGAAAACGGAGAACCTCTCAAACAGAGATTGGGTAACACCATAGCTCCTGTTACAGGTGGTTTTGGGTTCAACGGTAATATAGGCAATTTCGATTTCAACGTATTCTGTAACTATTCCATTGGAAACAAAATCATAAATGGGAACAAACTGGCATTGGCTTTCAACACAGGATCTGCGAAAGGTTATAACCTCAATAACGATTTTGCGATAAGCAACCGTTATACATGGATTGACCCCGTAACAGGGATGAATCTTGGTAAAATAAGCAATTCTACGATATCTTATTATGGAAGTGCCGATGCTGTGGCTGCACGCCTGAATGAAATAAATGCAGGAGCCAGTATATACAACCCGGCTGCTGTTACCAATATGCAATTGATAGATTATGCCGTAGAAAATGCCTCGTTCCTGCGTATAAACAATGTGACTATAGGCTATAACTTTCCTAAGACATGGGTAAAAAAAGCCTTTATACAAGATGTAAGAATCTATCTAACAGGCTACAATCTGCTGTGTATCACAGATTATTCAGGATCTGACCCTGAAGTGGACACCAGTAGCAAGAAAAACCCTATGACCCCGGGTGTTGACTATGCCTCATATCCGAAAAGCCGTTCTTTTGTAGCCGGTATAAATGTATCATTCTAATTTCTAAAGAAGAAAAACGATTATGAAAAATATAATTAAAACAATAGCATTGTCTGCCGGTATACTGGGCTTATCTGCCTGCTCCGATTTTTTAGACCAGAGTTCACCGTCAGAACTAACAAAAGACCTTGTTTTTGAATCGACATATTACACCGGGTTAACAATAAATAAACTCTATGGAGAGATGACCCTGGACCAAACTTACTCACAATATATCCCTATCGTATGGGGAACAAATACCGATTGTGAACTGATAGACGGATTGGGCGGGGATGCCACCAATACTGCCAACGAACGTGGTAATATGAATTATAATGCCAGCCCGGGTTGGGGGAATATTGCCAAATTATGGGACGCGATGTATGGTATGATCGAAAATGCCAACCTTACTGTTGAAGGCATCAATAGCAGCACCCTGGCCCAATCGGGAGGCAGTGATGGCACCACAATGCTTCGTTTCAAAGGTGAAGCATTAACCATTCGTGCTATGCTGTATTTTGACCTGATTCGCTTCTTTGGGGACGTACCGTTGAAACTTGAATCTTCAAAACCCGATTTAAGCAATGCCTATCTCGAAAAAACAGACCGGGATGAGATCATGGACCGGTTGATTACCGACCTGGAGGAAGCCATCGGGCTTCTCCCCTGGGCCGGAGAGGTTTCTTCTTACACTACCGAACGTGTAACCAAAGGCTATGCACATACACTATTAGCTAATATCGCCCTGACACGTGGCGGATGGGCTATCCGTGAGAAATCGAAAAGTGGTTATATCACCGCCACTGAAAATAGCGATGGAACCTACCCCACTCAGCGTTGCGACGATGCTACCCGTAAATCCATGTATGAGTTGGCTTTGACTCATTTATCTGCTGTTATTACCAATAATACCCATAAATTGAACCCTTCGGTCGAAGACCAATGGTACTTACTCAACCAGAGCCGACTGGACCAGACTTATCGTGAGAATATATTCGAAATCCCAATGGGATTAGGAGTAAGCAGTGAACTTGGCTATACGATAGGGGTGCGTATCAATGGAGCCAGTGCTCAATACGGAGAAAAAGGCAACTCATCCGGAAAACAAAAAGTTACCGCTCCTTTCTTCTGGTCATTCGACAAAAACGACCTGCGCCGTGATATTACATGTGCCCATGTACAATTGAAAGAAACCAACGGAGTATTGGAAGAATCCACGATAGGCAATGCGCCGTTTGGCATTTACGTCGGGAAGTGGGATATCCGCAAAATGAGCGAAAAATGGCGTAATGTGGCAATCGCTACGGGCAATGCAAAATGGATGAGTGGTATCAATGTAGTAAGGATGCGCTATCCGCAAGTATTGCTGATGTATGCGGAAGTAATGAACGAGCTGGCCGGCCCCGATGGAGGTTATACTAATTCGGCCGGGCTGACAGCCCGTCAGGCATTAGGCGAAGTACATTCCCGAGCGTTCAATGATACACATAAAAGTGTCGCGGAAGAATATGTTGCAAACATTCCTGCTGACAAAGATTCTTTCTTCAATGCAATAGTTGATGAAAATGCCTGGGAGCTGGCTGGTGAAGGTTTCCGTAAATTTGATCTGATCCGCTGGAATCTGTTAAGCAAAAAGATTAACGAATTCAAGGCTAACTATGAAGAACAACTGGCCAACAAATATCCTGAAAAAATCTATTTCAATTACACTGATGCATCAAAAACAGTCATCGACATGTCCAGTGTAACATGGTATGAAACACCGGCCAACACAGGTAACTATGATGCCAATGCATCATTCTTCGGGGCTGAAAGGACTGCTGCTACCCAGACGCAGTTAAAAACCAATCTGCCGTCCATTTCATCCGGATTGAATTCAACGGTAAGGAACCGTTACTTACTGCCGTTGGCTTCGACAACGATTTCGGCATCTAACGGAAAATTGCAAAATTCATATGGATACAGCAATTAATAGTGTACAAAAAAATAAAATGAGCAAGATGAAAAAAATAAAATATATAATCGGTCGGGGAGCATTCACGCTTCTGACCATATTTGCCACTGTGTCTTGTACAGATGGAAATGACTGGGATGTAGACAACTCATACGATCGTTTGTTCAGCGTCACTTCTTCATCACTGAGCATTTCTCCCGAAGCTACAACAGCAGAATTCAAGTGGACGAAAACTCCGGGCACCGAATATTATATAATAGAAGTCAGCAAGGATACTTTATATAACGAGGTACCCATGAATAACACTAATAGCATTATTTTCGGTGAAAATAAAACTATCACTCAATCTCCTTATGTATTGACAGACCTGGATAGTGACAGTAAGTACTTTATCCGTATTAAAGCCATGTCTTCGGTAAAAACCGGATCAAAATGGACTTATCCTGAGAAATTTTCGTTCAAGACTAAATCTGAACAGATAATGAACTCTGTATCAAACAGCGATAAGACATCGAGCAGTATAAGGCTATCATGGACTGCCGGAGCAACCGTTACTAAAATAGAATTGTCGAAAAACAACCTGGTAGTTCAGGAAAAAACTTTAACTGCTGATGAAATCGCCGCCGGAGAAACTACTTTGACCGGTCTTGAACCGAATACTTCTTATCAGGCCAATCTGTATAATAACATTATCAGAAGAGGTTATGCCCTCTTTACTACTTTCCCGGAAGCGCCTGGTGCCGACATTATACTATATCTGGCCGCTGATGACATCATAGACCAGACATATCTGGATGGTCTGGCAACACAGTACCCGGGTAAATCGATAACTCTGGCACTAGCTGCAGACGCAACCTATACCGTAGCTGAAAAAATAACGATACCGGATGGAATGTCAATCAACTTCTTCGGTATTCCGGGGAGTAATAAAACTGCACTAAGAATTCAGGGAACTGTAGATTATGCCGGAAGTCATGATTTCATCACATTCCAGAATTTAAATCTTGATTGCCTGAATAAAGGCTATATAATGAATCAGAGTAGCGCCGGACAGGTAAATAAGATTGAGTTTGATGACTGTCTTATTCAGAATATAGCGACAAGTTTTTTCCGGATGCAAAGTACACCGATAAAAGTTGTCAACTCACTGGTTCTTAACAATTGTATCTTCCGTAATATAGGTAGCGGTTACTTCTTTATTCATATCGATGCTAATTCGGGAAGTGGCGTATTAAAGAATCTGACTATAAGCAATTCTACTTTCGATAAAGTATGTGCATCAGGTAAAGGATTTATTTACAGTAATAAGACCAATATGGAGAGTCTGACTATAAGCAACTGTACCTTGTATAAAGTAGCGGGAGCCAGCCAGCGCTTTATTGATTTCAACACTGGTTATGGAGCTACGACCTTCACTATCAGCAATACTATATTAGGTATGACTGGTGATGCCACAGCCCTGGGTATCCGTTCCGTACCTGTTCCATCTATAAACTCTACATATGCTACAAGTAATTGGGCTCAAACTAGTGACGCCGTTACTTACTCTACATATAGCGGTACTGCAGCCGACTTATTTACAGATCCTGAGAATGGCGATTTCTCAATTAAAGACGGCTCGTTCAACAATAATATCGGAGATCCCAGATGGCGTTAATAAATAATTAATATACAACATGGAGGAGGATGTAATATCCTCCTCTATCTAAAAAAGTAATGATATGAATTTTTTGACAAAAATGTCTTTTGTCCTTCTATGCATTTTGCTTTCTGTAAGTACGGTAAAGGCTGAAAACAGATATAACTATCTCTATAAAGACCTGCCATTCAAAATGCCAGTCATTCAACATCCGGTATTCCCAGACTATAAGGTATCGATTACCGACTTTGGCGGAGTCGCTGATGGAATAACCCTGAATACCGGAGCTTTTGCAAAAGCAATAGATGCACTGTCAAAGAAAGGAGGCGGTACTCTTTTCGTCCCTTCCGGAGTATGGTATACAGGGCCTATCGTATTCAAATCGAATATAAACCTGCACTTAGATAAAGGAGCGCTTATATTGTTTTCCGCCGATTTCAATCTGTATCCGCTTGTCAACACAGTTTTCGAAGGGCTGGATACGCGCCGCTGCCAATCTCCTATATCAGGGCGTAACCTTGAAAATATAGCCATAACAGGAGAAGGTTCCATCAACGGATCGGGCGAAGCCTGGCGTCCACTGAAGAGAAGTAAGGTGACGGAAATCCATTGGAAAAAGGTAATCGCCTCCGGAGGTGTGGTGAAAGATGATAACTACTGGTTTCCATCAAAAGGTTCTTTGAAAGGGCTTGAGATAAGTGATATGAATGTCCCCCGCCAGGACCTGACCGAAGCGGAATGGATGGAAATAAAAGACTTTCTCCGACCGGTAATGGTGAGCTTCATCGAATGTAAAAATGTATTACTGGAAGGCGTTCTGTTCGAAAACTCACCAAGCTGGAATATACATCCTCTGATGTGCGAGAACGTTATTTTAGACAATGTGATGGTACGCAATCCTGGATATGCCCAGAATGGGGACGGTCTGGATCTGGAATCATGTAAGAATTCGATCATAGTAAATAGTATCTTCGATGTTGGTGACGATGCTATCTGTATCAAATCGGGGAAAGATGAAGACGGTCGCCGACGTAACCGACCGACCGAAAATGTATTGATAGATAATTGCAAAGTTTTCCAGGGGCACGGAGGTTTTGTTGTCGGCAGTGAGATGTCGGGTAGTGTCAGGAATATATCGGTGTCCAACTGCCAGTTCCTCGGTACGGACGTAGGCCTGAGATTTAAAAGCTGCCGTGGCCGTGGCGGTGTGGTGGAAAATATTTATATTAGAGACATAAATATGTTTGATATTGCAACCGAATCGTTCCTCTTCGATCTTTATTATGGCGGTAAATCGGCAGTAGAATCGCTTGAAGACGGCGATACCATACCTGTAGCATCTACCGTTCCGGCTGTGGACGAAACGACTCCCGCGTTCAAAAATATTTATGTAAAGAATCTTGTGTCGCGAAATGCACGCCGGGCTATGTTTTTTAATGGCCTGCCGGAAATGAAGATTGAAAATATAAATGTGGAAGATGTCATTATCACGGCAAACATCGGAGCTGAACTTGTGGAATCGAAAGATATTCATTTCAAAAATGTAAAAATCGTGCCGGCACAGGGGGCGGCTCTTATTCTCCGGAATGTAGAGAATGTAACCGTTTCGGATTTTAAATTCCCTGTATCTCTAAAAGAGGTGGTAAATATGAGTGGCAATAATAAAGATATACATTTGCCAAAAACGATAGATAAGACTCTTATCAAAGAAACAAAATAAAAGAAAGGTGAAACAGGCATGAATATTAAACTACTTATTTGCTTATTGTCTATAGCTTCCATCATATCAATGGAAGCCCAGACAAAATATTATGTCCGCCTGACCGATTCGGAAATAAAGCGAAACCCCGAATCGTGGATGCTCGATTTTTCCAAAGCTCCCAAATGGAACTATTGCCACGGACTTGAGTTGCAAGCCATATTCCAGACATGGCAAAAGACGTTCGACCAAACATATTACGACTATGTATATAGTTTTGCCGACCTCATGGTTGAGCCTGACGGGCAGATCAAGACCTATAAACCCCTGGAATACAATATAGACCGGGTAAATTCAGGTAAGTTCCTCTTCCCGGTGTATGCGCTTACCAAACAGGAACGCTTCAGAAAAGCACTCGATCTGATGCGCGACCAGATGCGGACACATCCGCGTACTGCTGACGGTAGTTTCTGGCATAAGAAGATATATCCGCATCAGGTATGGCTCGACGGATTATATATGGCGGGGCCATTTCTGGCAGAATATGCCAAAACTTTCAATGAACTGGAATTATTCGACGACGTTGTTGTTCAAATATTGGATGTACATAAATACATGTATGACGCTAAAACAGGCCTTTACTATCATGGCTGGGACGAAAGCCGGCAGCAACGGTGGGCAGATAAGGTAACAGGACTATCTCCTAATTTCTGGTCGAGAAGCATTGGCTGGTATATGATGGCAATGGTAGATGTACTCGATTATCTCCCCGAAAACCATGAAAAGCGGGGCGATGTGATCAAATTGCTGCAAGACTTGTCGTCCGCTATTGAAAAATACAGGGATGAAAAAACCGGGATGTGGTACCAGGTAACCGATCAGATGGGGCGTAAAGGTAATTATATAGAATCCAGCGCATCGGCTATGTTCATCTATACATGGGTGAAAGGCGCTCAGAAAGGATATCTCGATAAAAGTTATCTCGAAAAAGGAGAAATAGCCTATGACCAGTTTGTAAAAAGATTTATAAAAGACAACGGAGACGGTACCCTTTCACTCACAGATGGTTGTAGCGTTGCCGGACTGGGCGGCGAAAATAACTATCGAGACGGAAGCTATGAATACTATATAAACGAACCTGTAAGGGACAATGACCCTAAAGCTGTAGGACCATTCATTATGCTTAGTGTATTACTGGATAAATAATTTTAATTTCAAGATTTCAGGTTTCAAGATTAAATATAGGAGTAAGAAACAATCTTGGAACCTGAAATCTTGAAATCTTGAAATCTTGAAATTAAATATGAAAAAACTTATACTACTTCTCTTCTTTTCGCTTTGTCTGGCCTTTGCTTATAGCCAAACTCCCGCATTCCCCGGTGCAGAAGGCGGCGGAATGTACACCTCCGGAGGCAGGGGAGGCAAAGTATATTACGTTAACTCCCTCGAAGATACAATAACGGGTAATAAGAAAACTCAGGAAGGTACGCTTCGCTGGTGCCTGAAAAGACCGGGGGCAAAAACAATCCTTTTTAAAGTTGCCGGTATTATCCGCTTAAAATCGAAACTGCAAATATCCGACAGTATCACTATTGCGGGACAGAGTGCACCCGGTGATGGTATCTGTATCTCGGATTACCCGGTAAGGGTAGAAGGCAATAATGTCATAATACGTTATATGCGTTTCCGGCTCGGAGACTTACAAAAAGTACAGGATGATGCGTTATATGGTTTCCGCAACAAGGATATTATCATAGATCACTGTTCTATGAGCTGGAGTACGGATGAATGTTCCTCGTTTTATGACAACGAGAATTTCACCATGCAATGGTGTATCATCTCCGAAAGTTTACGGGGGTCGGTTCATCAGAAAGGGAGTCACGGCTATGGAGCAATATGGGGTGGAAAAAAGGCATCGTATCATCACAATCTGCTGGCACATCACGACAGCCGCAATCCGCGTATGTGCGGAAGCCGTTACAGTAACCAGCCTGAGCTGGAACTGGTAGATTTCAGGAACAATGTAATATATAACTGGGGAAGTAACAGCGGATATGCAGGGGAAGGCGGCAGGTATAATTTTGTCAACAACTACTACAAACCTTCTCCCACTTCCTCAAACCCCGACAGGATATTTTCACCGAATGCCGATGACGGAACAAACAAACAGGTCAAAGGGATATGGGGTAAATTCTTCTTGGATGGAAATTATTTCCCTGAAAATGAAAAAGTAAACAAAAACAACCTGATAGGTTTACAACCTAATCCATCATCTAAGGATATTAAGGATATCGTAGTGGACAGGCCTTTCGATGTACCTTATACAACAACAGATAATGCAAAGGATGCTTATAAAAAAGTATTGGCAAATGCCGGAGCCAGTCACATACGGGATAAAACAGATACAAGAGTAGTGAACGAGACTGCCAGAGGATTAACTCCTGTCAGAGCCTCGGGTAGACTTGGAACCAAACCGGGCCTGATTGATTCACAAAATGATGTGGGCGGATGGGAAACATATATCTATGACCCTGCAACCGTGCCCGTCGATTCAAATATAGATGGCATTCCGGACGGATGGCTGGAAAAACATTATCCGGGCAAATTGGCAAATGATACAGACGAAGAAGGCTATACCTATCTGGAAGTTTACCTGAATAGCCTTTTAAAAGTGAAAAGTGTAAAATAATTGTCACCTTGTAACTATTATACCCCATGAAAAAACTCATTTTAGCTTGCTTGTTATTATTTTCCACCTGCTTTTATGCTCAGGAGAAAACCGGAATAACAGTCGACCGCAACGGAACCGGTGATTTCAGGAACATACAGGAAGCGATTAATTCTGTCCGCACAGCCGATCCCAGAGGAATAATAACTATATTCATCAAGAACGGAGTTTATAAAGAGAAGTTAATCATTCCTCCGCATATCACTAATATACATTTAATCGGAGAAGACAGGGAAAAAACTGTTATCAACCATGACGATCATGCGAATATAAACAAGATGGGTACTTTCAAAACATATACTTTCCTCCTGAGTGGAAATGATATTACACTGGAAAATCTCACAATAGAAAACTCTGCGGCAGAACTCGGGCAGGCCGTTGCCCTGCATATCGAAGGTGACCGTGTCATACTCCGCAATTGCCGCCTGCTCGGTCATCAGGATACGCTCTACGCGGGTAGAGACGGAGCAAGGCAATATTTCGAGAATTGCTACATCGAAGGTACTACCGATTTTATTTTCGGCCCGTCTACTGCCTGGTTCGAAAAGTGTACTATTCATTGCAAAAGGAACTCATATATTACAGCAGCCAATACACCCGAAAATATAAAATACGGATATATATTCAACAATTGTACAATCACAATGGCCAACGGCATCAACTCTGTCTATCTTGGCCGTCCATGGAGGGCTTATTCCATGACTTTGTTTATGAACTGTACCCTCCCAAAAGGAATAAATACGACCGGATGGGACAATTGGCGCAATGCTGACAATGAAAAGACAGCCCGTTATATGGAATATAACAACAAAGGTGAAGGAGCAAATACATCAGGCCGTGTAAAATGGGCTAAAATATTATCTTCCGGCGAAGCAAAAGAATACACTATTGAGAATGTACTGAGTGGCTGCGACAACTGGAATCCATTAACCAAAACGTATCAGTAGTTAAAGGACAGGTGTTACTTTATTCATATAACTTTATCTGTATATAAGGATAACAAGCGTGTTATATTACAAAAGGTGACAGAATGAAAAACTTTGAAAAGGTTGTTACTTTTGTTACCTTTTAACAGTTACAAGTTACGAGTAAACAAGATACGAGATACAAGTTGTTAACTGTAAAGGTTGTTACCTTTGTTACCTTTAAAAGTTATCACCAAAATTCGCCAAGAAAACAAACGAAAA
>NZ_JBHSGN010000010.1:0-22474 GCF_042654545.1 Dysgonomonas termitidis
AAGTTTTACATCTTACGAGTTATTGACTGATGACTGTTTACTGTTAACTGATATATCTGTTACCTTTTTCAAACAATAAGATTAAAACATACAGCAGGTACTTAAGTTATCAATAAAAAAATGATGCAATCAATTTATTCCGTAACTTAATTATAGACAGGGAGCATCCGTAATCATAGATTTTAAGAAGTTTTTCAATTTGATAAATAAAAACAAAGCAGCTCGAATCGATACTTTCAGTGTTTTAACTATCTTTGCACCCAAATGTATAAAGAACAACCGTTTAATAAACGATTATTATCATATACGAATTTCAATTATGAAGAAATATAACCTGATAAACAACGTCTTTGGTTGGTTTAGCTTTGCAGTGGCCGCTATTGTTTATTTAATGACCATCGAACCTACAGCCAGCTTCTGGGACTGCGGTGAGTTTATCACATCCGCCTTTAAGCTTGAAGTCGGCCATCCTCCGGGTGCGCCTTTCTTTATGCTCACCGGTAAGTTTTTCACATTATTCGCTTCTGATACTTCGCAGGTGGCAATGATGGTAAACAGTATGTCGGCATTGTTAAGCGCAGCAACGATCCTGTTCCTTTTCTGGACAATAACCCATCTTGCTAAAAAACTAATATACACGGACAACGAACAGGAAATGTCTTTAGGACAGCTTATCGCTATCATCGGTTGCGGTCTTATCGGGGCTCTGACATATACGTTTACCGATACATTCTGGTTTTCGGCTGTAGAAGGAGAAGTTTACGCCTATTCGTCCATGTTTACCGCCCTGGTTTTCTGGCTGATCCTGAAGTGGGAAAACAGAGCGGACAAGGAAGGCTCCGACAAATGGCTGGTAATTATAGCTTATGCCATGGGATTGTCTATCGGCGTCCATCTGCTCAACCTGCTGTGTATCCCTGCCATTGTTCTGGTATATTACTTTAAGAAATCGAAAAATGTAAACCTTAAAGGTACATTAATAGCTTTGGCCGGCTCCCTGTTTCTGGTTGTAATACTGATGTACGGTATCATTCCGGGCTTTACCAAAGTAGGCGGCTGGTTTGAAAAACTATTCGTCAACGGATTAGGATTCTCATACAACACAGGTGCTCTCACATATATACTGTTGATCGTAATATCCATCATATGGGGGCTTTATGAAACCCTTTCGGCCAAAGGCAGTCTGGGCAGGGCTAAAGCAGCATTTGTGATTTGCATGGCATTAAGCGGTGTTACATTTATCGGCGACAATATCTTACTCTGGATAGTATTGCTGGGAGGCCTTATCGGATTCTGCATTTTTTACAAGAAAATCAATTTCAGGTTTCTGAATACAACCATTCTTTGCCTGATGGTGATCCTGATAGGATATTCATCGTTTGCACTCATTCCTATCCGTTCCATCGCCAATACACCGATGGATCAGAACTCTCCGGAAAACGTATTTACACTGGCCAGTTACCTCAACCGTGAACAATATGGCGACAGGCCGTTATTCTATGGCAAGACATATGCTTCTTCCGAAAAAAGAGACGCCAATGGCCGCCTCGAACCACCTGTGAGTGAAAAACAAAGTTTTGATAAGGTTGTAAAAAAATCACCAGACCAAAAGGACGAGTATGTGGTAACAGGTACTATCCCTACTTATGGTTACACCAATACCATGTTACTGCCCCGCATGTATTCTACCGAAGACAGGCATCTGCTCGGTTATCAGATATGGGCGGATATAAAAGATACTTCCGTACCTCCGACAATGTTCGAGAATTTGAAATTCTTCTTTGATTATCAGTTGGATTTTATGTACTTCCGCTATTTCATGTGGAACTTCTCAGGACGCCAGAATGACGTTCAGGCAACCGGAGGACCTAGTAACGGCAACTGGATCACAGGCATCAGTTTTGTGGATGAATTACTCGGGCGTGGCCCTCAGGGCAACCTGCCTCCCGATATAGCAGAAAACAAAGGCCATAACAAATACTATATGCTGCCTCTTATACTCGGGATTCTGGGTATAGCCTTCCAATTGACAAGAGGAAAAAAAGGCGAGCAACAATTCCTTGTTACATTCATGCTGTTCTTTATGACCGGTATCGCCATTATCATATACCTCAACCAGCAACCGTTCGAGCCGCGGGAACGTGACTATGCCTATGCAGGCTCGTTCTATGCGTTCTGTATCTGGATAGGGTTTGGGGTTGCATTTATCTGGCGCCTGTTAAAGAAAGTATTACCGGAAACTCCTGCCGCCGCCATAGCGACTGTAATTACCGTATTGGTTCCTATACAAATGGCGGGACAGAACTGGGACGACCATGACCGTTCGGACAGGTACACGATGCGTGACTTCGGGATGAATTACCTGCGTGGTTGCGAGCCGAACAGTATCCTGTTCTCTATGGGCGATAACGACACATTCCCTCTGTGGTATGCGCAGGAAGTAGAAGGATTCCGCACCGATGTGCGCGTATGTAACTTAAGTTACCTGCAAACCGACTGGTATGTGGATCAAATGCGCCGTCAGGCATACGATTCACCTCCTCTGCCAATAGAATGGGAGGAAGACCGCTATCATGGTGATAAAGGACAATCGGCATATGTATTCACCAAACGTGATATAGAGCGCCTGTTGGCCCGTGATTTGCAAAATACGAAAGAATCGTCAGCTTGGGCCGGAAGGATCAATTATGCCGACTATTACGACACGCAGGCATTCAAAGATACGATGGAAGTAAGCGAGGTGCTGAACATCCTGAAAACAATGGACAATTATGCACCACGCAATCCGTATGTTGAGAATGGAATCATAATCCCTTCCAGCATTTTCAAAATGCCAATTGATGAATCGAAAGTAGACTGGAATGCATTGGGGACAAGGCCAAAGCCTGAATTTATCTTTAATCTTGGAGACAATAAGGGCGGTATATATCGTCAGGAAATGATGATTATAGACATGCTGTACAATATCAATAAAGATGACTGGAAGCGTCCTATCTATTATGCCGTAACCATCGGTGAACCACCATTAAAACTTACCGCCCAGTCGATGCTGGAAGGTATCAATTACCGCATCACACCGGGAGTTATAGACAGTACAGGTGTAAATACCGAAGTGATGTTCGACAATATGGTAAACAAATACAAATGGGGAGGCATCGAAAATCCGAAAGTATATCTGGATGAAAACAACCTGAGGATGTGCCGCACATTCCGCCTGATGTTTGACCGCCTGGTTGCAGCCCTGCTGATGGAAGGAAAGAACGACAAGGCATTGCAGGCGCTGGACAGATGTATGGAAGCTATCCCGGCCAATACGGTTCCCCGTGGCGGAGAGTCTGTTTCATTTGCAGATGCTTATTATGAACTCGGACAAACGGAAAAGGCACAGAAAGTAATCGATGAGATCCTGTACCGGGTCGATGGCAGCCTGCAGTGGTATGCAAGCATGAAGCAGAGTCTTATGATCAATTGCACATCGGAAATCAGGGATCTGGTAAATACAGAAATCCAGATATTGGATACATACCAACGCTACGATAAGGCCAGATACGAAGCATATCTGCAAAAAGTGATGGCAAATGCCGAACTGTTTATGAGCAACAGGGTCAGTTTTAGCGACAGGAGTCACCCACTCGACTATCTGATGCGCATTTCGATGAGAGGTTTGTATATGACCGAAAGCGACACAGCCCTACGCAAAGATGCCGAATCTAAGATAGAACGTATCGGAGGAATGATGCAAAAATACAAGCCTGAGCTTTTACAAAAATATTATAGCAAATAAAACAAGATGGATAAAAGGATTTCCGGGAGCTTTCCGGAAATCCTCCTCTCTGAACGTTTATCATGTTTATAGAACAGCCCCCATTTATATACCGTATGCTCTTTCCGGGAGCATTTTGGAGAAAGCCTGTTGAAGGTGAAAAAACAATATATCTCACATTCGATGACGGGCCGATACCCGAAATCACCCCGTGGGTACTCGACCTGCTGGATAAGTACGACATCAAGGCTACTTTTTTCTGTGTCGGGGACAATGTGAGAAAGCATCCGGACATTTACAAGATGGTACTCGACCGTGGGCACCGGGTAGGTAACCATACATTCAACCATATCCAGGGGATCAGAACGTTCTCGAAGAGATACCTGAAAAATACGAAGCTGGCATCGGAATATATTGAATCGGATCTGTTCCGCCCGCCTCACGGACATATGAGGATACCGCAGTTCTTCACATTACGCAGATACTACAAAATCGTTATGTGGGATGTGGTAACGCGGGATTACAGTAAACTGATGACTCCTGAAAGGGTATTGGAAAATGTGAAGAAATATACTCGTGACGGCTCTATAATAGTATTCCACGATTCACTGAAAGCCGAAAAGAATATGAAATATGCCCTGCCCCGCAGCATCGAATGGCTGAAAGAACAGGGCTATACATTCAGGTTGTTATAAGTCTGGCTGTTATTTCGTTGCAGCAAAGGTTGCCGGATACTCTACCAGATACAGTATTTCTCCGCCCAACAGACGGATATAAGTAGAGAATTCCCGCTTGCCTTCCTTCAGCTCTATCACCCGGCATCCGTTCTTCCCTAAATTGTTATACTCCGTTTTGCCACCTGAGAAACGGCCGTAAGCAAGATATATATCATAGTAATTGCCTATGTAGTCATTATCATGGTCGTGACCTACAAATGTACCCATTACATCCCCTGCCTGGCGTATAGCTGCAAACATACCTGTATTCAGCTTTCCGTTGCATTCTTTCTCATCTTTGCTTCCTATCAGCTGATCGTATTTCTCAGCCTTCATTTGAGGATATTCTGCCAATGGAATATGGAAAAAGGCCAGCGCAGGATAAGGAACTCCTCCGTTTTCTTTTGTATATGCGGCACTTTGACTTCTATACCATTCTATCTGGTTGAAAGCAAACCAATCGTAAGTTCCCAGGCCTTTTACAGGAGTATATGCGCCTGAATCGAAGAAATAGAGGATCGCACTATTCTTGCTTTCATTCGAAGACTTCACTTCCAGTATATAATTACCTATACCCTTCAATGATTTGTCTCCGGCTTGGGCCAGACAGAAAGGTTTACTTACGGCATAATCCATCAGTTCCGCCCGGGACATTCCATGTTCATCATCATGATTACCAAAAATATATGCCCACGGTATCTTTCTTTCTATAACCGGGGTAAAAACATCATCAAGTCCCGCTATCACAGGTTTTGCATAAATAATATCCCCGGTAAAAACGACTAAATCCGGTTTCTCTGCATCCAATACTTCATTTATTAACTCAATCGCGACGGCAGAAGCCGGATTATTTTTTTGATAATGAATGTCCGTAAATTGTAATATTTTGAAAATACCTTTATTATTATATTTTAGAGTCTTGTTTTGTGCTGTCAGTGTTAATGAAAAAAGGATTAAAAGAATAATTGAGAGATTGCGCATGATTGATATATTTTTTATAATTAAACATTATGCTAAGATAAAAAATATAAATCATTATTTGTTCGTTTCATTTTTTTTATATCTTTGTGAAAACAAAAAGGAAGCGGAATGAATTTTCAATCAACAAATGCATATTGGTGGTGGCACTCTCAACTCAAAAAGTCGTGAGCCAATCTGGTATGTATTAAAATGAAAGTTTATAAAGATACAAAGCCTGTCGTACTCACGATAGGCTTTTTTTATGATAGAAAAAAATAAAAACAATATAAAATGGAAAAATTTACAGTTGACTCAAATGGCTTTTATGGAGAATTCGGAGGTGCTTACATTCCTGAGATACTCTATGACAATGTGGAAACATTAAAAAACTCTTATCTGGAAGTAATTAATGACCCATTATTCCGGAAAGAATATAATGATCTGTTAAGGGACTATGCAGGCCGCCCCTCTCCTCTTTTTCTGGCAGAAAGACTCTCCCAAAAACATGGCTGTAAAATATACCTGAAACGTGAAGATCTTAATCATACAGGTTCCCATAAAATAAACAATGCAATAGGCCAGATACTGATCGCGAAGCGGATGGGAAAAACCCGCATCATTGCAGAAACCGGAGCGGGACAACACGGAGTGGCTACTGCTACAGTATGTGCCCTGATGAATCTCGAATGCATTGTATATATGGGAGCTACGGATGTAGAACGCCAAAAACTGAACGTGCAGAAAATGGAAATGCTGGGAGCGAAGGTAGTTCCCGTTACCAGCGGCAATATGACTCTTAAAGACGCAACAAATGAAGCCATACGCGACTGGTGCTCCAACCCCTCAGACACATACTACGTGATCGGTTCTACCATAGGACCTCATCCTTATCCCGATATGGTTGCACGCCTGCAATCGGTTATCAGTGAAGAAATCCGCAAGCAACTGCTTGAAAAGGAAGGCCGCGAAACGCCCGATTATGTAATGGCATGCGTTGGCGGGGGAAGTAATGCTGCAGGAACAATCTACCATTTCATAGATGAACCGGATGTGAGAATCGTCCTTGCCGAGGCAGCCGGTAAAGGTATCGATTCAGGTGAGTCTGCTGCGACCATTCATTTAGGAAAGCTAGGTATTATACATGGATGTAAAACTCTGATAATGCAGTCGGAAGACGGACAAATCGAAGAACCCTATTCCATTTCCGCCGGACTCGATTATCCGGGCATCGGCCCTATACATGCCCATTTGGCTCAGACTGGACGCTCGGAAGTATTAGCCGTAACAGACGACGAAGCAATGCAGGCTGCCTTCGAACTGACAAGGTTGGAAGGAATCATTCCGGCTATAGAATCAGCTCATGCTTTAGGAGCACTAGATAAGATGGAATTCAAAGCAGAAGATGTTATTGTTCTTTGTCTCTCAGGGCGCGGAGATAAAGATATGGAGACGTATATAAACTACAAAAAATAAAGACATGGAATACAACATACAAGTCAAAACCAAAAATCTCCTCGCCGATCTACAAACGCCCGTAGGCATATACCTGAAAGTTAGAGATATATATCCCGAATCGGCTCTATTGGAAAGTTCCGATTATCATGGTGGCGAAAACAGTTATTCATTTATCGGGATAAGTCCGATAGCCCGTTTCAAGGTAGACAATAATGAAATAACCTATACCTATCCTGATAATACAGCCAAACAGGAAATATTGTCAGAGGGCGAGAAACTAACAGATAAATTCCATGATTTTATAGGACAGTTCGATGTACAGGGCGAAAACAAGACAAACATAAACGGATTCTTCGGATACACTTCATACGATGCTATCCGTTATTTCGAAGCGGTAGACCCAGTTAATAAAAAACTGAACAATGCCGATATTCCGGAGTTCTATTATATCCTGTACCGCTTTATCCTCGTCATCAATCATCTGAAAAATGAGCTGACCATAGTAGAGAATATAGTCGACGGCACAGAAGAAAAAATGCAGGAACTGGAAGCTATTGTGATGAACAACAACATCGCGTCCTACAACTTCGAAGCTATCGGCAGCGAGCAATCGATGATTACTGACGAAGAGCATCAGGGAATGATACGAAAAGGAATTGCCCATTGCAAACGGGGGGATGTGTTTCAGATTGTCCTTTCACGGTGCTTTACGCAGAAGTTTGCGGGTGACGATTTCAAAGTATACCGTTCCTTGCGTTCCATCAATCCTTCCCCATATTTATTTTACTTCGATTTCGGTTCTTTCCGCATCTTCGGCTCTTCACCCGAAACCCACTGCAAAATCACAAAAGGCAAAGCCTATATAGACCCTATTGCCGGTACTTATTTCCGTACGGGAGACGATGAGAAAGACCGCATCCTGTCCGAGAATTTACTCAAAGACGAAAAGGAAAATGCCGAACACGTCATGCTTGTCGATCTTGCCCGCAACGACCTCAGCCGCAATTGCCACGATGTGAAAGTGGATTTCTATAAGAATGTGCAGTTCTACTCGCATGTCATCCATCTGGTTTCGCGTGTAAGCGGTATAGTAGACGAGAGCAGGAATAACATTTCTGTTTTTGCAGACACTTTTCCCGCAGGAACACTATCCGGTGCGCCTAAGGTAAGAGCCATGCAACTGATACGCGACATAGAAAAGCAAATGCGCGGAGTCTATGGTGGCTGTATCGGGTATATCGGATTCAACGGCGATCTCAATCAGGCCATCACTATCCGTACTTTCCTCAGCCGGAACAATACGCTTTATTATCAGGCAGGCGGGGGAATCGTTTCCAAATCGAATCCTGAAACAGAAGTTATGGAAGTAAAAAATAAACTGGGAGCATTAGCAAAAGCTGTAAAAGCAGCAGTAGAATTAAAAAATTAATGTAGCCATTAGCTGATAGCCGTTAGCTATTAGCTACAAGGAATAAATAATGATTATGGTAATAAAGCTATCAGCTAACGGCTAATAGCTAAAAGCTTTAAAATATGAAAATATTGATCTTCGACAATTACGACTCATTCACATACAATCTCGTTCATTTGGTTAAAGAACTGGGATTTACTGATGTGGATGTACACAGAAACGATAAAATTGCTTTGGAAGATATTGCAAAGTATGACAAGATAATCCTTTCTCCGGGACCGGGTATCCCGTCCGAAGCCGGATTGCTTCTGCCTCTGATTAAAGAATATGCAGGTAAAAAACCGATTCTGGGAGTATGTCTGGGACATCAGGCAATAGGAGAAGCCTTTGGTGCGAAACTGACTAATCTGGAAGATGTGTATCATGGTGTGGCCACCAGAATAGAAGTTATAAGGCCCGATTACCTGTTCAACGGGTTAGATAAAACCCTGGAAGTGGGGCGTTATCATTCATGGATAGTGGATAATAATGATTTACCGGAAAGCATCGAAGTTACCGCGGTAGACGATAACGGACAGATAATGGCGCTCCGTCATAAAGAATATGATATACATGGAGTCCAATTCCACCCCGAATCGGTACTGACACCAACCGGTGAAACGATAGTAAGAAATTTTTTAAATAACTAATTTATAGATACAAGTAAACAAGATACAAGATATGAGTTTAAACTTGTCTACTTGTTTACTCGCCAACTCGTTAACTAACAAAATCATGAACAAGAAAATCTTATTAAGCGAAAACGACATTCCAAGGAGCTGGTATAATATTGTAGCGGATATGAAAAACAAGCCGCTTCCACCTCTTCACCCGGGAACAAAAAAACCGTTAGAAGTAAGTGACTTAGAACCAATATTCGCGACAGAACTTGCCAGGCAGGAATTAAACGATACCGACCGCTGGATAGAAATCCCGGAACCAATAAGGGAATTATATAAGAATTACCGTCCGACCCCGTTGGTACGCGCCTATGGTTTGGAAAAGGCATTGGATACTCCTGCGCATATCTATTTTAAGAATGAAAGTGTCAGTCCTGTAGGTTCACACAAACTGAACTCGGCAATAGCACAGGCATATTACTGTAAAGAGCAGGGAATAACAAATATCACAACCGAAACCGGCGCAGGACAATGGGGTGCCGCCTTATCATATGCGGCAAATCACTTTGGCCTGGATCTGGCAGTTTATATGGTAAAGATAAGCTATCACCAAAAGCCTTACCGTCGTTCAATCATGCAGACATATGGCGCGGAGGTTATAGCATCGCCAAGTATGAGTACCAAAGCCGGACGTAAGATTATTACAGAAAATCCTAATTATCAGGGTAGTCTTGGTACTGCAATTTCCGAAGCGGTGGAATTGGCTTTAAATACTCCGAACTGCAGATATACCTTAGGCAGTGTATTGAATCATGTATCGCTTCACCAGACCATCATCGGCCTGGAGGCAGAAAAGCAAATGGAAATGGCGGGAGAATATCCGGATGTAGTAATCGGCTGTTTTGGAGGTGGATCGAACTTCTCCGGAATTACTTTTCCATTCTTGCGTCATAAACTGACCGGAGGAAAAGATATTCGTCTTGTGGCGGCGGAACCGGCGTCATGCCCGAAATTAACCCGTGGTAAATTTGAGTACGACTTTGGGGATGAAGTCGGATATACCCCTCTTTTACCGATGTACACTTTAGGCCATAATTTTGCTCCTGCAAATATCCATGCCGGAGGACTTCGTTATCATGGGGCAGGAACTATCGTCAGCCAGTTGAAAAAAGACGGATACATAGAGGCTGTGGATGTGAAGCAACTCGATACATTCGAGGCCGCCATATTATTCGCTAAATCGGAAGGTATAATCCCGGCCCCTGAGTCCTCTCATGCCATTTATGCCGCCATTCAGGAAGCCTTGAAGGCAAAAGAAGAAGGCCGGCAAAAAACAATCCTGTTCAATCTGTCAGGTCATGGACTTATCGATATGGCTTCTTATGACCGTTATTTCGATGGCGAATTATCTAACCATGAGTTGAGCGACGAGGAAATTGCCAAAACAACGGATATGTTGGAAAAATTAGTATAAAATAAGCTAGCAAAATGAAACAGATACTCAACAGGCTTTTTGAACATCAGTACCTCAACCGCACCGAGGCAAAGGAAATACTGACTAATATGGCAGCAGGCAACTACAATGAATCCCAGATTGCCGCGTTTATCAGTGTATTCCTTATGCGGAGCATCAGTGTAGACGAATTCCTCGGATTTTCCGATGCACTGCTGGATTTGCGGGCAAATGTAGACGCACTGGCCGCATACAACCCGATAGACATTGTAGGTACGGGCGGCGACAACAAAAACACCTTTAATATATCCACGCTTGCCTGTTTCGTTACGGCGGGGGCAGGATACAAAGTGGCCAAGCACGGTAATTATGGGGCTACATCTGTCAGTGGCGCATCCAATGTGATGGAACAGCATGGAGTGAAATTCACCGCCGATGTCAGCAAGCTGGAAGAGTCTCTCGATAAAACCAACATCGCTTATATGCATGCCCCATTGTTCAACAATGCCCTGAAAGTGGTTGCGCCCGTTCGCAAAGCACTGGGAGTACGAACATTCTTCAACATGCTGGGACCTGTTGTAAACCCCATAAAGCCCAAAAGAACAGTATTAGGCGTTTTCAACCTGAAAATGGCGCGGTTGTATTCCTACATGTATCAACAGACCGATGTCGATTATTCTATCGTACATGGTTTAGACGGATATGATGAGATCTCACTAACGGGGGATTTCAAGATAATCAATAAATTTGAAGAGAAAATCTATACTCCCGAACAGGTCGGATTTGACCGTTGCCTGGAACTGGAACTGGATGGAGGTAATACTCCCGAAGATGCTTCAACGATTTTCGACAATGTTATCGGTAACACGGCAACCAAAGCTCAGACAAATGCTGTTATAGCGAATGCGGCAACAGCAATACAAACTATAAATCCACAGCTTTCTTTCGAAGGTGCGATAGCTGAAGCACGTGAATCGTTAGAGAGTGGAAAAACAAAGGAAACGTTTTTGAAGTTCCTGACGTTAAATACATAACAGTTTTGGTATGAAATCACAAAATGAAGCCCTGCATTGCTCTCTCAACGAAGTGAGGATGAACATTGATAAAATAGATGCGGAACTGATCGGATTGATTGCAAAACGCAGTAAATTTGTATCGCAGGATGTCCGGTTCAAACAATCGGCGCAGGATGTTGTTGCTCCTGACAGGGTAAGCTCCGTAATATCCAAAGTGAGAACTCTGGCCGAAGAATCCGGACTAAACCCTGTGGTGGCAGAGAAAGTGTACAGGGCTATGATAAATGCGTTTATCAATGAGGAATTAGCCGAGTTCGATTCTTTATATAAAGAAATAAAGCAGTCATATTATTAAGATGAAAAAAGTACTGATAATTAACGGCCATCCCGATAGGGAAAGCTTTTGTTTCGGATTGCACCAAAGCTACAAAAAGGGTGCTTTAGAGGAAGGTAATGAAGTAAAAGAAATTATCCTTACGGATATGATCTTTAACCCTATACTGATGTATGGTTACCGTAAGCGGACAGAGCTAGAGCCTGATTTGCTGGAAGCATGGGAAAAGCTAAAATGGGCAGAACATATTGTCTGGATTTACCCTACATGGTGGGCGTCACCTCCTGCGCTATTGAAAGGGTTTATAGAACGTATTTTCCTCCCGGGATTTACATTCGAATATCAGGAAAAATCTCCGTTTCCCAAAAAGCTGTTTACAGGAAAAACTTCCGAAATAATCAGTACAATGGACGCTCCTGTCTTCTATTACAAATGGATTGTAAAAGACATTGGAGGAAAGATGATCAGAAAAGATATCGGCGCATTTTGCGGTATAAAAAATATCCGGACTACTTATCTGGCAACAATAAAAACATCGACTCCCGAACAGCGGGAAAAATGGTTGAACAAAATAGAGCTTATCGCTCGTAAATAATGGAGAACAAAATACAAACAATATCAAAAGGACGTATACGGATAGCAATCTTCTTCCTGTATTTTTGTACAGGATTATGCTTCTCGAGTTGGGCCAGCCGCATTCCCGACATTAAAACAACATTAGGACTGGGAGATGCAGCATGGGGTACAATTCTACTGATGATACCAATAGGGCAAATATGCGGTATGACGATTTCGGGCCTCCTTATTTCGAAAGTCGGAAGCAAGAAAATATTGCCTGTTGCGCTCGTAGGATATGTAGCAGCCCTGCTGTTCATCGGGTTATCAGCCAGTGAATATGCACTGATTATCAGCCTGATTATTTTCGGATTCTTCGGGAACTTCTGCAATATATCCGTCAATACGCAGGCTGTGACACTCGAAACGACTTACAACAAACCCATTATGGCATCCTTCCACGGAGGATGGAGTTTTGCCGGACTCACCGGAGCCAGTGTCGGGTTGCTGATGGCATCGTTAAAACTATTGCCTGTCTATCATTTTGCCATTATCGGACTACTTGTCTTTATTACATTACTCATCAACAGACCGTTCTTGCAAGCAGACCTGAAAAAAGAAAAAGACCCGGCGCAGGCAGCAAATAAGAAGAAAAATAAACCCGAAACATTCCTTTTCCTGCTAGGCATAGTCGCATTTTGCGGGATGGCTGCAGAAGGGGCCATGTCTGACTGGAGCGGGCTCTACCTCATCGATGTGGTAGGTACACCGAATCATCTGGCGCCAATAGGACTGGCCGCGTATATGATAACCATGGCATCGGGCCGTTTCCTGATAGATAAAGCAACCCAGAAGTGGGGAAGAAAAAGGGTTATACAAACAGGAGGAATCCTTATATCTGTGGGTTTATTCACCGCGGTAGCTTTTCCTCATTTTATTACTACCATTATTGCATTTATGATTATCGGGTTCGGAACCGCCGGAATCGTTCCCACCATATACAGCATCGCCGGACAAAAGACCAGAATACCAACAAGTATAGCGCTTACAATAGTTTCCAGTGTCAGCTTCCTCGGATTTCTGATGGGGCCTCCGCTGATAGGATACATCGCCAGTGTAACCAATCTACGGTATTCTTATGCCTTGATAGGCTTGTTCGGAATATGTATAGTTGTATTAGCTTCTACTATTAAGATTCTTAAATATGATAAGATTGAACTCCGCAAAACAGATATAAAATGAGCAACATATTAGATAAGATAATCGCCAACAAAAAGATAGAGGTTGCCAGGCAAAAATCGCTGGTTTCTATCAGTGAAATGGAGAAAAAGATTACAGATATCCGCATAAACTCGTTCAAGGCTGCATTGGCAGATTCACCGACCGGGATCATAGCCGAATTCAAACGCCGCTCCCCATCGCGTGACTGGATATTTAAGGATGCTGAAATCTCCGATGTTATTCCACTTTACTCAAAAAACGGAGCCAGTGCCATATCAGTACTCACCGACATGGACTTCTTCGGAGGTAATCTCACCGATCTGGCACAAGCAAGAGAGTTAACCCAAACTCCTCTGTTGAGAAAAGATTTTATGATTGACGAATATCAGCTTTATCAGGCAAGACTGGCAGAAGCCAGCGCGATACTTCTCATTGCTTCGGCATTGACTGTACAGGAAACGAAACAACTGGCGGCAAAAGCTAAGGAGTTAGGACTCGATGTATTACTCGAAATACACAGCGAGCAAGAGTTAGGCCATATCAATAACAAAGTAGATGTAGTAGGTGTAAATAATCGTAACCTCGGCACATTCGCCACTGATGTGCAAATATCATTCGATCTGGCAGATAAAATCCCCGGTGAGTTTGTAAAAATATCGGAAAGCGGTATTTCACAACCCCAGACAGTAATTGAGCTCCGGCAGGCAGGATATAAAGGATTCCTCATGGGTGAAAACTTTATGAAAACCGGCAATCCGGGCAAGGCTCTCGAAGACTTTATAAAACAACTGGCATGAAGATAAAAGTCTGTGGGATGAAGTATCCCGGTAATATAAGGGATTTGTCCAAACTTCCGGTCAGCTATATGGGAATGATATTCTATGATAAATCGCCACGGTTTGCTGACGGGCTGACATTTGACGATGTAAATATATTGCCGTCTTATATACAACGTGTAGGTGTATTCGTCGATGCAGACTTTAATTTTATCATGGAGAAGATGAATAAGTACAATCTCAGTCTCGTACAGCTACATGGCTCCGAATCTGCTGCTTTCTGTAAAGAACTGGATGAAACGATACCCGTTATTAAGGCTTTCAATGTTTCGGACGTCTCCGACTTCGGCCAGACAAAAGCCTATGAAGATGCGTGCAGTTATTTCCTCTTCGATACAAAGACGCCTCAACATGGAGGCTCAGGACTAAAATTCGACTGGCAGATACTGGATGCATATACAGGCAAACGCAATTTCTTCCTAAGTGGCGGTATTTCCATCGGAGACACTGAAAGCATAAAGAAAATACAACACCCGAAGTTCTACGGAATCGACCTCAACAGCAAATTCGAGACAGAGCCGGGACTGAAAGATATAACACGATTACAGCAATTTATAAAAGCATTAGAACTATGAACAGGATTAAACAACTATTCGAAAAGAAACAGAAAGATATATTATCCATATACTTTACAGCAGGATTTCCCAACCTGAATGACACCCGCGATGTTATCCGCGAACTGGAAGCCAACGGCATTGACCTTATCGAAATCGGCATCCCGTTTTCCGACCCTATGGCCGACGGCCCTACGATTCAGGATAGCGGAACGATAGCATTAAAGAATGGCATGACGCTCAAAATCCTGTTCAGCCAGTTGAAAGATATCCGCAAAGAGGTGAATATTCCCCTTATTATGATGGGCTACCTGAATCCCATTATGCAATACGGATTTGAAAACTTCTGTAAACAATGTAAGGAAACCGGTATAGACGGGGCTATTATTCCCGACCTCCCTTTCAATGATTATATCAATGAATTTAAACCCATTGCCGATAAATACGATATCAAGATAGTGATGCTTATCACACCTGAAACTTCGGAAGAACGTATCCGCCTGATAGATGAACATACCGACAGTTTTATCTACATGGTATCATCCGCTGCAACAACAGGCGCTCAAAAGAGTTTTGACGACAAGAAGCAGGATTATTTCCGCCGTATCAATTCCATGAACCTGCGCAATCCGCGCCTTATCGGATTCGGCATTTCTAACAAAGCGACATTGGATGCAGCACAGGCAAATGCCAGCGGAGCAATCATCGGCAGTAAATTCATTACTTTGCTGAAAGAAAGCCAAGATATAAAGGCAGCCGTTAAAGCATTGAAAGAGACATTGAATAATTAACAAAGAAAATTTGTATCTTCGTGGCTTAATTAATTATAACACAACTCTTTCAAGATAAGAATGTCGAAATCCGTTGATTATATAAAACAGGCAGGCAACTTTCTTTACAAATATAAGTTTACCATCCTCTGTCTTGCTTACTTCTGTACAATATCCGTTCTGGCGTTGTACATAGTCAGCAAGCCCGCATTAATCAATGCATTATCGTTCATCCTTGTTCTCAACATCCTGGCTAAGACCAGATATACCCTGTGGCTGTCACTCATACTGTCCGTCATCGTTTCATTCGATGCCTACTTTGCCTTTGTCTATTCCAATCAGATGTCGATAGGCACAATGGCCTCCGTACTGGAGACAAATGCCTCGGAAGCATTCGGCGTAATGTCTGAAGCCATATTCGCCGCTTTGGGATGTCTGGCTGCAAGCACTTTCCTTATACTGATGTCGCAGCGGGAACTGAAAGAAAGCAAATTTCCACGAAAGATATCCGTCATCCTGTTACTCGGTTACTGGATTATAATAATGCCCGCTATCTGTTACTGGAAAGTAAAATCCCTGAAATGGGAGAATTTTATAGAGACATTTCCGGTAATCGGGACCAATGCCGTTATCGCAGCCAACTTTCCGCTTGTTTACATCGATATTTCCACGTTCATCGCGTACCAGCACGAGAGGTACCAGATGAAACAGTTCCTGAGACTGGAGAAACGGATGCCTGCCGGAATCACTTTCGACGAAAGTAAAGATAGCCCGGAAAAGATATTCTTCATCATAGGAGAAAGTGCTTCCCGGTCACACTATTCGCTTTATGGCTACAAAGAAAAGACCAGTCCTTTTTTCGATAGCCTGGCTTTAGTTCAACCGAAAGTTCTGGATTACTACAATGCCTATTCTCCCGCATCCATTACCCGTGACGCCCTGCGTATTATCCTTTCATTCTCCACACCAAACGATATAAAGCCATTCTTCGAGAATTTCAGTATCATCGACATGGCCAATAAGGCGGGATACGAGACTATATGGCTCTCCAACCAGGATAAGCTGGGCGAAAGCGACAGTTACATCGGCTTCGTGTCGGCAAACGCATCTCAGTCGATGTACGAAAAAGCCATTATAAGGGAAGACTTTACGCTGCTCGACCATCTGAAAGAAACATATAGTCCGGATAAAAAACAGTTCTTCGTCATCCATCTCAATGGCAGCCATGTACCATATGGCGAGCGTTACGATGATGTGGATGAAAGAGCACTGCCCGGCAGCAAGACCAAAACCAGAGAATATGACCGTTCAATCCACCATACCGACAGGCTGCTGCGTTCTATCTATCAGATAATGAAGCGAAACAACTCGTCTGTCCTTTATTATTTCTCCGACCATGCCGAACTGGTAGAAGGTGGAGGACACGGAGTCCTGGTAATGGACCACAACCTGTTCGATACACCGCTGGTGACTATCAACAATAGTCCTGTTCCTGTCGATTCCATTGTGAGGCGGTATGCAGACCCTGACACTTCACTGATAAACAGTTCGAACAGTATATTCATCATCTCCGAAATAATGGGCTATAATGTATCCGACGAAAATGTGAAAAAAGCGGTGGAAGACGGAAAATATATTTTTCATGTGGATAAAAATGCTTACTTGTATAAAGATTTACTACTGGATCAGTAAACAGTCGGCAGTAAATAACCTGTAACTGTTAAAAGGTAACAAAGGTAACACTTGTTTCAGTTAACAGTAAACAGTCATCAGTTAACAACTTGTATCTCGTATCTTGTTTACTCGTATCTTGTTTACTTGTAACTCGTAACTGCCCAAAGGGCGAAGTAACTCGTAACTGCTTTAATCAATACTTCAAAGAGCTCTAAGCTAACAGCTAAAGGCTGAAGCCTCTTGTTATATAGATAAAGTTCTTTCAAAAAAGTAGGGACGAATTTCGATTCGCCCCTACAATATATATCATTCTCTCCCTAAAACCTCAACTCAACCGGCTCACTTCTTTTACCCCTTTCACTGTTTTGAGTTTCTTTATCAGGCCATTCAGCATATCCGTATTATTCAGCATTACGGATATACTTCCATGAAAGAGCCCGTCGTTGGAATCGATGCTGATAGAACGCATACTGATGCCCGACTCCTTGGAGATTATGGACGTCAGGTTATTGATAATACCGATGTCATCGTTTCCTATCACGCGAAGTGTAACCGTATAAGTAGAACCCGATTTTCCCGACCATCGGGCAGGGATAACCCTGTATGCGAAACGTGAAAACATATCGTGAGCATTCGGACAGTTCTTGCGGTGTATTTTTATCCCCTGCGAAGACACAAAGCCGAATATATCATCCCCATAAATGGGATTACAACACCTGGCCAGCTTATAATCCACACCTGTAAGATTTTTGTCGAGTATAAGTTCCTCTTTGCTTAACGTCTCCTTTGCTATTTCCAGATTCTGAGGAACATAATTCTCCGCGCTGACCGCCTCATGCTTATCATGCTGTTCGGTTTCTTTTTTCTCCAGCTCTACGTACTGATCTATCACCGAATTCACATCGAGGCTTTCTTCCGCTATCTTTATATAAAAATCGGTAATGGTCTTAAAGCCGAGCTTCTTTATCATCCGCATCATTATCGACTCGTTGATTTCTATCTTACGATTCTTGACACGGCGTTTGAGCATTTCCTTCGCTATCTCCACCTGTTTGTTGGCCTCTTCTTTCAGGCTCTGACGAATCTTATTCTTCGCTTTGGAGGTAGTGACAAAGTTCAGCCAGTCCTGTTTCGGCGACTGGTTGGGAGAAGTAACTATTTCTATCTGGTCCCCGTTCTTGAGCTTATGGCGGATAGATACATTCTTTCCATTCACTTTTCCCGATACACAGGTAGAACCTATACGGGAGTGGATGGCAAAGGCAAAATCGAGGATGGTAGCCCCATATGGCAGCTTATGCAAATCACCTTTGGGCGTGAATACATAAATCTCCTCATCGTAAAGATCCAATTTGAAATTCTCAAGTTTCTCTCCCGAATCCAGGTTCTTATTCTCCAGCATTTCCCTGAGGCTGGTCAGCCAGTCATCCATCTTCGACTGGCTTTTCACTCCCTTATATTTCCAGTGGGCAGCAAGTCCGCGCTCGGCTATTTCATCCATTCTCTTAGTCCGGATCTGCACCTCTACCCAGCGTGATTCGGGCCCCATAACTGTGGTGTGCAATGATTCGTAACCATTACTTTTCGGGATGGATAGCCAGTCTTTGAGCCGTTTCGGATTAGGTGTGTACATATCCGTCACAATGGAGTAAACCTGCCAGCATTCGGCCTTTTCCTTTTCCATCTCCGAGTTAAGGATGATACGGATAGCAAAGAGGTCGTAAATAGATTCGAAGTCTATCTTCTGCTTCTTCAGCTTATTATTGATGGACGAAATGGATTTCACCCGTCCTTTTATGTCATATTTCAGCCCTGTTTCCTTCAGTTTGGCATCTATGGGCTGAATAAATTCCGCGATGTATTTATCACGGGCATCCTTACTCTCACTCAATTTGCTGAGGATATAATCATAAGCTTCACGGTCGGTATATTTCAGGTAAAGGTCTTCGAGTTCGGTCTTTATATTATACAGCCCCAGTTTATGAGCCAAAGGAGTATACAGATACGAAACTTCTATGGCAAGTTTTAAACGATACTGTTCGCTGTACTTCTCGGCACATCTTATTTTATGCAGGCGGCTGGCAATCTTGATAAGGATTACCCGCATATCTTCGGCTAATGAGATCAGCAATTTTATATAATTGTCCGAAGCCATCGCCGATTCGTTCATCTCCAGCGCGTTTACCTTTATCAGCCCGGTAACGATATCGGCGATATCCTGACCGAAAAGTTTTTTCACCTCAGCATCTGTAATTATTTTATGAACAACCGGGCGGTAAAGGATCAGCGCTATTATGGAGGCGCTCTTCAGTCCCAGTTCTTCCATCAGTATGATGCTCGTACTTACAGTAAGATCTGTTATGCTGCCTATCTTTTCATCCTTTTGATAGACGTTTTCCGACATGGCCCTCTTCACCACCGAGCGAAGTTTTTTCAGTTCTTCGGCCGTAAGGTTTGCCGTCAGGCCCTTCACCAGTCTCTTAAACTTGGAATAGGTCAGTCCATCTGCATTATATGTAGGGTTATTGTTATTATCCATTGCTTCGTGCTGCTTATATCTGTTTAAAGGGATAATACATTATTCTTGATAATCGGGTATAAAATTAATTCTTTTCTGATAGTATAACGCCTTTTTTGGGCGGATGTTTTCATTTTTCTCAATTTGGTTAGCATTAAGCAACAGAAAATCAGGCAAAGCATATTAAGTAAATGATAATAATAATTATTGTCGCCTTTGTCATTTTGAACGAAGTGAAAAATCTCTTGTGTAATAAGGAACGAGATTCTTCGTTTCACTCAGAAACAACGTTCGGCAGAGCGAAGCGGAGCCAATGACAAACGAGAATATACAACATTATATTCTTTTTACTACTTAACTTTGTCATACAACAAATAAGAGTTGTGAAAGGAAATTAATTTAATATAACAATCCTGCAAAAAAAGGAAGCAAAATCAAGATAGAACTATACTTAAGGCTATTTTTGTATAGAATTAATTATTATTTGAAAACAAAGCAATTACAATATGAAACCGAATGATTACGCAAAACTCGAAAAAGATTATAGTTTCAAAAAAAACTATCTGAATAGCACCCTATGGTGGAAAAACATACTCATGGTACCACCTGTATGCCTCCTCTTTGTCGGATTAGCCGGCATACTGTACTTATTTAATCTCGACAAACTCGTATCCTGGTATATTATTCCATACCTGTTACTCTTTGTTGTAGGCACCATATTGCTAAAAGCGATAAAGAAGCATATACAAAAAACAGCAATCAACAAACCGGATTCTTTCCTGATCTGCCTGGCCAAGCCTATCGGGGGGAAAGACGGATATACCTATGCCGCATTTGTAAAAGACAGCCACAGGCATAACAAATATTATATTGCAGACGAAATAAAGGATATATATACAGATGATATTTTAAACAATCATAATGAACCCTTCAGGAAAAAGACAGTGCTTATCCATAACGATGAAACCGGTTCCGGTCTATATATAAGGGCATTTCCCAACAGGGATATGAACCGGCGGTGTCCGGCATGGCGCGAAGATGAACTCATCCCTGTATTGTATATCAATGATAAATACACGTTTATCATCAAAAAGAAAGATCTGGTAATCGCCGGTTAGTTATCAGATCTCCCGAAAACTCATAACCTATAATTTATAACTCATAACTAAAATCCCTATCTTTGCATCTAAATATAATACAAACTATATGAAGATTCTTTTGATAGGCGAATACAGCCGTGCACATCTCACTCTGGCTGAAGGATTACGGTCTTTAGGACATGAGGTACTGACAGCTTCGGATGGCGACGGGTTTAAAAACTATCCGCGCGATGTGGACCTGAGCCGGAAGAGTTCGGGAGTGACAGATACTCTTTCCAGTATGCTATCTGTACTTAGCAAGTTCGGGGAGTTTAAAGGATATGATGTCGTGCAACTAATAAACCCCTGCTTCACTACCCAGAATGTACGGATCAACGATTACCTGTATAAGAAACTGAAAAAGAACAACAAGAAAGTCTTTATGGGTGCTTTCGGCGATGACTCGTATTGGGTAAACGCCTGTCTGGGAAACAAGATATTCGACTATTCCGAATTTTTTGTCGATGGCAAAGCTATCAATGTCGATTTCAATCAACGGTTCATAGATAAATGGATAGGCACGCCGCTCGAAGCATTTAACCGCAGGCTGGCAAAGGATGTGGATGGGATTGCAGCCTGCCTGTATGAATATTACAAAGCATATGAACCTTTCTTCCCCGATAAGCTGAGATATATCCCCTTGCCGATGAACATTTCGGAAATAGAATTTCAGCCGATACCCGAAGAGCCCGAAAAAGTAAACTTCTTTATCGGAATCAACAAAGTACGTGAGAAGTTTAAAGGTACCGATGTGATGGAGAAGGCACTGGCCAGAATCAAAGACAAGTACCCGGATAAAGTAATCGTTACGCGGGTCGAATCTGTCAGCTATGATGTATATCAGCAACTGATGTCGCAGGCACACGTGGTACTCGACCAGCTATATTCGCACACCCCGGCGATGAACGCCTTATTGGCAATGGCCCAGGGAAAAGTTGTTGTAGGCGGAGGAGAGCCATATATCTATGATTTATACGGCGACACATCCAATCAGCCGATTGTAAATGTACATCCGCACGAAGACGATGTGTTCGATAAACTGGAATGGCTGGTATTGAACAAAAAGGATATTCCGGAAATATCGGGAAAGAGCCGCCAATTTGTTGAAACAAATCATGACTATGTGACAGTGGCAAAGAAATACCTGGATTTCTGGAGGTTATAAAATTGCAACAGAGTATCGTCCACTTAGCAGATGCCTGATACATCGAATAATATTTTTTTAACATTTTCGTTCAAAAACTTGTTTAATATTCTTTTTGAATGTATTTTTATGGAATATTCTCTAGATATAAAGACAAAAATGTCATATTTTTTACAATATATAACACACTGTACACCATTTTTTCTTCCTGAAAATTTGGCTGTTAGCTATATCTTGTTAGAGAGAGAGAGAGAGAGAGAGAGAGAGAGAGAGAGAGAGAGAGAGAGAGAGAGAGA
>NZ_JBHSGN010000010.1:22569-56534 GCF_042654545.1 Dysgonomonas termitidis
AGAGAGAGAGAGAGAGAGAGAGAGAGAGAGAGAGAGAGAGAGAGAGAGAGAGAGAGAGACACACACACACACACAAGTGTAAGTGCCAATCCAAGTTTTTTCCCAAATATCCAACTTTGCGAATCCTTTAAGATTCGTCCGGCATTTTCATATCTATACTTTACACATATAATACACGCACGCATAATGTGTGCATATACGCGTATATTAGCCATTCCGGCCACAAAAAACAAAAAAATCGGATATAAAAATTCAATGTATTCAAAGAAGCCTGCGCTTTGTCATTTATTGTCTTCGATAAATTTATCATGAATTTTTTAGGTTCCTCTTTACCATGTACTGCGAAACTCTATTGTATAAAAAATAAGGACATAGTCTATAATTTTAATTCAGTATTTTATATATTTACCTCGGAATCGAAACTAGCATGAACAACGAATTACAAGAACAGGATATAATAAGAAAGAAGGTATGCATCTGGTATTTATATATTATAGTAATGATATTATCCGTTTTTACTGTATTTTATATAAAGGAAGATATCAACCCCTTGAAAAATTTGTTTTTAATATATGGGATAGTACATATACCCCTGATTTTCTTTGCTTATAGGTTTAATTACGGATTATTAAAATACTTTGTACTGGTCTATATAGTCTACCATTCTTTCTTCCTTTACGCCAACGCATTGTTTTACTGGCTTTTTGGACAGACAACTGCATTTATATGGTTCTTGATTATACCGGTGGCGGCAATGATATTTTTCCAGAGGAAAGTAGTAATCCTTTTTAGTATTTATGCTTTCGCGCTTATATGCTCTGTTTTTATCGTAGTACCTTTTATCCCTGAGGGATACTGTCAGCGCCCTACCGATCATCAGCTGATGCTTGTAAATATCCTGACTATTGTTATAAGTATATGTTGCATTTGTTTTTTTTTATATTATCTGAATCTGATAAATCTGATAAAAGAATTGCAGTTAAGCAAGTATAGAATAAGAGACGAAAAAATAACAACGGATACGGACAATATTAAATTCGAAAATCTGTACATCAACATTCTGAATTATTTTTCCGAGAAAAAACCATATTGTAATCCCAATTTCACGATTGTACAGTTAGCAGAAGATCTTAATAGTAACGTAAAATATATATCAAAGATTATTATAATAAAAGAAAAGGTAAATTTCAGCATTTTTCTGAATAAATATAGAATTAATCTGGTAAAAGAACTGATAGCAATGAACTATCATAACAAATATACTATCAGGCATATATATACCTCCGCAGGTTTCAGGCATCAGGCAACCTTCAATAAAGTATTTAAAAATATAGAAGGAATTACCCCTTCCGAATATATAAAAAGGAACAATACAAAGTGGTGACCTTAACAGGCCTGTCCCTGAGAAGTGAATATGGCAGACAAAATGACACTGAAAAGTTTATTAAATAATATAAATACTATTAAGCCCCTCTTTGGGAAAAGTTACGGATATTAGTATAATTCTGGTATTGCTATGTCTTAAAAAAGCTTTAGTCAAACTCTCTTTTGACTAAAGCTTTTTCTTTTCCCGTAATAATACCCATACATGACAAAAAATTTATATTGTCTAGTCCGCAGGTTTCCAAATAATCTTTTCCGTGGTACTGCCCAATGCTATTAAGTTGAGCTTTTTCTTAGTTTTCCCAGGTACTACATAAACAATATGCAATTCCTTTTTAAACTTATATAAATACATATAAATCAGCCAATACGTATATTTTAGTGGCTATTCGAATTGTATTATTTTTCCGAAATCCACTGCTTTATTTATATTTTATTTGTATTATATTTCACCACAAAATATCTTTAGATAAAAATTATGCAAAATACTACTTACTAAGAAACAATTTCTTTCATTTAGATTCATGTACTACCTACTACCCTGTGAAAGCACCGGGTAATAAAATAAGTACACAAACTCTAACGAAATTAATTTAAAAGATTATGAAAATACAACTAGCAATTTTATTTGTGTGTTTCCTGCTCATACTACCAGGAAACGCAAACCTATCCGCCCAGGTGACAATAGGGGCAAAAGGTCCTCCCGGGAACGGAGTTTTACCGGATCTTAAAGAAAAAGATGTCACAGAAATACATTTTGTCACATTTTTCCCTGTCTTTTTATTTTTGTATAAATTTTGACAAATACCTATTTGACAACAGACGTGAATTGTCAAAAAATAACCCATATTCATAAGTGATTATTCTACTTTTGTTCCGAAAATAACATGTATCAGGTTGCAACATCATTTATTCCCTGTACTACCGATAGCTGTTTTTCAGGAGTGGTCATTATAATATTTTGCTATTTACGACATTTAAATTGTCGTTTACGATATTTTATTATCGACAACTACCCCCCTCTATACTTTAACTTTGTAAAGTATTATTGATGATATTTTGGATTCATATATAATTATAACATATAAGGCACATAAACAAGGCTTTATTAATTACAAACTAAACAAACAATGAGAAAAACAAACACTAACTTTATAAAACGGAAGATAAAAGATATACTTCTGTTGATCGTATTACTATTTAGCTTAACCATTACCACACATGCCCAAGTAACAATAGGAGCAGGAACTCCTCCCGAGAAAGGGGCATTATTGGATCTTAAAGAAAGAGATGCCACTAGTCCGACACAGGATATCACCAGTCTGGAAAATTCTACAAAAGGAGTCCTGCATCCAAAGGTTTTCCTTCACGACGCAGCAAAACTGACTCCTCTGTATGGCGGCTCCGACGATGGCTCCGGAGTATGGTCCGACGAATCCACAGCCGAAGAGAAGCTGAAAGCGACGGGGATGGTCGTTTATAACGTCAACCCTGACGCAATCAATATGGATGAAGGCTTATATATGTGGCAGATAGATGAATGGGTGAAATTGAATCAGGACGGAGCGGCAATTATCCAGCCTGTAAACTGTTCCGCTATCCGGATAAACGGTTCCTACATAGAAGGAGTACCTGCCAACAATAACAACTATCTGGAAATAGACCTGACTGTAACCAAAAAAGGTTCTTTCGTTATTTCAGTCTTGTCCGGCAACGGCTATAGTTTTTATTACACAGGGGTAGCTTTGGAAACAGGGACATTAACAGTTAAAGTACCCGCACAGGGAACACCGGCTTTGGTACAAACGGATAGATTGACATTCAGTGGAATAAGTCTGGTTTCCGGTTGTGAGCCGGAAATAACGGTACAGGAAATGGTTGCCGCCTATACGATGGTCTGCTCATCGGCTGTGGTACAAGGTCAATTTTTCAAGGGCCAGGCTTTAACAGCTTCGAATAAAATAAGAATGAATATCAATGTATCTCAACCGGGCTCATATAATATTTATACGGAAACGAAAAATGGCATCAGTTTTAGGGCTTCAGGATCATTTGCCGCTACAGGAACACAAACCGTAGAATTGCTGGGTACCGGAATCCCTACCATAAATGAAGACTTTCAGGTCGTAATAAAAGCAAATACATCGCTGGGTTCTGCGGAATGTTCCGTCTTGATTCCTATCATATTGCCGGATATGACCTATGCGATAATAGGCAGCGGAGTTTGGTCCTGGGCTGCAACACCAAGAACAAATGCTCTATCGAATACGGGTTCCGCCAGCTTTAGCCCTGATGGCCTCGTAAGGATAAAAAGTTTTAAACAATTATGGAGTACTACCAGTACATCCACCGCTACAACTAATCTAACCAACGGCATAAATGGTGGTAAATATCCTGATGTTGTTTTATACTTCGCATATGGTGCGGATCCGACATCTGCATTAACTACGGCACTTCTTAATTATATCAATGCGGGAGGTTGTGTAATATATGGTTCCTCTGATAATACAGCCACTGCTGTCAATACATTGATGAGTGGTCTTTTTGGAATATCACCGGCTCAGAATCAAACAGGAGGAGGGGATGATAATGTATATCCAATAGCAAATAATTCTTCTGATCCTATCATAAACGGGCCATTCGGTAATCTTGCGGGAATGTATTGGGGTGAGGATAATACTTCTAATTACTCTATTGTAATGTCTTCTTTGCCTCCAAACTCCGTACAAATTTGTACAGCGCAGTCCACGTCAAAACCCGGTATAGATCCCGTCATATCAATTGTATGGTACAATAATAGTAAAAACTTTGTATATTTTGGGGATAGTACAGGGGCCAGTGCCAGTGATACAAGTACCGGTGCATATCCTGCAATTTACAGGAACAACTTGCCTGCATCTAAACTTTATGGGCCTGGCAGTACCAACAACCGTTATGTTTATAATGCGGCTTTAGAACTAAATGCAGTGGTATTTATGATTCGAAAGGCGGCGGTTAGCGGAATTAATCCTTATTAATTAGTATAAGCAGAATATGGATCAGGTCGTATCTACTGCCGGAAGTGCCCTCTTTGGCGCAAGCCTGCAAGAGTAAACCTTATAAAAGCGAAAGCGGACAATTCTTTGAATTGTCCGCTTTACTTTTAATGGTATGTTAGATTGGATTGATTACATCATTCCTCCCATTCCACCGCCCATTGGAGGCATTGGAGCAGGGTTTTCTTCTTTCTTATCCGCGATGATGCATTCCGTAGTAAGGAACATACCCGCGATAGACGCCGCGTTTTCAAGAGCGACACGAGCCACTTTGGCAGGATCGATTACTCCGGCTGCATTCAGATTTTCATAAACATCCGTACGTGCATTGTAACCGTAATCTCCTTTACCTTCACGTATTTTCTGAACTACGACAGCTCCTTCTTTTCCGCTGTTAGCTACAATCTGACGAAGAGGTTCCTCGATAGCGCGTTTTACGATTTCGATACCTGTAGTTTCATCTTCATTTTCGCCCTTCATGTTTTCAAGAGCATCGATAGCACGGATGTAAGCTACACCACCTCCCGGTACTGTACCTTCTTCGATAGCGGCACGGGTTGCGGAAAGAGCATCGTCGACACGGTCTTTCTTTTCCTTCATTTCCACTTCAGAAGCAGCGCCAACATAAAGGACAGCTACACCACCTGCCAATTTAGCAAGACGTTCCTGTAGTTTTTCCTTATCGTAATCCGATGTTGTTTTCTCCATCTGTGAACGGATCTGGCCTACACGTGCGGCGATAGCTTCTTTTGCACCGGCTCCGTTTACGATAGTAGTATTGTCCTTGTTGATAGTAATCTTATCAGCAGTACCAAGCATATCGAGAGTAGCAGCTTCCAGAGAAAGACCTCTTTCTTCTGTGATCACTGTACCTCCTGTAAGGATAGCGATATCTTCCAGCATTTCCTTGCGGCGGTCTCCGAAGCCCGGAGCTTTAACGGCAGCTATTTTCAAGCCTGCGCGAAGACGGTTTACTACTAATGTGGTCAAAGCCTCTGAATCGATATCTTCAGCAATGATAAGCAGTGAACGGCCCGATTTAAGAGCAGCTTCAAGTATTGGAAGGATATCTTTCAATACAGAAATCTTCTTATCGTGGATCAGTATATACGGGTTTTCAAGGTCAGCTTCCATTTTCTCTGTATCAGTTACAAAGTAAGGAGAAATATAACCTCTGTCGAATTGCATACCTTCTACTACGTCAACGTATGTTTCGGTACCTTTTGCTTCTTCAACTGTGATAACGCCTTCTTTTTTCACTTTACCCATAGCTTCAGCAATCAGCTTACCGATGGTTTCATCGCCGTTTGCAGAAATTTTAGCTACGTTCTCTATTTTTTGCAGGTCATCGCCTACTGTTACCGATTGCGCTTTGATGTTCTCAACAACTTTAACCACGGCTTTATCGATGCCACGTTTCAAATCCATTGGATTTGCTCCTGCGGTAACGTTTTTAAGGCCTACGCTAACGATTGACTGTGCCAATACTGTAGCAGTAGTTGTTCCGTCACCGGCATCGTCGTTTGTTTTAGAAGCTACTTCTTTTACAAGTTGTGCTCCCATGTTCTGGAATGGTTCTTCCAGTTCTATTTCTTTAGCAACAGTTACACCGTCCTTTGTAATGTGAGGCGCGCCGAATTTCTTATCCAGAATGACATTACGGCCTTTAGGCCCAAGTGTTACTTTTACAGCATTAGCCAATGCATCAACACCTTTTTTGAGCTCGTCGCGAGCATCTATATTAAATTTGATTTCTTTTGCCATTGTATTTTTGAGTTACGAGTTACGAATTACGAGTTACGAGTTTCTTTTTATTGAAATTGTAAATCGCAGTCTATAACTCTATTGTTAAATTAATATTTTTGTTTTCCTTGTAACTTGTAACTTTTTTAGATAATTGCAAGAATATCAGACTGACGCATGATCAGGTAAACTTCGCCTTCCAGTTCTATTTCTGTTCCGGCATATTTACCATAAAGCACATTGTCTTTTGGTTTTACCACCATATCTTCGTCCTTTGTTCCATTTCCTACGGCAATTACTTCGCCTTTAAGCGGTTTTTCTTTTGCAGTATCAGGAATAATGATACCTCCCACACTTTTTTCTTCTGCAGCGGCCGGTTTTACAAGCACTCTGTCTGCTAATGGTTTAATACTCATGATTCTTTAAGATTTTAAATTGTTATATATTAAATTTTAAATATTTTCTGATTAGAGATAAGCGAAATGCGTGCCAAAGTATATTTCTGTCAAAAAAGCAGGATAAGGAACGTGTGAAAACTGACAAGTAGTCATTTACTGTTCGCAGCCATGAATTAAGCAAATGATAAGATTTATTGTCGTATTTGTCATGCTGAGAAACGAAGCATCTCGTGCCTCTTTTTAGGGTCGGGATCCTTCCCTACGGTCAGGATGACATGCGACAGTAAATATTTTAGACTACATATATATATCAGTTAATGGTGAACAGTCAGCAGTGACCAACTAGTAACTGTTAAAAAGTAACAAAGGTAACAGATATATCAGTTAACAGTAAACAGTTAGCAGTAAACAGTTAACAACTTGTATCAACTCCGCTCGCGCAGACGTCCCGTCTGTGTGTTGCGTAGCAAACATTTTTGCCCTGTCAACAAGACACGGACTGGAAGTCCGCGCCAGCGGGGGTACTACTCGTTAAAAGGTAACAAACGTAACAGTTTTTTAGCCTTTGTGCCCTTTGTGATTTTCTTCGTGTACTTAGTGGTTAAAACTCTTTACCACAAGGGACACAAAGATTTACACAAAGAACACTATATAAAAAGTAACAAAGGTAACAGAAATATCAGTTAACAGTAAACAGTCATCAGTTAACAACTTGTATCTCGTAACTGCCCGAAGGGCGAAGTAACTTGTAACTGCTTTAATCAGCACTTCAAAGAACGATAAGCTAACAGCTATTAGCCGTTAGCTTACATATAGATAAAGTAATTTATTATTATTCAGTCTCCGGATTCAGTTTCTTTTTATCCAGATTTTTTACCACCCGCCCATATATAACAAGTGCGATGGCAGAGACCATACCGATTCCGACAAAGACATACCATATATAATGCGCGTTTACTGTAGCTGCGGCATATTCTACCTGCGATGCAAATGCCTTAGGGTCCGGACAGTACTTTTCCAATAAGAAGCCTGACAGTCCGAATGCAAAGAGGTATGAAAAGAATGAGTGTAAGTGACTAAATCCTAAATAAAGGCCTTCTTCCCCTTTTGGCGACTGTAATGAGAAATATTCCAAAAAGCGTGGAGATATAAAACACTCTGCCAATGCCTGCATGGCAATACCCACTATCATCATAAAGGCAACAGGGTGCAATCCCATTACATAATCAGTCCCGATCTGGTTGCCAAACGACATTACCAATGCCGAGAACGGTATAATCAGCATCCCTATAGTCATTGAAGTGAGAGCAGTACGCCTTTTCATAAATGAGGTGACAAAGTTGACACATACAAATACCACCAACGGATTCACATTGGCATACCAACCCGGGGAAGCTCCTTCGCCGATCATACGGATCACATACTTAGGCATAGTCGCATACATCTGGCTCTGAATCATCCAGAAACCGCTAATAATGAGTATCAATGCTATCAGACGTCCGTTCTGACAAACTTTCCACAGGGCTTTTCCTATCTCGGCAAAACTTTTCCCTTTACCTTCGGTTTTTACCGATTTATAGAAAAAGAAAACCGCGATCAAAGCAAAAAGGGTCATTGACGCGGAAAAGAAATTAAGGTATACAAGCCCTTCATCACCCATGCTTCTGCGTAGCGGGTCAACAACGGTTTTACCCGTAAATGCCCCGATATTTACCATCATATAAAAGATGGCATATCCGCGTGCACGGTTTTCCGATGTAGTCTCACGCGCCACCGTCCCCGAAATAACAGCCTTTATAAATGCTCCGCCTATAACGATAAGCACCAGAATGGGAGCGATACTCCAACGCAGATAACTTGTTTCAAGGCCGGTGAAAGTAGCTGTCATCCCGTAACTTACCAGTCCCGCACTCTCCAGCATGGTAGGCAAGAGGCCCAAGCCTCCATAACCAACTGTCAACAAGGTAAATGCAAGTATAATGGATGAACGGAAGCCTATTTTATCTGCATATGCTCCGGCAAAAGTGGGAAGGAAGTATAGCATTGCTGAAAATATACCCGAAATGATACCGGCTTCGATATCAGAGAATCCCCAAACATTGGATAAATAAAGGGTGATTACAATAAATACGGCATAATACGCCAGCCGTTCGAGCAGTTCGACGGAATTGGCAACCCAAAAGGCCCTTGAAAATTTAGTCATTAGATTTGATAGAATTGTTAAAATTTAAACGAATTGTCACAAAAATAAGAAAATAATCCTGTTTACAAAGGTTCTGAACTTTACGGAACATGTTAATTAGACCTTTTTAACTCAATACAGAAGGTCGTGCCTACACCTATTTCCGAAGACTTCACATAGATTTTCCCCTTGTGATACGATTCTATGATACGCTTTGCCAGAGACAGCCCCAGTCCCCACCCTCTTTTCTTTGTAGTAAATCCCGGACTGAAGATAGTTCTGAACTTTGATTTCGGAATACCTTTTCCCGTATCCCGTATATCCAGACTTATTATTTTACCTTTATCGGACAATGTGTAAATGATCTCACCCTGTCCCTCCATCGCATCCACCGCGTTCTTTGTCAGATTCTCTATCACCCAGCTTAATAAAGGCCCGCTTACATTCGCATAAAGAGGAGTAGCGGACAGATGAAGTTCAAAGATAACTTTTTTCGAGATTCGCTTTTCGAGATAGGTTATAGACTGAGTTACGATCTCATTTATATCCTTTCGTTCCAAAGATGGCGCAGAGCCTATTTTCGAGAACCTGTCCGTTATCATTTGCAGGCGGTTCACATCTTTCTCCATATCCGGCAAGATGGAGCGGTCGGCATTTTTTAATTTCAGATACTCCAGCCACGCCAGCAATGATGATATCGGCGTTCCTAACTGATGCGCCGTTTCTTTCGACAGGCCTACCCAAAGGCGGTCCTGTTCCATCCTCATCGTAGTAAACAATGCAAAAAAGGCAGTTATCATAAATATGATCAGTACGCTTACCTGAACATACGGATATAATTGCAACCGCTTTAGTGTATATGAATCGTCATAATATACATATTGGTCAAAATCCTCAACTTCGATAACAATAGGTCCATGCCTCTTTTCAAAAGTCCGGGACTGCTGTCTCAGAAACTCCTGCTCACCGGTCTCGGGAAGTTCTATATTTGTGGAAGTATAGTAGTTGTCTTTTCTATCGTATAAAATAACGGGAATAGTCGTATTGCTTTTCAGAATCTGTATTACCAGGTTCATATTCAGGTTTTCGTTATTGCTGGCCATCTCTTTGGTAGCCTCAGCCCAGATTTCTATCTTATTGCGCTCTTCTTTCGACAGGTCTTTTACCAGGTAATGAGAGACAACAAGCGACCCGAAAGCTATTATTATAGCCACTATAATAAGGATGTACCGCAATAAGAGCTTATTGTTCTCAAATATTTTCATGCAATAAAGATAATTGTTTTATTCCTTAACGCATTTTCGAAGTAAAAAATATTGATTATCAGATTTTCTTCAGTTCCTGATACAAGCGTTGTATGGGTAATCCCATAATATTGAAATAAGACCCCGATATATATTCCACGGCGATATAACCGATCCATTCCTGCACGCCATATGCACCGGCTTTATCCAAGGGTTTATATTTAGTCACATAGTATTCTATTTCATCTTCTTCGAGCCGTGCAAATCTCACTTCGGATGAAATGCCGAATGCTCTCTGTTTCTCTTTTATAGTAATACAAACGCCTGTTACCACCGAATGCGTCTTACCCGAAAGATCGCGGAGCATTTGTTTGGCATCCTCCTCATCGAGTGGTTTGCCATATACCTTTCCACCGAGGAGAACGATTGTATCGGCTGTGATAAGAAGCGTGTTATCTTCCATACAGGCCCTGTACGCGTTTGCTTTTTCCTTTGCGATGTAGATAGCGATATCTTCTCCGCGCAGATTATCGGGATACGATTCGTCTATATCCGGTAATGTTTTTATTTCGTAAGCAATATCCAGCCCTGAAAGAAGTTCCTTCCTGCGGGGAGAATTGGAAGCGAGTATGATTTTATATTTAGATAAGTCAAGCATTCAGAATAAGTTTTTTTGCCGGCTTTCCAGTTCCAGCAGTTTCCTTTTCACCTCAAGGCCGTAGGCATATCCGCCCAGCTTCCCGCCTTCGTTCACTACCCGGTGGCAAGGAACGATTATGGCTATATTGTTTTTTCCATTGGCGGAGCCGACAGCGCGGCACCCTTTCGGAGAGCCTATGCTTATTGCTTCTTGCTTATAGGAGACGGTTTCCCCGTAAGGAATCGTATTCAGGTAGTCCCAGGCTTTTTGCTGAAAGGCAGTTCCTTCCTGAGCCAAAGGTAAGTCGAAGATTTCCCGCTCACCGGCAAAGTATTCTTTCAGTTGCTTTATAGCCTCAGCGAGAACGGGAACTAAGATAGTATCCGTTTGTTTCATTTCTGAGACAATCCGCAGAGCTGAAATAAAACCGTTAGTCTCTTCTATTTCTATTGCTCCGACGGGAGATTGTAAAAAAGCCTTCATTTTTTTTCTTCGGTTTATCTTCGTATTTCGACCAGCTCCAGTTTATCATCTGGCGCAGGCGTTTAAGGAAACGCTTCGATGGTTTGTCTCTCAGATACGATTCTATGTGGCGTTTCTTCTTTTCTTCCAGTATTTCATCCACATTGATAAGTATGCCCGTTTCCTCCACATTGCCAAAAGTATCGTTCACGGCCGTACCGAACACTTTCATCTGGGGCGAAAGGCTCATATAGGCATTTACCAGTGGCGGAATGTTAAGCCCTAACCTGCGGACAGATGTATTTAAGATTTTATAATCAGCCTTGAATGTATCCTCATCGAACAAACGTATAAGCTTCTTTTCATCTGTTTCTATCCGAAGCGCCTGCTTTGGCCAAACCAACCTATCAGGATCGGGGAAATACTTTCCCAGAAAATAAAGGATCATATCGCGGGCCTGAGTATTATAGGTATCGTACATGGTCACTTTCCCGAAAAAATATTTCATGGACGGGTCAGCCACAGACAATGCCCCTAATCCGTCCCAAAGATTATCGAGAGCGAATATACCTTTCGAACCTGCAAGAGTGGACTGATATTCCAGTGTGACGAACGAACGGCCCAGTTCGAACGTATAAGGCAGGTATTCTTTTATAAACTTCCTGGAGAAATGAAACAGGTGGGAGGTCGCCAGTACCGGCTCGCCATTATCATCGAAACAAATATCCGGCCCGCAGATAAAACGGTATCCTCCTATTATTTCTTCTGCTTCCGGATTCCATACGATCAATTGCTTGTACGGATTGTCCATTGTATCATACTCGTCAATATCGGTAGACAATCCTGTTCCTCCCCCGTAATAACGGAATGCGATCTCACGCAGACGGCCTATTTCCAGCATCACATTAGGCGAATTGTGATGTGTGATTATATAAATCTCGTTATTCGCCTTATTGGTATGCCTCAGAAGTTTATCCTTCGTCAATTCGGCTTTTAAGAGACTTTTATCTATTGGTGAGATGATTTTTTCCATCTAATATTATCTGTTTGATTTCGCTAACTTATACACTTCATCTTTCACATATCCGGCCCATTGTGAAGCATTCTTCGAATTATTGAACGTTGAATACGGAATTGGCTCGCCAAATGTAATAGAAAAACTTGTACCTTTATTCTTAAACATTTCGTCGGGCAAAAGTATCAATTCCACATTGAACTTTAACCCTAACCGCTTTCTTATATTTGCAAATCTATAAAAGAAATTTGAATTTTTCCCATCAAAGTAGACAGGAACAACATCTCTCCTGGATTCAATGGCTTTCAGTATAAAATTCTTTTGCCACGGCAAATCGTATATCTTTCCCCTTTCCCTGCGTGAACATAAGCCCGCCGGAAAAGTGACAATCTGATTATCGGAGTCATAAGCTTCATTTAATGTATGAGTTGCCTGCTTCGACTGCCTGCCGTATTTATTAACCGGAAGAAAAATCGGTTGCAGATTCCTGATGAAATACAATACATCATTTACCACATACTTTATCTTCTTATTGTACTTTTCACCGATAACTGCCGAGAGGCAAATACCGTCGAGCCCTCCGAGCGGATGATTGGATGTAAATATAAAACGCCCACCTTCCGGAATATTCTCCAGACCGTTCACCTCCAGTGTAAGATTGAAATAGCCGACCACAGCCTGCATAAAATCGACACCTTCCTTATCTGCATATATCCTGAGTATTTCATTTAACTCATCGATATGAACCTTACGCTTCAGATAATTTATAATAAAGCGTGGTATTTTATTATAAATTTTCGGAGCTTTTTCTTCCAGTACTTTATCTAAATCCAGTATAAGTGGTTCTTGAGCCATTTCTGAAAAATCATATGAATCACAAAATTAATTGATTTTGAGTTATTATTACTTCAAAAAATCAATAAATAGTCATAACTGATATGTTTTAATTGATTTTACCTATTATATTTGTGTTCTTATTACAAAATATATAATAATAGAATAATGAAAAACAGAATATTATTTTCTATTCTCAGCATCGCATTACTAGGCATATTCACCCTGACAAGTATCGATGTATCGGCGGAAGCTAAAGATGAACCGAAAGGAAAATCGCCTGTCGTAACATTATCCGCATCAAATTATGAGAGTGAAACTTCCAAAGGGCTCGTCTTTGTAGACTTCTGGGCAGCATGGTGTGGCCCTTGCCGCCGCATGGCTCCAATCTTGGATGAAATTGCTACGGAATACAAGGATTCTGTCAAGATAGGCAAGGTAAATGTAGACAATTACAAGAAATTCTCGATAGACAAGGGTATACAGGCACTGCCTACCATAGTCGTTTACAAAGATGGAAAAGAAGTAGACCGTATTATGGGACTGGTATCGAAAGAGAAACTGGTGGAAGTAATAAAGGAATATTCAGCAAAGAAAGCTAACTGATCCAGTCGAAACGCAGGTACGGGATCACAGCCTTTGCTATTTCAGTTACAAGAGGATAGGTATGGGATCTCTCCCGCACGTCCTCTTTTATTATGCGCTTATGCTGGTCAAATTTGGCAACAAGGTTCAAAACAATACTGAATACCACAATCCATTTAGCTGCACAGAACACAGCTCCTGTCAATCTGTTCAATATAGTCATTTTCAACGCGTCCACGAAAGATTCCAAAAGCTTTCCGGCAAAGAACAATGCAACCAATATCGCTATAAATGCCACAATATAGGAAAGCGGACCTATAATATGAGGCGAACCATCGATCAGATTAATAAGCCGGGGGGCAATGTATTCCGATAATTTCCCTGCAAAGACTGCGCCCAATATAATCCCCGCGAGAGAAGCGATTTGCATCACCAATCCCGAAAAGAATCCTTTTATCAGCGTTACCAATACGAGAATTACAACTACCAGATCAAACCAGTTCAACTCCATAACATGCACTTATAAACAACAAAAGTAAGAATTAATACTAATTCTTACTTTGTTTGCCTGAGCAAAATATCTTTTTACAAGCTAAGGCCGCAGATCTGTTTATTGCTTTCGCATCTGCAACAGCAATAGTCAGTTGCGTTCAGAATGCTGCATTAAATGCATTTCCTCACTTAATTACTTGCTGTATTCGTCTGAAACTGAAAGCTTAGCTCTACCTTTGGCCCTGCGGGCTGCAAGCACTCTACGTCCGTTTGCTGTAGCCATTCTTGAGCGAAAACCATGTTTGTTTTTTCTCTTTCTGTTTGATGGTTGAAAAGTTCTTTTCATCGCTATATATATTTTCTGTTATTATTTCTTTGTTCAGTTTCGGGTTGCAAAAATAGGATGTTTATTTAATATAAGCAAGGATATTAACGTTTTATTTTCTCGAAAGTTATAAAACTATATGCATATTTATGCTTCTCATCCATAGGATGATCTTCCTTCGATACTTCCATCCACAACTCCGGATCAATCCGGGGAAAGAAAGTGTCGGCATCTCCGAACCGGTGATGAATACGGGTCAGATACAATTTGTCCGCTACATTTACAACTTCGTTATATACAGAACCGCCGCCAATAAAGAAAATTTCAGGTTCATCTTTGCACAACTCAACAGCTTCTTCGACAGAAGAACACATCTCGCATCTGTCGAAATGCAAATCCTTATTCCTGGTAATTACAATATTCCGCCTGTTGGGCAGAGCCCCTTTAGGCAATGACTCGAATGTTTTCCGCCCCATTATCACAGGGTGGCCATCTGTTACTTTTTTGAAATACTTCAAGTCGTTAGGCAGATGACAAAGGAGGTTATTATCCTTGCCTATCGCATTCCCTTCATCCGTTGCTACTATAATCGATTTTACTGTCATATTTTATTTCTCCTTCGGTTTCAGCCCTATTTTCTTTCCTTTTTCCACCAGATATTCATACGCGGCGTCATATTCATTGGGTATAACTCCGTCCATAATAGCGTCTTTGACAGATGATTTCAACCGCCCCACTTCCACACCCGGAGCAAGCCCGAATATTTCCATAATTTCCTCGCCGCCGATCGGAGGCTGAAAATTACGTACATGATCTTTCTCTTCTATATCCTTTAATTTATGGCGTACCAGTTCAAAGTTTCGCAAATAACGGCGGACCTTCTCCGGATTTTTAGACGTTATATCAGCTTCGCACAGAGTCATCAGATCTTCAATATCATCTCCGGCCTCAAACAATAAACGGCGGACGGCCGAATCGGTTATATCCTCATCTACAAGCACCTGTGGGCGCATATGAAGCGTCACCATCTTTTGCACATACTTCATTTTCTCATTCAGAGGAAGCTTCATCCTGCGGAATATTCCAGGGATCATCTTTTCTCCTATAAAATTATGGTTATGAAAAGTCCATCCCAGTTTCTTGTCGAAACGCTTGGTTGCCGGTTTGGCTATATCATGCAGGATGGCAGACCAGCGCAACCACAGATCATCGGTTTTCTTCGATATATTATCCAAAACCACCAATGTGTGATAAAAATTATCCTTGTGCCCTACCCCCTCTTTAGTCTCAGCTCCCTTGAGTGCTACCAGTTCCGGAAAAATAATAGCCAACAGACCTGTCTGGTCAAGTTGAAGGAATCCGACGGACGGCCTGGGGGACAATATGATCTTATTTAATTCATCTATAATACGTTCACCCGATATTATACCGATGCGGTCTTTATTACGGGAGATGGCATCGAATGTTCCCGGTTCGATGTCGAAACCCAGCTGCGAAGAAAAACGTATCGCCCTCATCATCCGCAAGGGATCGTCACTGAACGTAATATCCGGATCGAGTGGAGTCCGGATAATCAGGTCTTCCATATCCTTCAGCCCGTTAAACGGATCGAGTAACTCCCCGAACCTGCTTTTATTGAGGCAAACGGCCAGTGCATTTATTGTAAAATCGCGACGATTCTGGTCGTCTTCCAATGTCCCGTCTTCTACAACCGGCTTACGGGAATCCCTTTGGTAAGATTCGCGGCGGGCACCTACAAATTCTACTTCCGTATCCTTATATTTGATCTGCGCCGTACCGAAGTTTTTGAATACAGAGAGATGAGCTTTTCTACCCAGCTTCTTAGCCACAGCCTGAGCCAGTTCAATACCTTTACCTACTGTAACAATATCTATATCCTTTGACGGGCGATGCAAAAAAATATCACGCACATATCCCCCGATAGCATAGCACTCCAATTGCATATCATCTGCAACCTGAGAAATTATTTCAAATATTTTCCCTGAAAACTTCTCTCTTAGTTCGCTTTGTATTTCCTTTTCGTTGTGGTTTATCATTTTAATCTTACAGCATCTCTCTCTTCGGCCAACAGAACAATTTATTCGAGCAATCAAATCAGACAATCGCCCTGATTCCGAGAGGTTAGAAAGTGCAAAGATAATAATTTCTACTTATCAATTATCATAAGGCAGCCCGGCCTCAACAAGAATTATCGAACATCCGCAATACATCATTAAACGATAAATTCCCTTTAACTAAAACCATTTTTTTCTTTTTCCCGTTAAAGGTATATACCGAAAGATCTTTTTTCCTATTTTTAATATCGAAAAGCTAAATTATTAGAGAATAATTCTGTCAAAATCAAAATAATTTGTAATTTGGTACAGGATTATGAAAGATTACCCAGAATATTTTCTCTCTAAAAAAGAATAACATCCTATGCAAATTTTTTTAAGAAATACAATGGTGTTTCTCTTTGTCTTCCTGTTTGCTTGCGGGACAAAAGATGATGGCGCCAAGCTGCGCCTGGACGCGGCGCGGCATTTCTATGCCAATAAAGAATACTCACTGGCCAAACAGGAAATAGACAGCATCAAAATTTTATACCCGAAAGCATTCGACCAGATCCGCTCCGGCCTGGCATTTCTCGACACTATAAGAAGAGCCGAAAACGAACAGGTAATTGCCGGATGCGATTCCCTTATCGCCCTGCATGAGCCTACATTGGAAGCAATGAAAAAACTTTTTTCGTTTCAGCGTAACAAAGAATACCAGGAAACCGGTGCATTTATCCCCAGAGAGAGTCTCTCGGGCGGTATCATCACAGGCATCATGCTCCGGTCAGGAGTCGGTGAAGATGGCGTATTATATATTGAGAGCGTTTTTGTCGGATCAAAGCAAAAACACAATCAAATAAAGGTATCGGCAAAAGACGGCTCTTTTGCTCAGTCGCTGGCAGTGAACGACGACGGCCTTAATTACCGGTTCTCCAATATGGGAAAAGAATACGAGATTATCCGTTTTGCGGGGGCCAGTGAAAATGGCGTAGCCAGATTTATATTCACCAATTCAGGCAATCCCTTAACCGCCACATTGGAGGGACAGGGAAAATATTCATACACCTTATCACAAACTACAAAGTCCGCAATTTCAAAATCTTTTGAGTTATCTACAATGATGTTACAACTGGATAGTTTAAAAACTGCCAAAGAAAAGGCAGAGTATCATATCTATTACCTTGATAACAAAAAAGATAAAGCCCATACGGACAATATCATCAAATGAAAAAAACTTATGAAAAAAGAGCAAGCGCCTGTTGAGATCCTGAATCAAGGACCGGACATATTCATCCCTAATATATCGGTCGATTGTATTATACTGGGTTTTCATTCGTGTAGCCTTAAAGTATTGTTATGTAAATTTAAAGTCTGTGAAAAGTGGATGCTCCCGGGAGGTTTCGTAGCAAAAGACGAAGATCCCGACGAATCTGCCCGGCGGGTATTAAAAGACCGGACCGGACTCAAAAATGTATATCTTAAACAATTCTGTTTCTTTGGTAAAAAAGATCGTATCGACACCGGGGAAAATGCCGATATGCTTAAACGGTTCAACATACAAGGGGACAAAGGCCGATGGTATACCGACCGTTTCATAAGCCTCGGATACTACTCCCTCATTAAATATGATGAAGCCCGGCTATTTGTCAACGAAGAACATGAAGAGGCCCGATGGTTCGATATAGACGACATACCGCCATTATATGCCGACCATAAAGAAATCATAGACACAGCCACCTCCACTATACGGAAGCAGATCGGCTTTATTCCAATGGGTTATGCATTACTACCGGAGAAATTTACCATGCCCGAACTCAGATGTATATATGAAGCTATTCTGGGACGGGAAATAGACAGACGTAACTTTCAGCGAAAAATGTTATCGATAGGTTATATCCAGCCTTTGAATGAAACAAGAAGAGCCGGCGCATACAAATCTCCAAATCTGTACACTTTCATAAAGGATAAGTATGAAGAGGCCGAAAAATACGGTATCCAGGTGATGAGCAATAATTTCTGAAGAAACAGAAGGAATAAAAGAGAATAAAAAAGCGCGGAAGTACCAACTTCCGCGCTTTCTATATATTGAGGTAATCTTTGCGTCTCTTACTTTGCTCCTCCGGCTTTCATCAGATTAGCTTCTTCAATATATTTATCAGCTTCCATGGCAACAGGTGAATTCATATATTGATTTTTGACCGTTGTAAATGTCTCAACTACCTTATCATAGTTTCCCTGATTACGGTATATAAGACCTGCTTTCTTATACAATATCGGGCTTTGCACAGGATTATCAACGCCTTTGGCAGCCTTAACGTAGTAAGAAACAGCATCATTTTCTTTTCCGGTATTGCTTAGACAATCACCGATAGTTCCGTTTACCAACTGGGACAATACTTTATCTCCGCCGCTAAACCCTTTCAGATAGTCCAATGCTTTATCATACTGGCCCAGATTAGCATAACAGATACCGGCATATAATTTCGCAAGGTTTCCGGCGTTGGTCGAGCCATAATCACTGATAATAGACTCAAAACCTACATATCCGTTTGCATCTCCATAGATAGCAAGGGAATCCTGCCCGTTCCTGTAATATTGCTCACCCTTGAATAAAGCAACTTGTGCTTCTGCATTCTTTGGCCCGAGGTAGAAGTTCCTGAAAGCCAGATAGCCACTGATAACCACAACCACGATACCGATTCCGATCAATATCTGTTTTTGATATTTTTCGATAAAGTTTTCAGATTTATGAACGGCACTGTCGATTTTTTCCCAGTCCTTCTCTTCCCGTATTTCAGCTTGTTTCTTTTTAGAAGACATTGTATTATTAGTTATATATTTTAATATTCAGAATTAGCAGCGACAAAAATAGCGGTTTTATCCTTATAAATAAAATCCTGACTGTATTTTTTTTACTCAGTATAGAATTTTACAAGTTGGAGGATAGCCCTTTGACATACAGGGCAGAAGTCTTTACATGTATTTGTCTTCATCCGGCAATCGATAGCAGGGCGATATATCCCCTTTGCCGAATAGCCCGCACCCTCGAACACACCTACATTATATCTGTCTGCAAGGCTAATATTCGTAGGCACCGGAGTCTGGGGCTGAAGCATATCCTGCCACTTTACGGTAAAATCAGCCAGAGTGGTAATATTCGGCTCCCACGGTTCTACTGAATGAATATATGTATTATCCAGCACATCGCTGTCATAAAAATATTCGTCGGCCAGTCCGGCAAAGCTATGCCCGAATTCATGGACTACAACAGGTTTGAATGCAGCATGGCCGGTAGTGGTCAGCGTATATGCATTAAATATCCCCCCGCCTCCATATACATCTGTATTTGCCAATATAATAATATGTGCATATGGGATTCCGGCAATAGCATCATGTATGTCTTTTACATGGGAAGTAGTCAGGTACCGGTCGGAATAAAAAGTATCAAAATGGGAACTGAAAGCTGTCCTGCTCCATTTGCCCTCACGCGGGACACTGACCCCTGAATCCTCAGAAATCGTTTCCACCGCATAGAAATTAAACTTATCTTTCAGTTGATTGAACGGACTGTGATTGAATATTTGTTCGCAGGTTATCTGCGCATGCTCTCTAAATTTTGTCATTTCTGAGGCGGTGTATCCTTCTGCGAGAATAACAACATTCACACATTTATTGACCGAATCGCCCCGATGTATGGCTGTATAGGCCGGAATATTCTTCAGTCCCTTTTTCTTTATCAGAATATCATCCGGATTTACATCGTGCCTGATAGCAGTCCTGTAAACGCCGGACTTATCTCTCAGCTTTATCTCCACTGATATCTTACCCTTAGGATAAGGTACTAAAAACGAGTTCTCGAAACTTTTTCTTACCGCCTTAGCTTCAGGTGTAGTCTGCCATTCTGAAAACAAGGTACTGAAAGCATCGGTATAGATGCACGTTCCTGTTTTTGCATCTGTCACCCATATCTGCCCGTTCCCTTTACGGAGTAGCTGTGACAGGTTATGCCTGCGCCCGGCCCAACGGGGCAATTGGTTCAACTGATCGAGAGCTACGACCTGAGACCCGTCATTTCCCGAAAATATGTAATCTATACGCAAAGTTTTATCGACAAAATAATCTTCAAAATCCTGGGCCTGTGATCCTATAATAGAAAAGAAAAGAGTAAGGGCTAATAAAAAATATTTCATAGAAAGATTCGTTTAATAAGTGACAAAGATAAAAAATATATACATAAATATCCGGACTCCAGGCAATAACATTGAAAGTGAATATTGAACCTGAATACAAAAATTTATACTTTTTTTGTTTTTTCGTATTCTGCTTTCTTGTTTAATTGATTAGCTTTGCATCCGAATATATAAGCATGAGGTTTTGTAGATGAGAAAAGTTCGCATCTTAGCATACATTTTTCTGTGTATATTGTTCTCCGTGCCTTTCTGGGGCGCACAATATGCCTATACTAAGCATCGTGCTGTAAATTCAATATATAGCAACGATACCCTGCCCCGTGTGAATGGTGATTCCCTCCCGAAGGATGATTCCCTGAAACTCCGGAACGACTCTTTACTGCAAGACTCTACCGCTCAGAAAAAAAATGCGCTGGATGCCGTAGTAGACTATACGGCCAATGACTCCGTTGTACTCATGTCCAACAATTGGGGTTATTTATACGGCTCTGCAGAAGTAAAATATACCGAGATAACACTGAAAGGCGAGAAATTATCCATGAATATGGACAGTAGTTTGGTATATGCCACATACGGTCTGGATTCCGTAGGAAAAGAATTCGGCTATCCTGTTTTTTCCGATGGTGGCACGGACTATGAGTCGAAAGACATGAAGTATAACTTCAAGACAAAAAAAGGATATATCACCAATGTTGTTACCACTCAGGGAGAGGGTTATGTAATAGCAGGAAGAGCGAAGAAGCAGGAAGACAACTCGTTCTTTATGCTCGACGGTAAATACACAACCTGCGACGATCACGAACACCCGCATTTCTATCTGGCTCTGACAAAAGCAAAGGTCAAGCCTAAAAAGAATGTAGTTACGGGTCCTGCCTATCTCGTTATCGAAGGATTACCTCTGCCTCTGGGACTTCCTTTCGGGTTCTTTCCTTTTTCCGATAAATATTCATCGGGAGTTATCATGCCGTCGTACGGAGACGAGATGGACAGAGGATTCAATCTGCATGACGGAGGATATTACTTTGCCATTAATGACAATATAGACCTTGCCCTCACAGGGGACATTTATACAAAAGGTTCATGGGCGCTCAAAGCCCGTTCATCATACCGTAAGCGTTATAAATATTCCGGATCGTTCGACTTCAATTATCTGTACAACAAATACGGGGAAAAAGATGTAGACCAATCTATAAGCAAAGACCTCTCGATCAACTGGACGCACTCGCAAGACCCTAAAGCGAATATGTTCCGGACACTCTCCGCAAGTGTGAATTTTTCGACAAGCTCATACAACCAGAACAGCCTCGATAACAGATATATCCCCCGGGGAACCAGCAATACCAAAGGTTCAAGTATCAACCTGACCCAGAAAATACCAAATTCGGCATGGAGCCTTTCAGCCTCTATGAACATAGCCCAAAGAAGCCAGGACTCATCCATTTCCATGACTTTGCCAAACCTGACCGTAACAATGAGCCGTGTGGCTCCGTTCAAAAGAAAAGAGGCGGCGGGAGCAGAACGCTGGTATGAGAAAATTCAGTTAAGCTATACAGGGGATTTCAGAAACAGCATCGACACAAAAGAAAACCTGTTGTTAAAATCCAACTTACAGAAGGACTGGAAAAATGCGATGAAGCATACCATTCCGGTTTCCGCGACATTCAGTGCATTCAATTACCTGAATATCACCCCATCTATTAATTACACGGAACGTTGGTACACCAGTAAAATACAAAAGCAATGGAATCCTGAGACAAATACCCATATGAGTATGCGTGGCGACACGACATATTCATTTAAACGTGTCTATGATTTTAATGCCGCATTGAGTTTCCAGACAAAATTATATGGGGAATACATACCCGTTTTCTCGAAAACAACACGAATACGCCACGTCTTTACTCCTAGCATCAGCCTCAGCTATGCTCCCGACTTCAGCGACCCTATATTTGGATTCTATGAAAGATATAAATATATAGATTCGAAAGGGCAACAAATGGAATATGTATATTCCCCTTATTCGCAGGGAATGTTTGGTACAGCTCCGATGGGCGCTTCAGGAATGGTTTCGTTCAACTTTGAGAATAACCTGGAAATGAAAGTCAAATCAGAAAAGGATTCGACCGGAATGAAAAAGATAAGCCTGATAGACAATCTCAGTGTCAATTTCAGCAATAATATGATGGCCGATTCCCTCAAATGGAGCGACATCGCTGTAAATGCGCGTTTCAAATTCAGCAAATCGTTTGTAGTAAATATAGGCGCCGCTTTCGACCCATATATGTATGGATTGAATCAATACGGCAGCCCGACAAAGGTAGACAAACTGCGTATCAGTCACGGCAAGGGTATCGGACGGCTGAAAAGCACGGGATACTCCATATCCCCGTCCATCAACCAGGATACATTCAAAAAACTCTTTGGAAAAGATATAGACAAGGAGGAGGGCAAAAAAGAAGGAGCTCAACCGGGAACCGACACTCCTGAGGGAGAAGCCGGGGAGCAGCAAAAAGGCAGTCTGCTGGAAAAAAAGAAAGATGACAACGAATATGATGAAGACGGCTATGTAAAGAACGATATAAAATGGAACCTGTCATTTAACTTCTCCATGAACTATAACTATGGGGATTTTGATTATGACAAGATGGAATATAAAGGCCGGCTGACTAAAAACTTCGGACTAAGCGGAAGCATACAGCCTACAAAAAACTGGAATTTCAATTTTAATACGAGTTACGATTTCGATGCCAAGAAAATCGCATATATGAGTTGTAACCTGACCCGGAACCTGCATTGCTGGTCAATAACAGCCAGCTTCAACCCTGTTGGAGCATACAAATCATACTTTGTGTCGTTGCGGGCAAGTTCATCATTATTGCAGGATTTGAAATATGAGCAAAGAGGCCGTTCATCCAGTTACGACCCTAACTGGGATTAAACCCGGTTATAATCTGTCAACTATTTGTATCGGCAGGTTGTTTAGTATAAAACCTTAATTTATTAATAGACATGAAAAAAATAAGCTTCTACTCTATTATCGTACTTCCCGTATTGATTATTATCAGTGCCTGTAGTGAGTCGAATCCTCATTTTCTGAAAAACGAAAAATACAGGAAAGAAGTGCACGAGCAATTCCTTAAAAGAAAAGAACTGGCTTCCGGCCGTGGTAAACAACTATTTACTGTATTAGACAAACCGGGTCTGAGTTTGGAAAAAAGAGAGGCTTTGGAATTTCTATATGCTTATATGCCGCTCTCCGATCTGGCTGATTATGACGGTGATTTTTTTCTCGGACAGGTAGACGCCGCATTCCATGCCCGCGACTATTTTGATTGGGGAAAGAAAATACCTGATGATATTTTCCGCCATTTTGTATTGGTTTACCGTGTGAATAATGAAAATCTGGATACGGCACGCCAGGTCTTTTTCGAAGAATTAAAAGACCGGGTCAAAAACCTGACAATGGAACAGGCCGTGCTCGAAGTCAATCACTGGTGCCACGAAAAAGTAACATACAGAGGAACGGACGGACGCACATCTTCCCCTTTGGCTTTAGCCAAAACATCCTGGGGCCGCTGCGGGGAAGAGTCTACATTTACTACAGCAGCCTTACGGGCTGTAGGCATTCCTGCCCGCCAATGCTACACTCCACGTTGGGTACACACCGACGACAACCATGCATGGGTCGAAGCATGGGTCGATGAAAAGTGGCACTATATCGGCGCCTGTGAGCCCGAACCGGAACTGGATGTGGCATGGTTCTCCGCGCCTGTAAAACGGGCGATGATGGTGCATACCAATGTTTTCGGATTATATGACGGCCCGGAAGAAAAAAATGTACAGACCGGTCTGTATTCCGTTATCAATCTATTGGGCAACTATACTGCTACCCGCGATGTAAAAGTAAAGGTCGTGGATGAATCGGGCAAACCCGTATCCGGAGCAAACGTAAACTTTAATGTATATAATTATGCCGAATTTTATCCTATTGCTACAAGCATTACAAAGGAGGACGGCAGCGCGTCCATTGTTTCCGGTATGGGAGACATACTTGTGTGGGCGAACAAAGATAATATATACGGCTATGCAAAATCGGCGCCTGGCGGCGAAGAATTAACCGTTACCCTGAAAGAAAAGCAAGGCGGGGAATTTGAAGAATCCTTCATTATGGAAGCTCCTTCCGAACAGTCTGTAAAAGAACTTTCCGCCGAGAAAATCGCTGAAAACGCGAAGCGTCTGGCACATGAAGACTCTATCCGCAATGCCTATATGAATACATTTATAAGTGAGGCCGATGCCCGCAAATTTGCCGGGGAAAACGATCTGAACGCTGATAAAACATGGGAATATTTATCCAAATCGCAGGGAAACTGGCAAGAGATATCCGCATTCCTTAAATCTCAGAAAAGCAACGGGTATTTGTACCCATTCATAGAATCATTAAAAGACAAAGACTTGCGCGACACCCCTGCGGATTATTTATCAGACCATCTGGATGTCAGCGGCTCATGGCCGGGTGAAATACCTGACTTCCATAAACGTTATGCAGAATATATATTATCACCCCGCATCAGCCTGGAATTAATCCGCCCCTGGCGTGGCTATTTCAAACAGGTACTGACTGAAGATTTTATCAATAAATCCCGTTCCGACATACAGACCGTGGCAGACTTCGTCCGTACTAATATAAAAGTGGATAATGACCAAAATTATTTCAAATGTCCTGTCTCGCCGCAAGGAGTATATGAACTAAAAGTTTCCGATAAACATTCGAGAGATATATTCTTTGTCGCCTTATGCCGTTCGATGGATATACTGACACGTATAGACCCCGCTACCAGCCGCCCTCAATATCTCAGGGCAGAAGATAATCTGTGGACAGATATATTTTTTGAAAAACAAGCCGAGGAAAAGCCAAAAGCGGTTATAACATTCACAAGCGCAAAGGATAATATAGTAAAACCGGGATACTATACCCATTTTACAATCGCCCGTTTCGAAAATGGAAATTTTGTCACACTGGATTATGAGAACGAAATAAAAAGCCTGCCTGCAAAAATATCCGTTGACGAAGGTTATTACCGTATAATGACGGGCAGCAGGGGAAATGATGGTTCTGTAACCATTGACACACGTTACATAGAAGTGAAAGGCAAGGAGTCCAGAGCCATAGAAATCAAACTGCCTAAGGTGGAAGGACGTATTCAGGTACAAGGTATCGTAGATCCGAATACGATAGTCACATTGAATGACGGCAGCAAAAAAACACTGAAGGAACTGACCAATAAAAAAGGTCTGGTTATCTGCTTCGCCGATCCTGACAAAGAACCGACCAAGCATATTCTTCAGGATCTGCCGGCTGTACAGCAGGCTATTGAAGACTGGAACGGCGGAATATTATTTGCTGTGCCGGACGATAAATTGAGCAAGGCGTTTGATGCCTCTGTATTTAAAGGCCTGCCTAAGCAATCGTTATGGATGACCGACAATAACCGCGTATTGCTTAATGCCGTCGCAGGAGCTTTGCAAATAGATTTCTCCAACAATTTCCCTCTGACGATTTATTTGTCTACGAACGGAGGCATATTATATTCGTCACAGGGTTACCGGATCGGCATCGGAGAAAATATCCTTAAAACGATAGAAGAAGAAAAAGCAACGAAAAAGTAGCCTTGGGAAGAGACAATTATAACCTGACGGCCATCATTTTGATGGCCGTTATGGTTATAATTATGATATTAATGCTGGCTCTGTTCAGTCTTTATCATTCAGCTTATAGCTTAATGCACCGGAAGGACACTTATTTATCTGAGCAATTAGTTGTTCCGTCGTCGCATTTTCCGGTTTTACCCAAGGCCTGTCTTTAGGATTATATACTTCCGGCAGCATTTTCACACAAACACCGGCGTGCTGGCAAAGCTGCGGTTGCCATATGATGGTAAGTTCACCATTGGTGTATTCGATTTTCTTTTCCATGTCTTTAGTTTTGTATATTTAGTTGATCTTACTATTTCCTCCGAATCACACGTTGAAGCCTTTCATAACAAGACGCCTCCAATCCGGATGTTTTTTGATATATCCTGCCACGAAAGGACAAAGAGGAATCAGGCGTAATTCTTTTTTCTCTATATCTGCCAGAACTTTTTCTACGAGCCGGCTGCCTATCCCCTGGCCTTCGAGTGCAACAGGAACCTCAGTGTGTGTCAGGTATATTTCGCCGTTATTTGTTTTTATATATTCTATCTTAGCAAGATATTTTCCCACATGAAACTCATATTGGTTTCCGTCTGTATTGTTGATTAATTCATAGTTTTCCATTGCCGGATAGTTTATTTAGTTTGTAACTTATTTATAAACATCCTGTTGCCGCATATTGTTTATCCCCTTATTTTTTTACGCCCTTTCTTCTTCGAATCTACAACCTCGTAAATACTGATAAAGACAAATATAGAGACAGACAATGTATTAGCAGCGATCAGATTAAGATGAGAACTGAAGAAAATAAGGATAAGCAAAGCCGCGATGGCTATAATATGGGACTTAGCTACAACCCTGCATGTAAACCATTTATACACCATATTAGCAACCAGATAGATAACCGGCCCCACAATCACGACAAATATTGCAGCAGCGGTCATGTGTTCCAAAGGATGGTTAACAACCAGCTCATCTCCCACTGCACAAAGGATCAATGCACCGACCAGGATAACATGTATCGAATGATATTTCAAGCCCAGCAAACCCGGATTATCTACCTCCATTATTTTTTCCGCTCCGGCTTCGCTACTTGCATCAAAATAAATCCACCACATAGCCAGACTGCTTATGAATGATATAAGTGCCGCTAAAACAACCGGAGCTGTCCAGACTTCGATTTCGCTTAATGAAGCGCCGGACATCAAAATCGTTTCCCCAAAGGCTATAATAACAAAAAGCTGGCTTCTTTCGGCCAGATGATGCCCGTCTATTGTCCAGTCTTTAGCCGAATCCGACCGTCCCAGAAACGGAAGGTAAAAACCGAACATGGGAGCAGTATAGTCACACAGGACAGCAATAGCCCACAGGAATAAACGCATTTCTCCTTCCTGAAATGCACCGATTATCCAGAAGACTGCGGATATAACAAACCAGCCGAATATACGGGTATAATTTGGTGTTAACTGATGTTTCCTGCCCAGCATAAACAGGATAGATGCCGTACGTCCGACCTGAATGACGACATAACAGACGGCAAATATCCAACCCCTTTCGCCAAAAGCCCCGGGAATGGCTGCCGCGACCAATAGCCCGATCATCATCAGCACAAACAGTATGCCCCTTATACTGCGGATATTCGGGTCGAACCAGTTTGTCATCCATGTGGTATGCTGCCATCCGAGCCATACTGCAAACCAGAGTACAGCGCTTTGCAAAAAGCCTGTCCAGTTCAGATGATGTAAAAAGTAATGGGATAGTTGCGTTACAGCAAATACATATATAAGATCAAAAAGCAGCTCGGAAAAAGAAACAGTAGCGATTCCTTCTCCACGCTTGCGAAGAAGGGAATGCGATGTATGCGAAGAATGAGCCATAAGTTAATACATTTTATCAAATCACGCTATGTTATTAACGATTCGACCTAAGCTTTGTTCAATGGCGACAAGGCAAAAAAAAGACAAGCCCGAAAGCCTGTCTTCCTATGATATTCCGGAACTTTTATTCCAACTCGAACCCATAGCTTTTACCTTTATCTGCAGCTGGCACCCCGGTCTTCATCCAGACAGGCATTGGTTCGCCTTTCAGGTAATGGTCGAAAAACTGTTGTAAACGTATGCTCAGGTCTTTGGTATTTCTCCGCTCTTTCAGATTGTGTGCTTCATTATTGTATTGTAGCATCCATACCGGTTTTTGTAAACGGCGGAGAGCCATAAAATATTCGATACCCTGATACCACGGCACAGCGCCGTCTTTATCATTGTGCATAATAAGCAGAGGAGTCTGCACTTTATCGGCAAAGAAAACCGGAGAATTTTCCTTATACAGTTCCGGAGCTTCCCACATAGTGGCGCCGATACGCGACTGAGTCTGCTCATACTGAAACTGGCGGCTCATTCCCGTTTCCCAACGGATACCACCATACGCGCTGAACATATTGGATACGGGCGCTCCTGCTCCCGCAGCCTTAAACATATTGGTGCGGGTTATCAGGTAAGCCGTCTGGTAGCCGCCCCAGCTTTGTCCTTGTATAGCCATATTATTTTTATCCACCCATGTGTTTTTAGCCAGTTCCCCGGCACCGGATACAACAGCATTGTATGCGCTCTCGCCGGGATGTCCTGTGGTATATACTATGTCGGGAGTAAATACAATATAACCCCTGCTGCAATAAAACGGGATATTGATGATGGAACGGCTGGGCGCTGGAGGAAAATACTGATAAAGATTATCTGTATGCTGCTCATAGAAATAAATCATTACAGGATATTTCTTTGCGGGATCAAAATCCTCGGGTTTATATACAATACCCTGAGTCTCCTTACCATCAAACATGGTCCACGACATTAACTCTGCCGTGCCCCAGTTGTATTCTTTCATCTGTGGATTTATATCCGACAATTTAGCATCTGTCTTCCATAAATCGGCAGTAACATATAAATCGGGAGAAGTGTTGAAATTGCTTTTCGTAAAACAATATACATCCTTATCTTTTGCCTTTACCGGCGTAGTATATGTATATTTACCCATTATCAGGGGAATTACTTTCGATTTATTCCATTCATAAAATCCGGCTTCCTTACTGGTCTCATCAAAAGCAGAGAGTAATAATTTTTCGTCAGGTTTTATAAAGCGGCTCTCCGGGTCAGTCTTAATATACCGGAGTACGGTTTTCTTTTCACGCCCAATACCCTTCGTCAGGTTTTCGGGCTTCTTCGCTCCGTCAGGATCAAGCTTCCATATATCATATCTGTCATAAACCAGAACAGCGGCATCATTTTCCATCCATGTCGCAGGGCCATATGGATAAGGCAGCATCGGCGTATCTGTTTTTTCGTCCCAGAAATTTACATCAAGGCTGTTTGTCAGGCAGACTTCTTGTCCTGTTTTGGCGGAATAAGCATAGTATTTCTTATCTTCCGGAGCATACCATAACAGATAATTTCCTTGGGGAGAGAAATAAATTCGTCCTTCTAAGCCCGTTTTTATTAGCTTCTTTGTATTGTTCTCCAGATCGAAAAGCCAGATATCATTTCTTGATCCTGCCCAAAGGTCCCATTGCTGCTCAATTTCATATTTGAGGTCAGAAACTCCCAACGCGTATTTTCCGTTATTCTCAGCGGAAATATTCACATCAGGAATTTCCTCTGTTGCCAGCTGATAAAACTTATTATTGTTTAAATCTATATATGAGAGATAAGTTTGCTTGTTTTTCTTTTCCAGTTGAACCAATTGCATAGGTTGTATCTGAGGCTCCTGCCAGTGCCAGAGATCGAGCTGAGCCTTTTCAAAATCAGGAATGGTTGTATCTTTTGGTAATTTTATGGGTGCAGTGCCCAACAGCAAGCGCTTCTCATCTTTACTGAAAACAGGTGAATAATTTTCACTCACACCCCATTTATCAGGCATTCCTGATGTACTTTTATCTGCCATAAGTCTGGCTGAATCGAGAGTGGCATCGAAACAGAACAGAGCATATTCTTTGATTTCTTTCTTCAGGCTATCGGCTGTGGCAATGAACGTAAGTTTGCTTCCGGACTCCGACAATGCAACATTTTTGTATATCGTCTTTCCTGTCGAAACTGTTTTTTTATCCAGGTTACCCAGATTAATGAATAATACACCCGGTTTATTCACTGTGTCTTTGGCATTCGGTTTCAGTATAGTAGTAAAAAATTTACCGTTGCGGCTGAATACATATTCGGTTGCATGTTTAATTGTATCTTCCTTTGCTGAATAAAGATTCCGGAGAACAAGCGAATACGCCTTTACGTCTTTCTTATCCTTTACTTTTGTCGTATCGTCCAATGTGTAAGCCACATAATCGGAATAATCTTTTCCTATTTTATAACTCTTCACATTCGGTATCTTAGATACGGTAAATTTACCGAGGGATATTATCGCCAGAGAGTCTTTAGGCAGTTTCTCATCGGCCGTTTTCTTTATTTTCGCCTGACGGGTTACAGCGTAAGGCGCTTTTATCTGAGCTACTACATTCTTCTGGTCTGGAGTAACGGTATATGTATAACCACGGGGTAGGACAAGTTCCTTTTGGCTTTTCAGGTTCCGGATAAGAAGATAATCGTCCCCCTCCTGTTCCTTTACTATAGCAACGCTATACTTTCCGTCATTCGTTATTTCAATATTGGAAAGGCTTTTCCATGTATCATAAACAGAATGATCCAATACTTTCTTCTGCGCCACTGCGGGAAGTACTGTTGATAATGCTATACCCAGAACAACGCACATCTGATATGCTTTCATTATTAAGGTCTTTTTAGGTTATATGATGACTGTGTAATGGAAAAGAAACCTTTTCAGGCTTCTTCTCCATACTCCATTAAATATGCTTTGATAAAATCGTCCAGATCGCCATCCATTACTGCATTCACATTGGAAGTCTGATAGTTTGTCCGGTGATCCTTCACACGACGGTCGTCAAATACATAGCTGCGGATTTGTGATCCCCATTCTATTTTCTTCTTACCGGCCTCTATTTTCGACTGTTCACGACTACGTCTTTCCAGTTCCATTTCATACAACTGCGATTTCAGCAAACGGATCGCATTATCCTTGTTTCCGAACTGGGAACGGCTTTCTGTATTCTCTATTACAATTTCTTTTTCTTCTCCTGTCTCAGGATCTTTGTATTTGTAGTGCAGGCGAACCCCGGTCTCTACTTTATTTACGTTCTGGCCTCCGGCCCCACTGGAACGGAATGTATCCCATGTAATATCGGACTGGTTTACTTCAATCTCGATAGTATCATCTACCAACGGCACTACATAGACCGAAGCAAACGAAGTCATACGTTTACCCTGAGCGTTATATGGCGATACACGGACAAGACGGTGCACGCCGTTCTCCGATTTCAGATAACCATATGCATACTCGCCTTCGACCTGCAATGTAGCGGTTTTGATACCTGCTTCATCTCCATCCTGCCAGTGAGTGACAGTCGTTTTATAACCTCTGGAATCGCACCATCGCTGGTACATGCGAAAGAGCATCGACGCCCAGTCCTGCCCTTCGGTTCCTCCGGCACCACTGTTTATTTTTAATACTGCGCCGAGTTTATCTTCTTCGCGGCGAAGCATATTTTTCAATTCCAGGTTTTCGACAAGTTTCACGGCATTATCATATGCCGCGTCTACTTCCTCCTCGGACGTAACACCTTCTTTCTGAAAATCGAATGCCAACTGTAGTTCTTCGGCTGCACCTTTTACTTCTTCGTATCCTTCTATCCAGCCTTTAAGCCCGCGGATAATCTTCATCTGGGCTTCCGCAGTCTTTGCGTCATCCCAAAAACCGGGAGCATGTGTTCTTAATTCTTCTTCTTCGAGTTGTATTTTTTTCGCATCGACGTCAAAGATGCCTCCTTAACGCATCCTCGCGTTCCAACACTTCTTTGAGTTGGTCTGATGTAATCATAAGTTACCTTTTAAGTTATTACTAAATTGAGATGCAAAGGTAAAAATAAGTTGTAAGTTACGGGTTATAAGTTGTCAGTATTTTGTAATGTGATAAGATAGTGAGTGTGTTTCTTTTTGATAATGGAAGGAGGTAATAGGTATTACAGTCTGAAAGCCTGTGAGATCAGTCAAGTGATGAAGAATATATACTTAATAAATATGGAAAAATGGATGGCTTTTCCTCTAATTTATATAACCTTATAATTGAAACTAATGACGATGAAATATTTATTTTTATTGCTGATTTTAGCCTTATTATGTTGTTCAAATACACAGAATAAATTTGATGTTCCGTCTCGCTTTTATTTTAAAATTAGTGATGGCGCAAATGATAGTTATAATTCACAGACTGCCTTATTCAAGAGACGTTATTCAAATGGCGCCAAATCTTATGAAATATCACTCAATGATGCTGAAAGAAGAATGATCTATAACTTATATCAGGAGATTCATTTTCAGAATTTCCCCAAAGAGTTTGAAATAGAATGGAATGATACTGATCCTGTTACAGTAGTTATTCCAAGCTTTGATACTTCGATAGAAATCTGTGAAAACGATAGTTGTAATAAAGTTATTTTAAATCTTATAGATTTGGAAAATCCTATTAATGATAAAGAAAAAGCTTTGCAATATAAAAGGCTGTATGATAAAATCTGGCAGATAATCATAAATAAAGAAGAATATACGGATATTCCAGATTCTGATTGTATTTATTTGTAAAATTGAATTAGAATTATCCAAAGATCAGAAAGAGTTTTTCTTAAATAAAATTGATTCGTACTTTTATATATCACTAATAGACCCGCTGACGCGGACTTCCAGTCCGTGTCTTGTTGACAGGGCAAAAATATTTACTATGCCACACACAAGCGGGGCATCTGCGCGGGCAGAGGCTATATCAGCGTAACTGAAAATTTATCAGAACCAAATATCTTTATCTATATAAGAAACTAATTATTAACATTAATATTTAAGTCTTATGAAGTATAAAGAAAAAACAGCCTCGGAGATTATCCGGATGATAGAACAGGACTTGTGCAGTATCTCCGAAATATGCAAAACATTTAAAATAAGCCGCAAGACATTTTATGAATGGAAAAAGGCAAAGCCCGATTTCGGCGAAGCGGTGGAAGAAGCCATCGACCACCGCGAAGAGGTGATGATAGCTTCGGCACGTATCGGACTGAAACAACTGCTAAGGGGAAGGCTATGTGCAGAAAAAAGAGAAGGTCACCTATATCCCCGATAAGAACGATCCGCTGAACGAGGTGGAGAAATGCCGCGTAGTGGAAAAGAAATTCTGTCCGCCGAGCATCCGCGCGATAAAGTACGTACTCGACCGGGAGGAAAGGAAGAAGGACAGAGACCGCTTGCTTGCATCGGAACGCCATCCGCTGGTCATCGAAGTACAGGACGAAGAGACCAGGCGTCAGTTGATGATATTGAAAGGGAACGGCTTCCGTTCGGGCGGCTCGCTCAATCCGGAAGTGGTGGCGGCCGTGGATAAGGAACTGGAAGAGGAAGGCAAAATGAAAAGTGAAGAACCGGAAGTGAAAAGTGAAGAACTAAAAGTGAAAGATGAGCAGGGGCAAGCTATGGAGCAGCAGCCTGCCATACAACCATCTGCCGCTCCGGTAGAGAAGCCCAAACCAAAGAATCTCTATCCGTTCCTGCCGCCGGGATATACATCGAGAACGGATTGAAGAAGGGGTAA
>NZ_JBHSGN010000010.1:56572-57192 GCF_042654545.1 Dysgonomonas termitidis
AAAAGCGAAGAACGAAAAATTATACGGGATACAAGTTGTTAACTGCTAACTGTTGACTGTTAACTGAAAAGTTAACCCGCTGGCGCGGACTTCCAGTCCATGTCTTGTTGACAGGGCAAAAATGTTTGCTACGCAACACACAGACGGGACGTCTGCGCGAGCGAAGAAGACGAAAAATTTGGAAATGGACAGAGTATATGACAAACCACGACACTGTTTACTGATGACTGTTTACTGTTCACTGAAAAAGAGTTACGGGTTAGAGAGTTCTTTGAAGTAATGAATATCGAGTGATAAGTATAGGATAGAATATGTTTTTTTACGTCTTTGCACCGCTATCATGCGAATCTTTCGCATGTATTTATGACACAATACAGTCGTGCGGTAGCAGGGGAGAATGGATTGAGGAAGGGGAAAGTAGTATGCAGAGACAGCAGTATTACTGTTTACTGCTAACTGTTGACCGTTAAATGATATATCTGTTACCTTTGTTACTTTTTTAAGTTGAGAGTCTACGGGGAGACAGATCACCACCGATATGGTTATTCATCGGGCATCTACAAAAAAAGTCCCTCACTGTTTAGTGAAGGACTTATCTTAAAAACGGCGGTAACCTACTC
>NZ_JBHSGN010000011.1:0-156165 GCF_042654545.1 Dysgonomonas termitidis
TTAATATCAAATGATTATATAAAAAAATAGTCGGAAGATATTTCTTCCGACCACTCCTGCTTTATCTAATCCTTTTACATCTTTTAATTGTATTAATCAATATAGCTTATATCTGTTAGCTCTATTTCTTAATGAATATTGCTTTCTATTAAGGTTGAATTGAACATTAAACAATTGATATATGGAAATAAATCCATTTAAGTTTGCCTCTCTCCTTTTCTCTTATTTGAGGAAAGAGGATATTGATGAAAAGAAGCAGAAGGAAATAGAAGATCTGATGAATGGGTCTTCTGAAATTAAAACCTTACACGATGAATTGTGCGATAAAGAAAAAATAAGTGCTCAACTATCAATAATAAATTCATTCAATACGCAACCAGCGTATGAAAAGGTAACCAGACCCGTAAGATTACGACGTAGGTTGACGTTAGCCCTAAGGGTTGCCAGTATTGTAGCCATACTTGCTATCGCGATTCCCCTTATCTATATTCAAACAAGAGGGTCAAAGTACAACGCAGATTTGATAGGTAGTGGAAAAACGGTGCTGAAAACATCGGACGGAAATATTGTAAGCCTCGATACAATATCATCAATAGCATATCTCAATGATTTATCTGTTCACAATGAAAAAGGAATACTTACGATAACAGAATATGAAAAATCCGCCAAGAAAAGATCGAATGGTAATAATATAATAGAGGTACCATACAAAGGAACATATAAAGTAATATTGCCTGATGGGACTAAGGTAAATTTGAATTCGGGATCAACACTTGAATTTCCTGATCATTTTCTGGCAAGCGAAAGAGTTGTAAAACTAAAAGGAGAAGCCTTCTTCGATGTAGTGAAGGCAGATGGGAAACCATTTATAGTGAACACAAACAATATGTCGATACGAGTACTGGGTACAAAATTCAATGTAAAATCTTATGACAACGAGAGCAATAGCTATACAACACTGCTGGAAGGTAAAATCGAACTATCGACCGATAAAGAACTGAAATCGATACAACCCGGAGAACAGGTTGTATTGAATAAAAAGACTGAAGCGCTGGATATAAAAGAAATAGATACCGAGCCTATTGTAGCATGGGTAGATAATATGTTCTATTTCGACCGCACACCATTAGACGATGTAATGAGAAGCCTGAGCAGGTGGTACGGTGTCGACATCCGGTACGCAGATGATGATCCCAATGTGAAGAAAATAGTATACAGCGGTAAGGTAAGAATGTATACACATCCGGAGGATATACTGAGAAAGTTTGAAAAGACCGGAGGACTAAAATTTGAGTTGACAGACAACACAATCACAATATCAAAAAAGCAATAAATAAATATTTATTAATTCATTACAAATTGTATTTATGAAACAAAATCGGCATCATAAAATTAGATTGCGTTTTAATACATTCCTTGTTTTCATGCTAATAGGGACTTTTCACATATGTGCAAGTGCCTATTCTCAGACAGTAAGAGTGTCTTTAAATGTGAAGAATGCGACAATAGAAGAGGTTTTTCATGAGTTGGAAAAAGCAACTAATTATATATTCCTCTACAAAAGTGAAGTCGTTCAGGGAAAAAAGGCTGTAAATGTAGACGCTAACAATAAACCCTTAACACAAGTGCTTAACGAGCTACTGACACCGGTTGGTCTAACCTATACAATTGATGATAATGTCATTGTAGTTAGTTCATCCAAGAGTAATAGTGGAAATCCTCAACAAAGACCTTCGACCCGAGTTATAAAAGGAAAGGTTTTTGACGAAAGCAACTATCCATTGATAGGTGTTACAGTAAAGTTGAAAGGAAATAACAAGACTGCAACTTTCTCTGATACTGATGGAAACTATCAGATATCTATTCCTGCCGACGGAACGCAAACCTTAGTTTTTAGCTATGTGGGAATGGAACAACTGGAAATGACAGTTAGCAAAGGAGATATACTTAATGCACAGATGAATCTCTCATCGATAGGATTAGGCGATGTAGTTATTGAAGCCGGTTATGGACTTGCCCAAAAGCGTTCGGACATGGTAGGTAGCGCATATCAAGTTGCAGCAAAAGATATCCAGAATTTACCTTCGGCACGGATTGATAATCTACTGGAAGGTTTAGTTCCGGGGTTAGCAATCGGCTATAATTCCGATAGCGAAGGAAGCGTAAGACCGCGCTTATCGACCCGTATACGTGGCGAGGGCTCGTTAGGTGCTAGTTCCGAACCTATTTGGATTGTCGATGGAACCCGTATATATTCAGGCGAACGGACTAATATGGCTTATGGTGTAAATTCGACCCTAAGTCCATTGTCTTATCTCGACCCAAATGATATAGAAAGCTTTACGGTACTTAAAGACCCTTCTACTATTGCACTGTATGGTGCCGACGGTTCGAACGGTGTTATATTAATCACCACCAAAAAAGGAAAGATTTCTAATCCTCAGATTCGTGCATCGGTAAAATATAGCCTCGATAAAATAAACGAAAGCACACGATTCAAGGTGCTTAATGCTCAGGACTACATGACTCTTGCCAAAGAATCGTATATGAACAGGTATGCAGCAACTGATCCCGATATGACCTTTTTCCCATATCAGAATGTCGAAAATAATATGTACAGCCGTAACAACACCGATTGGTATGACAAATATTTCGGGACAGGAAATACCGCCGAGGTCAATGTATCTTATACCGGAGGTAGCGAAAAAATGCAGAATTATGTTTCAGCATCTTATTATCAGAAGGAATATGCGACCAAAGGAAATGACCAGCAACGGTTTTCGTTAAGAACAAATACAGATGTGGAGATTCTGAAAAAACTGACATTTTCTGTCAGGTCATCATTTTCTTATAACGTAAGTAATATATTCTCTCCGGGAACAGATTATTATGCCTTTTTGCCGATTATATCACCATATAACGAAGATGGTACTTATCGTATGTATTATTCGTATATAGAAAAAGACGCAGCAGGGAATCCATCTGAAAAATCAAATAAATTTTTCAATTCCTTGGCCGAACGCGATGAGAATGACAACAGGCAACGTACATTTGCCGGTATGGCAAACCTGTCTTTAAGCTATGACATACTAGAAGGTCTGAACCTTACCGGACAATTTGGGGTTGACTATAAAAGTACACAAGAAAACACATACGGAGCTATGAGCAACTGGTCGGGAAGAGACTCCAATGCCAATGAGCTGGGATATGCTACACGATCAAGTTCTAACACATTCTTATGGAACTCTGTTGTACGTCTCAATTATAACAGGACTTTCGGTAAACACACAGTGGGTGCGCTTGCCGGATTCGAAGCTTCTTCGGATGAGAGAAGGTATACTCAGGCAACTGGAAATACATTCGCCAACGACCACATCAAAGAAATAACCTATGCGGTAAATCGTATCGGGTCGAGCGGTGAGGTTATCAATCATGTTCTTTCATATTTCGGACAAGCCAGTTATTCATTCGACAGACGGTATTATCTGACATTGAATACTCGGCGCGATGGTAACTCCGACTTCGGGGAAGATGTACAATGGGCTCAATTCGGATCGTTAGGGGCATCGTGGAATATTCATAACGAATCGTTCTTCAATATCGACAAGATCGATGTATTGAAGTTGAAAGCATCTTACGGAACCTCGGGAAATTCTCGTCTCGGAAGTATGCAGGCCAAAGGACTCTATGATTATGGCAGCAGTTACAATGGAGATCCGGCTTCGGTAATGAGTTCTATTCAGAATAAAAAGCTAAGCTGGGAAACATCTTATATGACTAATATTGGTTTGAGAGTACGTTTTTTGGACAGATGGGATGTGGAAGTGGAAGTGTACAATAAGAAAACGGAAGATATGCTCAGCAACCATGCCATATCTATGACCACCGGTGCCACTGCAATTGATGCCAATGTGGGTAGTATGCAAAACCGCGGAATAGAGATAACAATAGAGTCTATAAACCTGAAAGCAAAAGATTTTGATTGGGTTACAACGCTGAATATGTCGCATACGAAAAATAAAATACTAGAATTGGAAGCTCCCAGATTGGGTTCTACAAATAAGGTTTGGGAAGTAGGTGGAGATAAGAATAGATGGAACCTTGTGCGTTGGGCGGGGGTAAATCCACGCAATGGAGAACCTCTTTGGTATGATGATAAAGGAAATATTACAAATGTATATAGTACAAGCTATGCCGTACCTTATAAAACATCGGTACCTACATGGGAAGGTGGCATGTCTAACGAATTCCGTTACAAAGACTTTAGTCTGAATGTATTAATGACTTATATGATAGGTGGATATGGGTTCAGCTCTTTCAGCAGTAACAACACCACTTCGGACGGATATCAGATAATGTCGCAAAACCAATCTGTAAATCAGCTGGATAGATGGCAAAGGCCCGGTGACTTGGCTATCTCTCCCAAGCCAATATGGGGCATATCGAACGGTTCATCCCGAACATCTACTCGTTTCTTATTTAACAAGACACACCTGCGGTTGAAGAATATAGCTTTGGGCTACAATATACCGAAAAGCTATGTGAGATCTGTCGGTATCGCCAATGCAAGTGTTCTACTTGCTTTGGACAATATAGCGATATGGACACCATATGATAAATCGGATCGTAACTCGTACCGCCAATCGATGAGTGGTTACCCAATGGAATCCTCTGTAACGATAGGATTAAATGCAACATTCTAAAAACAAACGAAAACAGATGATCATTATGAAAAATTTTAAAATAAAGATTAAATTATCGGAATTGTTACTATTTCTGGCTGTTGCATTATCTTCTTGTAGCGACTTTCTGGAAGTAACCCCCACCGGCAAAACAGTTACACCTACGGCCTTTTCGGATATGAAAGGTATACGAAGTGCTATGGCCGGATCATACTACACGATGTTCAGGTTTTACAGCGGGATCTATTACGCTTATCCGGATCTTGCAGCAAACATGGTTTCATTATCAACAACGGCATCTCCGGCTTCATTAGCGCTATACAATTATGAGATAGAAGATTTAGGTGCCGGATATTGGGGAACATTATATGAAGCTCTTGTCAATATAAACAATATTATAGAGTATCAACCTGCTCTTCTCGGTAAATATCCCGATAGTAAAACGGAGTTGGAAAGTATAAAAGCTCAGGCATTGTTTTTACGAGCCTTGTCTCATTTCGAATTATGTAAAATATATGGGCAACCTTATAATTATACTTCCGATGCAAGTCATTTAGGAGTACCTATCGAACTGATAGCTCCTAATTTCGACCACAAGCCGGCTCGAAATTCCGTAAAAGATGTTTATGCTCAGATTATCAAAGATTTGAAAGATGCTGAAGTTCTGTTTGGAAGTTCAAGTATTGGAACAGATGCAAAAACCAAATATACAGTGACTAAAGAGGCCGTTTATGGATTGCTGTCTCGTGTATATCTATATATGGAAGACTGGGAAAACACAATCAAATATGCAGGATATGTAATAGACAGAGTACCTCTAGTTAAAGGTAGCGATTATGTAGCGATGTATAGACAATTGGACAATAAAGAGACTGAAGTAGTATTTCGTTTCAATGGTTCCAAAAACCAGGGAAAAACGTTGCAAACACTTTTCAATCTCACATACAAGACCGAGACAGGCGGCATGGTAACACCAGTAGTTCCATCGGCGACAGTAGACAATCTGTTGCTCAGCTTATTCAGCCCCGACACCCAGTCCAGTGATATCAGATATAATTCTATTATAGAAAAAGTTACTTCGGGTAGCAGTGTGTATTATGTTACAAATAAGTTTAATGTTACGGATAACGATCCTACTTACGAACATTTTAATCCTATTATTTTAAGAAGTTCGGAAATGTATCTGAACAGAGCCGAAGCTTATCTGAATAAAGATGATTTGTCAAATGCCGCTGCGGATGTGAAAGCAATAATTGCCAGAGCTCTGAATAAAGATGTTGCAGATGTAACTGTTACGGAAACAAACAAAACCGAATTGAAAAGAATCATAGAAAATGAACGTGCAAAAGAACTCTGTTTTGAAGGGCACCAACTATATGATATAACTCGCAGAAAACAGGATATGGTACGTAGTATAACAACATCATCATCGATACAGAAACTAACTTACCCTAACGACTTGTTTCTAAAACCGATTCCCCAGCGAGAATTGGATATTAATCCTGATATGGTGGGTAATCCTACAGTAAACTGATAAAATAAGTTTTGATTATGAAAAGAATATATATAATACCGGTATTCATATTTGCAGTACTATTTTCGTCATGTGGTAAAGACGAAAATATTGTCTTCGATACTCCATTTATCTCTGTCGAACCTATCAACTCATCGAGTGCAGGCCCGATCAATACCGATCAGGAATTTGTTGGGGAATATATGTTATACATGAATGCACAGGCACAATCACAAAGTGTAATCGTTAAGTATGAAATAATCGCCGGCAACGGGCTTGTTGAAGGTGTAGATTATCAAATCCTGACAGAAGGTGAGACTCAGTCTTTCCTTCCCGGCATCTATGATTTGGCAATACGGATCAAATGGCTAAGAACATGTGTTCGTGATGAAGATAACAACATAATAAGTGACACATTGGATGGCACTAAAAACACGACACTTACTATCAGGTTATTAAGTAATAGTGCGGGCTTCACTTTAGGATATCCTGGCCCCGATCAGAAGTATAAAGAAATTGTAATAGAAAAGAAAAAGGCGGAATAACAGAATGGAATTTTATATAAAGCATATACTATTGGGGCTGGCCATAATGTTATTTTCAACCTCAGTTTCGGGGCAAAAACTGAAACAAAATCCGACTTTGATAAAAGGGCGTTTAGATAATGGGTTGACATATTATATATACCCGAATCAAACGCCTAAAGGAGAAGCTGTATATCGGCTCTTCATCAAATCCGGTTCAGTTTTCGAAGAGGATTCACAGAAAGGACTCGCTCACTTTCTCGAACATATGGCATTCAATGGTACGGCACATTTTCCGGACGATGGTATTGTCAGGTTTCTTGAGTCGAAAGGAGCTAAGTTCGGAAAGGACCTGAATGCACATACTTCTTTCAACGAAACTGTATATAAATTGCAGTTGCCTTCGAATAATCCCTTAGTTGTGGATTCTACTATGACTATTTTGTCCGATTGGGCAGGCAGACTGTCTCTAGATAGTCTTCAGATAGAAAAAGAAAGAGGCGTAATCATGTCGGAATGGCTGTCTAAGACCGGGCCAAAACAAGACGCTCAGAATGCGCTGTTGTATGAACTACTGAATAAATCTCGCTTCTCGGATCGTATTGTGATTGGTGACACTGCTGTTATTCAAAATTTTTCACACAAGGATATTAAAGACTATTACCAACAGTGGTATAATCCATCGTTGATGGCTGTCGCCGTGGTAGGAGACATTAATCCGACCGAGATAGAACGTATGATTAAAGAAAAATTCGGAGAACTAAAAACAACACCGAAAAAGAAGAAAGCTCCGACATATGCTATTGATAGTTATAAGGATATGGCAGTCAAAAGTGTTATCCACGAGTCATTAGATAAAGTGGAACTTGTAGCTGTTCAGTTATTACCTACACTGTCACCCGTTCAATCCGAAAAGGAATATCCGGCTTATTTAGAACGTGTTATACTCAACAGGTTGTTTAACGAACGAATGACTTCTTTATCATTCAATGATCCATCCTACAAGAAAGCAAATATTAGTGTTTTGAGTTTTCTGAATACAAAAAGCATATTATTGACATCGGTAGAACTCACGCCAACTAAGATTGACGATGGTATCAATACTTTTGCCCGGGAAATAGAACAGATATATAGATACGGATTTATTCCTCTTGAAATAGAAAAGGTGAAGAAAAGCTATCTGGCTTCTTTAAAGAGAAATGCTGAATCGGAGCGTCCTGTACCTTCAATCAATTTGATGAATGAAATATATTCTGACTTCTATGTAGGCAATAAGGTTGTGACGCAGGAGGAAGAGTATAATTTGGCAAAGAAATACATCTCAAAAATAGACTCTACATCTCTTACCAAGTATTTGCATAAGACAGCCGACTGGTCAAAAACTCACTTCATTCTTTCGGCTTTCGATAAAGTTGCAGAGGAACTTCCGTCCGACGACAACATTAAATCTGTTTTCTCTAAAATAAGCAAAGAAAATATTGCTCCATATAAGAAGACAGTGAATATCCCGGATCAGTTATTGGCATCATTGCCCAAACCCGGATCAATTGTAGATAAGCAATATATCAAAGAAATAAACGCCCATATACTGTCGCTGTCCAATGGGGCCAAAGTTGTATTTAAGTCGACCGACATAGACAAGGATAAGATCACCTTGTCGGGATTCCGTAAAGGAGGCTTATATACGCTCGATTCGCTTGATTTTGTAAACGGGCTATATGCCAAAAACGTGATTGGACTTAGTGGAGCAGGAAATATGTCTCGTGACGAATTGGCTCATTATCTGACAGGCAATACAGCTAAGATGCTTTTCTTAATCGATAACTCGCGTGTCGGAATGGGAGGTTCATCAAACAATGAGGATCTTGAGACCCAATTCCAATTATTATATCTGAAATGGATGTATCCGCGTATTGATACAACTATGTATGAACAGATAAAGAAAAATGCAATAGAATCTTATCGTACGGCCAATAAGGTAGAAAGTGGAAAGTTCTATGAGGATTTGTCATATATTCTTCAAGGCAAAGATTATACTAACCGGGAAGTTAGTGATACTATCTTAGAAAATGAATTGAAACTTGAGGCACTTATTCCTATATACAATCATTCTTTTGGCGGCGCCAAAGACTTTACTTTTGTTATTATCGGCGACTGCGATCTGGAAGCTGTTACACCCTATATAACCCAATATTTAGCTGCGTTGCCTGGTGGAGAGCCAAGCACATCATACCAGTACAAACGGCCGGCAAGAGTGGATCAGTATATCGTATTTGAACGCAACGATGGTGAGTCGCCGCGGGCAATTGTAAACCTTGTATTTCAGCAGAACAGAGTAGATGGAAGTTTGAGATTGGAAAATCTGAAAAATGGCATATTGAAGGCTGTAATAAGAACTAAGTTGCTGAAATCATTAAGAGAAGAAATGGGAATGGTATATAGTGTGAGTGTATCGGCCGGATCGGCAATAGCTCCCGAACCATTGAGCCGTCAGACAATAGGGTTTACGACTGCACCCGAAAATGTAGAAAAACTGTTGGATCGGACATTGAAAGAAATAGAAATGATGATCAATAATCCGGAGTCTTTCGATTCGGAACTGGCAGATATAAAAATGAACCTGATAAAAGAAATGAGTCTCGATGTGCAGAAAAGCTCATTCTGGAGTAGCTTCATACGAAATACTATTTTCAATAACGAAACTGATTGGAATTATGTATCCGATTATAATGATATCGTAAATAGCATTACGGCAAAAGATATAGCTTCATTTGCAGAGAGTAAAATGTATAAAGACAGGTTAATGGTGAAAGCCGTTCTTTATCCTAAGGGATATGATAAGACTGGAAATAAAAGTAAATAAAGAAAGTTATTCATCCATAAAATAAGAATTTTATGAAACAATTAATAAAAAATCTGTGCTATCCTCTTATAGCTGTGCTATTATTTTCGGCGTGTAGCGAAGAGGATAAATCCGTTTCAGCACCCGATATAGTTGGGGCCAAGTTGGTTTCTTTTGGTTTCTATGTCGAAGACAATGAAGGTGTTTTGGATAAAGATTATGTGGTAGATGGTCCTATAGTTGGTAGCGATATTGAGATGAAAATTCCATCTAAAATAGATAAATCAAGTTTGATAGCTCGTTTTACAACCTCAGAAGATAATCCTGCCGTAACGGTTAAAGGTACAGTTCAGGTAAGTCAGCAAACAGCAAATGACTTTTCAGTACCTGTCGATTTCGTCTTGACTAATACCAGTCTGAATAACAGGAAATATACTGTACGGATAAAAAGACCTATCGAGTGGATTAAAAAAGTCCGTTTCTCAGAGTTTCAATTAATGGATGCCATTCTAAAGGTTAATCCCGTAGATAATGTTCCATATGTTATGGGTATTAAAAATAATACGAATACAAGTTACCGGAAAGCTGTACTTTTAAAATATGAAAATGAGACATGGTCTATGGTTGGCGACACTATATCGAACGGCCAGACATCTGATATGGATTTCACTTTCAGCTCGACCGGAACCCCATATGTAGTATATACAGACTACACCAACGCTATACCACAAACAGCTACGGTCCAATATTATGATGGAAGTTCTTGGGTGGTAGTAGGTCGTAATTACAATGATGTGAGAGTTCAGTATAATAGTATTTGTTTCGATGCTATGGGAAAACTGTATGTTTTCTCTATGAATAATTTAGCCGGAGGTGTTGTTGGCCGTCGACTTATGAACATTAGTACTTATAGTGGAGGTTCGTGGACAACTAATCAAACAATGCCTGGACGAAGTTATAACTCTTATAATATGCGTTCTGTACTGAAAAAGGATATACTCTATCTGGCTGTAAATGATTATGCCAATATAAGTGGTACAATATCTGTGTATGTAAATAAAGATGGAGCATGGTCTACACTAGCCCAAGGAATGCGACACGAAGATGCAACTGAAGTTAATTATTATGACCTTGATATGGATGTGGACAACCAAGGAAATATATATGTAATGGGATTAGAGCGTTTGAGTAGTGGTTATAAATTAATTACTCACAAATATACAGCGAGTACCAGTTCGTGGAGTCTGTTTGCAACCCCTGTTAACCTTGCTTCAAATACGAGATATTTCTCTTTGGCACTAAACCCTCAAGGAGTTCCTTCTGTCACTTATAATAACACAGCAACTAATAGTACGACCTCATTTGTCACTATTGACAAAGAGGCTCAAACATGGACATCTCCATTTGTGTTCCCTAATGTGACAACAGGTAAAACCAATATTGCTTTTGGGTCTGATGGAACCGGTTATGCCATATATATTGACGAAAGTAAAAATCTCTTAATATGGGAATACATTGAAGACAATGAATAAATAATATTATTGATAAAGCAGAACACTACTTAGTTACTATGTGGGGGTATTGGTGTGTAATATATCGTGCCCCTACTTTTTTAATTGTTGAATAATATGAAAATAAAAGGTATTGTACTTCTTTGCCTCGCCGGGATATTCTCATTTACTATCGCAGCACAACAGGTAAAAGTGTCGGGTATTGTTTTCGAAGACAAGAACAAGAATGGAGTTAAGGATGCCTCGGAGAAAGGAGTAAAAAATATACTCGTATCGAACGGAAAAGAAATTGTTTTGACAGACAAGGCAGGAGCTTATACAATTAATACTTCTGTTGGCTCGTCTATATTTCCTATAATTCCATCCCAATATGGTGTCTGGAGGAAAAATAAGCCTCAAATACAAAATACGGCCTTTTTATATATTGACACATCGTTGACAGAAAATGAGAATCTTGATTTCGATATTCCTCTAATTCCACTCTCCGAAAAAAAGACATTCAGAGTAGGAGCCATCGGTGACATCCAAATGAAAGATTATCAGGAAATCAATTACGCCAACCAAAGCGTTATATCCGAACTATTGCAACGATCAGATATTGATTTCAATATATTTATGGGCGATCAGATAAATGAAACCCTTGATATTCTGCCCTCAGTTACACAAATGATAGAAAGCCTTCCTATGCCTTCATGGTTGCTCTTGGGAAATCATGATAGAAATGTACGAGGGACAAACCGACAGGATGATGTATTTAACCGTTATTTTGGGGCAAGCTATTATGCGTTTAATTATGGGAACGTACACTTTATCGTACTCAACAACGTCGCATCGAAAGGGGGGCGTGATTACACAGGACTGATCAGTGACGAGCAACTATGTTTTATAAAGAATGATCTTGCCTATGTATCAAAAGATAAAACCGTTGTAGTGTGCCAGCATATACCGATGGTCTACACTCGCAACAGGAATGCTTTTCTCGATTTAGTGAAAGACTATCCTACCGTACTTATATTATCCGGACACACTCATCAGATAAGCCGGCATATACTTGCACCTAACGTTCACGAACTGGGTGTGGGAGCTTCATGTGGAAACTGGTGGATAGGAGAACGCGACTGGTTGGGGATTCCTACAGCACTGATGCAGTGTGGAAGTCCCAAAAATTATTTTACAATAGACTTCGATAAGAATAATTATAAGATCAATTATAAAGGGATAGGACTGAGTGCCGACAGGCAAATGGATATATGGATTGGTGGTCAGGATACAGTAGATACTCATATTGAAGCACTGTCTCAATTGGATAAAAATCTTGTGGTAGCTAATATTTACGGTGGATCGGATAGTACTACAGTCATGATGCAAATAGATGCTGGAGACTGGATCGAAATGGATAAAACATCAATGGTTCCGCCGTCTGTCAGCCGTCTCATATACATGAATAACAAGGGTGGGTATCCCGCTTCATTCAGCCGAAAAGGGGCATTACGAAAAAGGGAATCGCCACACATCTGGACTGTATCATTACCTACGGAATTATCCATAGGAATTCATACAATAAAGATATATGCGAAAGATAAGTACGGATTCGAAGTGAATGGTTCAAGGCTTTTCAGCAAAACAAATTTCTAAGTATGCTCCCCCGCTCTGAATTATAGAAAAAGAAACACACACGGAATAATAATTGTTCCGTGTGTGTTATACATTTGGTTCTTTTAATTTGGCTCCTGGTTCAATAATCGCTCTGCAAAAATATTACACCAATACAAGCCGTCCAAACACAACAGCCCATTAAATATTAATGAGCTATTATTTTTTATTAAGGCACAATATGGATAAATTACAGATTATTGTGTTGGATAACCTTCGTTTTGTTCCAGATTTGGATTGCGTTGCAACTCATCTATAGAAAGAGGCCAAAACAGATCGGAACTACTAAATACGGCACCTGCGCCGTTTGTTGCCCCTATCAGAGGAACATATGTAACTTCACCTTGAGTCGTTTCAGAGATTACAGGAAACATCCCTGTACGTGAGCAATCATCCCAGATTTTAAATTCCAGTGGAAATTCGCGTAAGCGCTCTGTCCAACATTCTTTAATAAAGTCATCATTTGACAAAGCTTGCAGTTCGGTAGAGTATTGAGCAATTGTTTTTCCATTCATGTCAGCGCGGGCTTTGATCTCGGCCAGATATCCGGCAGCTTCAGAAGTCACGCCTTCGGGACTCGCCGCAATAGCTTCAGCAGCAACTAACAAAGCTTCAGCATAGCGAAAGAAATTCCAGTCCTTAGTTGCCCGTCCCGAATTCAGTAAAGCATTTTCATCATAATAATACCAGCATCCGGCACTTTCAGAAGACCATGTCCTCCCGTTATTCGGATTAGTATATGTCCAGTGGAAAAACTGATTAGGCTGAATACGTAAATCGTCTGCTTCATATACATTTAAGAATCTGTCAATCGGTCCATATACTCTTTCAAAAATTGAATATGTTCCAAAAACCGATACAGCTCCAGAAGAGAAAGCATATGTTGGCCACCATCCTCCGGAACTTATACTTTCATCATATTCCTGGGCATAAATTACTTCATCCAGATCATCTATACTGCGTAACTTATTATAAGCGCTTCCCAATGCTAAATCATCATTAGTCTCCAATCTATGAGGAGAACCCGTTACAATCCGGGCAGCATCAGCAGCATCAGAATATTTCTCCTGACGCAGATATACATTTGCTAATGTCATTGCTGCAATGTATTTCGAAATACGGTGTTCGTTCATAGCAAACATAACTTCCGGGAGTGTATTAACAGCTACAGTCAGATCCGCCTCCATCAATGCGTAAATATCTGCAACAGGAGTACGCCCCAATAGCAAATTATCCGTATATGATTCATAAGGTTCTTCGTACATTGGTACATCTCCAAATGTTTTTACCAGATAATAGTAATTAAAAGCCCGGAAGAATTTAGCTTCAGCCACCAATCTGTCTGCGTATGTTTCATCTATTCCGGGAATATCAGGAATATACTTAATCGCACTATTTGAAACATTTATTGCCAGATAACAGTTATCCCAAATATCGTTTAACAGATTAGAAAGTGTACTCAAACTGGTACTCCGTGTAAGCAGGCGGGCATACCTGCATGCTAATTCCTGCCCTTCGTAAGAATTGATAAAATAACCGGTCAACATACCGTCAATGGATGCATTAGGACCTACATAGGCACTACCGGCATTTGACATCCTGCCCTGTGCCCCAACTCTGTACAAAAAGTTTACATTAGCCAAAGCCTGAGCGGGCGTACTATAATATGTATCTTTGACAATTTGTGATTTAGGACTCTCTTCCAAAAAGCTACTACATGCATGAAAAGACAGCATAGTGATATATGCAAATATATATAATATTATTTTTTTCATCTTATTTATTTTTTAAGTTAATCAGAATGTAAGATTGATACCGAATGTAAATGTTCTTGCCCTAGGATATGAGAAAAAAGTCATATTTTGCCCAAACTTATCAGTATCCCCCTGAGATGTACTTTCCGGATCGTATCCTTTAAAATCGCCAGAGGTCACCAGGAATAAATTATTTGCACTTCCATAAACACGTAAGGCTGATACTCCAAGCGACTTACATAATCCCGGAGTGAATGTATAGCCTAATTGTAACATATTGCAACGGAGATAAGAGCCATCGACAACCCATGACGAGTCCACTGTAGTATCTTGTCCGGCATGACCTGAATTACTCAGGTATATCGCTTGTTGCATAGTATTCGGATTTGTTCCGTCATATGCCCCATGCAAAATCTCGGCAAGGCCGTTTGTAATACCAAAACGATCATATGTTGAGTGATAGAATTGTTGCATAGTCTCTACTCCCAATACAAATTGAAAGTCAACAGTCAGATCGAAGTTTTTATATCTGAAGTTGTTGATGAAGCTCCCGGTCCAGTCAGGCGTTCCTTTTCCCAAAATTTCTTTTTCTGTTGAACGTTTTGTTCTACCGACCTGCTCCAGGGTACAGTCTCCGGCATTATAATCTTCTAGTGTATAAACGCCATATCTTCTGTAACCATAGAAACTGTTCATATTTTCTCCTACCCGGATAATACTTTCTGCGCCCCCTACCCATGAATGCTGAAGGATATCTTCATCATTGTCTCCTAGTTTAAGAACTTTATTTTTGTTATAGTTCATATTTAAAGACACATTCCATTCCATGTCATTCGTTCTTACAGGAGTTCCGTTAATCAAAATATCAAATCCCTGGTTCCTTACAGAACCTATATTTCTAAATACCGATTGATACCCCGTAGAGTGAGGGATAGGGGTATCCAGCAACAAATCTGTCGTCTTCTTGGTGTAAAAGGAGACATCAAAGTTCAGACGATCCCTGAATAAACCGAGATCTACTCCTATATCCCATTGTGCTGTCTTTTCCCATTTCAAATCAGGATTTGCAATGTTGCTGATCCATGAATATGGACTACGCGTTCCATTTAATAAGAGTGTACCAGCGGAAACTTTTGCCAAAGAACTATAAGGATTTATTTCGGAGTTTCCTGTAAGCCCGTAACTTGTATGCAGTTTCAGATTGCTAACTGAAGTATTGTTTACTAAAAAATCTTCGTTACTTATATTCCATGCCAGGCCTGCAGAAGGGAAGAAGGCATATTTATTGTTTTCACCAAATTTAGAAGAGCCGTCAATACGTCCTGTAACTGTCGCAGAATAACGATCGTTGAAAGTATAAGCCATACGCAAGAAATAAGAGTTCATAGATTGTTTATTCCAATCAGACTCCGGTGAACCAGGTATTGTACCGGTTGCCATATTGTAATCCTCGTAGAAATCATCGTCAAAACCTTCTGTGTATAGCCTATCGTAATCGTATATAGTTTCAGACCATGAAATACCCGCCATAGCATTGATCCGGTGCTTTTCCAGTACCTTATTGAAGGTCAAATAGGTCTCCTCTTGCCAGTAAAAGGTGTTGCTATGCCATCTTTCAGCTCTTCCGTTTGGCATGGATATATTATTCAAATTAACAGAGGAATACTCTCTGTATTTTACCGCTCTATTATCCAGCCCAAATTGGGTTTTCAGATCCAGTCCGTCCATCAAATGGAATGTCAATGCGGCATTTCCAAATATCTTGGTATTATACAGCATCCGTTTTTGCAGGTCGAGTATCATTGCCGGATTAGACATCCCTTCGAATCCGAATGAATCATTCATCGAAGTAGATGTAGATGTGGTATAATCCCCATTTTTATCATAAATCGGCAACCATGGCAACATCTCTATCATCGTGCGGCGGGCCTCCTGCCCTCCTCCTGTTTCCGGTGTATACCGGCTCCATACATGATTCACCAGGAAATTAACAGAGGTAGATAACCATGGTAATGGCTTGTTGTCATAAGCGACTTTTCCGTTCAAACGTTTAGCATATGTGTTGTTTACAATCCCCTGGTTATCGGAAAAGTTTAAAAATGCCCCCACTGAAGATTTTTCCCCACCTTGCTGAATATTTAACTGATGATTGTGAGAAATTGATGTACGTGTCGCTTCTTTCTGCCAATTCGTGTCATATAAAGGATTGCCGTTTGCATCGAAATAATCTCTGTCCGTAAACCAATCTGTCCGATTCAACGACCAATTCCTTCCTTGGTATTTATTTTCATTTTCCAAACCAATCATGAAAGCGTCTGTCCATTCCTGGGCATTAAGTACATTCATATAGCGGGCTACAGAATTTATACTCATCGAACCTTGATAGCTTACAACCGTCCCCTCGCTTTTGAGACCTCGCTTGGTTGTCACCAGTATGACACCATTAGCCCCCCTTGCCCCATAAATAGCAGCTGCAGAAGCATCCTTTAATACTTCTATACTTTCTATATCATTAGGATTCAATAGGTGAAAATCCGATATAGCCACGCCGTCTACCACGTATAAAGGGTCGGAAGAAGAATTAATTGTAGAGTTACCACGAATAATAACCCGGTTCCCATAGGCTCCAGGCTGGCTGGAGTTGGAAAAAATATTTACCCCGGAAGCCTTACCCCGTAAATTTTCCAATGGGCTAAAGTTTTGGGCTTTTATCATATCAGCCCCTTTAGCTATAGCAATAGAACCTGTTACATCCGATTTTCTCATTGTCCCATAGCCAACAACGACAATTTCGTTGAGTTGTTGGCTATCTTCTATCATTACTACATTAATGGTTGTTCTTCCATTTATTTTTTCTTCATGGGTAAGAAACCCAATGTAAGAGAATTCTAATGAACCATTTGCCTCTACAGACAAAGAGAAATTTCCATCTACATCCGTAACTGTACCATTTGATGTACCTACTTCTTTGATACTAGCGCCAATAAGAGCTTCGCCCAGCTCGTCTTTCACATTTCCGGTAATATTTACTTTTTGAGCAGATAAGCTTATGCTCATAGAGCAAAATATTACCAATGCTAATGCCCTAAAAAGCTTATTTAAAAGCTTCTTTTGATTTTTTTTTCTTGTATCCATGTTAACAATTTTAAAATAAAAATTTATTAGTATTCTTTTTGACAGAGAATTCTTCTTTGTTTTCAATCAGAGGCTATCTTCTGGCTATTTCCGTTTCTTCATAATATTTGATGTATCTTCATAAAAAGTGGACTGAGTTTTTAACTAATCTGTGCAATAGGCATATCACTCTATATCCCTGAGAAGCACTTCTTCTTTTTCGCAGAAAAGTTTTCATGCACTCTCAGCCCTGATTATTATAGAGTTGCCTGTTATTTAAACGTTGAAAAGAGCGTAATAACAATATTCGTCACCAGAGAGACTTATATATCGTTTATCATCTGCCTGAAAGAAATACTGCATCAATTCCTTCATCTCAGACTTCGAGAGAGATTTAAGTGTTCGGCTTAGGCGTAGTAATACATTCAGGTATTATATAAAGGTTAAGGCTTTTTTTCTGAGATAATTTCCACTTTTTGAATCTAAAAACATTCTATTCTATATTTAATTTACCAAAGGAGTCACCATTCTATTAGAGATAATAGTCTGGAAAGTAGATACATTCACATTTACTACAGCAGGTGGAGACCGATAAGCCTCATCGTCGTATGGTTCCCCGATTTCATCTTTTGATTTAATACTATATCTGACAGCAGCCAACCCAATAAAATCACGAGCCGATGTAAAAGTGAGTTTTCCTTCCTGAAAATTAAACAACCAATTACCCTCTGCAGTATCATAAACAGTCATATCATCGACAACTACTCCCAAAAATTCCCCACTATCGTCACAAAAACGGAATGAATTTGGGTTCAGGTGCTCTTTATCTCCGATCTGCGTTTTTGTTATCTGCCCGCTATATCCGATATCGTTATCCAAAACATCAATAACAACAGGCTCCATCCGGGTCGTAGAGGCATAATCATCATAAGCTTCGGCCGAGGAAGGCAGAGATATTTTTAATTCCCTGAGTAAATGAATATCTGTTTCTCCTCCTGTACTGGCAGCAAAGCCAATACGTAAATACATCGGAATAGTTGCATCCAGGATAGTAGGTGTGCTTTCCGGATATACAGAACCACCGATAATGTTATCCCCTTCTAAATCATAGGCATTTTCAGCATATTCAACAAATCTTCTATACGGATAGTCGTTAATAACGATTGTCTCCGTTTCTCCATGCTGAATTGTGACTGATATTTCAAAGCCTTCATTAGAGTCCAAAGGGTAGATTTCAATAATAGCTCTCCTATAATCAGATTGATCTTCTCCTCTTAGATTGAAGTCCCCTCTATATGTATTTATGGAAGAATAGCCTCCTATACCGTTAAGCTGCCACCCTTCATTATTATTCAAGGTTGGCTGACTTATCAATACAGGGTAGCCCATATAGCCGTCGTCCATCCCGGCAATAGACGCAAAGTCTGCCACTTGCGTAGCTCCACCTCTGGCTCCACGTAGAGTTACATTACTGATGTATCTATCCCCTAAATCTCCGGAAATGTCAGGAATCCCATTTATCCGGGAGTCTCCCTGCCAAAACCTATTCTTGAAATTTCCGTAAGAATCCAGTGCTATACCCAGATATGCACCACTCAGTCCTGTTGCCCTGTTTACTGCATAATAGGAATTTGTTCTATTATAAGTATACCCTAGAGCTGAACCGATGCTTCCAATAACAGGATTGTTTATGCCTGCATCAAAGAAAAATACACACATTCCATCAGCACCACTACCACCATACATCAGATATTCAAACTCTATTCGGATGCCTTGTATCGACTGGAATTGATGATCTCCGATAAAAACTGCACCGAACCTACCGGTTTCGTTTGAGGTCAAACGCAGTCCCTCCGATGTAAACGTAGCATCGTTCTGTATCTGAGAATTCTGCGGTGTTACTATATCTATTTCCTCAGGCTGCGTTTCTGTTCTAAAACTTTGAGAATAAGGAAAATCACCATAATTCTGCGCCTGACCTAATTGACAAGTAAAAAACAGTACGACAATTATGATGCAACCAACTATATATTTATCATCCATAACATTATTATTTTAAAACGAATATAATGTTGATTAAAGAGTAAGCCGAGACAGCCTGCTTTATATTATACACCAGTATTCCGGAATCTGACAAAGATATTATCTCAAAGACATCTGTATCATAAACAGTTATATAGTAATAGAGATCGTTGGCAGCAGGCATATGTGGTATACTTGGAGGAGCATCAGAACTTTTCATCATCGGATTTTCAAATTGATCTCTATAAAGTTCATAAAGGTTTTTAGTAAAACCTTCGCCGGTTAATGATGTATCAAAAACCACAGAAGGCATGTAAAACCAGTTGGTAAAAAGAGAGCTTACCTTTTCCCACTTTTCCCCTGTATTATAGTATACCCCCCGCCCTACAAAACCATTTTCTCCGATATTATAGACAAACATACCTTCCTTGTGTTCTGTAAGCGGGGAGGGACTATCAATATCACTTAACTGTACTCTTGGCAATAAAAGACCTTTGGTCGAATTACCATTATCATCTTCTTTTAAATCTAAAAGAGCATTCTCATCAGGAGGAATCCCCGAACCAATAGTAACCTGCGCTTGTATATATAAGACCAGGCCCAATAGAACAGATAAAATAATAGCTCTCACTGCTATCCGGGAATGTTTTAAATTTATATATCTCATTTTATCTTCATTTTAAGTTATGATTGAATAGGATCAGATATTAACTCATTTTCAATAATATTGTAAATTCATAACAAGAACTGTTCGCTCTTTTTTAGTTTCAAAAGTATCTATTACTCTCAATTTTCATGTTCCAATTTTCACCCTTCTTCAGAATACATTTTCTTTTAAAAGAAGAAGGAACTCCTTATTTTCAATATTCAGAAAAAAAAGATTCGTTATCAGTATAATTTGTAATTTCAGGAAGAACGTCCGGAAACTTATTTGCTATTTGCAATAAACACTGCTGAGTAATAAACTAATTTTGGATAGCTAATTTCCTTTGCACTTAGTTGCATTTTTATCAACCTTTACCTCCCGGCATCGGGGAGTATTAGATATTTTTCGTATAAATTCACAAATTTAGAAATGGAATAATGGGAACCTCAATTTAATTTATATCTTTGGTATACCTATATATTATGTATATGGAAACACATGATTATAACAAGACTTTACTTGAGGCAGTAAGAGCTAAACTGCCCGCAGACATTAATCCAGTGTGGTTTGTTATGGATATCTTATCTATCGGAAAAGAAGCTGCTTATCGGCGTTTACGCGGAGAAGTATGTCTTAGCTTACAGGAAGCTGTACTCTTATCAAAAAAATTGGGAATCTCATTAGACGAAGTAACCGGAAACAATGATGAAAAAATCCAGCATCTACACATGCGTCTGGCTGAATTTGAGAACCCGGATGAGAATGATTACCGCATCCTCCAGGAATACATAGACATGCTTTTCAGTTCTCGCATGGATACTTTTTCTCATATAACTATATCTACTAATACTTTCCCGCAACAGATCTATCTGGGTTATAAGAGTTTACTAAATTTCTTCCTATTTAAATGGATTTACCATAACAAATCTGGACGGGGAAAGGCATATCACCAAGTGAAGATACCCAGCCGGATGCAACAGATTTTCAATGATTCGCTGCATGCATATAGACAATTTGCTTCGACCTGTTTTATTTTTGATAAACAAATCGGACAATCCTTAGTTACAGATCTGAAACATTTTGTCTCTATCGGATTAATAAGAGAAGAGGATAAAGAAAATATCCGCAGAGAAGCGTATCTTATGCTTAATTATATGGAGCAGGTCTGTATTGATGGAGTATATGAGAATGGAAATAAAGTCCAGATATACATCTCAGATATAAGCTTCGAACGGTCTTATTACAACCTCAAAATCCATGAGAATTATCTCAGCATCATTGAAGCCTGTATCCTCAACGGCGTAGCTTCTACGAATAAAACCAGCTATCTGAAAATGGAAGACTGGATCGATTCCCGGCGCAGGCTTTCTACTTTGATTACCCAGAGTGGAGAATTTCAACGTATTGAATTTTTCTCCTCGCTGCGTAAACTATTAGATGAGTTGTGATTTAGGTTTTTGGTCCAAAAGGTTCTTATCTCATGCTATTCTACACATTATTCAAAAATTCTAAATGATAATTCATAGTTCCCATATTGTTGACATGTTAGCAGATATGGCGTACTACGGAAATAAAGGCATTTTCTGTTTTGGAATACTTTCCGTAACAAGATTTATTTTCTAATACCATTTGTAACAAAATTCAAGTATGAAAACATATAATTACGACAAGGCTTTACTCGATGCTGTCAAAGCCCGGGTTCCATCAGAAGTCAATCCTGTATTTGTTATCATGAATGTGCTGTCCATAGGCAAGGAAGCTGCTTACCGCCGCCTACGCGGAGAAGTCCCGTTTAGTCTGAAAGAAGCGGCTCTATTGGCCAATGAGCTGGATTTTTCACTTGGCGAAGTTGTAAATACATCTCCAGACAAAAGATTTAATTACAGTATACACTTAGTTGATTTCGAAACGCCCAGTCCTAAAGATTATAAGATTTTAGAGGCCTATTTAGATGATGTCCGCCAGGGAAGCAAGGACCCTTTCTCTCAGTTAGCCATTACGTCGAACAGATTTCCTCAACAATTGTATTTACGTTACAAGAACATTACCCGGTTTGCCCTTTTCAAATGGATATACGAAAGTGGATTACGGGAGGCCAAAGCCTACCACGACGTAAAGATTGAAGAACGTATGCAAGAGATTTTCCGGGCTTCACGGGAAGCCCACATGCAGATACGAAACGCCTATTATGTCTTCGACAGGCAGCTGTGCTGGGCGCTGACGCATGAGCTGAAATACTTCGTATCCATAAAATTATTAAGGGAATGCGACGCAAGGGTTATCATGGGAGAAGTTCACAAGCTTTTGGATTATATGGAACAGCTTTCAATCACCGGCAAATATGAGAATGGAAATGATGTATATATGTATGTTTCGAATACACAGTTTGACAAGGCATTCTATAACTTAAAAGCTGGCCAGTATCATCTCAGTGTTATCCAGGCCTGCGTCTTAAATGGTCTGGCCTGCACAGAGAAAAGCTGCTATTATGAAATGAATAGCTGGATTCATTCACGCCGACGCATTTCTACACTAATTTCCTGTAGCGGAGAGCCGAAACGTATCTTATTTTTTAAGGATTTGCATCATCAATTGGACGAATTCTAATATACCAGAATAGCAATAAAAGAAACCAAGAAGAAAGTGCCTAAACTGATAAAGCAATTCCTTCTTGGGATCAGAACTAAAAAACTACAAAACCCTCTTATTTTAAATATCTATCTATAGTGTTACATCCTGACAATTATTTCATTATTTATAAATAATTCAACAAAATAAATCAGAGAATAGACTTAACAGTTGATCCGTATTAATAATATATTTCCGTTATAGTATTTCTTGATTGGAAATATAAAATTCCAAATCTATCCTCGATATTGATCCTGTCTTCCTTAACCAGATATCCTATAGACATAAATATAATAGTATCCCTGCAGTGAGTATGTTCTCCAATCTGTCTAAGGGTCATCTGCCCTCTTTCACATAAGAGCTCCCATATATTTTCAGCATTACTCCTGATGAAATTTTCCATTTGTTCTTGAGTTATATACATAATTGTCTTTACCGTGTTTATATTACTACAACAACGAGAGACTCGTTTGTAATAAGGAATCCTTATTGTGATTTCTTCCGAGCTACTGACTACAAAACTAGCCTATTATTTTCTACCGGCCGTTTCAATATGCATTTATTCCGGAATATCTTTTTCGCATCACGAAAATCGGTAAAAAAGGCGTATCAGTTTTTGGTATACAGATAAGCTCATTACTGCAAGAGAGAAATCGTTCAAAAAAATTATTGAGACGCTTCGAGAAAGTGAATTGTCCTATAAAAGTGATTTTCCGAAACCGAGGAGTTCCAGAAAAGAATCCCGCAAAATCACTTCGCAGGATTTCTAATAATAACATTAACAATGCAAAATCACAGACAAACATAAATTTTTAATATTTCCAGTTACGGGTAACTAAAGAAACTCATTTCCGGACATTAGCCTATTACCCCTATTTTCTTACTTCTTTATTCTTCTGTTAAGCTTTTGAAATGATATAATCCGAAATAAGGACTGACGCCAATTTATTCAGTTCCCCCTCCTAATGCCTTATATAAAACTACGGTACATTGTAATTGTTCCAGTTTATCATTGACCTGACTTATCAACGCGGATAAAAGATTTTGTTTGGCAGTAAGCACCTCTGTATAATTTGCATCCCCTGCTTTTAAGAGCTCTTGAGTGAAATAAACAGATCGTTGGCCGGTTTCGACTTGTAACTCTCTTGCTTTTTGTTTTTTCAGTAAAGATTCGAAAGTATATAAAACATCCGTAACTTCCTGTGCGGCAATCAAAACTGTTTGTTCAAAAATTAACAAAGCTTCTTGTTGTTGCGCTTTGGCTATCTTCAGGCTTCCAACCAGTTGCTTTCTCGCAAAAAGAGGCTGCGTCAATCCCCCGATTATATTTGCGAAAATATTTCCAGGATTGAAAAAATTAGATAATGTATTATTAGTAACATAACCTATCGATGATGAACTGAGGGTTAGAGACGGATAAAAGCTTGCTTGCGCAGCATTGGTAAGTTCAAAGGCTGAGCGGAAAGATAATTCCGCTTGTTGTACATCCGGACGTTTTGCCAACATTTGAACCGGAACCCCATATTGTAATCTGCTAGGATATTGCTGGTTATATATACTTGACCGTTCTATTTTCTCAGATTTCCTCCCAAGTAAAGTATTGATCGAGTTTTCCATTTGTCTGATTTGACTTTCCAGATCAGGAATAGAGGCCTGTGTACTGTATAAAAGGAATTTGCTTTGCTCTACTGCGGCTCCATTTTGCAATCCGGCCTTTTTAAGAGCTTCCATCGTTTCTACATTTTCTTCTAAAAGATCCACTGTTTCTTTCATAATAGCAAGTTGTTCATCTAAAGCAAGTAAGGAGTAATACGACAAGGCTACATTCGCAATCAATGATGTCTGAATCAGATTCTTATAAGCATAGCTATTCAAAAATTGAGCATATTTCGATCTGGATTGCCTGTTAAGTTTTCCCCAGATATCCAGTTCCCAACTTACCGATACACCTAAAGAATAGTCTGTAGAATGGTAACCGAGTACCTTTTCGCCATTACTCCCGTTACTGAAGCGGGATTGGTCTACTTGTCCGGCTAACGATATGTCGGGGAAATATGCTGCTTTAGCCATACTCAGGTTCGCTTCGGCTTGTTGTATGCGGGTATAGGCTATCTGTAAATCATGGTTTTTCTTTATTCCTTCATCTATCAAAAGGATCAAAAACGAATCTGTAAAATACTCTTTCCATGGAATACCGGTTATGGTAGTTGTATCGGAAGACGTCATTTCTCCGTATAAATTATCACTATCTATTTCAGGAACTTTGTATTTATTCATTACCTGACAGGCAGGAAGACCTGTCAGGATCATAAATCCTAATAAAGTAATATTCTTTATATATTTATATCTACTCATAATTATCTCCTGTTTTGTTGTGCAATAAATTCATCGTTTGAATTTACTATGCCCGATTTGCTAAACCTGTCTTGAATAGTTTGAAATATAATATAAAGGGAAGGTATAACCAACACCCCGACTAGGGTACCAATGAACATACCTCCGATAGCACTGATACCTATCGAGCGATTGCCGATTGCTCCTGCACCTGAGGAAACAGCCAATGGTAAAAGTCCGAAAATGAAGGCAAAAGAAGTCATTAAAATAGGGCGTAAACGGGCTTCAGCTCCATTTATAGCTGCATCTACGACACTCATACCCTGTTGGCGACGCTGAATAGCGTATTCGACAATCAGTATCGCATTTTTTGCCAATAATCCGATTAACATAATAAGGGATATCTGTACATAAATATTGTTCGTTATTCCCTGGCTCAATCCGAATACAGAGAGGAAAATGAATACACCCGATAGTCCCACGGGCAGAGAAAAGATTACAGCCAAAGGCAATATATAACTTTCGTACAACGCAGCTAATAACAAGTAAACAAAGATTAAGCACAGGCCAAATATCAATATTGTCTGGCTACCGGCATTTGCTTCCTCTCGTGTCATATCCGAATATTCGTAGCTGTATCCTGTTGGCAGACTTTGCTCTTTTACTTCTTCAATAGCTTTGATGACATCACCGGTGCTGTATCCTGCCGAATAATCCGGTATAACGGTTAGTTCCATAGAAGAATACAGATTAAAACGCGTACGGGTTTCCGGACCGGTAATGTCACTTACCGTCAGAAAACTTGTTACCGGAGCCATCTCCCCGCTTGCTGTTTTCACAAATATTCCGTCCAGATCATCAATTTTGGATCTATATTCGGGTGCCGCCTGCACCATTACCCTGTACTGCTTCCCATATAGATTAAAATTTGATATATATTGGCTGCCGATATATGCCTGTAAAGTACCCATCACATCATTTAGCGTAATACCTGCATCCTTGATTTTAGTCATATTGACGTCTAATTGTTTTTGAGGGAAATTAGGGTTAAAGGTGGTCATTGCCATCATTACCTCTTTCCGATGATTCATTTCTTCAATAAAATCATTCGTAACATTGTAAAATTCATATATATCCCCTCCTGTGCGATCTTGTAGATTTACTGTTACCCCGTTACTCAAACCAAATCCCTGAATAGTAGGTGTACCGAAAAACATAAAGGTAGCATTCTCGATAAAACTTGTTTTCTGTGTTAGTATTGCAGCAACTTCATTTACTGTTATTTTCCGGTTGTCCCAATGAGTTATACTTAACATAACCGATCCATACGAACTGGCATTACCACTCATGAAACTTATCCCGGTGATGCCGCCTAAGTGTTCTATTTCAGGAATTTCACTCGCTAATTCCAGAACTGCATTTACAACCGAATCTGTCCTCTCCAAAGAAGATCCGGGTGGTAATGTTATGCTGCCCATAAGTCTTCCGCTATCTTCTTGTGGTACAAATCCGGTAGGCATTACTTTCATTAAACCGAACAAAATACAGGTACAGACCAAAATAATCGAAACAGTAATCCATCGGTGCCTCTTTTCTCCCAGAAAGACAAGTGTTTTTCTATATTTTGCAGTTGATATATTAAATCCGATATTGAAAAAATAATAGAAACGTCTGATAAAGCCTCCTTTGAGGGAAGTTTCATCATTTGGCTTTAGAAATAATGCACACAATGCAGGACTTAACGTCAATGCGTTAACAGCAGAAATACTAATCGCGATCGCTAATGTCAAACCAAACTGTTTATAGAAGATGCCGCTTGTTCCCCCGATAAAACTAACAGGAATAAATACCGAAGCCATAACCAAAGTAATAGAGATAATAGCCGGAGCTATCTCCCCCATTGCCTTAATTGCCGCATCTTTTGGGTCTTTTATCCTATTTTCGAGTTCAGAATGCACTGCTTCTACAACAACAATGGCGTCATCAACAACAATCCCGATAGCTAACAAAAGTGCGAACAAAGTAAGCAGGTTGATGGAAAACCCCATCAACCATAGGAAGAAAAATGTTCCTATAATAGCTACCGGAACAGCTATAGCCGGAATAATAGTAGAACGTAGATCCTGAAGAAATATAAAAACAACTAAGAAGACCAGTAAGAAGGCCTCGATTAAAGTTGTAATAACTTTACTAATTGACGCATTTAAAAAATCACTGATATCTACTAAATAAGTTAATTTCAGTCCCGGCGGAAATTCTGATATGGCTTTCTCCAATTCTGCTTTTACATTCGTAAGCACCTCTTGGGCATTCGACCCGGGTGTTTGGTTAATGCGTACCATTACTGCCGGATTACCATCTGTAGACGTAGACGTATTGTATTGTAATCCACCCAATTCTACCGTAGCTACATCACTTAGAAGCACTATTCTTCCTTCATTCGAACGAACGATTACATTCTCAAATTCATTTACAGAGGAGAGTCGCCCTGTATATTTGAGTGTATATTGGAATGCCTGATTACTATTTTCTCCCAATTGTCCGGGGGCCGCTTCTATATTTTGGTCGCTTAAAGCGCTGATCAGTTCATCTGTCGATATTTTATAGGAAGCCATTATATCCGGTTTCAGCCAGATGCGCATAGAATATTCCCTCGACCCGTAAGCAGAGACATTTCCTACACCATAAACACGTTTTATCTGAGGGATGATATTGATGCTGGCATAGTTTTCTATAAACGTAGCATCATATGCCGGATTTTCAGATGAAAGTGACATCATCAGTATATTGCTGGTCTGTTGTTTCCTCACCGTTACCCCAGTTTGGATTACTTCGGCCGGAAGTTGCGATGATGCCTGATTTATCAGATTCTGAACGTTTACACTTGCCATATCAGGATTTATCCCTTGTTTGAAATAAACCGTTATATTAGCGGAACCTGTCTCGGCCGAAGATGTCATATAGGTCATTCCTTCCACTCCGTTGATGGCTTCTTCTAATGGAATAATAACACTATTCATAATCACATCAGCATTTGCACCGCTGTAAGTTGCCTCAACCCTTACCGTAGGAGGCGCAATATCAGGATATTGTTCTATCGGCAGCATGTTGAGTCCGATCATACCCAAAACAACTATAATGATGGATATTACAGTGGATAATACAGGACGCTCTATAAATGTTTTCAACATATCTTCTTGTTTTTATAGTTGTTAAACCTCAGATATCCTGTCAAACAGAATATATAATCTATACCTTTTGACCGTTATTTGATTAATAAGAAGCTGTCAAGCTTTCTTTGATCAATATCTTCATTCCGTTTCGAAGTGTTGCTATTCCATCGTACACGATTGTATCACCATCGGATAATCCATTTGTTACTGCGTAATTCTGTCCATCCGGTGTAGACTGAACAGATATAACCTGCTGTTTTACTGAATCATTTTCCAGTTTATAAACCAATACTTTATCCTGCTGGCTGAATGTCGCTTTTTGTGGTATTATAAAAATATCATTAAGCGTTTTTGGTATAACTATTTTTCCGCTTGTCCCACTCCTCAATTTTCCTGATTGGTTAGGGAATTCTGCTCGAAAATTAGCTGTACCGGTGGTTATATCTACCGTTCCTGTTATAGTTTCTATTCTCCCTTTTTCGCTATATTCGGAATCATCGGATAAGATTAATGTGACAGGAGGTATATTTTTTATTTTCTCAGACTGGGTATTACCCTCCACTCCTTTAAGGAAATCCATCAATTTACGTTCATTTAATGAAAAATAAGCATATACGTTTCCGGTATTAGCTATTGTCGTTAAAATATTATTACTATTAACCAAGCTTCCTTTGCGATAAGGGATAACGCCAACAACTCCATCTACAGGACTGGTTACTGTCACCCAACTGATCGTAGCCCGTGCATTTTTCAGGGTTGCTTTAGCTTGTTCCAAAGAGGCTAATGCCGTTTCGTAAGCATTTTCATATGTCTGTAATTGTACCTCACTTACAATTTCTTTTTCTGCCAAAGGGCGATAGCGGTTAACATTTACCTCAGCCGTATTCACCTGGGCTTTAGCACTGTTCACTGAAGCTTTGGCCGAAGTCAATGCCTGTTCTGATGAAGGAGAGTTTATTTTGAATAATAGCTGTCCGGCCCTAACCACAGAACCTTCATCTACATATATAGCCTCAATAAACCCATCCACACGCGGTTTTATTTCTATATCTTCCTGCCCTCTGATCGTGGCCGGATATACAGATTGCATATCGGCATCCTGCCTGTTCAAAACCATCACAGGATACTTAAGAACCTCTCCACTCCGACCTGTTGTATTACTGTTTCCACATGAAGCAAAGATTAGCAGCACAATTGCCCCAATAAAAATTATTTTTGTTTTCATTATTATCTAATTATTAAAATTATTCAGTTCCCGGGATAGTGATAGTAGTTGAATTGTAAGATTCTCTTTATCAATATTACGGTAGAGGTTGTCACAGCAATTCGCCATTTTAACAAATGCTGTCTTGTAAAGATTTTTCCCATTATCCGTCAGCCCAATATATATCACGCGGTTATCTATTCTTCCCCGTACACGTGTAATCACACATCCTTTTTCCAGATTGCGGAGAATGGTAGAGGTCGTCATCGGGTCAATCCCTGTTTCTTCTGACAAGTTTACCTGTATAATATCCCTTCCGGATGCGCTCATATCATATAGTGACTCCAGAATTTCAAATTGGGAGCCTGTAAGTCCAAATTCATCTAATATCTGTTTTTTGCTTCTTGACCAAAGTTTCAGAACATGACTGATCAATGTATCGATATTTATATTTTCCATGCCGGATGTAGCCCTATTCTTTTCCATATCTCATAAATTGCATTTGTAAATACTTTTATTTTCAAAAATGGAAATTATGAACTATTCCTACATCTCAAAAAAAAAATCAATGAACAGAAAAACTTTCTATACGAAACACTTATAAAGATTCAATTATATAGTTTTATAGATAAAATCTGGTCATATTTCCATTTGTGAAAGGTTTCAGTACTTTAATAGGTATTATCAGGTTATTGATTGAATATATTTGTTTCTTTATCATTATCGCTATTACCTTTATACTGAGTCTTATAACTTTATATTGATTTATGAATAGGATATTAAACCATATACGATCTTCAAAAGAACTTCAATTAATAATTGTTTGGACAGCCGTATTTGTCATGTCATTAATACATATGTTATGGGCAGGGGTAGTATTAGCTCTAATAATAACTTTTATAACAATAGTAAGCCTGTTGATAATATATTTAATGACACAGAGGATACTTGTTCCCGTATTATTGATAAAAGGAAAAAAAGAAAAATACATTATTTTTTCATTTATTCTACTTGTATCATTAGCTTACATTTGTAGCTTATTAGAAATCTATACATTTCAATATTTTGAAGTGGAATCCAAAGATGGATCTCATTTTATTTTTGCTTTGGCAAAATTTCTGGCATTATCTATCCTGACATTTGCCATATCAAACATAATTTTCTTCTCTAAAAAAACGGTAGAAGACAAGAAACAAAAAGAAAAGTTTCTTTTAGAAAAAAGGATGTTGGAAATGAGGGTACTTAAGTCTCAAATCAACTCTCATTTTATTTTCAATGCCCTGAATAATATCTATTCCATGGTTTATTTTAAAGATGAATATACATCGGGCTACGTATTAAAATTAGCACAGATGATGCGTTATGTGATGGATGATTGTGAAACGGAATTTACTCCATTGGCTAAAGAAATTGAATATATAGGAAACTACATTGACTTTCAGAAGTTGAGGTTTGAGAACGATAAGAATATCGTTTTTACTTACAATGTAAAAGATAATGCCAGTATTTCTGTTCCTCCTATGCTTTTCCAGCCCTTAGTGGAAAACTGTTTCAAGTATGCACCTCTCGAAGTCGATCCCAAAAGCTATGTGTACATCGATCTGGAAGCAGATAATAAACAAATCCGGTTTACATCGAAAAACAACCAGCCTGTTCTTAAAAATAATATATCAGCAAAAAGAATGGGAATAGGAATTAAAAATGTAAAAAGGCGTTTATTTCTTTATTATGGAGATAGTTATTCCATAGATATTTTGGATTGTACTGATCATTTTAAAGTCGAATTGTTAATCCGTTTATAAAATAAAATTGATTATGGCCGAGATATTAAAAGTCCTTCTTGTAGATGATGAGTTTCACGCCCGGAAACTGTTATCGGAATATATATCGAAGTTACCTTTTCTTGAGATAGCAGGAATAAGTTTAAATATATTCGAAGCGATGAATATATTCAAGGAAGAAAAGATAGATATTTTATTATTAGACATTCAGATGCCTGAAATCTCAGGATTGGAGTTTGCCCGGAGTTTAAAGAATCCTCCATCAATTATATTTACGACTGCATATTCGGAATACGCAGTTGAAAGCTACGAACTGGATGTAGTCGACTATCTATTAAAACCTATTGCTTTTCCACGTTTTTTGCAGGCGATAAATAAAGTGATCGAGAAAAGGAATAGAATTCATAATACATATCAGGTTGCTCAAACTTCTGCACGAGCTGAAGAGATAGAAGACAATAGTATAGCTATGAAAAGCGGACATAAGTATTATAAGATAAATTATACAGACCTGTTGTATATAGAAGGTCAAATGGAGTATGTTACTCTTCATACTGTCAAAGAGAAAATTATGGTTCTTGCATCATTGAAAGGTTTAGAGGAAAGACTACCTGTGAATAAATTTATAAGAATACATAAGTCATATATTGTATCAGTCAAACATCTGGAGCTAATTGATAAGAATTTTCTTCATATTGCCGGAAAAAAATTACCTATAGGAAGAAGTTTCAAAGAAGAACTTCTGCGAAGATTAGAGAAAATGTAGAATAGAATAAAAGCCTTCCTTCTTGAGAAGTTTTGCATGAATAATTGTTTCAGAATACTTCAGTTTTGCGAATGGCGCACATTCACCTAATCAACCTGTTTAATCAGCATTGTGCGTATATACAATTTATATTTTGAATTAGGTATATCTGTAAACTATATATGGTGTTTACATAAACGCTATATATACAAACTAATATTTTAAATGAAAAAGTTATTAACAAGAGTCTATTTCGGTTATTATGTCGTTCTGACAAGTTTTGTGATGCTGGCCGTACGCGCCGGAGTCGGTATGCAAACATTAGGATTCATCATAGAACCTATGCAAAATGAAATGAAATGGAGCACGACTGGTATTACTTTCAGCCTGACATTCCAGTTAATAGTCGCAGCAGTTCTAGCTCCGTATATAGGGAAAAGGCTGGATGTTTTCGGCGCAAGAAACATCCTGACCACCGGCTTGGTTGCAAACGGCGTCATGCTTGTATTGATGGCCTATGTTCAACAATTGTGGCAACTGACTTTAATGATAGGACTTTTGGGAGGCATCTCGCAAGCATGTATAGGTAACTCTCTGGTTATGCCATTCATATCTAAATGGTTTCATGAAAATCGCGGGACAATGATGGGTATCGTATCTTCAGGGGCAAATCTGGGAGCAGCCATCCTTGCTCCGGTAGTTGTGTTATTGATGAACAGCACGGATAACTGGCGTTCGACCTGGTTTCTTATCGGATGGCTACCGATTATTATCTCTCCTTTCGTCTATTTTATCTTAAGGAAAAATTCAAAAACGGAAAAGGGGAGTACAGATAAGCTAACTTCTTCGGCTCCTCTACCACTACAAAAAAAATCTCCGGAAATCTCTTTTACAGTTAAAGAGACTTTGAAAACACCTGTGTTCTGGCTACTTATAATTGCATGGAATCTTGCAGATTTTGTTATGAAAGGAGCATTACTTAACCGAATCCCGTTCTCTTTGGAAATGGGATATGAAATTACAGATGCTGCGGGCATTGTAGTCGTATACGGCATCATGGCAATTATTGGGAAAATAGGCGCAGGATGGTTTTCGGATCGTATTTCGCCCAATATGCTGGCTGCTCTTCTGAGCTTGTTTCAAACTTCAGCCTTGATCATCTTTGTTTACGGAGCAAATAAGACAGCTTTATATTTAGCTTATTCTATCATTAGCGGGTTAAGCAGCGGCGGTATTATCGCTCTTATGCCGATCATTCTAGCCAAATACTACGGGAGCAAGTTTCAGGGTGCCATAAGCGGTATTACCAATCCTTTATTGTTGTTTGCAGCTTTGGGAGGGCCGTTGTCCGCGTCAGTAATACAGGACATTACGGGAAGTTACAAAAACGGCTTTATCCTATACATGTTCCTTTCCGTTGCTACCGTTATCTTATTTGTCTTTTTGAAAAAGCCGGGATATTCCGGTGATAATTATAAATCTGAAAAAGTATAAAAGAAATGAAAACAATTGCAATCTTATATCCGGGAGAGATGGGATCTGCTATAGCAAGCTGCCTAATCGAACATGGATACCATGTGGTTACTTACCTTGAAGGGCGCAGTGAGCAGACCATATATAATGCTGAAAAATACCATCTCCGAAATATAGAATCTTTGCCCGAATTGATATCCTTGGCCGATGCTGTTCTTTCAATTGTACCACCTCATGCCGTCATACCCGTGGTAGAACAACATATCCGGGCAGTTATGGAAACGGGAATAAAGACGCCATTTATCGACATGAATGCCAAATCGCTAGAAACAGCCCAAGTCATTGCAGCCAAAATGGACTTGGCGCAAATCCCTTTTACAAATGCATGTATCATCGGAGAATCTCAACGGATACAGGAAACCGGGCATATTTATACAAGCGGAGTTAGGTCGGAACTTCTTTCTGTAATATTAAAGGGGTCCATACAGGAAACCTATCTGGGAGATCAGGTGGTGAAAGCGACACAAATGAAAATGTGCTTCACCGGCTTTAATAAAATAATTACCGCATCTATTTTCGAAATGGCATTGGCTGCCAATCATTACGGGCTTTTCGATACTCTCTTCGGAGAAGTAAATACAAAATTACCTGGAATTATGTCTGAACTGGGAAGGCTTATCCCCTCATACTCCAAACATATAAAACGTCGTACTGAAGAAATGGAAGAACTCTCTAAAATGCTCTCTGCATCGGGGACACAGTCTTATATGGCCGAAGCCAGTGCAAAAACATATGCTGAAATCGTTTCGAAAGAATACTTTAAAAAGGAAAAAGCGTCCACAGCTGATAACGTCTGGGATTTTTTGAAATTATTGCATTGAACAGCAAACTCAATTCAAAACTTATTACATCGTCAATTCATTTCAATCAGTCAAGAAAAAGTAATTGAAGATTTTATTGAAAAAGAACTTAAGAACATTCAATAATATCTTTTTATTAACATGGAAAAACAGTATACGGAACCTGGTGCAAAATGGAATCAGTTTGAGGTTTCCGGTAATGCTAAACTCTTCTTTTAACAACACTCAGAAAGATGCATAAATCCTGATTAATCCATTGATAATTCAGCATCTCAAAGCTACACCTTGTCGATTTATGCATCACAAAGCAATAAACCCGGCTATCAGCCGGGTTTATTTATATCCAGGAATACCAAATGAAGTGGTATAATCTTTCATCTCAAATTCATTAAAAAAATGTTGGGATAATGCATCTAACACATATCCCAACATTTTCTTGCGTTTAATTATTTCCCTGAAACCAATTTACCCTTTTCTATATAGCTCATATCACCAAATGACTCCAATTTAAATTTACCATATTTGTAAGTTACTTTACATACAGCTGCATTCCCCATATGTCCGGCATCCGGTTTCTTTCCATAGCTATCAAGATCTGAAAGAAAGATTCCAATAGACATACCATGACCTACAAGCAGAATATTTCCGCCACCATTTGCAGCCTCTTTTTCCGCTATTTCGCGGATAGCTTTTTGCCCCCGGGCTTTTACCTCATTGTAGTCCTCTCCTATTCCCAGTGTTTCCAACGCTTTGAATGAATCCACCATATCTTTTAGTAATGCCGGATTTTTCTCCATAGCAGCCATCATTTCTTTGTAAGACTTGTAGTGTAAGTACAGAGCTGCGTCATTCCACATTTTAGGATTGAATTCGCCTTCGTAACTGCCAAAGTTAGTTTCGCGTACTCCCGGTACTTCAGTCACTACCATATCTTTCTGGCCTTTAGCATCCAATACTATACGGGCTGTTTGACGGGCGCGCCCCAAGTCGCTGGAATATGCGGCTTTGAACTGAATGTTTTCTTCTTTCAGACCTGCACCTAAATATTCAGCAACTTCTACCCCTGCCGGAGTAAGGGGAGTATCGGCCCAACCCTGCACACGGTCCATTGTATTCAATATCGTTTTACCATGACGGGTAAAATAGAACGTAACTGTATTATCTTTCGTTCCTCCTTTTTGTGCAAAAGAGAATGGCATAATGCCTAATAAGACAACTAATAGAAATAATTTACATTTTTTCATAATATGTATTTTTATTTTCTTAATAATTCTCCGGTTTTTAATATGAGGGTGTGTCAAAAGTATTTTTCACTTTCTTTTTGTCATGTTGAACGGAGTGAATTGCAAATCGCCGAAGCGAAGGCGAGGCAAACATCTCGTTTCTCAGGATGACAAAGAGGGTAGCACATTGATAGTGCTGTTCCCCTTTTGACACTCCTTCATTTTTATAGAATTGTTTTGTGTATTGCCGCATTGCAGCTATAAGGTCTGAAAAAGTCTTTCCTATTTCTTAAATATTAGCAACACAGGATAATGATCAGAATAAATATCAGTAAAATCATCTTTTATGATATCACACTTTACAATATCATTCTTCATATTAGCACTCACATAGAGATAGTCGTAGCGAAGAGGGAACGTCGACTGATCATAGAATAATTTAGTTGGGGCAGATGGCACAAATTGCGGATGAGATACTTTGAATGCATCAATAAATCCGAAATCCAATATCTTCTGTTGTATTGTATAATCCAACTCATCATCCTTCCCCAGATTTTTATTATGTGGTCTTTTCTTTCTGTCTTCCCTGATAAAATCGCGCAATAAGTTATTGTCATATCCGCTCTTATCCAGTGGGGACACTGAATTCAGGTCACCCATAAACAACCATTTCCAATCAGCAGGTTTCGATTTTACAGTTGCCAGTATCTGGTCAACTTCATAACCTCTCTTCTCCGATGAAAAAGGATGAAAGTGTGTCACTACAAAATGATGTCCTTCGATTTCGGCAGTGAGGAATCCATGAGAAGCATTTTCTACAACACGGGTTACATTCACAATCGGATATTTGGAAGTAATAGCGACCGGAAAACTGACTGATCCATCCGGAGCCGGTTCCCTTACTATAAATACATAAGGATGACCATAACTTTCTGCAAATTTCTGCAAATTATCAGGATTGGACCCTTTAGGAGCAAATTCAGGATTTTGTTGTGTAAACCCGTTCATTTCCTGTAACGCCAGAATATCCGGGTCCTGCTGTTTTATCCATTTTGCGAACCGGGATTTATTCTCTGTACTATCCTGCCTCATACCCCAGTAAACATTATAACTGATTAGTTTAAATGTTTTTCCTTCCTGAGCTAACGCATATGAAGGAATAAGAATACCAGCAGACAAAAGCATTAATATTTTTAGTATTATCTTTCTCATAATATGCTATTTAAGGATGATCAGAATTTAATCTTTGTCTTAAACTCGATAGTAAACGGACGAATATATGTGCCCACCAGGGGTTTATCATAAAGAGCTGTCGCCTGTTCCGCAGTTGTTGTATTTGTTCCTGAAATAGAGCCTTGAGCACCACTTTGGTTCAACAAGTTTACAGCACTAATGGAAAAGTCCACGTTTTTGTCATATTTGAAGTTCAATCCTGCAAATGTTTCCCAACGCTCGGCAAATACTAATGTATTAGGATAGTTTGCATATTCTTTACTAAAATACCGGGCACTTGCCCATAACCTGAATTTACCCCAAGAGTAACTGGGATCGATTTCGATCAGAGTTTTCGATACGCTGCGTGCTACATTCCCATTGTTACTGAACTTTTCCCCGAACACTTCAAATTCATAATTTTCATATTTAGGATTCTGAAGCGTTAATAAAGCATGCAGCTGGAATCCTTTGAAAGGCTTGAACAAAATGTCGGTAGTCCATCCGATAGTATTTACATCGTAACTGATCGTTTGTTTTTCAGTTATGGTTTCACCGGCTATGACTTTGTTGAATGTAGAGTTATTTTTAAAGTTTGTACGCTTGATCTTTGTCATTTTAGATACTATATTAATCATTGGATGATTAAAATAGACACCTGCCGAGAAACCAGGGATTTCACATTTTTCGATACCCGGATCGTCCGCTCCGGCATACATACTGAGTTTTCCCGCCTGCTGAATATACATAACATCCGCAAGGAAACCTAAGTTCACCGGTTTTTCCGGTGTGCCTAAATTCGGGAGCGCCTTCCATGTAGCACTAGCCGTACCTGTGATATTGAACCAATCTTTCTTTACATCTGTCGTTTTTCCTGATACCCAGTTTGTTCCCCCGGCCTTCCGGTCTTCGGCCGAATACCAGTCTCCATCTATTCTTTGCCATTCCAGTCGTGTGCCCATATCGATGGTAAGCCGGTCATTAACAGTCCATTTCTCTGTACCCACAACCGCCATTTTATTATCTGTCCCATTGTAATATTGCATAGCAACATTATGATTCCTGTTGCCATGCTGATCTGTTTTAGATACCCAGTTTGTTCCATCGAATTGTTCATAAACCAATGCTCTTGGATTTGGAGCAGCTTCAAACTGATAACTATATGTGGCCATATTCACTTTGTCTGCATTATAATACCAGTTGTGAAACCCTACCATCCAATGATGCTTTTCCGATTTCTTGCTTAATTCGAGACGAGCCATTACCGTATTCTTCACAGTACTTGGGGCAGCGATCATCATACCGTTTTGTACAAGACCAGTATAAGGTTGATCCGGATGATCTGCATAAAAATATCTTTTATCCCCTTCTTTAGGTGTCGCACTTGGTTGCTCTGCATTACTGATATTGGACAGGTATGGGTTGTACATACCGGAGTTTGCATAATGATAACGTAATGTATAGTCCAGTACCATATTGTTATCAAATTTATGATCCCCCATCAGGTCTATAACATGAGAAGTACTAGCCAGATCTTTCATAGCATCCCATGCTTTTGCTTCTCCTGTTATTGGATCTATCACATTCAATATACCAGATTGTTCTAAGTATGAATCCCGACCTATCCTGAATCCGGAAATTTTATCCACTGTTCCATCCTTACGATATATGTACGGACTATTTTTAGTATTTATAGCTTCACTATATGCAAATTTATATTGCAACCCTATTTGTCCTCTGCCATATTTCTTGTTAATGACCCCTTTATATATCTGAGTTTTATCCATGAATGTAGATATATTGGAGCGAAAAGTTCCAGGGTCCATATTTATAAATGCTGTGAGAGAATAATAAAAGCCATTCTTCATTGGCCCGCTGATACCAACATCACCTCTTAACAATCCGAATGAGTTAGTTGTAAAACCGGCAGAACCTTTAAATTTTTCAGTACCTCTATTTGTCCAGGTACTGACAGATACGCCGACATCACTCGCAAACAAAGCTGTTTCGGAAACATTTAGCACGCCGAATTTTGCAATTCCGGCATCTTGTCGCCACAGGGCGGTAGGCATCTGCCCCATATAGTCATATGTCACAGGTAATCCATTTTCTAAAATAACAGTTCCACCGACACTGGCAGGCAATCCAATATTTACAGCGCGTGGTCCGTTATCCGCCGAAGCATTCAGCATCACATTGGCTGTCCCTCCCGCTTTAGGATCTGCTACTTTTATAGTATCCGCCGGTGTCTTAGTTTGCGATATAGCAGCAGAGACTCCCATTGTAGAAACCAGAGCTAGTAGTAAAGCTCGAGAATAAGTTCTTTTCTTCATTGTTTAAAGTATTAAATAGGGTTAAAAAGGTTTTCTTCTGAATTTAAGGTTTAGCGTACTTACTTGTGCGATTATCTTTTATCATACCTTTCCAGTTCATACCAAAAGCAAAGTCATATACATTACCCTCAGTATCTTTGTGACATTCCATATCATACGGAACGTCCTCATATTGTTTTTCTACAGTTGACATATTAGCCGGCATCTGTACAGGAAGTAGTCCTGACGGTTCATATTTTCCGGAAACAATATCCAGTATTGATTGAGCGGAGCTCCCGAAATTTACAATTATACCATCCATATATTTTTCAAATTCATTAAATATCATCGGATTAGACACATCTACGATTGCAATCACAGGTTTGTCTACCATCATCTCCCTAGTCTTGAGCAAAACATCCAAATCATTAGAGTTACTCGTTCTTGTTGATTTTCCATTATAAGAACGATTCTTAATATCAGGATCTATAACAGGATCACCTGCTGCAATACTATGTTCTCTGGCTTCTGTTGCTGTATATGGATCGTATTGAAGCGAAATTGGAATATAACCATTCCCTCTGGCTTTGCGATCGGTCAAAGAATACCCCCCATGCTCGCTCTTTGGATTACTCACAAAGACCATGGCAAAATCCGCTTCTGCCGGATTTGCAGTTACATTGTAATATTTCTTCACAATATTTAGGTTTACAGGATAATCTAGTTTTGATTCAGTCCATATTCCCCACCAGTTCTTAGCAGAAGGGGTATATACTTTTGGTATGAACACTGTTTTACGATCTATAATAGGAAGGACATTATTTTTATTTTTTAATAAAACCGATGATTTCAATTGAGCTTCGTATCCTGCTTCCATAAATTCAGGATTACCAACAATTTCTGAGCTTTCCTGTGGATTCAGATATGGATTTTCAAACAGTCCGAGACGAAATATATTTTTAAGCAAACGAACAGCTGATTGTTCAAATCGTTTTCTCATATACGACTTACCAAATTCTTTCTCTCCCATTTTATAGGCTTCAAGAACCGGGCCCTTTTCGTTATTCCCTCCGAATTGATCTACTCCGGCTTTGATTGCTAAATAATGCCTTTCCGCAATAGATTTATCTTCTACGCCCCATGGTTTACCGGCAAATACATCGGGAGTTTCCCCTTCATTAGCTGTAATCAACCAATCGGTACAAACAACTCCATCATACCCATACTTCTCACGCAGCAAGTCTGTCACTATATATTTATTAAAACCGTTTGCATAATTAGAACCATCTTTAGACTGATTATACGATATTGTATAATAAGGCATTACTGCAGAGGCCGTCCGGGTCTTCCCATCGAGATTGAACGCCCCTTCTGTGAAGGGTTTCAAATGCTCTTCAAAATTATTACCCGGGTACACAGCAAACTTACCAAAAGCCCAGTGTCCATCGCGTCCACCTTCCTCAGGACCTCCACCCGGCCAGTGTTTGACCATTGCGTTTACACTTTTATACCCCCATCCATCAGCTATTTCATCTTTACCGGCAGAATCCTGAAAACCATCTACATAAGCCCGGGCCAGATCCGTAACCAGTTTTGCACCCTCTCCAAAGGTCATCCCCATACGAAACCAGCGGGGTTCTGTAGCTAAATCTATCTGTGGTGATAAAGCCGTACCAATGCCCAGCGCCCGATATTCGGCAGAAGCTATTTCTCCAAACCGCCTTACTAAATCCGGATCAAATGTAGCTGCTAAACCCAATTCCCGGGGCCACATAGATATTGTACCGCCACCGGCATTGAATTCTGCATCACTTGTTGTTGCATGACGCGGGTCAGAACTGGTATTCCCTGGTATTCCAAAATCTATACCTTCCAGAAACGCCTGCATTTCATTATTCCATTTCGCCGCGATTTCCGGACTTTGTATAGTCATTACTAATACATGCCGAAGATTGTCTTCTTTCAGAAATTGCTTCTGAGCATCTGTCAGATCCCATGGATTAGCCCCACTTTTAGAAAAAGGTTTACCATCATATGTACTTGAACCAAAACCGAAATCCTGTGCAGGGATGGTTTGATGTATGCTATAAAGCATAAGGCCTGCAATTTGCTCTATAGTCATCTTTTGAGCTAAATCTCCAGCTCTTTGATCTACAGGCAGGCGCCAGTCTTCATATTTATCAAGTTTACCATTCTTATTCAGGTCTTTAAACTTAAGTCCACCGACTGTAATTATCTTCACTCCGGAGTTTGGAGAATAAGCCAGTGTAGCTCCATTGCTATTTTCTACAGTAATAAACTTTTCTTGAGATTGGCTATATAAGGTAATCAGTATAGCTCCAATTAATAATAGTGTGTTTCTCATGATTTCTTATTTTATCGCTAAAAGTGCGTTATTATGACGCAAATATATTTTTAATATTTGGATTTTGAATCAAAAAGTGCGTCAAAATAACGCATAAATGTTTTACAACATATTTTATGTGTCCCATTGACGCACTTTGAATATATTTTAATTATTACCTTTGTACTTATAAGATCGAGCAATATAAGTTCCAACAGAAGATGAGTACAAACAAATTATGGCCATATAATGCGGAGAATATCCATCCGGGATTTTCTGTCGATTGTGTCATTATCAGTTTTCACAAAGGAAAGCTAAAGGTATTGTTGAATAAATTCAACCTTGAAGATTACTGGTCTCTGCCCGGAGGATTTATGCTCAATAGTGAAGCCGCAGATGAAGCTGCATACAGGATACTAAAAACGCGGACCGGATTAACCAATATATTTTTAAAACAATTTTATCTTTTCAGTGATCCCAAAAGGACGATAATGAAGCAAAATATAGATTTTGTAGAAAGGAATGAAACGACAAAAGGTGAAGGGCAATGGCTTTTAAGAAGATTTATCTCTCTGGGTTTTTATGCTCTTGTTAAATATGATGAGGTAAAGTTAACCTCCGTAGAGGGTGAATTATCCAAGTGGTATGATATCAATATCCTTCCCAATCTGTATTCAGACCATAATAATATAATAAAAACAGCTCTTGATACAATCCGTACAATGTTACCTGTAATACCAATAGGATATGAATTGCTTCCGGAAAAATTTACCATGACCGAATTACGTAAGATATATGAAAATATCCTTGGTAAAACACTCGACCGACGCAATTTTCAAAGAAAAATTCTCGCTGAAGGCTATGTATTTCAATTAGAAGAAAGAAAAAAATCTCAGGTGTACAACGCACCCATATTATACTCGTTCAATTTGCAAAACAGAGATGAGAACTTTCTGGGGAAGTTTTAATATAATCCGGCTATATTTCAAATTCAGCATCTCCCATCTTTTTATACTTTTTATAAGAAACGTATAACAATCCCATTACTAACAGGCTTATCAGTATAATGAGAATAATGGTAGAATCGAATTGCATCTCCCCCGCATAACTGTGCATTCCCCCAAGAAAGTAGTTCACACCAAAATAAGTCATCAACACAGTAGAAAATGATAGTAGGCCAAAGGCATGAAAGAAAAACAGATTCGTAAATATTTTCAGATTTTTCTGGTGAATAATCAGACTATACACAAGAAATGTTATCAGCGCCCATACCTCTTTCGGGTCCCATCCCCAATAACGTCCCCACGATATATTTGCCCATACAGCGCCTATAAAAATACCGGCGCCCAAAAATAAAAGACTGGGATAAAGACAGATCAGACTGTAGATTTTATTCTGTTCCAACTTCTTCAGAGTATCCGCAGCATCTTTATTCCGACATAGAGCTATCTGTATCAATGAAATAAGACTGTTAAGCATAATAAAAGCCAATAGTGTATAGGCAAGCATAATCACTGATACGTGAATGCTTAGCAGTGGGGAGGAAAGGACGGGTACCAATGGCGTTATCCGGGGATTCATCATACCCAAATGAGCGACCAAAAGAGAACAGCCCGAGATTAAGTAGCCGAATGATACTATTAAAGGCATTTTGCGTCCTGCTAAAACGGCGATCAACATGGCTGACCATGCAATAAGAAGCATCGTTTCAAATCCGTTACTGAACGGCAATCTTCCTCCGATATACGTTCTGATCCCAATAGAAAAGGTATGCACAATAAAAGATAGAATAAGAATACCGAAGAATATCTTATCTGCATGCTTAACCCTCTTATCCGCCAGAAAAAAGACACATAAGAGTGACAATAATCCCAGAGTAAGATTTATTTTAAACAAGATCGAGGTAAAATTTACATTGGTATAAAAGATCTCTATATCACGATGCAGGTCTGATGGAAGCACTTCCTTTGCATTCGCTTTCTGATAATCACTTATCGTTTCAAGAGCAAGCTTCGCATTCTCTTCGCTATTGACCGAAATTGCCTGATAATAAAACAAAAGAGAATTCCTTATCAGTTTTATATTTTTCTGTTCATCTTTAGTTCTGAGATTTTGCGTAGGGTAAAACCACTTTACATCATTATCAATCTTTTGCGGATATATCTGTAAAAGGCTCCCGTTATGAAGCATATTGATTAATTGTATCTTCTCATCCAGCTTTTCCACCTCTTTCAACAAAGACGTTTTTGGCGAATTACTGCTCAGATCTTTCCAATACTTACTTAGCTTATAGTTACCTTCCGTATCATAGAAATCTATCAATGCAGCTTTTTCGGTCTCGGCATTTAATTCTTCTTTCAGCATACCATCCTTTACCTCGAACAAGGCTACCTGTTGCCATTTGTCAGGAAAAAAGAGAAATCCCATCAGGAATTGATTTGCATCGAGATAACTGAATGATGTCTTCCCTGTAATTTTCAAAGTGAAATCATGGGCAAAGGTTGCTACAGGGCTTATTCTTCCATCGTACAGCATCCATAATTTACAGAATTCCTTTACTTGCTTTTTGTTTACTGACAAGCTATCCTTAGTAAGAATCTGAGAAAAACAGGAAACCGGAATAATAAATAATATGATTATCAATGCTTTTTTCAGGAGGGGATGATTCAGCAACTTCCGGAAAGCATTCTGAGGCGAGAATAAATACCAGATCATCGCTAAAACGAATAAGGCATAACCGGCATAGGTCAGAGGAATTCCCCAACTATCATGGTTGACACTCAATATACTTGTTCGCCAATCGTCTTCGAAAGACGACTGATAGAAGCGGTAGCCATCGTAACTGAATATATTATTCATAGACACCTCTGCTATCGTGGTTTTGCCCGACAGTTTATCCTTTATGGAGAAATGCGAAATATAGTCGGCCGGAGCATTCGTCCCCGCATAGTATGAAACATAGAAAGTATCCAGCCGCATCCGGAAAGGTAGCTCAACGGTATCCGCGTCAGCCTGCATTTTGCTGCAATCCGTATCTTTATTGAGAATAACATAGCCATGTTCGGCAAACAGTTTTGTACAAAAAGCCCCGGCTAGTATCAGTATAAAAGAAATATGGACAAATAGCAATGACAAATTCCTGTACATCTGCCCTTTTACAATTCCTGTAAGGCTGAGTATAACTAATAATCCCCACAAAGCGGAGAACCACCATGAGCCGTATATATGAGAATAGGTATATTCCGAACCATGACTCTTTTCTACAAAGGTTGCCAAAGCCATAATAACGGAAAGGACAAAAACACCCCAAAAAGGAAGCTTCTGTAATGAGAATAATGCCAACAATCTATTTTTCATCTGTCAAGATCAGAATTTCTCAAACTGATTCGCTTCTATTTCTTTGATTGCAATACATTCTATTTCTATCAGCCATCCCGGACGGCAGACAGGAGCCCATACGATTACTTTAGGCAATTCTTTATAATATTTATCAAGATAATCAGAAACTATCTGATAGTCTGCCGTATCGCGCAGATATACAATCATTTTCGAAATATCATTCATTACCGCATCCGCCTCAGCGAGCAGAACTTCTATATTCTCTATTGTCCGCTCTATCTGTTTTTCAATATTGGTAAGATGTACAATTTCGCCTTTATTATCTATACTGGCCGTGCCTGATATGAAAATATGCCTGCGATCGCCATAATCCACCGTAGTTCCCCGCTCGAAAGTCACCCCGTATTCGTGGGTAGGATTCAGGTGAGTAGAGGCATGGAGATATTTGATTTGTTCCTGAGAAATACCTTTAACAGCATAAGCGTCCATCAATACCAATGTCTGAGCATTTGTATACCGCCCTTCTATACCTGTACTTGCAATATAATGAGTCTCTTTATTCAGACCTTCTCTGTTGAAGCAAGCAATACGGGCCTTTACCATCTCTGAGTAATGAACATCTACTCCCTGCACATATATCCAGGTGCGGATACAATTATCCTTCAACGTGCAACCATGCAGATACAATGATTCCAGATATGTATTGAAAATACATTCCGTCTCGGCATACTCATCCTTCAATGACTTCTGCAATTGGGTATTATAAATATGCTTAAAATGAGGGCGCGACAAAACTGTTGTACCATAACCATCTGTATGTATTCTACTATCAGCGACAAAATATGCCCACATGGATACTTTTGTTCCATTCAGAGGAGGCTGTTGTACAACAGAAACGGCAGCGTTCTCATTCTTCTGTTTCAAAAATTGGGATTGATTGACAGCATCACTTACAAAGTACCGTTTCAATACCAATGTGGAACCAAGTAATATATCCGACTGTTGCAAACGTTCCAGCGCGGCTTCTATATCTCTGTACTGAATTTCAGCATTGTTATATTTATTATTTAGCTCAATAATGGCATGATATTCTGCCACCCCGCCTTCGGGTAAGAAGCAACTTAAATTTATATTGACGGACAAGTCGTCCCATCCTATATTTCTATATTTCATTTCTGTTTATGATTATTCACTTTTAGCCCCGCCTTTTATCCACTGCCCGACCAGAACAATATCATCATCTTTAAGAGAAGAGAGACTCGAGTGTTGATTCTCTAAGGCTTCGCCTTTCAATATATCCATCAGATAACTATTCTGGATATTTCCCGGGCTTATCCGCATTTTATCAGGATTATGCAATGCCGTTATATCTACCAAATCTGCATGACTCCTGCCTTCGGTTAAATGCAGGCCCGCAGCGGCAAATCCGCTTCCCCCGTGACACTGGAGGCATTGAGAAAACACCTGTTTCTGCACCCGCCCAAACATTGCCAAATCGATATTTTGAAGTGGAATTTCAAAATCTTCCTGCGGCATATTAACTATCGGATAGGTATAAAAAGGATAAATCTTATAGTTACTATGTTCTTGTACGAGGTATAATGCCAGATATGTTGTATTCTCCGGAATATTAGCCAACGAGACCGTAACCACTCCATTATCTGAGGGTTTAGATATTACTTTCGATGATATTGGATACGCCAGATCATCGTTGAAAGATCCGAACACTATCTTATAGCTTTCAGGAAAAGCCTCGATGTGTGTAAATTGGAAACTGACAGAAACATCTACATCCGTTCCGCCCGAAGTCTTATCTTTAGGATATATATCCCCACTATCGCAACCTGAAGTAATGACAGACAATAAGACGACAAACAATATCCAAAATTTTATCAAATTATTCTTTCCCATGATTTTATTTATCAGAAAGAAAATTGGAACATTACCTGTGCAAAATGTTGAGCAAGACCTAAGTCATCATTATCCCTCTCCAGTTGGTTTTCGTGACCCCATTTTCCCAGATACTGATACATAGCCTGTAATTTCAGGTTATAACCGACAATATAATAATTGAACCCTACTGCCGGAGCATTCAGGATTCCATCGGTTCTGGATGAATTACGGTCAAAAAAGTCATATCGCGCCGCCAATTGCATTTTCGGATTGACAAAATACCCTCCCTGAATATAGCCGCCGACAAAATCGTAAGAATGAGAAACCTGCTGCCTTTCTACAAAATCCATATTTAAATAATAGGCTTCTGCCGAAATATACCAGCGGTTATATAAATAGGAAAATTCCAGACCTGCACGGAAATCATTACTTGCCTGCCAGTTGGCTTCCACATTGTAAGAAGAAGAAAGCGCGACTAAAAATTTATTATTATTCAAATCATCGGGGCTTCCCTGATGGGTAGGCATCACACCCTTAGGCATATAGGCAATACGCCCCGAGTATAACAGTGACGGGATGTGCAGATCGTCGCTGATAGTCTTCTTCGCGCTATTCACAGTTATGCCTGTTCCATTAAAAATCCCTACCCTGTATTCCCATTTATTCTTAATCAAGCCATGTACCTGTACGCCAAGATCGAACCCGGTCGCAAAATTAGGATTGACTGAATTTATAGAATATGGAATATTAACCGGAGCTGTGAGCGAAACAGGTAACGATGGGAAAAGCGTTTCTCCCAATGTCACAAGATAGGCCTGATTAAAAGGAGTTTTAAATTTCCCCACACGGAAGCGCAATTCATCTTTCAAATTGAGGTCTGCCCATGCTTGCTGAAGCAAGGCATCTCCCGACTGAGCCGCATTCAACGTAAGATTGAACGTTACTTTTCCGAAAGCCTTTCCGGCAAAACCGATCAATGCGTTTCCTATCTCAAAGCCGCTATTGGCTACATTATCCTGATCGTCGGCACCTATCTGCTCATCATCGTAGTAATTCATCTTGGCCGATGCCTGTACAAGAGCAAAGGGTTTAAAAACAAAGTCCCCGGCCTTACTTTCGAAGCTGAATCCTTTCTTTCCGGCAAGAGGGATAACATCGCTTTCGATATATTTATCATTATTATCACTCTCCTGTGCTAATAAATTTACGGATAGAAGTAATCCTGCGAATAATAAAAATCTGAATTTCATATCAATGTATTCTTTTCTATTTAGTTTAAAGTGAATTGAGGAATATCTGCAAAGCGTCCCTGTCTTCTTTCGACATGCGACTGAACAACTCCCGCGACACACTACCCTCGCCTCCGTGCCACATGATAGCCTCAAGAAGGTTCCGGGCACGCCCGTCGTGCAGAAAGTGCGTATGTCCGTTTACAGTTTCCTGCAAACCAATGCCCCACAACGGAGTTGTACGCCACTCATAGGTATAAGCCGCTCCCGATTTATAACCGCTGTCCAGCTCACGTCCCATATCATGCAAGAGAAAATCGCTGTATGGATGTATCGTCTGGTTGCACAGCCATGGAAGGCGTGTCCCGTTAAGCAAAACAGGGGCATCCTGCCGGGTGTGTAAAGTAGGGGTATGACACAGATGACATTTGGCTTTATAGAAGTTCTCTTCGCCTTTTTTCACCAGTTCATGCGTAATATTCCGCCGTGCGGGGACACCCAATGTGCTCAGATACAGATCGACATTCTCCATATCATGTGTTGATATCTGGATACCGTAATGTGAGTAACCAACGTTCTGAGACTGTCCTTCGCTCACTTCGAGCGGGTAGCGGTCGTTTGTAACTCCCAGGTCGGACGAGAAACCTAATTCTACGGTCAGGTCTGCATGATGTGCTTTATTCCCGCCCACTCCTATCATAGTTTTGTTACGTTCCTGTATGACGGCAAGCCGTCCCGAAATTCCGTATTCGGGATAGTTGCTTTGTGCAGCCAACCTTCTCAATTCATCTGGATCGAGCGCCATTATCTGCCCCATGCCAACATGCCGGAGAGGGATACGTACATCAATAATCAGATCTTCCGGTTTTATTTCATCGGCATACCATTCCGATATAGAATAATGAGGAGTGATGAGAGAGTACTTCTCCCCATCAGGAAAAGAATACTCTTTCTCTTCATAAGTTACCTTAAGCTTACCCTCCGGCTCAACCCCTACAATAGATTGATCATGTAAGACTCGTCCATATTGACGAAAAAAGGCTCCATTCTTTCGTGTAATATAAGCAAGCATAGAAGAGAAGCCATATTTACCGGAACCTCCTTCCGAAAAAAGAGTGGGATAAGTCCGCCCTGCATTCTTATGGCAACTTCCGCACGAATAACCTGCGTAGAGAGGGCCAAGCCCTCCTTTGTTCGGATCGGACTGGTCTGTTGTCCGGGGATCATCATAAAGTTGATCTCCCAGATTGAATCGGGTCAGCATATCACCCTTCACCCACGGCGCAGGAGTATCATATGCCCTGATCCCGGACATAAATACGGTAGATGTTCCGGCCGATAATTCGTCCGGATGCGCAACTTTTCCATTGGGCTTGTAAATGATATCATCGTCGTTGTCGCTACAAGCTGTAAATGCCGTGATGCAAAGACACATCACGACACCAACTTTTAAGAATTTATATCTTAACATAAATAGTTTTTCATAAATCTGTCAGAATCTAAGTAATATTGTTATTCCCTGATTCTCCTATTTGTTGATTACTTAGTATAGAGAAAAGAGATTATTAATCTTTCAGCTGTTTAATTTTCTCGAAACTCAATTGTAAATCGGTACAAGCATCAATTGCCGCATCCACTTTAGCTCCGGTCAGATTGTTGCGGAAAGGACGTTGCATCCCTTCATTTATCGCTTTATATGCTTTGTCTATTGCGGCAGTAATCTCTGTATCTAAAGCTGCATTCTTAGACTCTACAAAAACAGACATGCTGTGTTGGCTTCTGTTGGATGTTGTTTTATTCAATCCCCCGAAATACGAGTTGCGAATACTGATAATATTGTTTGCATAGTCATCGATTGAGTTCCAGCTATACCATGACTCCACTTCTAGAACCGCTTCGTCGGTTCTTCCATCCAGAGCCAAATCTCTCGGAGCTCCTATTTTCTGGGCAGCAACTTCATCTGCGATTCCGGCACATCCTTCAATTATATTATCAATGGCATCATCCATTGTGGCAAGGTCGACACCACTGCTTGTTATTGCATTCTTGAAATTATAAGCAAAATTGTATTGGGTAGGATCTTCGTCAAACGTATTAATTACAGCCTGATCCTTTGCACTGATGTTTTGAGTTCCATTCCATGCAGCCCACAACATGATGCAGTCATTTCTAAGATATTCGGTTGCTACTACTAAATATTGGATTTCTGCATCGGAAAGAGGCGTAGAGGAAAGCACTTTAGGATTTCCTTCCGAGAATATGAGGTATTCGATTGTATGAAAGCCATGAACACCCGGGTCCATAATCTTATCGATAGTAATATTTCCGGAATTGATTATTTTATCTATATCTCCTTTCTTCAGAGGCCATGAATCCAAAGAAGGGTCAAGACCCAGCCTGTCTGCCGGTCCGTATAAACAACTTTCACTTTGCTCCCAAGGGATACGTGTGGCACGCCAGGCTGCACAAACAGCATTCAGGTTTGTTTGTGTTCTTCCGTTACTGGCGTTAAATGTTTGCACCGCATCATAGAGGGCCCAGGCCTTATTTTTCATATCTGCATACGTAGGAAGTATAACATCATCTGTATATACTTTCAGCACCTGGGTAAAATCATATCCATACCCGTCATCTGTAAATTCACCTCCGGGACTGTCTTCACCGCATGAAGAAAAGAAATATAAAGCAGAGAATAACAGTAAAAAATAAACGCTTAATTTTTTCATTATTTTGGTTATTATGTAAAATTGATATTAAAAGGATTCGGATTAATCAATATTCTTATTTTTTGAAAAACCATCCGGTATACACCAAAGCCAAACCGAATGTATTCTCATCATTATAGTTTCCTCCATCAAGCCTTCTGTTCGAATAATCGGCTTTCAGAACCATATTAGGCAACAAGTTATAGTTTACACCAAATGTGAATATATTCCGTTTGTTTATAGGCATTTCGGCCATACCTTCCTCTACATTTTCAGCACTGTTATAATATTCATATCTTACGAAAGGCATTAATCTTTCTTTTGTCTTGAAAAACGACAGGATATTATATCCGGCCTCAATGGAATATGTTACAGCATTTTTCGCCACAGGTGTCCGGGAGAAACCTGTATTTTTCGATACACTTTTGTTTATTTGAGATACTCTCTTCGACGCGCCGAGGTTTCCATATACAAAATTACCCCTCACAGCCAGATTCTTTGACAGGTATTGGGCATCCGCCGAAATGATGCTGACAGGAGCTTTTATACCGGTCATCTTTTGAGGTTTACTTGCATTCTTTGCCGTGTTTCCATAATATCCGGATGCACTTAATCTCAAATTCCTGATTCCTTTATATTCTACCCTTCCGGCAACTGCGGGATTGGTCATCGTAGAACTTTCAAATATGCTTTGACGCCCGCCTTTTATCCAATTGGCCGATGAGAAGCCATTGGGATCAAGTCCGTTAATAAGCATCAGTTCGTATCTGAACCCGGAGAAATAACCGAGTACCGATATCCCCGTTTCATGCCATGTGCAGGGTAATATCGTAGATTCACCCTCCGGTCTGGTTGTTCCGAAAAAGAATATAGGTTCGTGATGCGCATTCGTAATGCCTATAGGGACAATCATATGCCCGGCCCTGATATTAAAGGCATTACTAAACCGTTTGGTTATATGGAACTGTTCCAGTTCTATTTCACCGCCTTTCTCTATCTCGGTTTCATATTCTCCACCTTCTTCATATTCAAGTTCCATCGCAGAACCTGTACCTCCGTATTCTATCTCAAGTTCGGTAGAAAATACAATGTCAGGCCTGAATTTATATTCGAACGAAAATACAGCTCTGGGTATTGAAATATAAGAGCGTTTGTCGCTTGGTGCTCCTGCCGGATCTTTATACCTGTCGGGACCATAATCCATTTGCTGAAAAAGAATCTCTCCGTATCCTCCAAAACGATATTTATTGTAATTCCATTCGGGAGGAGTATCTGCTGCGATTGTATCGCTTTTTTCAGGGATAGCCTCTTGCTGGGCTAAAATTTTATTACAGAAGAGGATTGATAGTAGTATTAATAACGTAATCTGGGTCTTCATAAATTTTATCTATTTATAATAGACGACAAATGTACAGGTGTTAATTTTATCTAACAATCACTATTTTTTATTATATTTTGATAAAACCATACCTACATCTAGGTATGATTTAGTTAAGAAAAACAAACTTTTCACTACAGAATAATATTGCATGCTCGATTTAAAACCATATAGGCGATATGAATGGTATAAATAAGAGAAATAAATCAAAAAGGCTCCCTAAAAAGACAAATACTACATAAACCTATCCTTCAGACCGTCATACACTTTAATAAATAACAACTTATTAATCAATTAAATACAGGATATATCTTTATAACATATCCTCCGCCGGGAGCCATCAAAACAGGCAATTTACGATCTACCGGAATATCTATAACCTCTTTCCTGTAATCGCGGGCGGCTTTACCGGCATTCACTCCATCCTTAAATACTTCACCTTTGAACCTGCCTTCACCCAGAAAAGACAGATCCAGTTCAAGGCTTCGTGCATCCCAGTTAGTCATGGAGCCGACATACCACACATCTCCTTTCTTACGGGCAATACTTATATATTTCCCTATTTCCCCGTTCAATGAGATTGTGTTATCCCAAATAGTTGGCACTGAGGCGATATATTCTGTACATTCTTTCTCTCGCATATAATTGGAAGGATTATCGCAAAGCATATTCAGAGGAGATTCGAATATGATATATTGTGCAAGTTGACGACAGCGCGTACCCTGACTCATGGCTTCACTATACACAGACCTGTAATTGCTCTTAGTCGCGTTACGCATCGCACCCTGGGTATAGTCTACCGGGCCGGCGACCTGACGGATAAACGGCATTGTAACATCATAAGTTACCTGATCGGTATCTGCATCCCATTTCATCTGCTCCAGCCCGAATACACCCTCGAAATTGATAACATTGGGGTAAGTGCGTTGCAATCCGGTCGGTTTATATGTACCATGATAGTCCATCAGCATTTTGTACTTCGCGGCAATCTGAGCCCCTTTGCGATGGAAGTCCACCATCAGCTGATCGTCTCTATCCATAAAATCCACCTTGAATCCTTTTATTCCCATTTCGGAATAATGTTTACAGATACCCTCCATATCACGATTGAGCGCCCAGTATCCTGCCCATAAGATAAGTCCTACATTTTTCTTGCCGGCATAATCTATCAGTTCTTTCAGGTTTATTTCCGGTACAACCTGCATTAGATCAGCTTGCAGGTTCACAGCCCATCCTTCATCCAGAATAACATATTCAATACCGGATTTTGAAGCGAAATCAATATAATACTTGTAAGTTTCGTTATTCACCCCCGTCTTAAAGTCCACACCATACAGATTCCAGCTATTCCACCAGTCCCAGGCCACTTTCCCCGGCTTCACCCACGAATAATCTCCACGGGCAGGGCTAGCAAGTTTATAGACCATATCGTTATTTGCCAGCTCATAATCTTCCGATGAGATGATTACCGCACGCCACGGAAATTCCGTAGCCCCCTCAAATTTAGCAATATAAGGTTCCACGGAATAAACCTCACCCTGCAACATATTATGGCCGCCTTGCTTAATTTCATCCGGATAAGGAGCAAATACGCCGGAGAGGGTATTACCTCCTGTCTCATTATACAGGTACATACCCGGATAATTCATTAAATCGGCCTCTGCGAGACATACCTTTTTCCCGTTAATACCTTCAATAACCAATGGTGAAAAAGCCAAACGCCCTTTTATCCATTCAGATAAGAGACTATGTTCATATATATTTTCGAACGAATTATAAAACTGCATTTCAAAAGTTGTGTTCTGATAACCGGTCTTAGCCCTCTTCGACTGGTTATCCCTCACATAAGGGATAAAAGCCTTGGTATCGCCGGGGAAATTAAAATCGGCTTGTTCATTTACAACCACAAAAGGTTTCTTCGACGTAGACACAAAACGATAAGCGATACCATCATTATATGCCCTGAATATCACGCTGTAGTCTCCCCTGAATTTTAAGGAAAGCTCATTGTAACGATCTTCAATCTTGTTCTTCTTATAAATAAGGGCGTCGATAGTTTGATTTATTGTCCGTGTCGATGATTTTTCCAATTCAGCATTGACGCCATAATTAAATCCGTCGCCTAAAGTCATGGAGGCAGCAGATCTGTCAAGCATCAGATCTCCTTGATGAAACACAGAATACTCTATGGTTTTACCTATAGATATATTAACTTCAATCTTGCTATCAGGTGATTTCAGAGTAAATTGCTTTTGTGCCAGGATATTCGCCTGACAAAAAACTAAGCTTATCAATAGAATCAAAAAAGTATTATTTCTCATTGGTTTATTGTATTCTTATTTATAAATAATTATTTGGAAAACATGCTGAATTAAGTAATTGATCGCAATTAATGACACATTTCAAACTTTTTCAACTCTATATTTCCTCTTTTTATTAATCGTTTATTTTTCAAGCATATATCATCAAAAGGTAACAAAGGTAACAGATATATCAGTTAACAGTAAACAGTCATCAGTAAACAGTATCGTGGTCTGTCATGCTGAGGGAAACGAAGCATCTCGTCAGAGAGTAGTTAACAACCTGTCTCTCGTATCTTTCTCCAAAAAGGTAACAAAGGTTACAACTTTTACAGTCAACAGTAACAACCCGTATCTCATATAACTTTCAACTTACTACTTAAAACTTACTATTTGTTAAAAGGTAACAAAGGTTACAGTTTTCGCTCATTTTCCGATAGTAGCTTTTTATCTTTCGCATATCACATCAAATCATTTACATACAGATAATTAAATTCATTATTTATTACAAAATTCAAAGTATAAAAACCATATATATAAATATTTTATATTGCTTCCGGATTTTCTATATCTTACTACGGCTATTTAATAACCTCACTATATTCTCCACAGTTCTCTCCACATTTTCTGCTCCTTTCATCATCGCTTCCCCGATAGTCATTGCTCCGGGTATAATCCCCAAGATAGCATCAAACCCCATACTGTACAACTGTTCTATACCCTCTCCTATATACCCGGCAATAGCTATCACTGTTTTATCTGCCGCTTTTGCAGTCCGTGCCACCCCAAAAGGTGTTTTCCCGTATTGTGTCTGAAAATCGATACCACCTTCACCCGTGAATACTATATCCGCTTTTCGTACGATTTCTTTCAGATTGGTATAATTGATTATAATATCAACCCCTTTTTCCAAACGGGCATTGGTAAAGGCTAACAATCCGGCTCCCAAACCACCTGCGGCTCCGGCACCGGGTACATCTTTCACTTCTTTTTTCAAGTCCCTGGAGATAATCCCTGCATAACGATCAAGCGCATTATCCAGAATCGTTACCATTTCAGCAGTTGCACCTTTTTGCGGGCCAAAAACAAAAGACGCTCCGGTCTTGCCGCAAAGCGGATTTGTAACATCACAGGCAACTTCAATATCCACATCTTTCAACCTCGGGTCGAGTGAAGAAATATCTATCCTGTCCAATCCGGCTAATGCAGCCCCTCCCGGGGGAAGCTCCCGTCCTTCTTTATCCAGAAATTTCGCTCCGAGCGCCCGGGCAAAACCCGCACCACCATCATTGGTAGCACTCCCTCCTATTCCAAGAATAATTTTATGAACACCCCTGTCGAGACATGCCTTTACTAATTGCCCTGTACCATAAGTCGTGGTATTGAGTGGATTTTTTGTATCCTCATTCACAAAGTGTATTCCACTGGCAGAAGCCATCTCAATAGCAGCAGTTTTGCCATTACCCATAATTCCATACCGGGCTTTTACTTGTTTACCCAAAGGACCTGTAACGTCCAGTTCATAGATAGTCCCGTTTGTTACATCTACCAGCGACTGCATTGTACCTTCTCCGCCATCGGCCATCGGTACTTTTATACATTCCGCATCGGGTAAAACTTTCTTTATCCCGCGTTCCATGGCATCACAAACCTGCTTCGCAGTCATCGAGCCTTTAAATGAATCGGGAGCCAGAACAAAAACGGTATTTTTCATATATGATAAATATTTGTTTAAACTAAATGATATAAAGTATGCGATTGTATTGTAGAATTAAATATTCTAATCTTCTCGACATAATTCTATTCTTAATTTATATAGGGAATTTTAGCTCAATCCTGCCGCGCCCTCCCGGGCTTGTCCTCACTTTTGGCATTGCCCAAAAGTAAGCAAAAAGCTAGCGCTTCGTTCCTCGGCGACCTGTCAACGGTTTGCCGGCTGAAAGAGACAAACGGGCTATCACCCCGTCCCTTTCTACGCCGACTGCACCGGACAGGTGCCCGCCTGCGGCACTAATGCGCATCCGCTGACGCCTTAGTAAGCGAAGCCCTTTGATGAATAAATACGCGTCAGCAGGCGCCGTATGCTTCACGGACGGGCACCCGTCAGGAGAGAAAGGCTAAAAAACGAAAACGTGTTTGAGCTTATCCGACGATTCGGATTATACAAACCCCGGAGCGAGTTTTTTCGTTTAGCCGTCTCTTCTGCTAACGGGTCGGCCTTTGAAGTGGGGCGCTAAAGCACTTTTGGTTCCTTTTGGGGCTTTGGCCAAAAGGAACACAAGGAATTTTAATTCCGCGTAGAAAAAATGCATAGAATAATTGAACATTTTCGTTAAGCAATGAAGGCAGAATCAAATTTATTTGAATTATGCCATTGCGAGAAAATGACTAATGAAATTGAACTATTCTATATAACAATAAACATTATCCATTCCTCAAAATATAAACCCATACAGAACTGTAGAAACAATTGTCATAACCCCACCTATAATGGCTTCATACGGAACAACTTCCATACGCTCCTTTATCGACATATACATCGAACCTGCCGTTACATGAAAATAATTCCCCTGAGGAAGCTGGTCTATCACCGTTGCCCCTGTGTGCACCATCACCGCCGCTGCAATAGGTGCCGTCCCTATATCAAGAATGGTTTTACCGAAAGAACCCGAAGCCAATATCACCCCCGTGGATGTCGAAGCGGTTGCTGCCGCCATCAAAACTCCTGCGATAGGGGCAAGAAACGTCCCGGAAATTCCGGATTCATTGATAAGAGCCACAATCCTTACCGATAAATCCGATGCGGATATCAATCCGGCTATCGCTCCCGCGCCTATCAGTATAAGTACAGTTGCGGTCATACGGTTCATACCGCTTGCTGTATAATCGAGTATTTTCTTTGCCTTTCCCATTGCCATCATCCCTATTATCCCGGCTACAGGAAGCACATACATCGCATCCAGCTTCAGGCTTTGCAATGCAGGTATCCCAAAGACAGAACCGACAGGATTGACCATTAACAATAATATCGCAACCACCGGTGCAACAATCGCTTTACGAAAAGGGGGATAATCCGAGGTATCGGCAGGCATTTTTATATCGCTGTCCTTTATCTCCGATCCTTTATTTCTTATCATCGTAGCCACAAAAACAGTCACAAGCAATCCGAAAACCGCAGGGATAAAGCCATAGAGCATGACATCACTCAACTCTACCCCGAAGCCATTGGCAACTGCAATAGAATTAGGATTAGGAGATATTACATTACCAGCCTTCCCTCCGCCCGAAAGAGCTAAAAGAAGGGCTATCTTGGAAAAACCCATTGTTTTAGCGACCGACAGTCCGATCGGGGCAACAATCAGCACTGCTACCGGAATGAATACTCCTACGGCCGTGATTATCATCGTGGCCAAGGCAAGAGCAAGAATGGCTTTACTGCCCCCGAGCTTTCTTACGATAGTCTGCGCAATGGTTTCCGCAGCACCCGAGTCCATCATGACCCCGGCCAGTACCCCGGCTGCCAATACCCTGACTACAATACCGATAATACTTTGCGTCCCATTAATTATAATAGTGGTCGTCTGTAAGAAGTCGGCTCCCCCGATCAGGGAGCCTGTTATCGCGCCCAGAAATAAAGAATAAACAGGATTCAGCTTTTTTAAAATCAGGATGATCGCTATCGCCAGACCGATCAGGGCTCCATACCAGTGGATGGTTGCTGCTTCCATATATAGTTTATTTCAGGTTCTTGATCCTTATGTTTTTAAACTTAACAGGCGAACCATGACCAAGGAAACCTATATGTCCTTTTTTGTTGAATAGTCCCGGATGATTTTTCTTATCAGGTATCCCGTTTTTAGTCGCTTCTTTTATATTTCCGTCAAGGATAACAGTCCCGTTAAGAGTTATCTTTATGTTATCGCCATTAGCAATAACTTCCTGATAATTCCATTCTCCGACAGGCTTCAGATATCCTCTCTTGGCCGGAATAATACCATAGACCGAACCATGATACTGATACGGGGCAAGATTGCTGTACACAGGAGCTTCATTATCCAGAATCTGCAGTTCCATACCAACATAAGCGGCATCACCTTCCATCGGGGTACGGATACCCAAACCATTGTTTGCGCCGGAGGTCAACTGAAATTCGAAACGGAAAATAAAGTTGGAAAATTCTTCTTTCGTATATAGATTTCCTCCGTGGGCACTGCTTGGATGCAGTGATATACAGCCATTCTCCAAAATATAGTCAGTTATGTTTCCTGTCCACTGGTCCATATTGGTTCCGTCAAAGAGAATATAATACCCCTCCTTTTTTTCTTCGTCCGGGAGCAGGAAGGGCTTAGGAGGAACTAAACTACTCAGATGATCGCGAATAGCCTGTTTCTGGTACTCAGCATCCGGATTATCAAGAACCAGGATCACCTTATTTAATAAATCTTCCACATTTTTCCCTGCAAAATCTTTATTGACCAGAGCTATCGTCATTACAGCCTGGGCAGCTTCCTGTTGCACAGACGCGTCATCGAGATATTTCCCTGCCGCCAGCATTGCGGGATATACATTGGTTTTACCAAGCTGGGTTAATATAGATTTCTTTTGCGCGGTAGTTCTGGCCAGCAACAAGGCATTGTCAAGATAGCCGAACCGTTCTTCCGCCTTGATCTGAGGCTTAGAGACAAGCCCTATATATCCTGATAAGGAGCGGTCAAAATAGGCGGACAAGCCGGTATCTTTACAGATAGCCAACAAGTCTTTGGCTGCCTCCATACCTTTCCAGTCGAGCAACGACCGGAAAGCGACTTCCTGAGCTTCGCCAGTAGAATTTTTGAAGCCTTCGGATATTATTTTTAATGCCTGTTTGTCTCCGGTTGCGGCTAAGACAGGGTAGTACAGGTATTTTTTATCTGAAGAAGTTTTATCCATCTGGTTAATAACCAAAGTCACCTGCTTATCTGCAGGATATTCCGATAATGAATTTATTATAGCTTGCTGCACCGGAAATACGAAAGAAGCATCGGATTTTTCCAACAACCCATACAGACCGGATAAATTACCGGAGGTACTGACATCTTTCAGTGCTGCATAGGCAGCCGCCTTTACATCTTGTGAATCCGATGTCAATAAGCCGAATACTATATCACCATATTTCGACGCTTTTCGGACTGCCAGTAATTCCAAGGCGGCAACTTTCCCGTCATTGGTCGCCTTATCCATTACGGGAACAATAGCAGCAGATATATTTCCATTCATAGATAACAGGCCATTTTTAGCCATCAACACAACTTCCTTATTATCAGATGCCAGCAAATCCGCCAGAGCCAGTATAAACTTATGCCCTCCGATTCTGACCAAAACATCTATGGTCGCTTTTTTCAGGACCATATCATTGTTTTCTAACTGCTCAATGAATATATCTGTAGCGAAGGAACCTACTAATGCTTTCTTCTTTTCATCTGCGCACTCCTGTAAAAACCAGTTGGTAATATCCGTTTTTACTGCCGGCTGTGCTTTTCGCATTGTTTTTAACAGTTCCCTATACATATTTCCGGAAGCAAATTCCGATGCAAAATTCAGAGCAGCAAACCGATAATTCCTGTTATCCTCTTTCAGTGCAGCCTGCAATAGCTTTAACACATCGCCGGTATTTGCACTCATCAGTATTTGCAAAGCAGCTTCACGCATATGTCCCTGACCTGCTTTTTCGGCTTTTTTCATCAAATCATTTGCCGACTTCGCCACATCTTTTGCGTCACCCTTATCAAGCAATCTTTTCAGCAGCGCTATGTAAGCCTCTGTCGCTCCTGATTTATCCACCGCATAACCCGCCTTCTCCGCGGCTAAGGACAAATCTTTTAAAGAAGCTTTTGATCCGCAACGGCTTAAAGCATACAGTGCGGCTTTCCGGGTATCGTCGTCCTTATCATTGCCCAATATAGCAAGTAATTTTCCTTCCGCGTCTGCTACCTGCATTTCAGCGATAGCTTCGATAATATCTTTTTTCGCCTTTTGATTAGTCGCCGTAGCAAGAGCATCCAACAGTGCCTTGGCGGCATCATCGGATTTGATCGAAACCAATGCACGACAAGCCGGGCCACTTAAAGATTCATCGCTGATAAGCGACGACAGTTTTTCCACAGTTTCGTCTTTTCCTACGATCTGGAGCTGACGGATAATAAAGGCTTTGATATCTTTACTATCAGTCATATCCAATGCTTTTATATAAGCATTAGAAACAGTTATACGATTTGCGTCCTGTCCCTCAGCAGAAACATAGCAGGAAAGCCCGTTCAGGACATATTCCACCTGAGCATTGCTTCCTTTACCGGGAGGATTTATCATTTTTATCAACTGAAAAACACCTTCTTCCTTGGTCGAAACAAGGTCATTTAACAGCGTATTGTATTGTTCTGCATTCTGAGCCGGCATCTGCGCCAGAACATCAGCAACGATAGTCTCAACCGTTCTCCCTGCCGGAGTCTGGCCTAAAGCCATAAGACAATATATATAAGCTAAACATAATAAATATATCTTTTTCATAAAAATCACTTTAAGATTAAACCATTATATATTCCACGGAGAGCGCATTAGTTGATCCACAAGACGGTTTGCCGCCTCATCATTGATAAACTCAAGTCTTACCGGATCGAAATGCAATGTGCGGTTTAGCCTTAATGCTACAAGTCCCATATTCACAATAGTTGCAGACCTGAATCCGTTTTGCTCGTTGAGGACAAATGTTTTCCGGGTTTTCACACTTTCTATAAAGTCCGTGACCTGGGGTTCCGGTTCGGGATAGTCGGCCAGTTTCTTTTCCCAACCGGGAATATCGCATACGAAGTTTTTGTACACATTTCCCTTAGGGCCTGATATATACGGAGTATCAGGATTGCCATAATCACCTCCCCACAATACGATCTGGCAACCATCGTCATACGTATAAGTTATAGAACGCCAGACACCGATGGCATCGGGATGCTGTTGAGGCGCATCTACCTCCACTTTTACAGGACTTGTATGGTCTTTACCCAAAAGATACTGAACGGGATCTATGTAATGCTGTCCCATATCGCCCAATCCTCCGCCATCATAATCCCAATAACCACGGAATGTGCTATGTACACGGTGGGAGTTATATGGTTTGTACGGCGCGGGTCCGAGCCACATGTCATAATCCAGTTCTTCAGGAACAGGTTGCGGTTCAAGATACTCTTTTCCTACCCAAAAGAATTTCCAGTCGAATCCGGTATGTTTACTAATCGTTACTTTCAGCGGCCAACCTAACATCCCACTCTGTACCAGCTTCTTTAACGGCTGAACGGGAGTTCCCAATCCATAAAAATTATCTTTGAAACGAAACCATGTATTCAACCGGAACATGCTTCCGTATTGTTTTACAGCTTCCATCACCCTCTTGCCTTCTCCTATAGTACGGGTCATAGGTTTTTCGCACCAAATGTCTTTTCCGGCTTTGGCCGCTTCTACAGACATGATACCATGCCAGTGCGGAGGGGTTGCTATATGGACAATATCGACATTTTTGTCCATAATGAGATCCCTGAAATCATGGTATGCCGCTATTTTGTCTGTGACAAGGTTTTTACCTAATTCCAGGTGTTTCTTATCTACATCGCAAACTGCGACTAAACGTGTACCAGCATATTTAAGATGTCCACGTCCCATATTTCCTGTTCCAATTATGCCCTTAGTAAGCTGATCGCTGGGAGCTATATAGCCATTTCCCAGTACTTGCCGGGGAATAATTGTAAGAGCAGTGAATGCCCCTAAAGTCTTAATAAAATTTCGTCGGTTAGTTTTCATAATATCTGCTATTTATATTTCATGGTTTAGCGTTTCAAGGTCCAGAACTTCAATATTTATAATATAAATCTTCTCAACTCCGCTTGTACAAATAATTTGCAGTCTATATAATTCTTTTTAAGCTTTATACAATACAAATCTACAAACAGTAATGATTGCCGAGAAAAGAGGGAAGTACAGATTATATATCTGTACTTCCTCAAAGATAAGATTATTTCCGTTACCGTTGAACGATAATTTTCAGTTTACACTTTCTTCCATAGAGTTTTGTCACTCCGGAATAATCGAATCCGGCCAGTCCCGGAGCAGAGTAGTGTGCACTCATACCATTGCCTGAAGCTGGACGATCTATTTTACAGCCATCCTTCAAAGCATCAGAATCGTCCGGAGCTTCCAGTACTTTTATTATACCCCATTTAAATTCACCATCTATATTGCGACGGTTAAAAGCAACATATGTACCTTGTTTAATATTGTGGCTACAGGCATCCACCTGATCTGTAGATGCTCCCTGACGCCACATAACAAGGTTGTTTGTCGTAGCAGTAGATGCAGCTAAATAGCTTTTAAGTCCATCCAACGCCTCGAAAGTTTGCCAATTACCGGTGGCGTCTTCAAAAAAATTATCTAAGTCCATACTTGTAGCAAGGACATCGGTGATTATCTTAAAGTTAGAAAGATTTAGTGTCATGGTAGTTAACCATTGAGCATCTTGTTGCCTGCCTACAGGTCCTCCATTAAGGCGGCTTGCACCAACAAATGCAAATCCACGTTGTGCAGTATAAGCAAAATTAGTCTGGTTACGCCAGATATTTGCAAACATAAAGTCAACATTACCACTACTTGCCGAGATTGCCTCATTTAAGGACAGTACATTCTTAACAGTTCCGTTTACGTTTACTCCATCAATAGAGAATATATACGGCTGGTTCGGATCACCCGGATTTTCCCATTCCGGAGCCATCTCTACATTATCAAATATATAAGCTCTGCCCGGAGGTATTCCTGTTATCCCTTTAATATCCACGAAGTGTACTTTCTCTACATTTCTGATATCGACAGCTTTAATCATAATCGCATCTGCTCTTTCATCATCTACAACAAGAGAGAACTGGAATAATTTTTCTTTATCGTTCGATACAGCAATATTCTTTACATCCTGAAGTTCAAGATATGGTGATTTCTGAACCAAACCATAGCTCAAGGATTTAAGCCCCTCAATGGAAGATACCACCCCCTCCAAAGAAACACTTCCATTTAATTCTACAGACTCTATCCCGGCCGGATTTGTTGTGATTTTCGGAGGTATTCCTGTTATCTTTTCAATCGAAATATTCTGAACCACTTGTTTTACATAAATATCATTGGCTACAATCGCAATACCACCTGCGTCTTCAGCATTTACTGGAACTTCAATAGAAAAGCTATAAGTATTTGGAAATTCCGCTAACTTCACATGCACTCTTTTGTTCGCGTCGATTTCTTCATACCCGTCTGCCGTTTTACGCAAAAGAGTCCCATAAATATTCCGTAACCCATTAGGAGCAGTAACGGTACCTTCCACTATTTTGTTGGTATTTATATCCACTTCGCTATATGATGTTTCAGAAGTCAGGCTTACTGTCGGAGGCGGATAAGCATTATCGTCCAGATAATTGGTCGCTTTGTCGTCATCGCCACAAGCCATAAAAAGAGCAGCTACCATAAACGAAACACACAATAATCTATATCTGATATATAATAGATTCTTTTTCATATTCATTCATTTTTAGTCATTAATTAGTCTCTAAAGTTAACGTCGTGATAATCGGTAAATGATCTGATAATTGGACAACCGGTGTGTATGATTTCACAATTTTCCATACATCCGATGCCGGATAACAGAATATGTAATCTATTTTAGATTTTGGGCTTTTAGCCGGAATCGTAAAATCCATAGTGCTCACCTGCATCCAGTTTTTCATACCATTGGCAATTTCATCCGAATCGGGTCTGGCATTAAAATCACCGCATAGTATGATCGGTGTTTCAATCGTCATCAATTGTCGATTAATGAAATCTACTTGCGCCCTTCTCACTTCTGAGGTTGTGTAATCGAGATGCGTACAGGCAAAAGTGATTGATTTTCCTTCAGATAATTCTACTTCTCCCGTTAAAAGCGCCCGCCGCTCTTTTGCTCCTTCCGGCATTGGCAAAAATATACGCTGCGACTGACTGATAGGATATTTACTAAGTATGCCAATCCCATAATATCCTCCGGCATAATCTATTGTTCTGCCATAAAGGGATAGCATTCCTGTACGAAAAGCCAGTTCTGAAATAAAATTCTTGCCATTCTGATGCGGGGCCCTTGTTCTCGAAGTATTTACATCCACCTCCTGTAAGGCAACGATATCAGGATTTTCTTTCTTTATAAAATCGGCAAATTCTTCCAATGAAGCCAATTCTCCAAAACGAAGGTTATAGCACAAAACTTTAAGTTGTACTTTATCCTGTGCCAGTAAGTTTATTGCTGAAAAAGAAAGGATTATCAGTATATATACACGAAAGTTAAATATCTTCTTCATCTGTATTTTTATTTGAGTAATTCAATCTGGATAAGAAAGCTTTTAATATCTCCTGATATGGCAGATTCGTTCGTGTCCCTCAATTTCCATTTTGACGAACCAAGAATATATATACAATATTCGCTCGATTTATTTACATTATCAACGATATTCAGCATATAAGAATCTTTCGTTAAAGCAGTGCTCAGAGACGTCACCAGCTTGGACACAATATTTCTCTTAACAGTACCGGCAACTAATGTTGAAACAAAAAGATTATTTTTTATGGAACTGACAGCAGCTGCGATTTGATCCTCTGAGCTGAAAGATCCGGACGAGAATCTCATTTTCAACGAAGAAGTAAATGGAATCTCTGCCTGAAACATCCAACAATCTGCAGACAAAACCGTTTGTTGCATCTCATTTAATGCCTGACCGAGAAGTATCGTATTTCCCAGATATTCATTGCCGGTTTTTCCATGAGGAACAAAATAAGGCATATAAAGGGACTGATGCGCAACTTTCGCAGCCGGATTCAGCATCTCCGTTGCCGAAAAAGAAACATTGGTATTGTTGAGCAAGATTACATTTTGCTCTGTTGCCTTTATTGTATTCACTACGGAACTGTAATTCGTATTCGGGAAGAGGTTTCCGGCCGATAAATCGGATATTACCAGAACCTTGGCAGTCCTGCTTTTATCCCATACATCATCCTTTCCACCGCCACCACCATTGCCTCCGTCATCACCACTATCGGACGAACAGGCCAGCAATAGCGTGAATAACAGTATTCCTATCAGTTTTATTAAATCTTTCATATCCGGTTATTTATTATATTCAACATCCGTGACTAAGGCACAATGGTCTGAAATCCCGGTTTCTTTTAGTATCTCATAGGATTTTACAGTCCATTTTCCTGTAGGTTTAGCAAAAATATAATCGATCTTACTTGTAGGAATTGCCGGGAAAGTCGGGAAATTATTACAAATCCGTTGCCAATTGGCCATTCCCTGCACAACAGCATTTTCTCCGGGTTTGGCATTAAAATCCCCCGCCAATATAGTAGGAAATGAATTTCCGACATATGAATCCAACTGGCGCGCCATATCTAAACGCACATTATCCGTTGAATGGTCGAGATGAGTAGCCGCCACCCGCACTTTTTCGTTGCTTCCGGGTAATATTACATCGATATAGAGAACAGTCCGCTTTTCTTTCATATCGGCAGAACTGCTAGTCAACGGGTTATTGGAGATTTTCTGTATCGGATATTTTGACAGGATAGCAACCCCATATTCTCCCTGTTGATAAACTATGGCCGGGCCAAAAGCAGAGAACATCCCCAACTCCGCTGCCAACTCCGTCGTAAAATCTTTTCCTCCATTTCTGGCAGTAAAGTAATCCACTTCCTGCAAGATGATAAAGTCTGGATTATGCTTTTTTATCAAAGTAGCAAACGGTTTGGCTGAATAATTAACCATCTGTCCCGACATGCGGGTATTGAAATTCATCAGCCTGAATGATGTCTGCGCCATCAGCGTCCCATTAGCCAGCAATCCTAATAAAACACAAATAATTAAATATCTAATCTTGTTCATCATAATCATTTATTTTGATAATTGTCATTCCCATCCCGGATTGTTTGGTTTCAGATTAGGATTTAATTCCATCTGCCGGTATGGAAGTGAGAACAGATAATTTTTAGGACTTGAGAAAACACGGGAGTCATCAAATATCAGGAACCCTTTATCGTCAAATTTGGTAGTTGCTGTAAATACCGCCGGATCGTAAGCATAGTCTTTACGGATACCTTTCATAATTCCTTTTTCCTGACGTTCGGGTGTTTCAGATTTATCTACTCCTAATTCATAGCCTTGTTTCCATCTCATAAGGTCGTACCAGCGATGCCCTTCCATAAATAATTCTACACGGCGTTCACGCTGAAGTTCCGTTTTCAGATCCAATCCGTTGCTCTGCAATTCTGTAAGGATCATTTTCTTCATCCCTACCCTGTCTCTCAATTTATTGATCGTTTTATCAATAACATCCTGATCCAAAGAATTCAAGTTGAACATGGCTTCAGCATAGTTAAGAAGCACCTCCCCGTAACGGATAAAGATTATATCATTATCATCCTGATTGTAAAGAGGAACTTTAGATGGCTCACAATATTTACGGATATAATAACCTGTATAAGTCACAGCTCCCTTTCCGTCATTATTGAACTTAGGAGAACGGAAAACATTTGTTTTGGATGCGTCTTCGGCAGCATTTGTCGTGCCTCTGCCATCCACTTTGCCGTACCACTTGTCGTATCCCGGATAGACGAAAGACTGTTTTAACCGGGGGTCTCTGTTAACGAATACACTATCATATGCGCTATAAGCCGGAGTATATGTTCCGTCCCCTTTATATAGTTTTGATTTTTCGATAGGCAAACCATCAGTACACAGGTAACTATCTACCATAGATTTGGTAGCATTAAATCTTATGATCTGGTCGGGAACCTGTAATTCGCGGCTCAAATTATGCCTTGTCGGAGATGGCAGATCGAAATTATAAACATAAGACAGAATAGCTTCTTTATTATTAGCCTTACGGGATGCCCTTCCTTCGAAGGTGAATAAATCAAAATAGTCCTGGTTTGGACGTCCTGTTGTATATAGTTCGTGATAAGCATATTCTCCGGCCGGCATAAGGGCTTCGCAAGCTTCTTTTGCCACAGTCCACCTTTCATTCTGCAATGCGACGCGTGATTCCATCGCTTTTGCAGCAGCGCCTGAGATTCGGCCAAAGCTGGTGGTTGCCGGTTCTATATAACGGGGTAAAGATTTCGCGGCTGCATCCAGTTCTTCCAACATAAAATCTACAATTTCGCTGCGGGAAGTACGGGCATCAAACAACCTGTCATCACCCGGAGGTAACGGCTCTGTAATAAATGGCACATCACCCCAGAAACATGTAAGATAATAGTAAATAAACGCTCTGAGGAATCGTACCTCTCCGGCATATTGGTCCAGTTTTTTAGTGTCGACAACACCTTCGGCCCGTTTATAATTAGCCAGAAAATAATTACAACGCCTCAATTGTTTGTATGCATCTTTATAGCGGCTATCCAATGTAGAGAAGTCTGATCCGTACAATCCGCTTCCTACCTGTCTCCAACCACTGAGAGTATACCATAAAGCATTATCGCTCAATCCTTCCGAGATATTAATCATCATATCTTTCCCTATCAAAGCCCAGTAACAGCCATTTGCCGCATTTTTGACCTGCAACTCCGATTCCCAAAAGTTAGCATCGGTTAGTTCGTCTAACGGAGTCTTTTCCAGAAAGTCATCATTACAGGAAAAGAGTATAGCTGAAAATACGAATATAAAGATGTATGTAATATTCTTTTTCATAATCAAATGTGTTTTTAATGAAGACTTATATTTACACCAAATACGAAAGTTTTTATCTGAGGATAATTACCTCCACCCTGAATAGGAGTTTCCGGATCGCTGGAAGAGAAATAATCGGAAATAGTGAACAGATTATCTGCCGACACATAGAAACGGCACTTGTCTATTCTCACATGCTTTGTCCACTTCGCAGGTAATGTATAACCGATCTGTATATTTTTCATTCTCAGATACGATGCATCCTCAATCCAGAATGTAGAAAAACGCTGGTTATAACTTTGATTATATGTAAAACGAGGGTATTTTGCATTCGGATTCGGATTAGACGCCTGATAACGATCCTGATGGAAAGTCTGAGGATATGTCGACTGGTCGGTAAAGGCATGGCGGGCAGGCCCGTAAATGTATCCGTCTACTTTACCCACTCCCTGAAGCAAGAAACTGAAATCAATACCTTTATATTCTATATCGCCTTTCAGGCTAAATGTATAACGAGGAATAGAGCTCCCGACTACTCTCCTGTCTTTATCCAAGTCGATAGCGCCATCCCCATCAAAATCCTTATATTTTATATCTCCGGGCTGTACCATTCCTGCATCGCCGGACATAATCGGAAACTTCGGATTCATATACTTACCCCTTGCCGCGTCATAATATTCAAAGTCGGTAGGCATGGCTATACCATCGGCGACTAAACCGTAAAATGCATCATATGCTTCTCCTTCTTTGGATATAGTATATGTTCCAATTTTGTCTGAATCCCATTTTGTAATTTTATTTTTCACGTCGGCCAAAGTAAATCTTACTCCATAGTTAAGATCTTTGCCTACTCTGTCTCTCCAGTCTATCTGCATTTCCCATCCTTTATTTTCCATTTCGTTTCCGTTTTCATCCGGATCTTTAAGAAATCCACCTGCGGCGGGTTGTTCCCTGTTGAATAATATTCTTTTGGTTTTTCTTACGTAATAATCTCCTGTGAAAGACAGTTTATTATTCAGCACATTGATATCCAACCCAATATTGGTAGTATGTAGCATTTCCCACAACAACATAGGATTACCTATATATGTCTCAGCATATCCGTCATTTGGAACTGCTCCTAATGCCGGCACAGACACAGAACCTATACGGGAAAGATAAGGGTAGAGATCCGAACCCATAGAATATTGATTACCAAGTATCCCCCACGATCCGCGCAGTTTTAACTGATCCAGGAAGCTCCTGAAGTTATCCATAAAACTCTCTTCGGAAATACGCCATCCGGCAGAGAAAGATGGGAACCATTCTCCACGATAACTTTTATCAAACCGGGACGTTAAATCGTAGCGAAGATTCGCTTCCAGAAGATATTTACTTTTATAGTCATAGTTTAAACGCCCGAAGCCTGACCGCATAGACCAATGGCTGGCAGCAGACGAGTTTGCCTGAGTATCGGCAGATCCGAATTCAAGGACAGGATCTTTTTCCGTTATCAGATTCTTTCTCGACGCATTAAACTGGTCGCTTCTTTGCCATTCCTGCTGATAACCTAACATGGCATGGATACTGTGATCTTTGATTTTCAGGTCATAGTCTGTCTGAATAAACAAGTTTTGGCTAAGAGTACTGTAATCGCGGTTTTCGATAGAGTTTGGCGTATTGGTTGTATACCATATTTCGTCAGAATCCGGATAGTAGAAATTGATCGTTTTACTAAAAAGATTCCTGAAACTGTTGGACTGGCGGGTTATATAGTTTGCCGAGGCCGTCCAGCCTTTCATTATAGTTGCTTCCACTGTAAAGTTACCTGTAAACTCATTCGATCTGAAGTTCTGGCCGCCACCATCGGTAAGATATGCAACCTGGTTACTTTGTCCTCCTCCATATCCCCATTTCCCGTCAGTAAAACGAACCGGAACTAACGGACGGGTTCTCATCGCATTATATAAAGATCCCGCGGTAAGATCAAAAGATGCATTAGGCGCGGTAAAATTTCTTTCGACATATCCCATATTGGCCGTAATATTAAATATATCCGCGACTTTTGTGTTCAGTTTTAAACGTACATTATGCCTTTGTGAGCTGGTAGATTTTCCTACTGTTAAGCCCTTTTGATCGAGATAACCGTAAGATATCAGATACCCCATGTTTTTCGCTTTGCCGTCTACACTTGCATTAAAGTTATATTGCGGCGCCGAAGACCTGAATACGGCATCTATCCAATCGGTGTTAGCGTAATAATTGGGGTCTGAGCCATCAAGGACTTTCTGTATATCCGCGGCTGTATAATTCTGATTACCTCCGATATTTGCCTGAGCCTCATTCTCCCAGGCCATAAAGGTAGGGCTGTCTGCCATTTTCGGCATTTTGGTAGGCTCTTGTATTCCTATATAAGAATTGATATTGATATGGGGGGCACGTTCGCTGCCTTTTACGCTTTTAGTAATAATCAATATTACCCCGTTTGCAGCACGGTTTCCATATATTGCCGCCGAGGCAGCATCCTTCAATACAGAAATACTTTCTATATCGTTCGGGTTTATAATATTCATATCGCCTTCGGCTCCATCAATTAATATCAATGGACTATTGTTGGATACTGAACCAATACCCCTGATCTGTATCGATGCATTGGACTGTCCCGGTAAACCTCCGTTTGCACTTGCTGTAACGGTCATTCCCGGGACTAAGCCCTGCAAACCTGTAGATACATTGGTTATCGGACGCTTATTCAGTTCATCTGGGGTGATAACACCGACAGAACCAGTCAGGTTGATCTTCTTTTGCGTGCCATATCCGACTACTACTATTTCATCCAGAAGCTTGTCTAATGGTTGTAATACGATATTAAATTCCGCCTCGTTCCTGATTTTTATCGACTCTGTCTGGTAACTCACATAAGAAACTTCCAAAACCTCTCCTGGAGATGCTTCGATAGAAAATTTCCCATCTATATCCGTCAGGGTGGCGGTAGTGGTTCCTACTATCTTCACTGTAGCGCCGATCAACGGTTCTCCCTCACTATCGGTCACAGTCCCTTTCATCGATTTTTTATTACCGGCAGGAATTTGTTGTGTCTGTGGTTTCAGTATTATTTGCCTGTTCAAAATTTCGAAGGAAATACCTTTTCCTTCAAATACTTTTTGCAGGATGGCCGGTACCGTCTCATTTCTGAAATTTGCAGCCACTTGCTGATTCATATTAATCGACGAATTAAAAACAAATGTGTAATTCGTTTTCTTCTCTATTTGAGCCGTCAGCTCTTTAAGTGACATCTCTCCGGCAATACTGATTTTAGATAAGGTTTGATTTGTATTTGCTATTGAAGGTAAAGAACAAAGAGAAAACACGAAAAAAGACAAAATTGCGATAAATCTGGTCGTTTTTATCATAGTTTAAGTTGTTAAATTTTTGAATAAACTATTATCTTTGCAACAGACAATGGGTATAATAACCTCCTACTAAGAATTTATTCTTAGCAACTTGTGCTTGGTATTATGATCAAATTGTTGCTTGATTCGGGTTAAGGAATTTGGGGTTTCTTAGCCCGTTTTTCACTCTATCTATATCTGATGGTCACCTCCTCTCCCTTTATTTTGTAAGTTATTGGGGTTATTTTATTTATTAACTCGAGTATTTCCGTCAGCGATTCTGTTTTTATAGTCATCCAATAGTATTCACGCGATATTTTACCCTCTATAGTAATATTGACACCATACCAACGCTCCATTTTGGATATGACTACCGGCATAGGGTCATTTATAATTTTGAGTTGTCCATGCCGCCATATACCATCTATTTCCGGGTCGCAGGTTGTCAGTTTAAAACTATTTTTATCTTTGTTTATAACTATTTTTTCATTAGGCTTCAATACTCCAAATATCTTGTCATTCATCTTTCCCACAGAGACTTGTCCGGTCATAACAGAGACTGATATTTCTTTGTCCCGTTGGTAAGCCTCAACATCGAACGAAGTACCTAACACACTCACTTGTATATCATTAACCGCAACCTTAAAACTTAATCCTTCATTCCTCGTCACATCGAAGAAAGCTTCTCCATCCATCTTTATATTCCGGTTATCCACTCCATAACCGGTATTATAGGTTATTCTTGTGCCCGAATTCAACCATACTAATGTTCCATCAGGCAAAAAGAGTTTTGTCTTGTGCCCGGGAGGGGATTCGATGGTCACCTCTTTTTGTAAAGGTTTCGTTGCCTTTATCTGAAAAAGAGAAAAGGAGAAGCCTATAAGTAAAGCAATAGTTGCTGCAATACCGGCCATTTGTAAAAGTGTTTTCCGGCTATATGATTTCTCTGTGATTTCATTTACCTGTGTACCTTCTTCACTGATGTTATTTGAAGATGATTCTATACGCTCTTTAAAAAGATCGAAAGCCTTGTCTTTATCATATTTTTGACTCTCTTTAATATATTCAAAAGAATAATATATTTTTTTTATTTCCTCAAAGTAGGACACATGTAATTCAGACTCTGACAACCAAAGCTGCAGTTCATCATTATCTTCTTCCGAAAGTGATCCTTCAAGAAAATCTATAATAAGAGTAAGTTTATGCTCGTCTATATTGTGGTATTCTTCCATTTATAATGTTGCTTATATAATTAAAGACAAGCCAAAATGAAAAGAGGGTAAATCAGAATAGATTTTTTTTCAATAAAATTAATAAGAAGGGTATTAATACATTTATATAGTCTTTCAGATCGTTTCTCAAACGGGACAATGCTACCTTCATATGATATTTTACAGTATCGACCGAAACATCAAGGGTCTCAGCTATTTCCTGATACTTCATATCAGAAAATCTGCTCAGTTCAAATACCCTTCGGGTTAAGTCCGGCATACTGGCAAGACTATCCTTAATTTTCAGATCAAGCTCTGTTTCTATCAGTTTTATCAATGGAGAGTTGTCCGGGTAAGCCAGTACATCCGTATTTTTTTCCATTGATGACCGGAGTTCCGTTTTTATGCCTTCCATTTTTTTCTCTCTGATCAGATAATTTATCGACGTGTTCTTAACCGCACTCATCAGATACCCGCGCAAAGAACTGTTGATAATCAAATTATCGTGTTTAGACCAAATAGAAAAAATGACATCTCCTACAATCATTTCTGCTATATAAACGTCCTTCACATACTGATAAGCATATGTACATAAAGCCTGATAGTGATAATCATATATATACTTATAGGCATGCTCTTTTCCTGCTATTAAGTCTTTTATCAGATCTTGCTCCTTATCCATGATGCAAAAATGTCTTTTATGCTTAGCTTGCCCTGATTATAGTCTTTTTACAAAAGAGACTGATACTGCACTTTTAGGTTTATCTATTTAGGGCCTCTATTTTGATCTTACAAAAATATCCCATTATCCATCTTTTTTCGTTTCTTTTTTGTTTCTTTTCAGTTTCTTTTCACTTAATCTTTCTTTTCATTCAGATTGGAAAAAACAGCCCTGAAAAGTTGAACCGGATAATAATTAAACAGGCACCTGGCTCATCGTTTCAAATTTAGCTTTTTTTCTTTAATACCAAAATTTTACATTTATCTTTAACTTGATAAATACTTCTTCTTTATTTTACAGATATATATTCTGTATATAAATAAAGTAAGTATATACTAACAGGCACCAGCTAAATTGTAAGACAGATATCCCAATATAACAAAGAAAATTATTATTTCCGGACTCCTATGGCAGGACAAAAAAAGAGACTGAAAATCATCAATCTACAGTCTCTTTTAATTTATGATATTGAAGTCTGTTAACGATTAAGCTTATAACCCCGTTTTTTATTTACCAACCAGCAGATTGTTCCTTTTAATCAGTTCTATTACATCCAGACAGATTTTATATTGGATACCTCCAGATCTTTTATTTCAATATTATTACCCCAGAAATGAAAACCTTCCTTATTGTTTACATCAGGGCTTCTTTCCATTGAGTAAGAATATGCGCCTCCATCGATAAATACTTCAATAGATGTTTTATCTATATATATGTCGGCCGATAACTCCATACTTGTCATATCTTCGGGAGAATAGAATATTCCGTTGATCCTGGTAGAGTTCAGGTCATAATCGAGAATCCTTTGCCCGAAGAGATTGAAACCCGCGCTGGTCGCATGAGACAGTTTTATTCTGGCCTTTACCCTTAGGCAATCCGCCGAATAAAATTCTTTCAGTAACTCATTTGCTTTATCTGATGTCAGATTATTCCATTTACGGGCCGGAACGAAAAGTTGTTCCGCTTCCCTTACTGGAATATTGAATAATCTCACACCGTCTTTTGTATTCTTTAATTTCAGTTCTGTAGGCAAAAGCATCATTCCATTAAATGGCATACCCGGATGGCTTATGCGTCCCCAACCGATCTGTACGCGCCGTCCGTCCGTCATACTGGTAATAGTCTGAGCTGCATATATTGATCCGCTGCAATATAAATATTTCCCTTTTTCGGGAGTAAACACTTTTCCGTCAAACGAGCCCAGCATATATGTCCCCGATGCTCCGTACATAACCCATTTGGTATTGTCCGGATTATCATCTATAGCCAGCTCGAAGAGTTCGGGGCATTCCCAGAATCCGGTAACATGGCTTTCATATTTCCAATCCTTAAGGTTTGCAGAAGTATATATTGAATGTCCGTCACGTTCGTTGAGCACCATTACCCAATGGTTGCCGGGTGTGTACCAGAATACTTTCGGATCGCGGGTATCCTGGCTGTTCCATATATGTTTGGAATCAATAACCGGATTACCTGTATATTTGGTAAATGTACGTCCTTTATCCAGACTGTAGGCAATACACTGCACCTGTTTTTCAGAACTGGCAGCAGTATAAGCGGCGATCATAGCCGGGTTCTGCCCTTTATTATAACCTGCTGTATTATCGTAATCTATAACTGCCGATCCTGAAAACATCCCTCCAAGATGATCCGGATATAAAGCATCGGGAAGTTCTTGCCAATGTATAAGGTCTTTACTTACGGCATGTCCCCAGTGCATATTTTCCCATTCCCTTTCGTACGGATTATGCTGGTAAAAAAGGTGATATTCCCCGTCATAATATATGAGTCCGTTAGGATCATTAATCCATCCGCGGCGGGTTGTGAAATGGAATTGCGGGCGATTTTTTTCTTTGTACAGACTATCCTGTCCTGCAATGACGTCATCCTGATATATTCTGTTCAAGGCTTTATCACTACCTTCGTAACTTATTGTAATAGTCTTGCCTTTCAGGTCGGCGACATCTTTAAACACCCAATAATCGGCTCCTTCCGGTGCTAACCGGATAACGACCGACAAATCGTCCTTACCATCTGTTTTAAATGTCATCCTTGCCCGGTCCTGCCTGTGCGATACAGGGAAATTCAGATATTTCTTATTGACTTTAATTTTGATTTCCCCGGCTGATATGGAAAGACTCATAAAAATAAAAAGGCTTGCAGTCAGCACCTTTAATGCTAGTGGTTTCATCTGGTATATTTTAGTATTAAATAATTCATTTAAGTATAACATGACATCCAATTTTTGAAAGTCATTACATTTCGTACTGCAAACATAAAGCTAACATTCTTTTATATTGATAAAAATGTTGTAAATTCTTATAAAAATGTTGTATTCTTTATTTCCATCTTATCGCAACTCGAATTAAATAGGAAAATTAATAAAATGATTTGAGCAAAATAAATTACATTTGCAATGTTGTATCATAATTTTCATAGTGTGAGAACATCATAAAAGTTTTATTAACAATACGGTAAAATCGGACAGAGAACAGATCCGGCAGTTATAGTTCCGGGAAAAGATGTCGCCAGAAGTCATGTGTATCCGGCGGCACCTCAAAAAGGATAAGAGTTATTACAAAAAAGGATTGTTCAGAAAAACCGTTTATTATATTTGTATTGTATTCAATCATAAGTAGTAACAATGTCTCCTCCATCTGTAAATAAAAAAGACACCTTATCAGACTATTGGCTTTCATTTGTTAATGGAGACAAAGAGGCATTTGCTGATTTTTACAACCAGGGTTACAATATACTTTATTCTTACGGGATGGGTCTTGGAATGGACAGCCAGCAAGTGAGAGATATTATTCAGGATATTTTTATCCGGTTATATACTAACTCTGATTTGATTAATGATCTGTACACCATTAAACCATTTCTCCTGCGATCTGTGCGAAATGCATTTCTGAATATAAAAAAAACAGAAAATCGGCATACAGATTTCGAACAGATCAATTTTGAATTAAGATATTCGATTATAACAGATGATATAGAAGACACGGAAAAGCAGGAACATCTCAAACTTCGGATAAAGAATATATTATCGGTACTAACTCCCCGTCAAAAAGAAATAATTTACCTACGCTTTATACACCAAATGGACTATGAAGAGATATCTCAAATCATGTCCCTGTCGGGGCAGGCTGCACGAAACTTACTGCACCGGGCAATAACAAAGGCCCGGGAGAATGACAATAATAAGGATTTATTAATTCTTATTATCCTGTTTATCCATATACATTGATCAAAAAAAATAAAAAAAGTATATAGGGACTGATTACAAAATCAATCTTCGGTTGTATTATATGAAAACAGCTAAATTTTTTGCATGAAAAATTATGATACAATAGAAGATTTTTTGCTGGATGATGACTTTTTGCAACTGGCGCAGGGTTGCGACAAAGAAGCGCTGGAGCGTTATATAATGGCGAACCCTGATAAAGAAATCATAATAAAGCAGGTTCTGCTACTGCTTCGCAATATCGAAATAAAACCAGATTTAGCCACTCAGGAGACTATCGATGAAGATTGGGGAAAATTTGTTTCCGCTATTGAAAAGAAAAAAAAGAGAAGACCTTTTTTATGGATAAGTTCTGCTGCAGCCATTTCTTTGATATTCATTGTATCCTATTTCTTTTTTTTACACACGAAGCCATCCATCACCAAAGAGCATGAGCTATTATCAATGCTGGACTCTATCAGTATAAACTCTGACGAAGTAAGAATAATTTCAGGAGATTCACACACTTATGTAAATGAAAACGATACTATAAAGCAAACCAATGAAGGCAGCCTTATTGTCGGGAACGATGAAATAAAATCAGCCGATATTAAAGATCAATTTCTACAATTAATTGTTCCAAATGGAAGGCGGGCCACTATAAAGTTCTGTGATGGCACATTTGCCTGGATAAATTCGGGATCAAAACTGATGTATCCTAAAAAATTTGCAGGAGAAACACGTGACATATATATTGATGGTGAAATGTATCTTGATGTAGCTAAAGATGAACGGCATCCTTTTATCATACATACAAGTAAGTTTGAAGTGAAGGTTCTGGGCACACAATTCAACATTTCGGCTTACAACAAAGATGCCTCAAATTCTGTGGTTCTGGTAGCCGGGAAAGTCGAGGTTACATGTTCGGGTAAAAAAGGTGCGTTAATGCCCGATCAGGGATTCTTCCTGAAAGATGGAAAAGAATGTATAAAAACTGTTGATGTATACAAATATATATGCTGGAAAGAAGGCGTAATGGTATTTGATACAGAACCGTTAAGCTCTATAATACAAAAACTCAGCCGTTATTATAATGTGGAAATACATGCTGATGATGAGTATATATCTGATCTGTACAAAGGTAAGTTAGATCTTAAAGATTCAGTTGAAGACGTATTGAAAAGCATATCCCTGTCCAGTCCGTTTGTAATAAGAAAGGAAAACAATATTATATATATAGAATAAGCTGGATTTTTTACAAATATGTGTGTGCGCAAACACCAATATAATTTATTTAATAAGTAATTAAGTTTTATCCCTAAAAAACCGAAACTATGAAAAACGCCGGAAAAATGCCATGCCACAAAGTTCAGATGTAAAATCATTGTTCATTTTATTCATTTGCAAATAATGAATTGTTAGTTCATTCAAAAATCTTTAATCTTATGAAAAAAACACCTAACCTTTTTAAAGATTGTAGGCAAAACAATCTTTTCCTGAAAATGATGAATTTATACATTGTATTGTTATTCTTCAGTATCAATACTGTATATTCAGCAAGTGCACATTCACAGACCGTCAATTTATCTTTGAATGTAAAGAATGTAACTCTGGATAAGTTATTTACGGAAATAGAAAATTCTACAGAGTATGTTTTCTTTTACAAAAAAGATATTCTGAATGAAGAAAGGATATCTGTCAAAGCTGAAAATAAAAATTTAGAAGAGATACTGAACAGTGTGTTGATCCCCCGCAATATGAACTATCATATCAAGGGGAAACAGATCATTGTTGTTAAAAACGGTCTGTCAGAAGAGCACCTTTCCGAATATCAACAAAAACCTGCTTACAGAGTAAAGGGACGAATCCTCGACAAAACAGGAGAGCCGCTTATCGGTGTATCGATAGTACAAAAAGGAACGACTTCCGGTACAGTGACCGATGTGGATGGTCATTTTACAATTAACCTGCCCGACGAAAACGCTGTTCTTGTTATATCTTATATCGGCTATATCACTCAGGAAGTCGCCGTAAAAGGAAAAACCGAACTGAATATTACACTAAACGAAAGTACAGCGGCATTGGACGAGGTGGTGGTTATAGGATATGGTGTAGTAAAGAAAAAGGATTTGACAGGTTCGGTCGGCCAATTGTCGTCCGAACGGACTAAAGATCTGAAAGTATCGGATGCTACCCAAATAATGGCCGGGCAAATTGCCGGTGTGCAAATACAACAGATCGGAGGAACACCCGGACAGGGCGCCACTATCAGAGTCCGCGGCTCAGGCTCCATATCGGCGTCGAGTTCTCCGTTATACGTGGTCGACGGATATCCGTTAGGAGATCAGAACCTGAATTCTGTTAACCCCAGCGATATTGAATCTATTGAAGTTTTAAAAGATGCGTCAGCAGCCGCAATTTACGGTTCACGGGCCGCTAACGGGGTTGTTCTTGTTACTACAAAGTCGGGTAAAGCCGGAAAAGTGAATGTCAACCTTGATATGTACTATGGGTTCCAGAATATAACAAAAAAGATAGACATGCTCGATGCCCAGGAATTTGCTATGTTTAGTAAAGAAGCATTTAATAACAACTATGTCGACAGAGTATCCGGAGCAAAGGCAAGCGATCCGCTAAGTGCCCGCCCGGCAGGAAACCGCTATCGTTATCCGGCGATATACGATGATGCAGCAGCAATGGCAGTTATAGGAGCCGGCACAGACTGGCAAGACGAAATATTCAGGTCTGCCCCGATTCAGAATTATCAGTTGACGGTAACCGGAGGAGACCAGAAAACAAAATATATGTTTTCCGGCGGATATTTTGGACAGGACGGAATTATCATTGGTAGCGACTTTAATCGTTTCTCTGCCCGTGCTAAGGTAGATACAGACTTCAATAAATGGCTGAAAGTAGGGATTAATCTGGCCCCGTCATATATGAATTCCAAAAAAGTAGGACGCGGACACTGGGCCAGTGACGGCGTTGTTAATGCAGCTTTATCCACATCGGCTATAGTGCCGGTATATAAGGAAGATGGTACATACGCATCGCAGGCGATGTATGCTGTAGCCGGTGACGGACTTACGGGAGTGCCGAATGCTGTAGCCCTGGCAAATGGAATAAAGGACGAAAATACAAATCTTCGCCTGTTCGGTAATATGTATGCAGAATTTTCATTAATGAATAATCTGAAAGTAAAAACTACTTTAGGCGCAGACTTCAAAGAGTGGAGAAATAATTATTTTCGTCCGTCGACAGTCCCTAAAAACGGAGTCGAAGCCCCCCTTCCTTCCACAGACAGGAAAGCAACGGCTGAAGCTTATGAGATATTCAACTGGTTAAACGAAAATACAATATCTTATTCGGGTACTTTCGGCCTGCATGAGTTAGATGCTGTAGCCGGATTTACATTACAAAAAAACAAATACACACAAAATAAATCAGAAGGCTCTGATTTTCCGGACGATATAATACAAACAATTAATAATGCCAAAGTAAAAACCGGAACTTCCGATATAAATGAATGGTCTATGGTATCATACCTGGCGCGTGTTAATTACAGGTTTAATAATCGTTACTACCTCACAGCTTCTATACGCTCCGACGGCTCTTCCCGTTTCGGAAAGAATAATCGTTACGGTTATTTCCCTTCGGGTTCCATAGCCTGGAGGATTTCCCAGGAAGACTTTATGAAAGGAATAACATGGATCGACGACCTTAAAATCCGGGCAAGTTTCGGCCTTACAGGTAATAATAATATAGGTAATTATAACGCCATTGGTACGATGAGTACCCAAAATTATGTTCTGGGAGCCGGAACAGGTAATGTAGTGACCGGCGCAGCTCAGAAAAGCATTTCGAATGCCGACCTAACATGGGAGAAAACAAAGCAATTTGATGCCGGAATTGAATTGAATATACTCAGAAACCGTCTTTCGTTCGTTGTGGATATTTATAAGCGTATCACTACAGACCTGTTATTGAATGTGGATATTCCGACTATAACCGGATTTAAGAATGCATGGCGCAATATAGGAGAAATGAATAACAAAGGATTGGAGTTTGGTATTAACAGCGTGAATATAATGAACAAAGATTTTACATGGACCACGAACTTTAATATATCAACCAATACAAATAAGGTGGTTAAACTGGGACCGACAGGAGATCCGATCCAGAGTGACGGAGGAGCCGGAACAACCCATATAACCATGATTGGCGAGCCTATCGGCAGTTTCTATGGTTATAAACAGATCGGAGTTTATATGAATGCGAATGATCTGGCAAACAGCCCCCGTATGTCCGATTCGCATGTCGGAGACGTTAAGTTCGCTGATATCGACGGAAGCGGTTCTATAGACGCGAATGACCGTACTATCATCGGAAGTAATATGCCTGACTTCGAATGGGGTATGATGAACCAGCTGACTTATAAGGGTTTCGACCTTAGCATCTTACTACAGGGTGTGCAAGGACGTGATGTACTGCACCTTGCCAAACGGTTCTATACACAGATGGAAGGAAACCAGAATCAGATGAAAGAGGTACTCAACAGATGGCAGTCGGAAGCAAATCCGGGAGATGGCTGGACTCCGCGCGCCAATTCGCTAACCACTGGACAGAATAATGCGGTTTCATCCCGTTGGGTCGAAGATGCCTCTTTCATACGTATCAATAACCTTACTCTTGGCTATACGTTACCTGTGAATCTGGCAAGCAGGCTATCTATGCAACGTGCCCGTATCTATTTTTCCATTCAGAATCTGGCCACAATAACAGACTACAGCGGGTATAACCCTGAAACGAGCTTCCAGGAAGACAGCGTACTGGCTCCCGGCACCGATTACGGTGCATATCCACTGGCACGGAGTTTTACTTTTGGGGTAAATGTAACATTCTAACAAATAGATTAATATATGATTATTATGAAAAATATATATAAATTATTATTACTATCGGGTATCTGCTTAAGTTTGATATCATGCGACGGTTTTTTGGACCTGCAACCAAAAACAGAATTATCTATTGATCAGTATTACAAGACTCCGGAACAATTTACAGCAGCTGTAAACGGAGTTTATTCCGCGTTGCAGGAGGGTAACCTGTACGGAAACTGGTATGTTATGTCCGAGATTCCATCCGATAATACACGCAATGCCTTGTCCGGTTCGGTAACAGATCAGGATGAGTTCGACAAATTCTATATTCGTACAACAAATCCGTATATTGCCGATTTCTGGAATAAATCTTACGATGCGATAAACAGATTAAATACAATCCTGGGACGGATTGACAATATCTCTATGGATGACAATCTGAAAGAGCACTATAAAATGGAATGTAAGTTCTTGCGGGGATTATTGTATTTCAATGTGGTCCGTGTATATGGCGATGTGCCTTTAGTGCTGAAAGAGGTCACAATAACAGAAGCGTACGATTATGCGCGTGAAAGCAAGGATAAGGTATATTCCCAAATAATCTCAGACCTGACAGAGGCTGAAAAATTACCGAAATCCTATCCGGCCTCCGATATAGGACGTGCAACTTCCGGTGCGGCAAAATCCCTTTTGGGAAAAGTTTATCTCACTCTGAACAATTATCCTGAAGCCGAAAAGAAACTGTTGGAAGTAATAAGCGGCGGGGAATATTCTTTACTTGAAAACACGGCCGGTTCATTAAATATAGATGGATATGCAAGTGTATTCAATGCGAATAATCATAATAGTAAAGAAGCTGTATTTGAGGTCCAGTTCAAAAAAGGAGGTTATGGAGAAGGAAATAATTTCCCGAACGCATTTGCTCCTGAAAACTCAGGTACAAGTGTAATTTCTATTGGTGGATCAGGCGGTAATAATGTACCCGAACAGGAGATGTATGATTCCTATGGTGCGGGAGACCTCCGCCGCGATTTTTCTATGAGGCTGGGTTATATCAATAATAAGACAAACAAATGGGTCGATTCACGTTATGTAAGCAAGTATTTCGATACCCCATATCAGGACGGGGACTCTAACAACAACTTTCCGGTAATACGGTATGCGGATGTATTGCTGATGTACGCCGAGGCCTTGAACCGAAACGGAAAGACTGCCGATGCCTGCGCATATCTCAACAAGGTGCGTCGCCGGGGATACGGATACCAAACAACAGAAACAACCTCTGTGGATATCAACACGACCGACAAGGATGCCTTTTTATTAGCTGTAGAGAATGAACGCAGGGCGGAACTCGCATTCGAAGGACATCGTTGGTTCGATCTGGTTCGCACAGGCCGTGCAATTGAAGTCCTAAAATCGAAAGGATATAAATTGAACGAAACAAACCTGATTTGTCCGATACCTCAAAAGCAAATCGATGTAAATCCCAAACTTTCGCAGAATAATTATAAGATAGAACCGAAATAATTCCATAACAGGCAAGAAGAATATATTATTCGTTTTCCGGATTATATATTCTTCTTTGCTTATATTCGGAATACAATTTCACCATACGTGAAATTGCCGTATGCAATAATAAAGATATAATTGATATGAAATATTATTTAATAGCAGGATTCCTTTTATCAATATCATGTACCGGGCAGCAGGTAAATTATCAAAAATATGTAAATCCTCTCATCGGAACCGACATAAGGGTAATAGAGGGGAAAGATAAAAGTTCGACCGAAGAGCGGGGGCAGAATATGCCTGCGGTAGGAGTTCCGCATGGAATGACAAACTGGGTTGCACAAACACAGGCTTCTGAAAAAAAATGTTACCCTCCCTACTATTATTATCAGCATGCGATACAAGGCTTCAGAACCAGCCATTGGATGAACGGGTCCTGCACACAGGACTATGGAAGTGTCACCATTATGCCAATGACAGGCAAACTCGAAATAGACCCCGAAAAGAGAGCTTCGGCATTCAAGCATACGAATGAGGTTGCAACACCTTCTTATTACAGTGTATTGCTTGATGATTATGATATTCAGGTTGAAATGACCGGATTGTCCCGGGGAGGAATCCTGAGTTTCGATTATAAGAAAACCGGAGACCGTTATATTATAATAGAGCCTAATAGTGATGAGGGTGAAGGATACATTAAAATAGATCATCAAAAAAAGGAGATTACAGGATATAATCCCGTACACCGTATCTATCAGGGATATGGGCAACCGGCCGGCTTTAGCGGGCATTTCGTGATACAGCTGGACGCCGGCATCGAGCAATTCGGAGTATGGGTGGGGGATTCTGTGATCGACAGAGGAAATGAGGCACAAGGCCGGAAAAATAAGGTGGGGGCCTGGGTGAAGCTAAACCCTTCTGTTCATAAAGTATTGGCAAAGATCGGGACTTCTTTTACATCTGTGGAGAATGCCCGTGAAAACCTTGAAGCCGAAATTCATGGGTGGGATTTTTCCGCTGTCCGGAACAAATCGTCCGACATATGGGAGAAAACCCTCGGACAGATTGTTGTCACCGGAAACAACGGGGATGATAAAGTACGGTTTTATACAGCGCTGTATAACACGCATTTTCTACCAAGAACATTTAGCGATACAGATGGTTCCTATCCGGCTTTCGACGGCAACAAAAAGATAATGAAAGCCGGAGGATTCACCTATTATTGTGATTTTTCGATGTGGGATACGTTCAGGGCTGTCCACCCACTCTTTTCCATATTGAATCCTGCACGGAATGGAGACATGGCACATTCTCTCATACTGAAAGGACAGCAAGGTGGATGGTTACCTATCTTTCCTGCCTGGAACAGTTATACAGCAGCAATGATCGGTGATCACTGCCTGTCAATGATTGGAGATGCTATTATAAAAGATACTCCGGGATTTGATTATGAAGAAGCTTACTCCCTGATGCGCAAAAACGCTTTTGAATCCAACCGGGATCACCAAAGTTATATAGACGGAAAGGGACGAAGGGCGATGGAGTCTTATCTGAAATATAACTATATCCCATTAGAAGATGAAGTTCCGGATGCATTTCACAGGAGAGAGCAGGTATCCCGTACTTTAGAATATGCGTATGATGATTTCGTATTATCTCAGGTTGCCCGGAAACTGGGAAGAACCGAAGACTATAATATATTACAGGAACGGGCGAAAAACTATAAAAATGTGATAGACCCTGAAACCGGATTTGCCCGGGGACGTTATGCCGATGGTAAATGGGTCTTGCCTTTCGATCATACAAAATTTGTATCCTATATATGTGAAGGCACTCCTTACCATTATACATGGTATGTTCCGCATGATGTTGAAGGACTGGTTGATATCCTGGGTAGAGACCGGTCTATCAGCTATCTGGACACCTTCTTCGATGGTGGGTATTATTGGCATGGCAACGAACCCTGTCACCATGTAGCCTATCTGTTTGCATATTTGGGAGAGCCATGGAAAACTCAGAAATGGGTGCATGAGATTATTAATAAGGAATATTTCAATTCTCCGGATGGCCTGTCAGGAAACGACGATTCGGGACAGATGTCGGCCTGGCTGGTGTTCAGCATGATGGGTTTTTATCCCGTATGCCCTGGTATGCCATATTATGTAATAGGAAGCCCTGCTTTTGAGTACATAGAGATTAATCTGGAAAATGGGAAACAATTTAAAATCGAGGCTAAAAACGTTTCGGATAATAATATTTATATACAATCGGCTACGCTCAACGGGAAACCTTATGATAAAAGTTACATCCTGCACTCGGATATAATGAATGGCGGGGTATTGTCTTTTCAGATGGGAAATATCCCGAACAAACAATGGGCATCTTCTCCTGAATCCGTCCCATATTCTTCCGGGACAAAACAGGCCGGGAGCAAGTGACCTCTGTTTGACCAGATATTCATTATTGTACGATAATTTTATCTATATATTTAACGATGACCGTCAGCCGTTAGCGTGTAGTTCTTTGAAAGAATGAATTTAATGTGCCGATTAGTCAATATGCCAATGTGCCAATGTTAAAAAAAGTCAGGTAGAAAATAGTAGAAAAAGTGTCAACTTTGTCAAGTTTTCTTGTAAACTATTGGCTAACAGCTATCAGCTAATAGCTAAAAATGTGTTACTTTTGTTACCTTTTTTAATAGTTACAAGTTACTTTGCCCTGCGGGCAGTTACGAGTTACAAGTTAGTTCACTGTTTACTGTTAACTGATATATCTGTTACCTTTTTTGAAATAATAAATACCTAATACTTTTATACATATGAAATACATTTCTTTTCTGATTTTTTTTAATGTTCTCGTCTCTGTTAGTATAGCTCAGAGTGGATGTTACAGTAATCTGAAGAATGATACTTTAGTCATAGGAAACAGGCTGATAGAACGGAAATTTCTGTGGAATAACGGCAACCTTATTACTTTTTCGGTTACAGATAAAGTTAATAAGAACGTTTGGATAAATGTAGACCACAGACCCGATCTATTTATATCGGATAGAGACAATGCCACGTCCGGTAAATGGGATATACGCTACGTGGAGGAAAATCCGATTCATACTGCATATCTGGCCAGCGAGGTTACATTCTCTTTAGACGGAACAGATATAAAAAGAATATACAAAGTATATGAGAACAGCCCTGTCGTATCCTGTGAAACATATCTGAAAGGAACTACAAGCAATGTCTGGCTGGTGGAAAATGGAAATAAAGCAGATCTGAAAAATATAGAATCAACGAAAGATTTTACTCAAAAAGAGCTAAATCCTATTTTAGACCGGATTTCGCTGGCTGGAAAACATTGGAAAATACGAACTGTCCGATTTTTTGATGTTACCGACAGAAACAATAATCTGGTAGCTGAATATAATACTCTGTCATACAGGAAAAACTCTTACAAAGGGAATCTGTTTATCGCCCGGAATGAAGAAAATGAGCGGGGGCTCTTCTTTCTGAAAGAAGCGCCTTGTCCGGATGTTCAGCTGGCTTACCCGGGTTCTGATTTTGTCTCCGAATTTGGAGATTTTGCTGTCGTGGGTATGGGCGTGGTTCCGGACGACCTCAATAAAGACCAATGGGTGAAAACATACAGTTGCGCTTTGGGTGTTTATGACGGTAGCGATCTGGATCAGCTGACTGCATTGAGGATGTACCAGAAGAATATCAGAAAAATCTTATCTGACAGGGATGAAATGGTAATGATGAACACATGGGGAGATCGCAGCCAGGACTCGAAAGTCAATGAATTATTCTGTCTCGATGAGGTCGAAAAAGCCGGAAAATTGGGCATATCTCATTTTCAGATTGACGATGGATGGCAAACCGGGAAAAGCCCCAACTCGGCGGTAGCCAATGGTTCCTTTAAGAATATATGGAACAACCCGGACTATTGGACGCCGGATAAAACGAAGTATCCGAGAGGACTTCATCCCATTGTAGAGAAAGGAAAAGAATTGGGGGTTGAAATCTGTCTTTGGTTCAATCCGAGTATACAGGATGACTATGCCGATTGGCAAAAGGATGCACAAGCCATAATTAGTTTGTATAAAGAATATGGTATTCGAACGTTTAAAATAGATGGTTTATCTATTCCGTCAAAAAGAGCTGAAACAAATTTGAGGAAGCTGTTCGACAAAGTCCTTTTAGAAACAAAAGATCAGGTCATATTTAATCTGGATGCTACCGCAGGCCGCAGGAGCGGGTATCATTTCTTTAATGAATACGGCAACATATTTTTGGAAAATCGTTATACCGACTGGCAAAACTATTATCCGTACTGGACTCTAAGAAATCTATGGCAATTGTCAAGATATGTTCCGGCTGAAAAAATTCAGGTCGAATTTCTGAATAAATGGAGAAACACCGCTAAATATGGGAGTGATGTATTTGCGCCTGATAACTATAGCTTCGAATATCTGTTCGCAATAACAATGGCCGGCCAGCCTTTAGCGTGGTTCGAAGGAAGTGGATTGCCCGCTCAGGCATCAGGGATTGTAAATTATATCGAGCCTTATCGTAAGATACAACATGACTTTCATTGCGGGGTTATCCTTCCAATAGGGGATGAGCCTTCCGGCAAATCCTGGACAGGCTTCCAGTCCATATCCGGGGATAAAGGTTATCTGCTTATTTTTCGCGAAAATAATCCGGCAGGCAAGATAATGCTCAAGACATGGCTGCCAGAAGGTGTAGCTGCCAGGTTTTCTCTTATAACGGGCTCCGGTTCAGACTTTGATTGTACTCCCGACCATAATGGGTATATAGAAGCAGAGCTAACAGACATAAATAGCTTTGCACTATACAGATATGAAACGATAAAATAATCTCAGGAAATAAATAAGGCTGTAAAAAGAATATGGATGCACCGATTCAAAAGAATACCCAAAGTCCATTATAAGGCTTATTGTTATCTTATGAATCTATTTATTCAATATTAGGTTTTGCGGTAATGCCGCAAGGAAGCTCATATTCAATTATTTGTCGAACGTTGTATTTGTAGGACCGGATCTACCTACCCAATAACTGATATCAGGTAGGTAAACCTTGCCCCTAAAATGCTAAATGGATAATTAACTTAAAATCAAAATTATAATATTCTATTGTAATAAACTCGAATATATGCAAGGAGCGTTAGAATTATTTAGCAGACAAACCCTCTGCAAATCCGGCATAAGCATGTTTGCGATTATAGTCCGAATTCCAGAGGCCGATCGGCTCGCCGCCTCTCCAGCTCGAACTTGCCGGACTATCCGTGGCGGCCCATTGTGTAATACCATAACGCTGAGCTTCCGGAATAATCTCGAAGTAAGTTTTCACAATGTATTTATAAAGTTCGGCTTGCTCACGGAGCTGTTCGTCAGTGGCATCTTCCGTTTTAATACCCTTGCCGTCAACATTTATACCCATATCCAGTTCAGATATTTTTATCAGCTTACCGGTAGCGGCCAATAGTCGGAAATGTTCAGCAATGGTTTCCTTATTCACTCCATTTAAGCTAACATGCATCTGTGTGCCGATGCCGTCTACTTTCACACCTTTGCTTTCGACATACTTCACATATTCAATCAGTCCCCGGCATTTATCCAGACTGTTTTCAAGACCGTAATCGTTGATAAAGAGTTTATCGTCAGTATGACCTTCCTGACTACGCGCTATCCGGATAGCAGTTACTGCGTAATCTTTACCCAGGTAATCCTGCCAGTAGAACTCATCGGCGCCCATATCGGTTTTACCGACACCGGTTTTCAGTTGGGAAGGATCAGGCCAGTCTGACATCGGCTCGTTCACTATATCCCAAGCTTTGACGGATTTGGAAACGGTCATTATACCCGAGATCCATGTTTCTAAAGCGTTCGTGAGAATTTCCTTTTTCTCTTCCGGAGTTTTTATGATCCAGATACCGCCTTCCGTATATTTCTCAAACCTCATGTTATCGAAATAGTAATTAGTAGCGGTTTTCCCCAAATTAAACGCGATAGCTGTCACTCCGGCCGTATTGTCATCGATGGTAATTTCCTTTGTATAAGTGGTCCATTCGGTAGTAGAGTTAATGGTACCGACAAAATCCCAATGTTTGTAGGACTGAGGAACGATATGTGCTTGCGTTGAGAATGAAGCCGGAGCATCGGCGCGGACATTCATGATGAAACGATATTTTTCCCCGGTTTCAGTGGCCGTCGGAAATGTCATAAAGAACTGACAATCCCAGTCATTGGCGCGAACTTCCGCATTGGCGATTTTCAAAGCTCTTCCTTTTCCATCAAATCCCGGACTTATAAAAGACTGAACGGCATTACTGTTGCCCGAATAGTTAGAATTATCACCGGTTTCAAAGTCGGCTCCTGATACTGGTACATATGAAGGTCCGCCACCGGAACCGTCGTTATACTTTTCAACGGTAATATTGTCGAAATAATACGTAGTCGCCGTCAAACCAAGATTAAATGCGATGGTGTTAGCAGTAGCCTGGTCGTCCGAAATCGTAATTTCCTTTGTAAAGGTCGTCCATTCGGGAGTAGCCGTAATGGAGCCGAAGAAATCCCAATGCTTGTATGCGCCCGGTGCAGTATGTGCCTGGGTACCGAATGTTGCATTCGCTTCTGCCCGCACATTCATCGTCAGCCGGTATTTTTCGCCTGCCGCCACCGGCTTTTGGAAGGTTACAAAAAGCTGACAATTCCAGTCATTTTCCCGTACTTTCTCGTTGACGATTTTTAAGGCCCTGCCTTTGCTTTCAAATCCTTCGCCTGTAGCAGTAAAGCTTATTATATTTGTAAGATTGCTTGAATAGTTGGAAGCATCATCGGTTTCAAAGTTGGCACTGAAAAAGCTGTCCCATGAGGGTTCACCCGTACTCGGGATAAACTTGTCGGCAATCAGGTTGTTTAAGTATTTGGCATTCTGATTGGCATGCCAGCAGAGAGTATGACCGAAGACCGAGACGCCGGCCTTCTGGGCTGTCTCCAGAAATGTAGTTACATTGGCGAGATTGAGGCTGCCGTCGTCTTGAACTACTGCTCCATGTTTCATTTCCCATCCGGCTACGATTTCGTCGAAATTACTGTTTGCAAGCCTGTAAACAACACCTTTTGCGTTATATTCCGATACGGAAACCCCGAGTCCCAACTTGAAATTGGGATTTGCCGTACGGTCAATGTAGGACTTTAGTACATCATAATCGTTTAGGTATTTCAACTCCGCTATCGATGAAGGTTCTCTAACATCGAACATTAGCGGTGCATCGTCAACACAGGAAGCCAAAACAACCGTCGATATCAAAGTCAGTAATATTTTATTAATATATTTCATACGTACAAAATTTAAAAGTTTTACTTCAGAACCGGTTTAAAAGTTTCCGGTTTGACGCCCCGGTCGCGAATGACGAGCGTATCAACGGTAGAAACCTGCATTTTCCCGAAATTAATATTGTAGCTGAGATAGATAGCGTCACGATCCTTATCGCCCCAGCTTCTCTTTTCGCCTTTGACAACGTATTGTCCGCTTCCGCTCATTGTAACTCCCTCACTGCCCGATGAAACAGTACATTTACCAGAGTCGTCGAAAGAGAGTAGCAGCGTACAGTCAAGTAGATCGCCTGCAGCGTCTGTGATTCTGAGCGGCAGTTCAACCATATTGAGAGAGCGGGTATGAGTACTGACCACTTCGTCTTTTTCGACATACTCTTTGTGACGGATTACGGTCTCATTCTTATCTCCGGTTATCACGTCCTTACCACGACGCAGGTAGTTGGCATGATATTTATTGATATACTTGATTGCATACAAGATATAATCTTTCGGAAGAACGTCCCAGTCTTCGGCTCTCACTCGATTTGGAGTATTCGCCAACGGGGTTCCGGTAAGGATCTTGTCAACATTCTTCACATCGGTCATTACCAACGGAATCACATAAGTGTTTTTAACAGCGAGGGGATCTGCGAAGAAAGCGTCAGTCAGCTGAACAACTACTCCTCCCAGAATTTCACCTTTTTTGATTACGATTTTTCCGGTGGAAGAAAGGGTGTAATAATTGGAAGGCATGGGCTTTACTTCGGCTCCGCCGTCGAAGGTCAAGCCGTTGCATAATGCATTGTCGATGCGAAAACCAATCTCTACATCCTTCTTGTTTTCATAAACTCCGCCCATTGTAGCCATTATCTGGCACTTATGCTCGTTGTCGAGGGAAGTGTCATATACATCCTCACCGATCACTATCGTGCGGACAGGCGTCTGGTATGCGAAATAAACGGCAGTATAGTCGTAGTCGGGAAATTCCCAATCACCATTCTTACAGGATGTGAATATTCCGCTTATAATTATCAATATTAACAGATATTTTTTCATTTTTCTTCATATTATTTGTTTGACATAAGACTACCATCCCTTGTTCTGAATGAGGGCACTGAATTTAAGCGTTTCATCATAAGGGATAGGACCATAATACATGTAGTCGGCATATGAACGATTTTCCACTGAAGGTATAACTTCATGTACTCCAGCAGTGATATTTATACCTTTTGCCGCCTCAGTGATTGGCGCTTTCCAGCGGCGGAGATCCCAGAAACGATGTCCTTCGAAACAGAGTTCGAGACGGCGCTCGTTATGTATAAGCTCACGCATAGCATCTTTGTTTCCTTTTACAGATTCAAGATAGGCGTCGTTATTATCTTTCCCTACACCTGCCCTGGCACGGATAGCCTTGATGATGTCGTAAGCCGAGTAACCGTTACCACCGGCTCCGGTAGGGCCCCAAGCTTCATTTGCCGCTTCGGCATAGCCCAATAATATTTCTGTGAACCGGATGAAAGGCTTGTAGTGGAACTGATTTGTTGGAGAACTCGGATTGGCATTCACATCCTGACGAAGCAGTTTTTTCATATAATAGCCTGTACGGGTAGAGGTTTCTGCATGTTCAAGAGCATCGTTGTTTATACCGTCGGCGGCAGTTGTTATTACTGAGTTTTGGCTTCCGGCTTTGCTGCCATTATAGATAATGTACAGGCTCAAACGCGGGTCGCGGTTAGCATATGGATTATTGGGGTTGTATCCGGCAGAAGTGTGAGTAATGGGATAACCGTTAGCCATCGGAAAAGCATCTACTAAATTCTGTGTTGGGTTAAGACGTCCGCGTCCGAAAATAGAAGGAGGGAAATGGTCTTCTTCGAGGGTACGGTTTTCCTCGCGTCCGCCCCTCCAAAGTATTTCCTTTACATTTATCCCCGAATTGGTATTGATAATATCTGAAGCATTGGCATACCATGTCAAACCTTTGGGATCTATCTGGTTTGCAGGATTTGATCCCAGTCGGTTAAGCACGATAGCCATCTGTTGAGCTGCATCTTCCCATGTGTATGAAGAACCTGTGCTATACGCCGGACTAGCGGCCAGTAAGGTAGCTTGTGCACGAACGGCCTCGGCGATAGCTCCACTCATGCGGTTGCGCGACAAATTACCGAATACACGGGTATATTGAGCTGCTGTTACACCTTTAGCTTTATATTTCTCCGGCACCAGGCTTTCACTTGATATGTCACCATAACTTGATGGAAGAAGGCTGGTTGCCAGCTCTACATCTGCATAAATCTGGTCGATACATTGCTGAAATGTATTTCGAGGCAGGTTGAATTCGGAAGAGACCGTTTCGGAATGAGTGAGTATGGGAATACCCAGGCATTGTCCGTCTTCACCCCATCCAGCGTGATTCAACAGCAGATGATACATGTAGAGGGCGCGCATACCATAGGCGTCACCTTTCATGCGGTCTCTGAACATTTCGGATACTAATGGGTCACTTGCCCAATTCACATCATCTACGAGTTCGATGAACTGGTTGATATACTGCACCGATGCACGGAGGTATTGCCACCTGTCCATTGGATTATTGTTCGATCTCCACTGTCCGGTAGCCATACGCCGGTAATTATTGCCGGGATCGTTCGATACGGCATCATCGGTAGCAACATCATTGAACGACCATGAGCCCAGTGGATTGCTTATATAGGCATGTCCCAACAAACCTTGCGCAAAACTCGGCTCGTTATATAACGATTCTACGTTCCTGAAATTCTCGGGAGCTGGTTCGAACAGGTTTTCGCAGCTTATGAGAAAGGGAATCATAACTAATAATTTGAATATATTTTTCATACGATTATTTTTTTTTAGTTAGAATGTCGCTTTCAAACCAAGATTGTAGAAGCGAGTCTGAGGAGCACTACCCACATTCATCTCCAGGTGTTTCCTTTCTTTTGAAATTGTTAGAAGGTTATAACCTCCAAAGTATATACTGAGTCCTTTGACAAATTTATCTCTAAAGACATTTTCAGGTACATCGTAGGTTAGTTGCACCTGCGATAACCGGAAAGCATCGGTCTTGTAGAGCCAGAAGTCGGAATTACGGAAATTATTGTCTCCGTTGGTCGTCGTAAGACGCGGATAGGTTGCCGTGTTCTTCGTTTCTTCCGTCCAGCGATTACGTACAACCTCCGAATACTTATTGTTGCTCCTTACCCAGTAATAGCTACTGTTCTTGAATCCTTTACCTCCATAATTACCGCTTCCCATTACAAACAGGGTAAAGTTTCGGAATTTCGCCGTAAAATTGACGCCCAAAGTGAGTGGATTGTCCCAGCGTCCGAGGAATACTTCGTCGTTGCTGTCGATACGTCCATCGCCATTTTGATCCTTATACTTTATATCGCCCGCTTTCACCTGTCCGAAAGTCTGGTTAGCTGCTGCCGCTTCGGTATCATCCTTGAAGAACCCTAGACTTTCCAAGCCCCAGAGGCCGTTGAGTGCCCTACCCACACGTGTTTGGTAGTCGAATTCATAAGTTTCGTCGCGCCGTGAAGCTGTAATAGTATTATACAGTCCACTTACACCGAATGTAAGATCAAATTCTCCGGCTTTTTTGTTCAGGTTTATACTGAAATCTACACCCGAACGATCATCTATATTATAATTTACATAAGGGATGATGGAAGAAGTGGGGTAACCTACCTGAGTAAAGTATATAGGATACAGGGACGTAGCGCGGGTTATGCCGCCATCCATCTTGTTTGAAAACCAGTTCAAATCAAATGTAATCAGCTTGTTCAGCAGAGAGCCGCGAAGTCCTATGTTCACTTCTTTGCGTTTAACAAACGTAAGGTTGGGATTATTGCCGCGGTTATATTCGGTAGCAGCCTCTCCGCCAAGGTCGCCCCATGACCACCATCCTCCTCTTTGCAGGATACTCTCATAGAGATAATAGCCCATTTCGTTATCACTTGTTGTGATATCCAGATCCTGACTGATGATACCACCCGAAACCGACAGTATTAAATCGTCAAGAGCAGAGATATTTTGGAACACAGGCTCTTTAGTCAGACGCCATCCTAAGGTAACCGTTGGTGAAAATCCGGCGCGATTGCCTTTCGGTAGTTTTGCCGAATAAGGCACGGCCGCACTGAAATCGGCATAATATTTTTGGAGAAAGTTATAAGAAAGCTGAAGTCCCAAATTAATGTTTGTCATGTTATGATATTGTTCGCTTAATTGACGTTGCCAGCCATTAGCTACCAACATAGCATAGAAGTTGTGGGTATTGTTGTAGACTTTTGTATAGTCGAATTGCCCTGAAAAGAACTGGGTACTCCTGTATGACGTATTGTCAATATTCTGATTTCCTGTCTTCTCGTCTTTTCCGTACTTTGTGAGACTTGCAATCACATCTTTCCCGTTGTAGTTTGTCCAAACCGGAGAGTAGGTCGCATAGGTGTTTGAATATGCCTGATTGTAGGTTGAAGCATAGTCAATTCCGTATTTTGTACGAAAGAAAAGACCGTCCAAAACATCGCGGAGGTTGAAATCTATGCCTGCATTGAACTGGAATTGACGACTTACAAACTTATTTTCGCCTCCTGCATAAGCAGCTGCTATAGGATTTGTTGGGTCCAGCTGTGTACCGCCCAGGAAATATTTTCCGTCGATAATATAATTACTTGCATTTAATAATGCCAGCGAGTGCTCATCATTCCCTTCGATATAGCTAATTGGTATTAAAGGACTTACACGATTGGGACGTAACGTAGCCGCACCATTCCAAAAATCTCCGTTTGCAGTTTTTAAATCATAGAATGTCGCATTCGCATCCACTTTGGCCGAAATCAATTCGTGCAGACTCAGATCAATATTACCGCGCGCAAAGAGGCGGCTTGTACTGTTGTCCTTAGCATTTCCTACATTCAATAACGAACCTTCATTATAGTAACCTACCGTTGTATAAAATCGCGAACGGTTGCCACCGCCGGTTATTTCCGCCATTGCTTCAGAGCGGGCATATGCCTGTTTAAGATAATCGGAAGAATAAAAATCGACATTTGGATAACGGTACGGATTGGCACCCGAACTGTAATTATAAATATCTTCTCTTGAATAAAGAGCCGTAAGTCCGTCGTTTTCGCGGGCTTCATTGTATAACGACATATATTCCGCCGAGCCTAAATATTTAGGATATGCCTTCGGAGTATTCACTCCGAGGTTGGCACGTACCGATATTGTACGTTTACCTATTTTACCGCGTTTCGTGGTTATCATTATTACACCTTTTGATGCACGGCTACCATATAGCACGACTGCCGCAGCACCTTTCAGAACAGTTATTTGCTCAATTTCGGTAGGAAGGACGTTATTGGCATCGCGGGGAAATCCGTCAACCAGTACAAGATATTCGCCCATACCCCAGATACCGTTGCCTATACCTCCGACTACATCCAGGTAGCCCAAACTGCTTAGACTGTATGATTTAGACATCAGTTCTGTCATATCGATATATGAAACGCCTCCCATGAAGTCTTCCTTATTAACCTTACGAAAAGCGACTTCTATGGCTTTATCGTTATCGATGCTCAACGTATCGATGTCTGTATCGAAGTCTGTTTTATCCGTATTCTGAGCGGTGGCGTTGCCGCAACAAAAGGCTAGTATTGCGCAAAATACGACTATTTTTTGTATTTGTTTCATTACTAATTCTTTTAAAAGTTATCAATCAGTTACCAGCCCGGATTTTGCCCAAATTCAGGATACAAGCTGACATCGTCAGTTTTGAGAGGAAGCCAGTAGTGCTTGGACGAAAGATTGCGGGTTACAAGGATTTCTTCTTTGAAATTTTTCACGCCGTTTTCTTTCGGGTCCGCAGCAGGGTCAAGCTGCGCTGCACGGTCAAATCTCTGACGGGTCTTTATATTGTAAGGGTATTCCGTGAGAAGCAGCCAACGGCGCAGATCGTTGAAGCGGTGCGCTTCAAACGATAGTTCTACAGCGCGTTCCCTGCGTAATTCGTCCATGAATCCATCAAGTGACGATATATATTTAGCATTCAGGTGTCCTATACCTGCGCGATCGCGAACGGTATTGATGGCATCTGCCGCCGTCTTGGAAAATTTACCTGATTTACCGGTTGCTGCCCCATAACCTTGAGCTGCAGATTCGGCGTACATCAGATAGACGTCGGCAAGGCGCAGCCAACTCAGGTGGATATGGAGCGCGGTGCTGTAACCATAGTCATTGTCGTATGTATTAGCTCCAATGGGGATAAATTTATAATTGAGATAACCTGTACGGCTTTTGTTGCGGTCATCGTTACTGTAATTCCCTCCTGTATAAAGATTTGCATACTGATATTCGTTTGCCGACTGGGTTACTTTCCGTCCATCGTAGAGAATGTCGTTATAGAAACGCGGATCACGGTTTTTCCACGGATGTGTGGGGTCGAAACCCGATTCAGGGTCATTCAGCGGCAATCCGTTTGCCATTCCGTAGTAATTGACGTAGTTTGCCGTCGGACATAATACAATGTTATCTCCGTTTGCCATGGCCTGTACCTGATATGAGTTTGCCTGCCGCCAATATGAGTCTGGTCCATAAGTCGGCCCTCTCATGATGGCTTCCGTTCCACCGGGCATCAACCAGCTTTGGTGATTGGTATAAAATAACGAACTGTAATTTTCGAAACTAACTAATGAATACTGGGTCTGTCCCGATTCGACAAGGTTGAGCAATTCACCAAAAGTGTCAGCAGCCCGTTTGCATAAATCAGCATCGTATGTTCTGGGTCCATTAACTCCGTTCGCCATCAATGGACTGCCTGCCCACAACAGGTTTTTGCCAAGGAATCCCAATGCCCATATTTTATTCACACGCAAGGCATTTTGTCCCGATGTGCGACGTCCGATTTCGGTGTCGTCCCAGTTGACAGGCAATAAATCGGCAGCTTTACGGAAATCGGCAGCTATTTTTTCCGCACATTCTCTATATGTCATGCGTGGTAAAATTAGTTTTTCATCGCTAGGTAATACATAGTCAATATATGGAAGCCCCCCCCAATATTGTATCAGTTGGAAGTGAAACCATGCCCGGAAAAAATAGAGTTGACCGGCAATAATATCTTTTTCAGCCTGGGAACCGTCTACCATCATTCCTTTTTCCAAGGCTTCCAGTCCCATGTTGGCCTTGCGGATACCTGCCCAGGAGCCTCCCCATAGAGATTTAGCAAACCTGTCACCTGTACTGCTCCAGGTTCTGTCGAGAAAACAATCACCTTTGTTAATATAAGCACGGTAGTTGCCTCGGTCGATATGGAAACCCATTAGGTATTCCCCGCTTCCGATAGTGATAATTTCGTCTTCGCCCCAATTAAAAGAGCTTACCCAGTTGTGTTTAGCCACATCTGGGATCAGGGCGTACATTTCTTCCGTAAACCCTTGAAAATTATTAAAATTACGGAATGCCGTCTCGCCGGATATAACTGATTCCGGATCACGGTCTAAATAGTCTGTGCAGGAAGTAATCCCAAACAATACAGAAAGTATCCCGCAAAATAGATAGTATTTTATATTTGTTCTTATCATGGGATGGATTTTATAATATTACTTTAATACCTATATTAAAACGTTTTACGGTCGGATACGCTCCTTGTGAAGCCCATCCCGTACCGGCAAAGTTCGATTCCCGGTCGTCAGGCATTCTTGTCCACAACCAGATATTATTTCCGTTCAAATAAAACTTTAAACTGCTAAGGCCTAGTGATTTTACCCATTTTTCGCTAGAAAACGTATATCCTATTTCGGCGTTTTTCAAGCGTATGTAGGAGCCGTCGTACATATAACGTGTACCGGGCGTATAAGAACTTGCAACTGTGCTCCATCGCGGTAGTGGCACATCTGCATTCGGGTTGTCTTTCGACCAATAAGAGCCTTCATCGAATACAGTGTTGCGCGTTCCGCCAAGGCTGCTAAATACTACCTGACGGGTCACATTTGTTACTCCATAAAATTGAAGGAATGCGCTCCATCCCTTGTAATCTACTCCCAATGTTGCATTGATAGTATTTTGGGGAGTTCCCGAAAAGCCGTAAGGAATATTGTCGAAAGTAGAAATAACACCGTCGGCATCGTAGTCGAGGATGATATAGTTGCCTGGCATACGGGCGTCGTCAAGAGCATCATGCGCAGTGCTACCATACAGTTCGTCGTAATTATTATAATAACCATGACTTACATAAGCATATGGCTGGTCGTTGGCTTTGCCCGCCGCTTTTTGGTACTCTGGTTTTAATATGGCGTCATCTTTTTCAATAACTTTGTCTTCAGCATGTGTATAAACCATATTCCCCCACAACCGCAAGTCCCTGTTAAGTTGCTTGTTCAGACGTAGTTCGACTTCATATCCCTGCGTATTAACTTTTCCAAGGTTAGCCGTTGGCGCAGTAGTTCCGAAATAAGAAGGAACAGCACGTGAACTTCCTGCAATCAGAACATCGGAACGTTTATCCTTAAAAAATTCGAAAGTTCCTGTAAGCAATCCGTTAAATATAGCCAGTTCAAGGCCGAGATTCATTTTCGTAACCGTTTCCCAATGCACATTGGGATTTCCTACAGCTGCTTCCCGATACCATTTATATGGGCTTTGGGGTGGGTTATTGCCGGTCAAGCCCTGAAAAAAACCTCTGTCCGAGAGGTATTCCCATGTAGTCATATATAGCCATCGGCCGTTGACCTGATCATCGCCAATTTGCCCGTAAGAGCCCCTTATTTTCATCATATCCAGCCATTTCAGGCCAAGCGATTTTATTATTGGCTCTTCAGAAACCATCCATCCGAGTGCTCCGGACTGGAATAAAGCGAAACGATTATTGGAAGCAAACTTTTCGGAACCGTTGTATGCTCCGTTATATTCGGCGAAATATCTTCCGGCAAAATCATAAGTGGTACGGTATACCCAGTTTTCACGATAGGAAGGTATCATGCTACCTGTTGCATTTTCCTCGCGACTGAAGTCACCCATTATTCCTATATTATGTTTTCCGAACGAATTGTTGTATGAGATCCGTCCGGAATAGTACAATCGGCGGTATAAACTCTGGTTATTGACCTGGCCTGCTCTTGCCGTCCAGTTAAAAGTGTTCTGCGTGTCGAATTTGTTGTTTACGTCGATAGTCTGGTCAGTATAAGATTTTCCGGTTTCGGGATCAATCCACTTATGCAGGTTGGTGTTCTGGTATAGATTGTTAATACCTCTTTCGGTTTCCTGATAGCTATTGTCGAACGAAATCTGTCCTTGCACTTTCAAACCTTTCAGCAGCATGCCCAGGTCCTGTTCAAGAACAAAGTCGGTAGTAAGGCGGTCGGTGGTAATGTATTCGATACCGGTTGTCGCGATTGATTCTACTGAGTTTTGAGCAGCTTGCGTGGGACTCGGATAATAATATCCCCACGAGCCATCGCTGTAACGCGGGAGAAAGCAGTCGGGCGCTATACCATACAAACCTGCCCACATGGTATATTCATAACGTTTATCTGCAGGGGTTGTCCTTTTTCCATGTGAGCCTGACAGATTAACGCGTAAAGTAGTGGATTTTGTAAGTGAGAAATCCAAGTTACTACGAACATTGAGGCGATCGAACCCGTATCCGAGTTTGTCATGGTAGCTAAAGTCGGTGTCGTACCTGCGGAAAAGGTCGCCTTCGTTCACATAGTCCACGTTTGTGAAATACTTTACAAAGCTATTTCCGCCCGAAATGCTGACATTCGCATTGTAGGACATTCCGAAATCTTTGAGCAACTCTTTTTCCCAATCTACATTCGGATATCTTTCGTATTCTGCGAGATTTGCCGGATAACGGTATTTTTCGATGACCGATTGCGGAGTCATGTAGGCCCATGCTTCGGGTTTAAGTCCCAATTCGCTCTCTACTACTCGGTTGCGTACACTTAATGCATCATAAGAGTCCATTGTTTTAGGTAAACTTGAGGGCACTTTTATGGTTGTGCTTATATTGATGTTGATTACAGGACGTCCTTCCTTTCCGCGCTTTGTGGTAATCAGTATAACACCATTTGCCCCGCGCACACCGTAAACGGCTGTTGCAGATGCATCTTTCAATACAGAAATTGTTTCTACCGAATTAATATCGACACTTGTCATCGGGCGTTCGATGCCGTCAACAAGGACAAGCGGGTCGGCATTGTTCCATGAACTGCGTCCACGGATGATGATGCGGGGATCTTCCTCACCCGGCATACCGGTACTAGACATGGTTACAACGCCCGGCAGGTTACCAGTTAATGCTGCTCCGATGCTCGATACACCACCGGCGCGTTCCAGCACTTTACCTGTCGTTTGAGTAATGGCACCTACGACACTGGCTTTTTTTTGTTGTCCGAAGCCGACAACGATTACTTCCGACAAGCTAACTTCATTTTCTTTCATGACAACTGTAATATTGTCTTTCCCGGCGGCAATGTTCACATCTTGTGTTACCATTCCCATATAGGAAATGACAAGTGTCTGGCTTCCTTCCGGAATGCTCATGGTAAATTTGCCATCTACATCGGTAGCCGTGCCAACTGAAGCTTTACCTTTCAGCACAACGACAGCTCCAATAATCGGTTCGTTATGGTCGTCCAGTACTGTTCCCCGTACAGTCCGGTTATTCTGCGCGAACACCGACAAACTACCGAAGAAAACGAGCAGAAGCCATATACATGCCGACCGAATTTTTCTTTTCTTTTTTGATTTGTTTTTCATTCTCATACGATTTGATTTAATTGTTATACAAATTCGTTTTACTTTTATTTTTTTAAGTGTTAACTTGCGATAAAGTTAAAGAGTGTTATTACCGAATGACATTTGTTTTTAGATATTTGATATTTGATTTTAGATAATTTTGAGTATTTCTTTATTGATTATTTATCGTAAATGTTTCATATTCTTTAACTGCCGTTACATGTCCATAAAAGCTTTCTCTCGATGATTATGATTATCTTAGCTTTATGGGAAATATGTTTAGGTAACACAGTGATTATCTACGATACAGTACAAAAGAGACTATAGCTGCCGGTTTACCGGTAATAGCAAATAACAGATTGAGTCATGAGACAGTATTACACATTTTTTGTCTGAGAGAAAATTTTATCGTTAGAGGAAATTCATGGTTTGGAATATGAAAATGCAGAAGGATTATTTAATTATCGATGAAACCAGAATAGAAAATTAAGAAAGCGATTAGTTCCGGAAATCTAAATAATCTATAAATAGACACAAAACCTCATCCCAACTTTGATAATTAATACTCATAGGAAATACTCAATGGTTGGAAAGGCAGCCCCATTTTTACCTTTTTGTTTGCAATCTCAAAGAAAATTACTCCTTGTATCTTTATGGAAATCCTGCATTATTTCCTCATAGCAGATAAACAAACCCGCATTCCGGAAATGTTGCAATTAAAAGATTGTGGAATTTATATAAAATGCTTTCGTAAAAAAACATACTTCTTCCCGGCTTGAGTAGGAACATCATATTCAAATATCTCTTTTAATGAAATCCCTTTCAGTGAAGCTTCCCGGGATATGATCGGTTTTGCAATGTCAGCCGGGGCCAGAAGCAGATTAGAGTTATTACCTTCTGATTTACTTAATTCTTTCCCGGTAAGAGGTACATGCGCGCGAATACGCAAGTTACCGCCAAGCTTCGACAATATTGAAATTTCCGAAACCTCGCCGTCCTTCCATTTCATCGAGATCTCGAATCCGCCACGTGCCATAATCCCTGAAACCGATCCATTTTTCCATACATCGGGAAGAGCCGGTAATAAGTGAACTGCGCCATCGTGACTTTGAACGAGCATTTCAGCGATGCCTGCAGTTAATCCGAAATTTCCATCGATCTGGAAGGGCGGATGCGCGGTAAACATATTAGGATATGTTCGTCCGTCTTCGTTCCCTTTTCCTGCCAATGTTAACATATTACTCACTATTTTATATGCATGGTTACCATCAAGCAGACGCGCCCAAAGATTCACTTTCCATCCGATAGACCATCCTGTAGCCATATCCCCCCTGTATATTAAAGAGTTTCGGGCCGCTTCGAATAACGCGGGATTAGTATATGGTGATATCTGATTACCCGGATACAAGCCATACAGATGCGAAACATGACGATGCTCGTTTTGGGGGTCATCTTTATCTTCCAACCATTCCTGTAATTGGGAGTATTTCCCGATATGCATAGGAGGTAGTTTACTTACCATAGCCAGCAGCTGATTCCGATACTCTTCATTTTCACCCAGAATATTGTTTGCCTGCGCTGTTCTGGTCAACACATCGAAAACAAGTTGATTATCCATTGTACAACCTGCAGACACTGGCCCATGCTCGGGAGAGACTGAAGGGCAAACTACCATCCACCCATATTTGGGATGTTCTACCAAAGACGATAGAAAATAATCTGCTGCACCTTTCATTGCAGGATAGACATCGGCCAGATATTTCTTATCGCCGGTAAAAAGATAATGTTCCCAAAGATGTTGAACCAACCATGCTCCTCCTGTGGGCCACATACCTGCCGCCGCAAAATCGATAGGACTGGTAACACGCCATATATCCGTATTGTGATGTGCAACCCATCCTCTCGCACCATACATAGTTTTTGCGGTTTGCTGCCCACTTTCCGACAGGTCTTTTACCATCTGTATCATCGGTAAATGCATTTCGCTAAGGTTGGTTACTTCTGCCGGCCAGTAATTCATTTCTGCATTAATATTGATGGTATATTTACTATCCCAGGCCGGATACATACTGTTACACCAGATACCTTGCAGGTTAGCAGGCTGCCCACCGGGTTGTGAAGAACATATCAACAAATAACGTCCAAACTGTGTCAATAGTGTAACCAGCGCCGGATCATGATTTTTCTGAAAATCAATAATTCGCTGAGTAGTCGTTGATTTCATCGCTTCAGGTACATTTCCCAAATCGAGCTTGAAACGCCTGAATTGCTTACTGTAAATATCCGAGTGATTTTTCAGTGCTGACCTATAATCTATTTTTAAAGCTTTAGTCAGAGCATCGGAAGCCTTTTTAGCCGGGTCGCCTTCGACAGATTTATAATTGATAAAATTGGTACCTATCGAGATATAGATGGTCGCTACTGTGGCACCAGATATCGATATTTTACTGTCTGTAACCTCGATCTTTCCATCCTGATTTTTTATCTGTGTATGTATTTGATAACGGATCTTTCCTTCTATGCCCTCATGATCTGAGCCTTTACCTTCCAGTATCAATGTATTATCTTTTTTTGAGATCGTATGTTGGGACTGGTTGGTATATTCCGTCTCAAAGTTAAGTGCTCCTTTCTTCCCGGCGGTAATTCGCATAATAATTACATCATCAGCGAATGAAGAAAAAACTTCACGGGTATATTTTACTCCGTTTACAGTGTAGCGTGTAGTGGCCAAAGCCTTGTCCAGATCAAGCTCCCGGCAGTAACCCTGATAGTTCTGGTGTCCGGGGAAATTAAGTATGACACTACCTGCCGTTTGGAAAGGCATTCCATGTGTTTTGGTAAAGAATGTCCGGTTTATCAATTGGTCTGCCTCCGGGGTCTTCCCCTCAAATATCAGTTCGCGGGCTTCTGGTAATGCTCCTAAAGCCTTTGGATTATCGTTTCGGTATGGACCTCCGCCCCAGATTGTTTCTTCATTCAACTGTAACTCTTCCTTTTCAGGGATGCCATATATCATAATTCCAAGCCTTGAATTACCCAAAGGCAAGGCTTCTTCCCAGATTTTGGCAGGTGTGTTGTACCATAGTTTGAGATCCTGTGCCGATAAGTCGTATATTAATATACAACACATTATAAAAATATACAATCTATGTTTTATCATCTTTACGTTACTTTTTATTTATACAAGGTCAACATTTGTTTCGCATAACGTCTGCCTAACTCTCGATACCCTTCTGCACTAAAATGCAGACGATCTGCAACCCCTTCACATCCATCGGAAGGTATGATGCAGGCATTAGGAATAACATCCGGTAACGTCCTTATTATTTCATTCATTCCTGAGCAAGCTCCATTTTGGTCTGCATTAACCAGTTCGCCGACAAGTAGAGGTATCGAATTAGCTTCAAGGTTTATATCTCTTAAGAGATTATCATACACGCCTTATTTAAACTCCCAATAATCTAAAAAGAAAAGATTGTCTTTTTGAGAATTACTTTTAAAACAAAGATACAGATCATGTACACCTCCGGCTCCCTTAATCAGGCACGACATAAGCTTATATCTATCCATAGCTCCCGAACGTGTTACAGGTAATGTTCCTATAAGTTTCCCTGTAGTACTACCCAGGCGAAGCTCAATATACCCCCCATCGACGCTACATGCTGCCATAACAGAAAATTCCCGGGCGCCCTTTTTGAAATCAATCCCACGGAGGCATAAAGACTCATTATTATCAATATTTGTCAAACAAATCCTGCCATCAGGCATCTTTTCCGTTTTTAGACCGTAACCCCACGCCATAGTTTCAGCCTCTACGCGGCGGTAAGGGTTGAATGGTTCGATTTGCTCCAAAATTGTCTCCGCCCAATAAGGTACTTCTTGGATAGTCCCATCTGTATTATAGTGCATTTTTGCAGCCATAGACGATCTCCGCTCGTGATGTTTAAAGGTTTCCAGATGCATTAATTCATAGCTTAATCCGAAAACATAAGAACTACCCTTATAGTCGATAATGCCCGGATGATTTCCCCGGCTACGGTGAGTTGGCTTCATGATATGCCCTTTAGTTGTCCACGGGCCGGTTGGCGAATCGCTCATAGCATAACCGATCCCCTCAGGACAGCAAGTAGAGGCAAATGCCATATAATAATGCCCATTTCTTTTATATACCCAAGGCCCCTCCTGATAATGTTCCGGTTTATTTTCCAACTTCACGATGTCGCCTGAATATGATATCATATCCTCATTGAGTTTTACATAGTAAACATTTGGATTACCCCAATACATATAAGCCTGACCGTCGTCGTCAATGAATACGCTCGGATCGATATCGTCCCAATGCTCTTTTTGCCATACAAGTGGTTTGTTTATAGGGTCTTTAAATGGACCATAAGGGGTATCGGCTACAAGTACACCAATTCCCTGACCGTGCAGGGGGCAATACATATAGAACTTTCCGTTCCGCTCAATACATTGTTGTGCCCAGGCTCCATTATCGCGTGTTGCCCACTTAAAGTCTTTTAAGGTTGCAACTATTCCATGGTCAGTCCAGTTTACCATATCGGTAGAAGAATACAGCAACCAGTCCAACATCTTAAACCCTTGAGCATCATCCTCATCATGAGTGGTATAAAGAAATACAGTATCATTGTAAACCATTGGAGCCGGATCGGCCGTATATTTAGTTTGAATAAGAGGGTTCTGAGCAGAGCTGACAATAGGCAAGTTCAATAATATTTGAACGAGTAGTGGCAAAAATATTAAATGAGTTTTCATATCTATTTATTTTTTACTTTGATAATACAAATCCGCCTCGTGACTGAAGGGTTACTTCCAGAATTCCGTTTTTATTTATATTCACTTCTTTTTGTATAATTTCTTGCTTCTTACCGTCACAGATGAGCCGTACTTTCATCCCTGCATACATAGGTAGTTCTAATTTCAGGTTTAAAGGTTCTTTCTGTGCATTTACACCTGCAACATACCATTGGTCGCCGGATCGCCGAGCTATCACTGTGTATTTTCCGGGATACCCATCAATATATAATGTTTCATCCCATGTAGAGGGAACTTTTTTCATAAAGTCAAGAGCAAAATCTTTCGTATCGAAAAGGTTATTGGGTGTAAGAGCAAACATCTGTACCGGATTTTGAAAAAGTATAGCAGTCGCTAATTGAAAAGCATCCGTAGTCAGGCGCTTTTGTCCTTCTTTATTTCCTTTGTTAAGGTATTTATTTAATAAAACGCCTCCAAACTCCATAGAACCGACAGTATTGCGGATAAAAGGATGAAGAGATGCGTAAAAGGCTTCATCATTTCTCACGCCTTCCGAAAAAATCAACATTTCGGAAGCCAGCACCGCTTCGCTTCCGACATAATTCGGATACATACGTTCCCAACCACGAGGAAGGGTGCAGCCATGAAAAATAATCATCAGTCCGTAATCGTTGGCATCGGATAGTATATCTTCATACAAGCGCATTGTTTCTTGTTTATCTCCACCGAAAAAATCGACTTTCAAGCCTTTAACTCCTGCATCTTTTAACCATTTCATCTCTTTCTTACGCTCCACTGATGTACTCATTTTATTTCTTGGTCCTTGTGGAGCATCATTGAAACCCCCGTTAGAATTATACCATAGGAAAACATCTACATTTTTAGAATTGGCATATTCAATCAGTTTCAACATCTTGTCATAGCCGATATTAGTATCCCATAATGCATCTATTAAGATATATTCATATCCCATTTCAGATGCCAGGTCAATATATTTAACCTGATCATCCCAATTCATACTATTATCCTGCCATACGATCCAACTCCATGTTCCTCTACCATGTTTATAGTTCTTTGTTGGTTCATATAACGGTTCTACTACATCAAAAGGGATGGTAGTTTCTACAATTGGTCTCAGATTTTCGCCTATGGTAATTGTTCGCCAAGGTGTAGTGCCAGGCAAGCTTAACTGGGCACCAACACTCCCAAACCCATTGTTTTCTTTCTGATTTGGATATTCGACAGTATACAGACCCTCTTTATAAGCACTTAAATGTGAGGCGCAATATAAGCTGCTTACTCCCGTTTCGGAAAGTAAAGCCCAACCATCCTCTCCTACCTTGAAAAGTCCCGGAAATACATAACCTGTATTAGACTTGGTATCTCCGATAGGAACGTCAGCCTGATAACCTGATTCGTAACTAGGAGAAGTCCGGGCAAAAGCTCCCATTGGGCCCATCATATAAGACAGGAATGCAGTCGTGTATGAAGGAAAACGAAAGCCTGTGATCTCTGCCACTACTACGCATGCCCTACGATCACCCCATGCAGGAAGTTCGTACCGGAAAGCAATATCATTATTACTTATTTGGAAAAGAACAGACATCTTTTGTTCTTTTCCATTCTGAAAGGTATATTTCAGCGTGTTCGCTTCATAGTTTACCTCTGAACGTTTAATTTTATCTTGTGTATATGTTTTACTTATTTTATTTTCCGATTTTCCAACAAACGATAGACCGGTACTAAAATCACCTTCGTTTGTTTGTAATCCTAAAGGTGATTTTTCAAGGATCACCGCATTCTTATAATTTACAGTATACAACAGTTTTCCATTCTCGATAAATATTTTCAGATTTAGATCTTTGTTAGGACTTGTAATTACAGCTTCTTGTGAACGAACAAATGAAGATGTTATTAAAGAACAAAAAAGTAAGATTAACGGTAAAAAAGTTTTCATAGCGTTTTTGTCAGTTATTATTTAAAATTGTCAGATTAATGTTATGTTTAGGGTTTGCAGGTCTTTGTTATCAGAACTAGTCCCATAAAGAATCTCATAATCGCCGGATAATATGTTCATCCTTAAAGTTGCAGGATCATACCATTCAAAAAATGAAGGTTCTAGCTCAAATGTAAGATCTTGTGATACATTAGGAGGTAGTTCTATTCGCTTGAATGACCGAAGTGTTTTTATCGGACCGCCACTATCTACTTTTTTCACATACACCTGAACTGTTTCAGAGCCTGTGCGTTTTCCCGTATTTTTGACGGGGATAACCAACTTTATTTTTTCTCCTGCTTTGGCTGATATACTACTTGCGGTAGCCCTACCTATATCAAAGGTTGTATAACTCAGTCCATAACCAAATGGAAAAAGAGGTTTATCTTCCAGATATCGATAAGTGCGCCCCTTCATATCATATTCTTCAAAATCGGGTAGCTGATCGATATTTTCATAAAATGTAATAGGTAATTTACCTGAAGGATTATATTTTCCAAAAAGGACTTCAGCTATAGCCTGCCCCCCTGACTGACCGCCATACCAAGCCTGCAATATAGCTTCACAACTTTCACTTTCAGGCATTAAACCTATAGCTGAACCCGAACAGTTGACCATGATTACTCTTTTTCCAGCCTTCTTCAATGCCTTTATGCAATTTCTTTGTGAAGCTGGTAATTCAATATCTGTGCGATCACCCCCTTTAAATCCAGGCATTTCGATAGGCATCTCTTCTCCTTCGAGTTCACCCGATATTCCTCCTGCAAATACGACGACATCTATATCTTTTAATCTGTTGACAAGACCTTTATAGTCGACAGGAGATTCTTTCCCCATGTCGAAATTCAAATTCGCATTTGTAAAATCGTAGTTCTGTGTGAAATTTATTTTTATATCATACTGTTTTCCTTTTTCCACTTTATAAGGAGTGCGCCTGGCGACAAACCGCCATGAGCTATATTCAGAGACAAGTTCATTATTAATAAAGAGCTGGCAATCTCCTACTGATTGTATTTTGAATACAATTTCCTCAGTTTCCGGCGCAATAAATGATGTTTCATAAACAGCTGAAAAATTTTGTAAATTGACTTTATCGGCAAAGGGATGCTGGCCTGTTGTAGATAGCCTCATGGGTTTATCGTACTGTATAGTATTTATCGCATCTCCGGTTCGTTGTTTATTATTCCAATATGTTGCTTTAATCCCCGTTTTCCCATCAGCCGTAGATCTTGTTATATAAGACTCAAGAATCATATCATCTACTATATCACAACCCTTTTCATAAAAAATATCTTTACCTGCAATAGACTTAATACCTTCTAATATAGTTACCGTTTTTACGGGAATACCATTGTAGTTACCCCACATCAATTTTGCATCATCTGCATTAGGGCCGATAACAGCTATTTTCTTTTTGCTGGAAAGAGGTAGGATATTATTTTTGTTTTGTAACAAAGTCATCGACTGGCGAGCCATTTCCAACGCTAAGGCCTGATGTTTCTTACAATTAATTATTGTATCGGGAATATTTGCCCAAGGTACGATTGAATTATCATCAAAATCTCCTAATCTGAAACGTTCGGTCAATAATCGCAAAACACTTTTATCAATATCAGCTTCATATATCAAGCCCCGTGAGACAGCGTCGACCAGTTCATGATAAGTATATCCAAAACCACACTCTACATCGGTACCCGCCAATACACCCTTAACCGCTGAATGTAGTGCATCGGATGATACTTTATGAGAAGTATAGAAATCTGCAATTGCGCCGCAGTCAGAGACGACCATACGCTTAAAGCCCCACTCATCGCGAAGAATACGTTTTAATAAATGGTTGTTGCCACAACAAGGATCATCATCCTGACGATGATAGGCACACATTACCTGACTCACATCTGCTTTTTGGACTAAGACCTGAAACGCAGGCATATATGTTTCCCACAGATGCCGATTGTCCAGATTATTCAGGTTTAGCACATGTCTGTTCCATTCAGGTCCTGAATGAACTGCGTAATGTTTGGCACATGCTAAAAGTTTCTTATATTTTGCATCTTTAGGTCCCTGTAAGCCGTTTACAACCGATATGCCCATTCGCGAAGTAAGGTAAGGGTCTTCACCATATGTTTCCTGACCACGCCCCCAACGTGGATCGCGAAAAATATTTACATTTGGTGTCCATACCGACAACCCGTTATCTTGCCTGCGTTCATCTCCTTTCTTCTCTCGAAAATGAAATATGGCACGCGCTTCATCGGATATGGCATCGAAAACATGGTATAACAACTCATCGTTGAAAGATGCAGCCATTCCGATAGGCTCGGGAAACACTGTTACTCCTCCCTGATTAGCTACTCCATGTAAGGCTTCGCTCCACCATGCAAATTTCTTTACTCCTAAGCGAGTGACTTCGATTGAATTATCACCCATCAATCCTACTTTTTCTTTTAATGTCAGACGTGATAAAAGGTCTTGAGCTCTTTCTTCCGGAGTTAAATTTGCATCTTTATAAGGCATTATCTGCGCGAATGATGCGATATAGCAGCATAACGCTGATATAAGTATTATAATCCTCATAATATTAAGTAATTATTATTTAAATATCCAATAATCAAGATTGAATAGTTCTCCATCAGCTCCCTTAAATACAAAAAACAAGTCGTGGATTCCGCCTGTTTTTTTCACCTTAGCGGAAAAGCTGCCCCAAGTATCTGAATTCCCTGTTTTATCGATTTTGCATATTCCTATCAATGCTCCATCAGCTTCATCCAAGCGAATTTCGATCTCTCCTCCTGCAACCGGGGTCGCAATAATTTCAATAGATTTAACTCCTTTAGCAAAATCAACGTTTCTCGCTTTTATATAATCATTATTATGGATTGAAGTCAGATAAACTCCTCCTTTACTATCTTTCTTTGTCTTCACCCCCTGTCCCCAAGCCATAGTTTCGGCTTCTGTCCGTCTATAAGGATTCAGTGTTGCAATAGGAGAAACACCTTCTTTTGTAGGTTTTATGTTTGGGAAAGTACCATCGGCATTAAAATTAAACTCTTCGATGCATGTAGAACGTCTGAACCCATGTTTGGATATTCCTTGATTATGGTAAAAAAAATAAGATTTTCCCTTATAGTCCACAATACCGGGATGGTTGGTAAATGCCAGATCTTCGTAGCCCTTATTCATTATTACACCCCTATAATTCCAAGGTCCGTTAAAAGACGATGCTGTAGAATAAGCTATATATTCGGGGATACCACCAACCGCATATATCATATAATACAATCCGTTCCGTTTATAAAGCCATGGCCCTTCTTCAAACAACGTATTTGCACGGTTGGGATCATTGCGTTCCAAATATTCAAATTGTTCTTTATTCATATCCAGTTCCGCAATCCCCATTTCTTTATCATAAGATATCATATCCTCATTGAGTTTCACATAGCAGACTTTACCATTACCCCAATAAAGATAAGCTTGTCCGTCATCGTCAATATATACTGTAGGATCAATATCTCCCATTTTACCCGTATATACTAATGGCTTGCCAATCGCATCTTTGAATGGTCCGGTAGGACGATCGGATACAGCCACACCTATCACATGCCAGTTTCCCGGGTATTCGCAGCATACATACCAGTAAAACTTCCCGTTTCTCTCTATACACTGGGCTGCCCAAGCAGATTTGGGCTTTGTCCATTTGAAATCTTTATAGAAAAGCTGTACTCCATGATCAGTCCAGTTTACCATATCGACCGTAGAAAATACCTGCCATTCATTCATATCGAAATAACTGGCGGTATCCGCATCACAGCCCGTATAGAGAAATAATGTATCATTGTACACCATGGGGGCCGGATCGGGAGTATAAAATGTTTGGATGATGGGATTCTGGGCCCTTACCATCACTACAAATATGAAAGAGAATGTTACTGTCAGTAAATAGTAATTCAATTTATATCCCATATATTATAATTTTAGTTCTAATTTGTTTCCATTATATTCTACTTCTTTTTTCGTTCCATCCTGAAGTATTACAGTGAATTTTCTATTCGATAACATACCTTTATACGAACCTTTTCTTTCTCCAATGGTTAATTTGTGAGCAGAATCATTCCATGTAACAGGTATTTCTGTATATTCACCTTTTTCATAATTGTAGTTGTCAAACTCATCCTCATATAAGATGAAAGAGCCATTTGCTCCTGTATAAACCCGAAGCTGCAGATTATCCCATTTTTTTTCGGTAGCATATTGCACCTTTGGCCCAAGGGGGATTATACTGCCGGCTTTAACAAACAATGGTATCATATCAATTGTAGTTTCTAAAGTTATCTGCTGTCCACCATTATATTTTTGATTTGTCCAGAAATCATACCAGACAGTACCTGCCGGTAGATATACATCCGTAGCCTTTTTCTCTTTAAAGTTTACGATCAGATTCCCATCAGCATCTCTTGATTCGGTACGGTTCCATCCATCTTCTTCATTTACTTTTACTACTTTTTCTGTAGTATATTGGGCATTGACGATAGGGGCTACTAAAAACGCTTTACCAAACATGAATTCATCATTCAAATTCAAGGCATTCTTATCTTTTGGAAAATCCATTACCAAAGCACGCATAAAGCTCGATTGTTTATTCGTTACTTCCCACGATGTTGAATAAATATAAGGTAATAAAGAATATCGTAAATTGATAATTTTCTCTATAGCATCGTATATCGGTTCGCCTTTCTCTCCAAAATGATATATTTCCCTGGGAGTATCTGTCCCGTGTGAACGCATCATCGGATTAAATGCTCCGAATTGCAGCCAACGCACATAAAGTTCCTGGAATAGAGGATTCTTAGTTGCGCTACCATCATTCCAATTCTTATTGTATTGTCCTGCAAAAAAGCCACCTATATCACTGTTCCAATGAGGTAGGCCACAGATGGAAAAGTTGAGTCCGGCAGGTATCTGGTTACGCAATGATTCCCATGAAGAACCGACATCACCCGACCATACATTTGCTCCGTAACGTTGCTGCCCGGCAAATCCGGACCGGGTTAGAATAAATACACGTTTATCCGAATTTTCGGCACGCTGATGTTCGTACACCCCGCCTACTGTCATTAAAGGGAAAGCATTCCTTACCTTTCGGAAAGAGCCTAAGTAAGTTTTCGTATTCATATCTTCCGGCTTCCAATCTAAATGATCAGGCTCGGTAGAATCCATCCACCACCCGTCCATTCCGTATTTCAATATGCCTTCGCTTAGATATTTCCAGTAAATGTCGCGGGCTTTGGGGTTATATGCATCGTATACGCGTACGCCTGACGGATAGTCTCTATCCGGTGGCCAAGAGTCCATACCAGACTGAGGCCATGTGGAAAAATTGAATAACATTCCGTTCTTATCCAGCTCCCTATAAGGCTTTGTTGCCGGACCAAATGACGACCAGATAGAAATAATCATATGGGCATTCATGGAATGTATATCGTCAACCATCTTTTGAGGATCATTAAAATCCGGATTCTTAAAATCCATTGCATTCCACAGGTAGTTATGTCCCCAGTATTGCCAATCTTGAATTATACCATCGATAGGAACACCTATTTTTCTGTATTTTCTTACTACACCTGTAATTTCTTCTTGACTCTTATAGCGTTCTTTACTTTGCCAATAGCCATATGTCCATAACGGAAACATAGGTACCTGCCCTGTAAGGTTTCTCATTTGAGCTATAACTCCATCAGAATCGCTTCCCTGCATGAAATAATAATCAATGCAATCCCCCACCTCAGATATAAATGAGGTTTCCTTCTCGTCGTCTTTGAAAGTGGTCGGGGAATAATTATCCCAAAACACTCCGTATCCTTTGTCTGACTGAAAGAATGTAACCACATTCTCAACATTGCCTTGAATCAGGTATTTGGTTTGGTTACGTTGCACCATTTTTCCATTTTGCAACTGGCCTAAACCATATATAGATTCATCTCTATCGAGCAGATAAGGCTGATATACTTTGAATGTCTTAGTTCCTGCATCATTAAATTCGGTGAATACAGGAGCTTTTTTCTCTTTAAATAAAACTTTATTATTGATATTGTAAAAAGTAATTAGCCCTGTTTTCAGATTTACATTAACAAGTAATTTGCTACTTTTTAGTGTTACAACATCACCCTTTTGTGTTACAGTAAATGCTGTATTTTCGGGTGTTGCCACGACTGAAAGACTCTCTTTTGTATATTTCCAGCCGTTGGGTGATTTGACCACTCTAATGGTTGACGGAGTGTAGAATTGCAATTCTATACTTATAGAATCAATCTCAGTTTTGATTCCGTTAGCTGTTTTCTGAAAGTTTTGGCCTATTATTGATAAGCTTTCTATCAGCAAAAAAAACAACCATAAAAACTTTGTAATTAATCGGCTTTTCATGATTAAAATATTTTGAATTTAATTAATATGTTAATCTTAGTGTTGGTAATACAAAATTACTGATATAGACACTTCATTTACTTCGTTTTTAAACAATAAACCTTATATTTTAGACAGATCATATAATATACTCTCTATTTTAAATAAAAAGTCCTGATCCCCTATTATATTATTGCTGTTATCTCAGGATTCGGGGAATTTGGCTTTTTACTGTGGTTTATTCAGAAGTTAAATAAATTCGGTTACGGTTTAAAGTATCAAACTCTTTAAAGCCTTTTTTAGCGATTTTTGGTCAACGCTAGTATGATGTATTAGGTTTTTACTGGATATTCCAACTCTTTAAAAGTATAAATAGGGTTTTGTTAGAAAAGCTCCTATCCCGAATCTATGTGAACGATCAAGGAGCAAGAAGAGAATGATACCCTGCATTGTTTTCAAAATATACAATCTTCAGACTGAGTAATTAAGAGAGAAATTTATACTTACCAGATCGGTTTGATCTAATATTCTGTTGGAGCTTTACCAAAATATTTTCTGAAGGCGGTACTGAAATAATTTGCACTCGAAAAGCCACACATTTCACTTACTTCGGTTATGTTATAGTTTCCTGATTGAAGTAGTTCGGATGCATAATTGAAACGTATTGCCTTAATAAATTCTATAGGGGACTGACCTGTAAGATTTTTCATTTTTTGATACAACAAAGAAGGGCTGACATTCATTGCTGAAGCAAATTCATCTTTTCCAAATTCACTATTATCAATATTCTTCCGTACAATATCAAGAGCTTTTTTAATAAAGCGGTCATTCAGTTCGTTCGAAAAGACATTCTCCTTATTTCCGGTTGCATTTATCATTTTTAAAGTTCTCTCCCGAACAATTTCTCTATTTTTCAAAATAGACTCTATACGTTTTGTAAGAACCGTTATATCAAAAGGTTTTGTTATGTAATCATCCGCACCCAGACCGAGACCCTCTAATTGTTTTGTTTTATCGGATAATGCTGTCAGTAATATTACTGGAATATGAGAAGTTTGGAAAGTTGATTTAATCAGTTGACACAATTCAAACCCGTCCATATTGGGCATCATAATATCCGAAATAATCAAATCCGGTATTTTTTTATTGATCAGATTCCAGGCTACTTCTCCATCATTAGCTACAGATATATGAAATAGCTCTTGCAAAGAGTTTTTCAAAAAGTCCTGCAACTCATTATTGTCTTCAACAACTAATACATGCATTTTCTTGGATCTCTCACTTCCCTTTTCTTCTGAAACGGCTTGCTCTGTTTCTATTTCAGGGTGAACAATATTTTCCTCTCCATTTTCCTGCCCGAAATGGCTAGAAACCGTCTCCTCAATTTCAACTCTTCTGTAAGGGATAGTTATTATAAAAGACGAGCCTATATTTTCTTTGCTATTTAAAATGATCTGACCTTTATGCAAATCAACATAGCTTTTAACCAATAATAATCCGATCCCAGATCCGACCATTCTGGAGTTTACAACATTATCCCCCCTGTAGAATTCTCTGAATAAAAGTTTCTGAGCTTTAGAGCTGATACCTAAGCCATAATCTTTAACTTCCAAAGACCAGGAGCATTTGTTACAATCAAGTATAATATCTATTCTGCCATTCGAATGCGAATACTTTATTGCATTTGAGATTAAATTATCTACTACTTTTTCAATCTTCAACACATCAATTGCCGTAAAATATGAGGATTGGTTGAAAGAAAAATTAAGTTTAATATTTTTTTTCTTACTTGCTTCTTCAAAAATCAGGATTCGCCTGGATAATAGATTTACGATATCTGTCATAACCAGAAATATCTGTCCTTTCCCCAAATCTACTTTTTCAAAATCGAGTAGCTGGGTAGCTACAGAAGATAATCTATTAGATTGTTCACTGGCTAAATTCGAGTAATATCTTAGATTTGCAGGCAGTTCCCGGGCATTATTCAATTGTTCGATTGGAGCGCTGATCAGAGTCAAGGATGTACGTATATCATGCGCCATATTGGTAAAGAACTGTATTTTATCTTTAATGTGTTTTTGCTTTAGATGGCTCGAATATGATTTAATGAGATAGATAATAACACTGGATATGACCATTATGATGATAAGGCGAAACCACCATGCTTCCCAAAACGGAGGAAAAACTTCAATATCAAGAGAACGTTCATCGATAATTTTTGATAGAGAACTGTCATACATTCTTATGCTTAATTTGTAATTTCCGCTAGGGAGGCTGTTATATGTAACCAGTCTTAAGTTAGACGGATGACTCCATTTTAAGTCTAAACCTTCCATCTTCCAAGAAAACTTAATATCTTTAGTATACATGCCAAGAGGCAGTAACTCTAAAATAAAGTTATTTTGCTTATGACTCAAATCAAGACCAGTCTGTTCATTTACAGGCACTCCCTTCAACAAACTATGATATTCCCGGATTGAACGTCCCGAGATACTTATGTTTTGAAGAAAGATCTTGCCTTCAATTTCGTTCTTATAAAGAATATATGGATTAGTGATGACACCACCTTTATTGGTACCCCATATAATATTCCCATTCTTCATTAAGAAATGAGCATTTGTATTAAATGACACTCTCGAAAGAGACAACAAAGAAGGAGAAGTATATGCCTTCTTTTTGTTTATATCAAATTGACATAACCCGGCCTCCGTACCAAGCCATAAATAACCATTGATATATGTAATACTATTTATATAATTGGACAAAATACCTGATTCTGTTGAATATTTTTCAATCGTCTTGTTTTTATAATCATAGCAAAGTAACCCTTCTCCTGACGTTGTTATCCAAATATTATCATCAAGAACTATGATATCCTGCACATAATAATTATTAATTAAGACTTCGAATTCGCCGGTACTTTTTTTCAATGAAACCAAGCCATATGTGCAAGCGAGCAATATTATATCTGAAGAAAGTTCTGAAAAAGAATTAATAGGTTGCGATTCATAAACTCGAAACTTATTCTCTTTTTTTTGATAGCAAATTATATTACGAGTCCCTCCCATCCATATATTCCCATCCATATCTTTGAATATATCGGATATAAACTGGCCAGAGAAGCCTGATTTGTCTCTATCGTGAAAATAATGGTTTATTTCTTTCCCTGTATTTCCATTTATCACATAGACACCTGAGGAGTAAGTCCCTGCCCATATATTTCCTGCATCATCTTCACATAAAGCCATGAAAACCTTGGCTGCATTCCTTTTATCATGAATATACCGGTACCAACGGTTTGACTTGACATTCCAACGACTTAAGCCATTGTTCGTCGCAAACCAGATATCCCCCTTCTTATCTTCCAAGACTTTATTAACATTATTATTTACTAAAGAGTTAGGATTGTTGATTTGATGATTTATTATATCTATATCTGACAATTTCTGGTTGAAAAAAGAAAGTCCCCCTGTAAATGTTGCAATCCATATCCTTTCATCTTTATCACAAAAAATATCATAAACGCCATCACCTTGAAGTGAGAACGGATCATTTACATCCTCTTTATATATATTCAAGATTTTTGTACCATCCCTTGAAATCTCACAAATACCTTGCCCATCTATTCCTATAAGGACTGAAGATGCCTGTTTCTTCCTTATCGTAAGTATCGGTTGCTTGGGTAACTCATCCTTTATAATTTCTTTTAGCTTTTTGCTTTCAATAGAATACAGGAAGAGTCCATTAGAGATTGTACCTATCCAAATTTGGTTAAATTCTGTATCATAGAAAAAACTTGACACTTGAATTTCATTAACGGCTGAGTATTTATGGATATATTCAAGTTTTTGGCTCTGTGTATTGAATATCCCTATGCCGTTTATTGTAGCAAGTATTAAATTATGATCTTTATATAAATCGACCTGTTGTACTTCTGCTTTGCTGTTGAAAGCAAGTGTTAATGCTTGATTTGAATATTTGTATAAGCCTATTGTAGTTCCTATCCAAAGAGTTCCGTTTTCATCAATAACAAGTCCTAATATATTTGCATTAACATCATTTAGGGCTTGCTTGATATCTACAAATAAATCGAAGCAATCATAGAGTTCATTGTAAATGAAAATTTGACCATTACTCGTAAAAGCTATTAGCTTCGAATTTTTATAGATAAGCCTGATGAAATAAAAATCTTTTATTGTAACAGGAAGATTATATAATCTGGAATCATTTTCTGAAATTCTCAATATACCGGTTTTAGAGGCAGCCCAAATAAAGCCGTTATCGTCTTTGCATATTGAATAGACTTCTCTCACCAATGTTCCATACATCGTATTTACGGAATAGAACTTCACATTAGATGAAAATATTTCATTGATTGGAAATATTATTAACATCAGAACTAATATCCTGAAGATATTAGTTAAATAATTAATTCTTCTGCATTTCATTAGTGATCAGAAATAGGTTATAAATGCAAATTTATAAAAAAAATCAAATTAAGTGTTTGTTTAACACTATTATTAAAGCAGATAATCAATAAAATTAGATAAATGAATGCGATAATAATTCTGCACGTCATATATAAGTAATATCCATGTAGTTCTTTCCACACTATCCCTTTACCCATTCGTTCAAGCTGTTGAAAATAGGTTCGGGCAAATGATGGATTTGTCTAGAATTAGATTTTAATTGTCTAAAATTGAATGACAAAAAATAACATACGCAATTATTTTTGTGAAATTATGTATAATCACACGATATAATGAAATCAACATCACGGGGTACATCAAAATAAAATTATTAGAATATAAAATAAATAAAAGAATCTGAAATGAAAATGAATATTTATTACTTGTTATTCTCTTTGTTTGTATTTCCTCTTTTTGCTTGCAATGTAAAACATGACGCACAAAGCAAAAACGAACCTTCTTTGAAAGAGGCTTTAAAAGGGAAGTTCTATATAGGCACAGCTCTTAACCTGAACCAAATACAGGGAAAAGACACAGCATCACTGAATATAGTAAAAGCCGAATTCGATGCGATCGTAGCAGAAAACTGCATGAAAAGCATGTATCTGCAACCAAAAGAAGGTGAGTATTACTTTGAGGATGCCGATAAATTTGTAGAATTTGGAGAGCAAAACAATCTTTTTATCACAGGGCATTGTCTGATATGGCATTCACAGGCTCCGGCATGGTTCTTTATCGACAATGAAGGAAAAGAAGTATCAGCTGAAGTTCTTAAGCAACGAATGAAAGCCCATATTGCAACAGTTGTATCTCGTTACAAAGGACAGATAAAAGGTTGGGATATTGTCAATGAGGCGATCATGGAAGACGGATCATATCGTGAAAGCAAATTTTACAAAATACTGGGAGAAGAATTTATACCTCTGGCTTTCCAGTATGCCCATGAAGCTGATCCTGATGCGGAACTATACTATAACGACTATAACGAATGGTATCAAGGTAAACGGGAAGCCATTGTCAGATTGGTAAGATCATTTAAAGAAAAAGGCATACGAATCGATGCGGTAGGTATGCAAGGTCATATTGGTATGGATGGGCCCAGTCTGGAAGAGTATCAGGCGGCTATAGATGCTTATACATCTGCCGGTGTTAAAGTTATGGTTACCGAACTCGATCTTAGCGCCCTCCCGTCACCCCGTCGCAATACGGGAGCAAATATCTCTGAGATAGAAGCATATAATCAGAAAATGAACCCTTATACAACCGGCCTGCCGGATTCGGTCGTAGTTGCATGGACAGAGCGCATGGGGAATTTTTTCAAACTTTTTTTAGATAATAAGGAGAAAATAAGCCGTGTCACCTTGTGGGGTGTAACCGACAGAGATTCATGGAAAAACAATTTTCCGATGAGAGGCCGTACCGATTACCCTTTACTGTTTGATAGACAATATAAAGCAAAGCCAATAGTCCGGGAAATCATCACGATGGCTGGTCTTCCTGATAACAAAGCACAAAATAAGGAATAAACGCCTCTATCCTATTTAAAAAGTTCATTTTAATATATCTAAATCAAATGAAACGAGCTCGATACTTATTTCCGCAGGACTATATGGCAGACCCGTCTGCACACGTATTCGAAGGTAAAATCTATATTTATCCGTCCCATGACTGGGAAAGCGGTATTCCCGAAAATGACAACGCTGACCATTTCAATATGAAAGATTACCATGTATTCTCTCTCGGTGAAGTCGACGGGCCGTACACCTACAAGAGCTCCCGTTATCGGATGGACTACTCACCATAGTATCGTAGAATACAAGGGCAAGAGGTATTTATTCCATCACGATTCTGTACCATCGGGTGGTAAGACATGGCTCCGCAGTATGAAAGTCATAGAGCTGGAATATAATCCGGACGGAAAAATTAAAACAATTCAAGGATTCGAAAACGGATAGGTTATTTTTAGGTTTAAGGTTTTTAGGTTTATGCCTCTTTTTTTGCAAGGGCGGATTAAAATTCGCCCTTGTATTTAATATCAATATTATTCAGAATATAGTATGACATTCTGTAATATTTATTTCATGATTATTTTATATTGAGATATCTTTTGTCCCAGGCAAAAAACAGAAGGCACTTATGGTTACATTTTACTGAAATATAGCTAAATTGAAATCAATAATATCATAATATAAAAGCCTGGCTGTAAACATGGCAATGGAAGAATTAACAAACCATTGGAAAGACAAGTCCATAGGATTCCATTTAAGATTAATCCAGCTACTTTGGAATTATACCCAAATAGTTTTAAAATAAAATGTCAATAAGATTAAAATTAATATATAATGAAAAAGATCAAGTCAAAGTCAATTTTATCAAGAAAGTACAAGTCAATTATATTAACGGCCTTTTTCTTGCTTACATCTATCCCTGCCATGCGCGCTGTCGGGGAAAAGGGCAAAGTTACAACAACCCCTCCTGTATTTACAAACTTTGTATATCAGGGAGATGATAAAGTCTATAATGAAAATCTGTTGAAAGCGGATGAATTTTACAATCCGATTCTTCAGGGTTGTTATCCTGACCCTAGTATTACCCGTAAAGGAGATGATTATTATTTAGTTTGCTCATCTTTCGCAATGGTCCCGGGAGTCCCTATTTTCCATTCCAAGGATTTGGTCAACTGGACCCAGATAGGACATGTTCTTGACCAGACTTCCCAATTGAAGGTGGAGACAGCAGGTATAAGCATGGGTATATATGCTCCTGCCATCAGATATAATAAATACAACGATACCTTTTACATGATTACTACCCAATTTGCCGGAGGATTTGGAAATATAGTAGCAAAGACGAAAGATCCTCATAAAGGATGGGGAGACCCTGTCAAACTTAAATTCGATGGCATAGACCCATCCCTATTTTTTGATGATAATGGTAAGGCCTATGTAGTACATAACGACGCACCAAATAAAGGTGAAGGATTATATAATGGGCATCGTGTAATCAAAATTTGGGAGTATGACCTGGAAAATGATCAAATAATCCAGGGTACCGATCAAATAGTAGTCAATGGCGGAGTCGATATTACGAAAAAACCGATATGGATCGAAGCTCCTCATATTTATAAGAAAAACGGTAAATATTATCTGATGTGCGCAGAAGGAGGAACAGGAGGCTGGCACAGCGAAGTTATTTTTATAAGTAACTCACCCAAAGGGCCATATACCCCAGCTCCGAGCAACCCTATATTAACCCAAAGATATTTTCCACATAACAGGGTCGATAAAGTAGATTGGGCTGGCCATGCCGATTTGGTAGAAGGCCCGGACGGTAAATATTATGGAGTGTTTCTGGCTATTCGTCCAAATGAAAAGAATAGGGTAAATACAGGCCGCGAGACATTTATATTGCCTGTAGATTGGAGTGGTACATTCCCAGTTTTTGAAAATGGGCTTATACCAATGGAGCCTAAATTGAAGATGCCGCAAGGAGTAAGTAATCAAACCGGAAAGAATGGCTTTTTCCCGAATGGAAATTTCACTTTCACCGATAATTTTTCATCAGAAAAATTAGACGATAGATGGATCGGCGTAAGAAGCTGGCGGGAAGATTTTACTAAAATAACAAAGAAAGGATTACAAATAAATCCCTTTTCGATCACCATTAAAGAAGCAAAACCAATATCCACATTGTTTTACAGGCAACAACATAAAAATTTCACAGCTACAGTCACCTTGGATTATCTTCCTAAGTCAGAAAACGATTTAGCTGGCATCACGTGTTACCAAAGCGAATCGTTCAATTATGTATATGGTCTCACGAAAAAGGGGAATGACTATTATTTGGTCTTGGAAAGGACGGAAAGAGGTAAATCTACAATCATCGCCAGCGAAAAAATAGATGTACGCAAGCCTGTCAGCCTGCAAGTATCAGCTCAGGAAGACGAATATAGATTCAATTATTCGATGGATAACACTAACTTTAATAATCTGGGAGGAACTGTATCCGGCGATATTCTTTCTACGAATGTTGCCGGAGGCTTTACCGGGGCTTTGATAGGGTTATATGCAACTTCCGGTAATGATATCAGGTTGTAAAACTGTTTTATATATTTTAAATAATAGCATCCTGCTATTTTAATTTTATCTCAGAAAGATGAAAAATATATTCTTACTCTGTTTATTAATTGGGGGATTCAGTGTTTCTGCAAACAGCCAGAATATTCTGAGTGCCCCGGAAGGTTACGACATGCTCCGTACAGGGATTTTCCACGGGAAGATAGATACGATAACATATCCTTCAGCCACCGTCGGTGCTGATCGCAGAGCTTTGGTTTATACCCCTCCGGGGTATTCGCAAAACAAAAAATATCCAACTCTCTATTTGTTGCATGGTATCGGCGGGGATGAAAAAGAATGGTTCAACCATGGTGATCCCCAGGTGATACTGGATAATCTGTACGCTGATAAAAAAATAGTGCCTATGCTCGTAATTCTACCCAACGGGCGGGCGATGAAGGATGACCGGGCCATAGGTAATATTATGGAAGCTCCAAAGGTACAGGCTTTTGTCACTTTCGAAAAAGATTTACTTAATGACCTAATACCTTATGTAGAGAAAAAATTTCCGGTACTTAAAAACAGGGAAAATCGTGCCCTGGCAGGACTTTCGATGGGAGGCGGACAGTCTTTGAATTTTGGATTAGGCAATTTGGATAAATTTGCTTGGATTGGAGGTTTCTCATCCGCACCCAATACTAAGGAACCACAAATGCTCTTACCTGATCCTGAGAAAGCGAAGAGCAGCCTGAAATTACTATGGATTTCGTGTGGAGACAAAGATGGTTTACTTAATATTAGCAAACGCACTCATGAATATCTGGCTCAAAATCAAATCGCTCACATCTATCAGGTAATCCCTGACGGTTATCATGATTTCAAAATATGGAAACAAAACTTATATATGTTCTCCCAATTACTATTTAAACCTGTAACAACTGAACTGATAGATTTGTATAGTAATATTCCGAATGAACACCTGTTTCCGGTTCCGGCTTCCACCAACGTTCCGGGAGCGCAATACCCTCAAATTTTGCCGGATAATAAAGTTCTTTTCCGGATTAAAGCTCCTGATGCACAAAGAGTACAGGTTGATCTCGGTAGGAAATACGACATGGTAAAGGAAGAAGAAGGCTCGTGGGCTATCACTACCGATCCTATCGCAGAAGGGTTCCATTATTATTCTATTCTGATAAACGGGGTAGCGGTCTGCGATCCCGGAAGCCAGACTTTCTATGGCATGAGCCGTATGGCAAGCGGCATTGATATTCCTGAAAAAGGAGTAGATTATTATAATATCAAAGACATACCTCATGGACAAATACGTCAGGTACGTTATTATTCTAATATAACCAAAGTATGGCGCCGGGCTTTCGTTTACACTCCTGCCGGATACGATGCCAACATCTCGGAACGTTATCCTGTGATGTACTTGCAACATGGAGGTGGTGAAGACGAAACAGGCTGGTGGAATCAGGGAAAGATGGATGCGATTATGGATAATCTGATTGCCGAAGCAAAAGTTAAGCCAATGATTGTAGTGATGGACAATGGCTATGCTATTGATCCGGATAACAACAAAAGACAATCCGGGCAGGGTATAAGAGGTTTGTTTCAGAACAAAACGCTGGAGAATGTCTTCATGCAGGAAATTATTCCAATGATCGATAAAGAGTTCCGGACTATTTCAGACCGCGATCATCGTGCTATGGCCGGACTTTCGATGGGAGGTTTCCAATCGTTCCAGATAGCAATGTCTAACATTGACAAATTTGCTTACGTTGGCGGGTTTAGCGGCGGGGGATCGATACAACAAGACTATGAATTTTCTAAAATGTACAATGGCGTATGGGCTGATGTGAATACTTTCAATCAAAAAATGAAAGTGGTTTATTTAAGTATCGGGACAGACGAACCTGCTAATATGTATCAAACAGTCAATAGTTTCCATAAAGAAATGGAAAAAACGGGAATAAAACATATGTACTACGAATCTCCCGGCACTTCTCACGAATGGCTTACATGGCGACGATCGTTGCATCAGTTTGCAGGATTGATTTTCAAATAATTAAAATGTAAATTCGATTAAAAGATCCGGAAAAAGGAACTTAAAAATAACCGCTTATTAAAATTATCAAATAACCATGAATAAAAAGATCACAACCGTTTTGTTGACAACGTTGTTTGTCATAGGCTCTGCTTCAGCACAAAACATTAAAGAAGATTTCAGCCCCTCAGGACTAAACCAACCGGGGCAGTTGTACCCACAGGTAAACTCGCAAGGTTATGCCCGCTTCAAAATCGCAGCACCTGATGCCCAAAATGTATCCGTTAGCCTCGGTTTAGGCGGACGAGGGGGTACTGTTCTGAAAAAAGCAGAAGACGGAACATGGATGGGAACCACTGAGGGGCCAATGGATGAAGGCTTTCATTACTATCACCTGACAGTAGACGGAGGTATGTTCAATGACCCCGGTGCATGTAATTTTTTTGGATCGAACCGTTGGGAAAGCGGAATCGAAATACCTGCTTCCGACAAAGATTTTTATAAACTAAAAGATGTACCTCATGGGCTTGTGAGCCAGGTGTATTTCCCGTCAAAAAGCATCAATACCTTGCGTCGGGCTTTTGTATATACTCCCCCCAAATACGGAGAAGATCCAGATATGCGCTATCCGGTTCTATATCTTCAGCATGGCTGGGGCGAGGATGAAACGGCATGGACGAATCAGGGTTTCGCACACCTTATCATGGATAACCTGATAGCTGAAGGAAAAGCAAAACCTTTTATTATCGTAATGACCTATGGCATGACCAACGATACCAAATTTGGGCGAATTGGAGATTTCAAAATCGAACACTTCCAAACCGTTTTGATCGATGAACTTATCCCTTATATCGATGCTAATTTCAAAACTTTAGCGAATCAGCCTAATAGGGCAATGGCCGGTCTTTCGATGGGTGGAATGGAAACAAGGATGATCACACTGGCCCGTCCGGATATTTTTTCGCATTACGGTCTTCTCAGTGGCGGTACTTATGCCCCATCCGACATCAAAGACAAATCGGCGCTGAAACTTGTCTTTATGAGTTGCGGAAGCCGTGAGAATCCGGATAAAGTGACGCAATCCGCAGAAGAACTAAGGTCTGCCGGTATCAATGCAGTTTCTTATGTTTCCAATAATACGGCTCATGAGTTTCTCACATGGCGCAGAAGCCTGCGGGAACTTGCCCCTCTATTGTTTAGATAGTGCGTAGAAGATCTCAAACTGAATATATAGAAAGCTCTGAATCTGAAAATAAAGTCGAAAGATCTTATTATAATAATTCTTTGAAAAATTCAATTGAATGAAAAATTATATATTAACAGCCCTTTTTCTTCTATCCTTAACCTGTTTCGGACAGGAATATTCTCAAAACTGGAAAGATGTGAGTTACATAGGGGACTCAGCCATTTACCACCGTCTGGATATTTATCTGCCAAAGGTAGAAAAGAGCAGCTATCCAGTCGTAATTTATATTTACGGGAGCGCATGGTTCTCCAATAATGGGAAGGGAGCCGATATGAATACGGTTGGCAAAGCATTGCTCGATGCCGGCTTTGCAGTTGTCACACCGAATCACCGTTCGAGCCTCGATGCCAAGTTCCCTGTTCCGGTCAACGACATAAAAGCAGCCATCCGTTTCATACGTGCTAATGCTTCTGTATATAGGCTTGACACCACCTTTGTGGAAATTTCGGGTAGCTCGTCAGGCGGTAATATGGCGGCAATTGCCGGCACGTCGCGGTTTGTGAAGCAATGTACTCACGGTAATACAACTGTTGACATGGAAGGCATCGGCCCGTACACCCAATTTAGCAGTTCTGTCGATGCCGTGGTCGATTGGTTTGGTCCTACCGATATGCTGGCGATGGATTCCTGTGGTGGTACGGATTTTATCCATAATGCCCCTAACTCGCCGGCATCGGCTTATATCGGAGGTCCGATTCAGGAAAACAAGGATAAATGCTCGCTGGCAAGCCCTATCACATATATTGATTCCACTGATCCGCCTTTTTTGATCTTCCATGGTGACAAAGATCGGGTGGTACCTTACTGTCAGAGCGAGCTACTCTTCGAAGCGCTTCAGGAGGCCGGAGTACCGAGCCGTTTTTATCTGGTATCCGGCGGTCAACACGGGCCGGGAGTGCATGTACCCGAAAACCTGAAACTAATGGTTGATTTTTTTGTCAGTTGCAAAGAAAATAAATACTCAAAATAGTAATCATTTAATTATCCGGGAAACAAAAAACATGAGGAAAACATTTATTGTCTTGCCATTATTATCAATAGTATTGTCGCTTTCAGCCCAGAAAACAACAGTTCTCTCACCGAACCGGAAAATAATCGTCGAACTTTTTAATACACAAGGCACGGAGAAGGGAGAATGGTTTTTAAAAGTGAAATCTTCCGATGAAGGTAAAACATCTGAAGTAATACCTCAAATTGCTTTAGGCCTCAATCGTAGCGATCAGGATTTTTCAAAAGAACTGAAATTTTTGAAAGCGGGAAAAATATTGTTGATTAATGAAGAATATACGGCCATACATGGCAAACGATCTCAATGTTCTAATTCGGCCAATGAAGTGGTGGTTGCCTTTGAAAATCCTTTAAACGCCAAAATGAACCTTATACTGAGAGCTTACAACGATGGTGTGGCTTTTCGTTATGAGTTTCCTGAAAAGTCGGGGTCATTTGTAATGAAAGATGAACTCACTGCTTACTCGATTCCAGATAGCACCAAACGATGGCTGCAAAAATTTAATCCTGCAAACGAAGGTATATATACTTTTATGAAAGATGGGGAAGTGCAGCAGGATTGGGCCTATCCGGCACTCTTCAATACTCCTGAAAAAGATTCCTGGTATCTGATACACGAAGCCGATCTGGATAGAAATTATTGCGGAACAAAACTCTCCAATGTCTCTGATAAAACAAAATATAAACTTATATTCCCCGATCAATGGAACGGACGCGGAAAAGGAGAGTCTTTACCGACTATCTCTTTACCATGGAAATCACCTTGGCGTGTAATTATAGCCGGAAGCCTTGCGGACATTGTAGAATCTACTTTAGTTGATGACGTTTGTCCCCCATCGGTAATATCTCAAACGGGTTGGATTAAGCCGGGGGTGGCATCTTGGAATTATTGGTCGGATAACCATGGGACACGCAGCTACAAAACTGTTTGTGCATTTGCCGACTTGGCAGCCGGAATGGGATGGCCTTATACTTTGCTTGATTGGGAATGGGACTCCATGGGCGATGGGGGAAAATTGGAAGACGCACTTACATACATTCATTCAAAAGGGATTAAACCTCTGATGTGGTATAATTCCGGAGGCGATCATACATGGGTTGGATCAACTCCTAAAGACAGAATGCTTACACACGAAAATAGGATTGAAGAATTTACAAAACTGAAAAAACTAGGAGTAGTGGGTGTGAAAATCGACTTCTTCGAAAGCGAGAAACAGGATATGATCAAGTATTATCTGGATATTCTGGACGATGCAGCCAAATTTGAAATGTTAGTTTATTTTCATGGTTGCTTAGTGCCCCGTGGTTGGGCACGTACTTACCCCAACCTGATGACATACGAAGGTGTTCGAGGAGCCGAATGGTATAACAATGGCCCTGAATTCACCACTACTGCACCGGAGCATAATACGATTCTTCCATTTACACGCAATGTGGTGGGTGCTATGGATTATACGCCCGTAACTTTTACCAATTCGCAATTTCCACATATCACAACATACGGACATGAACTTGCTTTAAGTGTATTGTTTGAGTCAGGCGTCCAGCATTTTGCCGACAGGCCCGAAGGATATTACACATTACCCGATGCTGCCAAGACATTTTTGAAAAATGTTCCTAACTCATGGGATAATACGAAATTACTCGAGGGCTACCCCGGCAAGGACATCATAATTGCCCGACAGAAGGATAACGAATGGTACATAGGAGGAATAAATGCTGACAATATGATGGAAAAAAGAAAGAAATTATCGTTCAATTTTTTACCGGAAGGAGTAAAATATAAACTCATTTTGATAACGGACGGCAAGCACGACAAGGAGTTTTATACCCAATATTTAGTTGTGAATAAAACGTCATCAGTAGATGTAAAGCTGCTCAGGAGAGGAGGTTTTGCAGCTTGCCTGAGTCCGATGAATTAAGGTTGACTAATTCAATTTACAGATATTTATCCGCTGATATATTAGCAATTATAAAAAATATAACAAATAATTTTCTGTTTATGAAAAGGAGTATTTTATTAGCATTGTTTTTATTGTCTCTTTTTGTTGTTAGGATTGGTGCTCAGCCTTCAAAAGGAAATCTAATTCCTCCTGAAATAGAAGATCCGGAGTGCCTTAGTATCAATAAAGAGCCTTACCATGCCACTTTGATGCCTTACGCCACCTTGCAGGAGGCTTTGACGGCCAAACGCCATGCGTCGTCATTGTGCAAAAGCCTCAATGGCAACTGGAAATTTAACTGGGTGCCGGCGCCCGATAAACGCCCGGTGGATTTTTACAAATCCGACTTTGATGTTTCGGATTGGAAAGAAATCCCTGTTCCTTCAAATTGGGAAGTGCACGGCTATGGCACGCCTTTTTACAGGAATTTGGGCTACACCATAAAAAAAGATTTTCCACGGGTAATGAGTCAGCCCGAGGAATGGTACACGGCTTACAAAGAACGCAACCCGGTGGGTAGTTATCGCCGTGACTTCGTGGTGCCGGAGGAATGGAAGGGACAACGGATATTCATCACTTTTAATGGTGTGGATTGTGCATTTTTTATCTGGGTCAACGGTGAAAAAGTAGGTTTCAGCGTAAACAGCCGTAATGCTGCCGAGTTTGACCTTACAAAGTATGTAAAACCGGGCAAAAACATGATAGCCGTAGAAGTTTATCAATACAGTTCAGGTACATGGTTGGAAGATCAGGACATGTGGCGTTTACACGGTATATTCCGTGATGTTATACTTTGGAGCTCTCCACAGGTACATATCCGCGATTTTTTTGTGAAAACGGATTTGGATACAAACTACAAAGATGCTACTTTAAGTGTGACAGCTAAAATCAAAAATTATAATGATAAAACTGCGAAGCCTCAGATATTCACAGCCACGCTCTACGACAAAGAAGGCAAGGAAATAGCTAAGAACAACACTATAGGCACATCGTTGAAAGCTAATCAGGAGGAAGTATTGACTGTGAAAATGCAAATATCGAATCCTGCGAAATGGACTGCCGAAACTCCTGATTTATACACGGTGGTACTGACAAATTCGGAAGGGGAAATTTTGTCTCAAAAAATCGGATTCCGAAAGATAGAAATCAAAGGGCGTGTTTTTACGGTTAATGGTGTACCAATCAAGTTGAAAGGTGTAAACCGCCATGAACATTGGTCGGATGTAGGGCATGCTATTACCGAGGAACAAATGATTCTCGATTTAAAGGCAATTAAACAAGGTAATTGTAATCATGTGCGCACCAGCCATTATTCTAATGATCCCCGTTGGTACGAGTTGTGTGATGAATGGGGAATCTGGTTGGTAGCAGAAGCCAATATGGAATATCACGGTTATGACACACGGTTTGATGAAGAACCCACTATAAAAGCTGCTATTGTCGACCGTAATGTCGCAAATACAGAAAATTTCAAGAATCATCCTTCGGTGATTATATGGTCTCTTGGTAACGAAGGCGGAGGAATAAGTTCCAACCTGAAAGCTGCTATGAATGCAGTGAAAACCATCGATTCCACACGGTTTGTCCATTACGAACGCTTTGGAGCCGGCAGAAATAATCCTGCCGATCTGGAAGGACGTATGTACGGTACTGCGGCCGATTACGCCGATATGGTTAAAAACTGGGGAATGAATAAACCTCTTTACGTTTGTGAGTTTGTACATGCAATGTTCAACTCGATGGGGTCACTTGACGAATACTCCAAAGTATTTGACGCTTATCCTGAAATACTAGGCGGCGCCATTTGGGAATTTCAGGATCAGGCATTGTGGAACAAACGTAATCCTGATCGTCCCATCTTAGCTTACGGCGGTGGTTTTGGTGAAGCTCCTAACGATCATTACTTTATACACAAAGGGGTAGTTTCGTACGACAGGGCAACAGAGGGAAACAAGATGAAACCTCATTTCCCGGAAATGAAAAAGGCTTTTCAATGGATTGACACAGAATTAGTTGACGCTGTAACCGGAAGCATTCATATTAAAAATAAATACCAGTTTATTTCTTTGGATGGTTTTGATCTATCGTGGACTTTGAGCGAAAACGGGAAAGAGATTGATACCGGAAAAATAAGAATACACCCTACTTGGGGAAAAGGACTCTTTACAGCAAATATCCCGTATAAAATAGAACAACCAAAAGCCGGTGCCGAATATTTCCTGCGTATTTCATATAAACAAAAGGAAAAAACATTCTGGGCGGATAAAGGTTTTGAAGTGGCTTCTGCGCAGTTTAAACTTCCGGTCAATACTCCTCCGGTGATCGAAACTAAAGTAACCCAACCGGTGAAACTCGTTCAAAATACGCAATCTGCTATTATTTCGGGTAAAGATTTTTCCGTAAGCTTTGACAAGAAAACGGGTTTTATTTCCCGGTTGACCAAAAATGGCACTGAACTTTTGACGGCCGATGGTGGACCTAAACTACACTTGTGGCGCGCTTCGCATCGCAACGATGATGATTGGGCATATAGGCAATGGGAAAAATTTGGAGTTACCACACTTAAATATACTTTGGTCGATTTCAAAACAGAAATTATAGATAATACTTCGGTGAAGGTAACTGCAATAACTAAGGCCGACGGAAAAGACGGTTTTGGAGTTTATCATTCCGCCACTTATTTAGTTCGGGGAGATGGCTCTGTAAAGGTGGACAACCACATTCAATTTGTGGGTTTTCGTATCAATCTGGCCCGAATAGGAGTGCGTATGTTACTTGATAAAAAGCTGGACCGTATGGCGTTTTTCGGATGTGGTCCGTTCGAGAACTACTCGGACCGCAAAAGCGCTGCTGATATAGGATTATACGAAATCGGCGTAAACGAACAATATGAATATGAAAAGCCAATGGAACGAGGTAACCATGAAGAAGTACGGTGGGCAGAATTAAAAGGCAAGGATATGCCTTCATTGCTGGTTCAACCGGATAAAAATCTGATGCAGGTGTCGGCAATTCCTCATACCGATGAGCAAATGTATCCGGTTGAATATAAAATTGATTTACCGGCCAGCACCGCAACAGTGTTGATTGTTTCCACTAAAACATTGGGCGTGGGATCGAATAGCTGCGGTCCCCAACCTCTTGAAAAATTTAAGGTATATGCTGATAATACGTCTTTTAGCTATACCATCAAATTATTTTAATTTAAATATAATACATATATGAAAAGGTTTTTTTTAATATATAGCATCCTGGCAGCTTCATTCTCAATGAGTTTAGCCGACAATCCTGTGATTCAAACGCATTTCTCACCCGATCCGGCACCAATGGTTTACAATGGAACGGTGTATATGTACACAGGCGACGATATTCCCGGAACTGATTTTTATTATATGACCAAATGGCGTGTAATGTCTTCTACCGACATGGTTAACTGGACAGATCATGGGAGCCCTATTTCGCTCGAATCTTTTGAATGGGCACGTGACCGTGCCTGGGCTGCTCAGTGTATCGAGCGCAATGGCAAATTTTATTGGTATATCTGTGCTCAAAGTACCCAAAACGATATGGCAATAGGCGTCGCGGTAGCCGATTCTCCCACCGGGCCTTTCAAAGATGCGCTTGGTAAACCATTAATCATTAACGGAAGTTGGTCGAATATCGACCCGACAGTATATATAGATGATGATGGCCAGGCTTACCTCTACTGGGGAAACGGTAGTCTTTATTATGTAAAGTTGAATAAGGATATGATTTCCTATTCGGGTGATATAGTTACCGTTCCAATTACCATGGAATCCTTTGGAGGCATAAGAGGTAATAAAAACGCTGAAACACCCAACAAAGACATGTTTGTAGAAGGTCCCTGGTTATATAAACGGAACAATTTATACTACATGATGTTTGCAGGAATGGGAAAGGGTGGTGAAACACTTTCTTACTCTACAAGCGCAAGTCCTATAGGCCCCTGGAAATATCAAGGAAAAATTATGGAAGACCAGAAACTGAACAGTTTTACCAATCATGGTGGTATTATTGACTACAAAGGTAATTCATACCTTTTCTATCACAGTGGTTTGTTACCCAACGGAGGCAGCTATGGCAGAGCTTCATGTATAGAACAATTCACTTACAATGTCGACGGAACTATTCCTGCTGTAACAGCTACTAAAGAAGGGCCTGAACCGGTAGGTGAAATAAATCCATACAAACGTGTTGAAGCTGAAACGATGGCTTGGTCCCAAAAATGCTCTATAGATCAAAGTACCGATATTGGGGTATATGTTACCGCTACTCGTATGAATGGTTATACAAAGGTTAGAGAGGTGAACTTCGGAATTAAATCGCCCAAGTCTTTTTCGGCCTCTTTGGCTGCCGGAGTCGACGGCGGAATTTTGGAAGTTCGCCTCGATAGTATTTCCGGACCGATTATTTCATCTGTGCAGTTACCACGTACGGGTGGATGGGAAATATTTAAAACTTTTACGATGGAACTAAAACAGGAAGTAACAGGGAAACACGATGTCTTTTTTTGCTTTAATGGCCAGAATATTACTGCCGGACGCGAATTGTTTAATTTTGATTATTGGGTTTTTGATGAAAATTAATGTCAATTCGTAGTGCACGATAATATTTACCAATACTCTACGCTTATCAACAATAAAATAAACAAATAGAAATGATTAAGAAGTTTTTCTCCTATTTTATGGTACTGACCACTTCAATATTATTAGTTGAAGCCACAGCACAAAATCAAAAAGGTCATAATCCTATCATATTCGCCGATGTACCCGATATGTCAATGGTTCGTGCAGGCGATTCATATTATATGTCGAGCACAACTATGCACATGAATCCGGGTGTGCCCATTATGAAGTCGAATGATCTGGTCAATTGGAAAATAGTAAGCTATGCATACGATACCCTCGCCGATGTGGCCGCATTGAATCTCACGAATGGCAAAAGTACTTATGGCAGAGGTTCATGGGCCAGTACTATCAGGTATCATAAAGGCCTGTTCTATGTCACAACCTTTGCCCAAACAACAAATAAAACATATATCTATACTACAAAAGATATAGAAAAAGGCCCTTGGAAAGCGGTATCTTTCAGCCCGTCTTACCACGATTGCAATTTATTCTTTGATGATGATGGACGAAATTACCTGATCTACGGAAATCACAAACTTAATATCGTAGAGTTGAATGATGAGCTTACAGGCATCAAAGAAGGAACCGACCATACTCTGATAGAAAATGCCACGGCTCCTTCCGGGCAACCGGGATTAGGTGCAGAAGGGTCGCAACTCTTCAAAGTGAATGGTAAATATTATCTTTTCAACATTACCTGGCCTAGAGGAGAAGGTGCTATGCGGACAGTCGTAATCCATCGCGCCGATAAGATTAACGGTCCTTATGAAGGCCGTGTAGGACTGAAAGATCTGGGAGTGGCTCAAGGCGGGCTTATAGATATGCCGGATGGCACATGGTATTCATACCTTTTCCGCGATTATGGCTCAGTCGGACGTATCCCGTACCTGGTTCCTGTCAGATGGGAAGATGGCTGGCCTATACTCGGCATCAATGGCAAAGTTCCGGAAACACTTGACTTGCCTGCCAATAAAAGTTTGATTCCGGGTATAGTCAACAACGACGAGTTTACCCGTAAAAAGGGTGAGATTGCTTTACCTTTAGTATGGCAGTGGAATCACAATCCTGATAATAACTTATGGTCAGTAACAGAGCGTCGGGGATATTTACGTCTCAAAACCAACCGTATCGACTCGCTATTCCTCCATTCACGCAATACTCTTACCCAACGCACTTTTGGCCCTGTATGTTCAGGTACGACATTGCTGGATGTGTCGCATTTAAAGGACGGAGATTTTGCGGGATTGTGTGCATTGCAAAGAAAGTTCGGGTTGGTAGGAGTAAAGAAAGAAGGTAATAACAAATATATTTATATGGTTAGTAACAAAACGGATAAACCTACCGAGTTACAGAGCATCCCTGTCTTTCAGAACAATATTTATCTAAAAATAGAATGTGATTTCAGGGATAAAATTGACATAGCATATTTCTTTTACAGCCTCGATGGAAAAACGTGGAATAACATTGGACAACCGCTTAAAATGGAATATACGTTAATGGAACATTTTATGGGCTACCGTTTCGGATTATACAATTATTCGTCGAAAATAGCTGGCGGATATGCTGATTTTGATTACTTCCATATCAGTGATAAGATATCTGAAAGTAAGTAAAGATGTATGAATTGATATGTAATACTTTGCGTATTTTGAATTAATACGGCCTATTACTCATTAAAAAATTATAGTTCCCAAATGAAAAAATATAAAACATTCGCCATTTTATTGCTGGTGATTTTATCTAAATTGTCATTTGCTCAGAACCCGATTATCCTTAATCAGTTTACGGCAGATCCTACAGCCAGGGTGTTCAACGGAAAGGTGTACCTCTTTCCATCACATGACATTCAGGCTCCTGACGGTAAAAATCTCCGGAAAGACTGGTTTTGCATGGAGGACTACCATGTATTTTCATCGGATAATTTAACAGACTGGGTAGACTATGGAATCATCGTTACTCAGAATAAAGTACCCTGGGTCGATTCTATGTCTTACAGTATGTGGGCACCCGATTGTATAGAGCGGAACGGAAAATATTATTTCTATTTTCCGGCCAATATAAAACAGACTGATTTGAATGGGAGAAAAGGGTTTGGTATAGGTGTGGCCATTGCCGATAGACCGGAAGGGCCATATATGCCGCTACCTGAACCCATTGAAAATGTCAGTGGAATTGATCCTTGTATATTCATAGACAAAGATGGCCAGGCGTATTTATATTGGTCGCAAGGAAATATTTACGGAGCCAAACTGAAAGAAAATATGACGGAGCTCGAATCGGAGCCCGTTGTTTTGAAAGATTTACCCGAAAAAGGACTAAAGGAAGGGCCTTTTGTTTTTGAGAATAACGGAATATACTACCTGACATTTCCACATGTCGAAAAGAAGACTGAAAGGCTCGAATATGCAATGAGTGACAAACCTCTCGGGCCATTCAAAATGACGGGGGTAATTATGGATGAATCGTCTACAGGATGCTGGACAAACCATCATTCACTCCTGAATTTCAAGGATCAGTGGTATCTCTTTTACCATCATAATGATTTATCTCCCGGGTTTGATAAAAACCGTTCGGCCCGTATCGATAGTTTGTTCTTCAACCCCGACGGTACTATTCGTAAAGTAATTGCCACTTTACGCGGAGTAGGTTTAACCGATGCAACCCGCGAGATACAAATCGATCGTTATAATCAGATAAGCGAAAAAGGCGTTGAAATTCAATTTCTGGATACACTCAACAAGTTCAATGGGTGGAAAACTGTATTTAACTCCACTGATGCATGGATCCAGTACAACAGTGTTGATTTCGGAGACAAAGACCTGAAAACAGTGAGTGCAAAAACCTTGTCAGAAAAGGGTGGTATTATAGAGATTCGCCTAAATGGAATCCGAGGTACACTTCTTGCCGAGATAAAAGTCCCGGCAAGCAAAGATTGGAAAATAACCACGGTACCTGTTCAAAGGTTCAACCGAGGGATACACAACTTATATGTAGTAACAAAAAGTTCCAATAAAATAGAGATTGATTGGTTATCTGCAGATTGATTGGGGTGAAATATTGGAGGAACTAACTCTCCGTCATAATATTGGAATGAGTAAAAAATTAAACAGTAATTAAATTAAAATCATGACGGAGAAAGAACCGTGCTTTTGGTAGTCAAGAATCCAGAGGAATGAACCCCAAAAAAGAAACCGGACAATCATAGAGAAACTAGTACAAAAGGATAGGCTTTCTTCATTTTTCTCAATTTAGGTATGTGCATCAAAAAGGGAGGTTTACACGCTGTGTAAACCTCCCTTTTCTTCGTAGCGGGACGGGGACTTGAACCCCGGACCTCATGATTATGAATCATGCGCTCTAACCAGCTGAGCTATCCCGCCAACTTTATGTTAGCGGGTGCAAAAATAGAAGATTATTTTATATAATACAAACTTCCGGCTCGAAAATAACAAAAATATTTCCCTCCGGTCTTCCAATGAAGCTTGTAGGCCTGTATAAATTCACTAATAAAAATTAAGAATGACATCTTTCATGATAATATTTGCCTTAACATTTTTCTTTTTACTACTTTTGTACACAATTTGAGTTTCTGTAGTTAATGCTAAAAATTAAACGACTATATACATTCGTCATCCAAACATTCCTGCCTGTCTTTGCTATGACATTTGTGATATGTTTGTTTATTGTACTGATGCAATTCCTGTGGCGCTATGTTGAGGACCTTGTTGGGAAAGGGCTTGAGATTTCTGTCTTAGCCGAACTCTTCATTTATGCCGCCTTCCAGCTGATACCGATGGCTTTACCCCTATCTCTGCTGTTAGCTTCACTTATGGCATTCGGTAATCTGGGCGAACGGCTCGAACTCCTTTCCATCAAAGCATCCGGAGTCTCGCTGCTCAAGGCAATGAGACCTCTGATAATACTTGTCGCTTTTATATCCGTGGGTGCATTCTTTTTCCAGAATGAAGCAATGCCTCGTATCCAGGTTAAACTCAGGGCGTTGTTATGGTCAATCAAACAAAAATCGCCCGAACTGGACATTCCGGAAGGCTCTTTCTATAGCGACATCCCAAACTATAACCTGTATGTGAAGAAAAAAAACCGTGAAACCAAGATGCTGCACGAAGTCATGATATACGATACCTCCAAGGGATTTGACAACATGGCTGTCATAGTTTGCGATTCGGCTCTAATGAGAGGTTCGGAAGATAAAACCTTTCTTTTATTAAATTTGTACCACGGACAGCAATTCTCTAATTTCCGGCAAGCTGAAATTAATAACACGAGCAGTAGAAGCAACAATCAGTTTGTGCCATATAGCCGGGAGAACTTTAAAGAAAAAGAAGTTATCATTCCTTTTAATACCGGATTTGACCGGATGGACGAATCCAATCTGGAAGGAACACAGATATCCAAGAATATCGTTCAACTCTCTCGATCTATCGACTCCATGAGTGTACGGCTGGATAGTGTAAATATCAGGGACCGGAAAATAATAGGGCAACACACATATTTCGCATACCGGAATACTGAAGCATACCAAAATAGGATAAAAGAAACCGACTCGCTAAAAATTGAGAAGCCAAAAGTTTCTCTAAAAAAGGAACAACCGGCCAGAATCGACTTCGACTCCTTGCTGAACTCTTACAGTAAAGAAGAAATGGCGCAACATTTAATGTCTGCTGCCAGCGAAGCGGAAAATAGCCGGTATAATATGCTGGAGTCTACCCAAAAAGCAGGACTTCAAAAGAATATCAGATATCATGAAGTAGAAAGGCACCGGAAATTCACCTTATCTTTCGCCTGTCTTATCTTTTTCTTCATCGGTGCGCCTTTGGGTGCTATTATCCGCAAGGGTGGATTAGGAATGCCTGTGGTTGTGTCCGTCGCTTTATTCATCGTCTATTATATAATAGACAATATCGGGTATAAAATGGCGCGCGACGGCGTCTGGGAAGCGTGGCAGGGTATGTGGCTCAGTTCATTCGCATTATTCCCGTTAGGCGTATTCCTCACTTATAAAGCGATGAATGATTCCGCCTTATTCAATCCTGAAGCATATGGTAAATTTATACGGAAGATCTTCTTTATAAAGACTCCTCCAAAGATCAGCGATGAAAGGCGCAATATTATTGTCAAGAAAATACCTGATGTATCGGAGCTCGATCTTCAACCCGAAATCCTTAATGGTCTGCGCGCTATGGATACCGACAAACTACGGGATTTGATACAGAATTATAAGAAATACAATTACGAAAAGGATACGCAGCTGGCTGCCCTGAGTATCCTGAAAGAAAGAGGAGCAGAAATAGGCGGGATCATAGATAAACAAGACGCACAATATATGGATAATGCCGAATTCCTGTATGACTATAGTTCTAAATGGACTATGGCAGGTTATATCTTATGCATCTTTCTCCTGATAACCAATCTGACAGGGTTTTCATGGATCATCGACGTTTCATATCTATTCTTGTTTATACGGTCGATGTTTTACTATTTTGCTTTTTACACCAATATTAAGAAGCGGTCTAAACTATACCATTTCTTTATTGTAATATTCTCATTTATGTTCTATCCTCTCGTATATTTCTATGTTACCAGACAGATAGGCAAGGATAAAAAAGAAGTTGAAATCATTTCATACTCTTAAGTTTTTAAGGAAAGATATATAATATGGAAAAAATAAAACTGGATACAGTAGAAGAAGCCATAGAAGAAATAAGGAATGGCAACTTCGTTATTGTTGTCGATGATGAAGACCGCGAAAATGAAGGAGACCTCATCATTGCCGCGGAAGCCATCACTCCCGAAAAAGTAAACTTTATGGAGACACATGCCAGAGGGCTGATTTGCGCGCCTATAACAGCAGAGCGATGCGAAGAACTTGATCTGCCAATGATGGTGACCCACAATACTGCGACTCACGCCACGCCTTTTACAGTATCTATAGATTTACTCAAGAATGGTGTAACAACCGGAATTTCGGCCTACGACAGGGCGCAAACGATACTCGCCCTAACCCGGAAAGACACTAAACCCGAAGATTTCGGCCGTCCCGGACACATTTTCCCTCTACGGGCAAAAGACAAAGGGGTACTTAGCCGTGTAGGACATACCGAAGCATCGGTAGACCTTGCCCGCCTTGCCGGATTATATCCCGCAGGAGTTTTAATAGAAATAAAGAAAGAAGATGGCGAGATGGCGCGTTTACCCGAATTACGCGAAATGGCCGACAAATATAACCTGAAACTGATATCGGTAGCCGATCTTATAAAATACAGACTCGAAAGAGAATCACTGATAGAAAAAGGCGCCGAAGTGAATATGCCTACCGAATACGGGCATTTCCATTTGATTCCCTTCAAGCAAAAATCGACAGGGCTGGAACACGTGGCCCTCATAAAAGGAACATGGGAAAAAGATGAGCCTATCCTCGTCAGGGTACATTCCTCCTGTGTAACAGGCGATATATTCGGCTCTATGCGTTGCGAATGCGGAGAACAGCTGCACAAGTCGATGGAAATGATTCAGAAAGAAGGAAAAGGAGTAATCGTATATCTCAATCAGGAAGGACGGGGAATCGGGCTAATGGCTAAAATGGAAGCATACAAACTTCAGGAGGAAGGATACGATACAGTAGATGCAAACCTTCATCTGGGTTATCGTGCCGACGAACGAGATTATGGCGTAGGTGCAGCTATTCTCAGGGAATTAGGCGTTAGTAAAATGCGCTTATTGACTAATAACCCTGTCAAGCGAAAAGGTCTGGAGTCTTTCGGGCTGACTGTAGTAGGCAACGTACCTATCGAAATCACACCCAACAAATATAACGAGTTCTATATGCATACGAAAAAAGAGCGTATGGGACACGATTTACATAATGTAGATTAATCAGAAAAAGGTCAACAACCTAAATATAATAAATAACTATGTCACAAGTATCAGCACGTATAGCGAGCCTTGCAGTTTCAGAGACCCTGGCTATGTCGCAGAAAAGCAATGAGTTGAAAGCTCAGGGCATCAATGTTATCAATCTGAGTGTAGGAGAACCGGATTTCTTCACGCCCGCCCATGTAAAAGAAGCTGCGAAAAAAGCCATCGATGATAACTTCTCTTTCTATACACCCGTGCCCGGCTATCTGTCGCTCCGGCAGGCAATATGCAAAAAACTGGAAACAGAAAACGGGCTTAGCTATAAGCCCGAACAGATTATTTGTTCCAATGGGGCAAAGCAGGATGTTTGTAATGTAGTGCTATGCGTAGTGAATCCGGGTGACGAAGTGATCATTCCCGCTCCATGCTGGGTTAGCTATGTGGAAATGGTAAAACTGGCTGAAGGTAAAAGCGTGGTAATCCGCACAGGCATCGAACAGGATTTTAAGATGACTCCTGCCCAACTGGAAGCAGCTATTACTCCGAAAACAAGGGCTATTATATTATGCTCACCTTCGAACCCTACAGGCAGTATCTATTCCAAAGCCGAACTGGAGGCAATAGCGAATGTATTGGCTAAGCATCCGAATATCATCATCATCGCAGACGAGATATACGAACATATCAACTATCTGGGAAAACATGAGAGCATTGCCCAGTTCGAAAATATAAAAGACCGTGTTGCCATTATCAACGGAGTATCCAAAGCATATGCCATGACAGGCTGGCGCCTGGGATGGGTAGCCGCGCCCCAGTGGCTTGCTTCGGCCTGTAACAAGTTGCAGGGGCAATATACATCAGGAGCCTCATCCATTGCTCAGAAAGCTGCAGAATCGGCTTATCTGGGAGATCAGCAATGTGTGGAAGATATGCGCCAGGCATTCCAACGCCGTCGCGACCTGATTGTAAAGCTGGCTTCTGAAATAGAAGGGTTTAAAGTGAATAAGCCGGAAGGGGCTTTCTACCTGTTCCCCGAATGCAGCTATTACCTGGGCAAGTCGTACAATGGGCGGCAGGTCAATACATCGGCAGACCTGGCGATGTTCCTGCTTGAAGAAGGCCATGTGGCTTGTGTGGGCGGACTTGCATTCGAAGCTCCTGACTATATCCGTTTCTCATACGCTACTTCTGATGAGAATATTGTGGAGGCAATGAGACGGGTGAAAGAGACACTAGCGAAGTTGCAGTAAACATAACATCTACAGATAAAGAACAAAGGCTGGTTCCTTATTGGAAGCCAGCCTTTATTTTTATATTAAGATTCGTTATTCAGAAATAACTCATATAATACACAAAAGCCACATTCTTTTATAAAGTAATATGGCAATGTGAACATAAAAATGTTAAAATTGAAAAAGATTGTAACCTTTTTATTTTTTTTGCGACATATAAGTATAAAAGTTCCGGCTCAAGCGCTAACACTTTATAATAAAATCTATATTTGTGTGTTCATATTTTGCATATCTAACAGTTTACAAGCGTGATAAGAATTAATAATTTGAACAAGACCTACTACAACGGTGCTCCTTTGCACGTTTTGAAGGGAATCAATCTGGAAGTTGAGAAAGGAGAATTAGTGTCTATTATGGGGGCCTCCGGTTCCGGAAAATCCACATTGCTGAATATTCTCGGCATACTCGACAACTATGATACAGGTCAGTATTATCTCGATAATGTATTGATAAATAAACCAAGCGAGACATATGCAGCCGAATTGAGAAACAAGAAAATAGGTTTTATTTTTCAGTCTTTCAATCTTATCTCATTCAAGAATGCAATGGAAAACGTTGCGTTACCTCTTTATTATCAGGGGATGAACCGCAAAAAAAGAAATAAGCTGGCAATGGAATACCTCGACAAGATGGGACTGGCCAGCCATGCCGACCATTTACCGAACGAATTATCAGGAGGTCAGAAACAACGTGTGGCCATAGCCCGCGCCCTCATAGCGCAGCCCCAGGTAATACTGGCCGACGAGCCTACCGGAGCTTTGGATAGTTCAACATCGAGGGATGTGATGCAGTTGTTGAGGGAAATAAATACAAACGATGGTATCACAATGCTTATCGTAACGCACGAACAGGCTGTAGCCAATGCCACCGACCGCGTAATACATATAAAAGACGGTATAATAGGCTCGATAGAAACAAATGAGAACCCTGTAATAGAGATGTAAGGGTGCAAACCTCTTTTTATTATCCGAAAAGTAAAACAACAGGAACAGATAAAATTTGTTGAATTATATATTCAAATTCCGTCCGTTCCTTAAATAACACCTTGTCTATGTTTGATTTTGACTCGCTACGGGAAATACTCTCAACTATCAGCAAAAATAAGCTGCGGACTGCGCTTACAGGCTTTGCTGTGGCTTGGGGAATATTTATGTTGATAGTCTTGTTAGGAACCGGAAATGGTCTGAAGAACGGAGTAACTTCAAACTTTTCCCGTAGAGCACAGAATTCAGTCACTTTATGGCCGGGATGGACTTCAATGCCATATAAGGGATTTCCCACCAACAGAGAAATCAAATTTGACGGACGTGATTATGACCTGATAAAAAATAAGATCCCGGAAGTACAATATGTTTCAGCACGGATAAGTAAGACGGTCAACCTGTCTTATCTCCAGGAATATGGCTCATGGTCGCTTGACGGGGTTTCCCAGGATGCAGCATATATAAACAATATCAAGGTAAGAAGCGGGGAAGGTCGTTTTCTGAATAAAATTGATGTGGATAATCGCAGAAAAGTAATAGTTATCAGTCAGGAAATAAAAAAGATATTATTTAAAGATCAGGACCCTTTAGGAAAATATGTAATAGCTGATAACAATATGGCATATCAGGTGATAGGGATTTATGACGACGAAAATGAATTCCGTAACAATCCTCCGGCTTACATACCCTTCACAACTGCCCAGATGCTTTACAGTAAAGGTTTTGGATTCCGGCAAATCGATTTCACCATAGTCGGGTTAAATACATTGAAACAGAATCAGGATTTCACAGAAAGATTGCGTCAGAAACTGGGTAAATTGCACGAGTTCGATCCCGCCGACAGGTCTGCCCTCTATATCCGTAATACCGCTGAAGACATGATTGAAGCAAACATGATTTTTTCAGGCATCAACATATTTCTATGGATAATAGGCGGCGCTTCCCTCATGGCAGGGATAGTAGGAGTAGGCAATATAATGTTGATCACAGTAAAAGAACGTACCAGGGAAATAGGGATACGAAAGGCAATAGGCGCAAAATCAGGTTCAATATTGAGACTGATCATATTGGAATCCATCCTTATAACTACCATCGCCGGCTATATAGGAATGATCGGGGGAATAGCCATAAATGAATTCGGGCTGATGACCGATCTGATATTTAGCATGCCTACCGACGGGCCTCCGATATTCAAAGATCCCTCGGTCGATTTATCAACTATCCTTAAAGCAACCATAGTCATGATAATAGCCGGTGTCGTATCGGGATTTATGCCTGCGCTGAAAGCGACAAAGATAAGTCCGATAGAAGCCATGCGGGCAGAATAAAAAAAATAAAATTAGCGCAATATGTTTGATTTAGATAACTGGCAGGAGATATGGATTACCATCAAGCGAAACAAGCTACGGAGTTTTCTTACGGGCTTTGGGGTATTCTGGGGGCTTTTCATGCTTATTCTGCTCATCGGACTGGGAGGTTCTTTGCAGGGAGGAATATATAAAAACTTTGAGGCTTTTGCCTCCAATTCCTGCTTCTTCTGGACACAACGTACAAGCGAACCTTATGATGGGTTCCGGAAAGGGCGTCAGTGGACGATGAAGACAAAAGATGTGCAAGCAATAAAAGATAAAGCCAAATCGGTGGAATATGTATCTCCGGTACTGTTTATTGGCGGTGGCGACAAAAATGTAGTTAACGGGAATAAATCGGGAAGCTATGGTGTCAGAGGCATATATACGGAACACTTTAAGATAGAGGGCCAGCACGTTCTGCAAGGACGCCTGTTTAATGAGATAGATGTAGATAAGAGCCGCAAGGTCTGTATTATCGGCCGGGAGGTTTATGAAACATTATTTGCCAAAAGCGAAGATCCTATAGGAAAGTATATCAGGGTAAATGGCATTTATTTTCAAGTGATAGGGGTCATCCGGCCAAAATCGAAAATATCCATTGGAGGAGATGTGGAATCATCGGTATTTTTACCATTCTCTACTACCCAGAGGGCTTTCAATCAGGGACAGGATATTTATTTCATGGCATGCACCGCCAAGCCCGGCTATCCGGCATCAGTTGTAGAACAAGAGGTAAAAAGTATATTGAAGGCCGCACACAGCATATCTCCCTCAGACGAAAAGGCAATAGGCAGTTTCAATATAGAGAAAGAGTTCCAGATATTCAATAATCTGTTCAGCGGAATTGATATATTGATTTGGTTTGTTGGAATAGGGGCCCTGATGTCCGGTATCATAGGGATAAGTAATATCATGCTGGTCACCGTACGGGAACGTACCCGGGAAATCGGTGTACGCAGGGCGATAGGGGCCAAACCGCTTTCCGTTATGTTGCAAATAATGAGTGAGAGCTTCGTATTGACAGCAATCGCGGGATTTTCGGGATTTTTCTTTGGCGTGCTTATTTTAAGTATGATAAGTCAGGGGATGAGTAGTATGGCTAACGAAGATATGATTTTCTTACCTCCGTTAGTCTCCTTTGGAACAGCAATGGCTGCTATGGGAATACTCATCGCATCGGGAATTTTTGCAGGCCTGATGCCTGCTATGCGGGCTCTTAGTGTAAAAGCTATAGACGCTATCAGGGACGAATAAATTTATCTATATATAAATTGCCGGCCCATAGCCGCAACATACAAGACTCTGTAGAGTCAGAGACTGTAAAATAAAAAATGTGGCACACCAAAAAGTATGGGAAAGTTGTAACCTTTGTTACTTTTTAACAGTTACAAGTTACAAGTTACTGCGCCCTGCGGGCAGTTACGAGTTACAAGTTAGTTCACTGTTCACTGATAACTGTTAACTGATATATCTGTTACCTTTGTTACTTTTTGGATGATGATCGATAATATAACAGAAAAAAAATTGTAAATATATATTATATGAAAAAGGTTCTCAGAATAGCACTGTTTGTGATTATAGGATTAGTGGTCCTTGGCACATTCTTTTTCCTTTGGAAAAAATCGCAGCCGAAAGAAGTCAGATACGAAATCGCTACCGTTGAAGAAGGAAATGTGGAAAATACTTCAGTAGCCACAGGTAAGGTATCGCCCCGTGACGAAATCCTTATTAAACCGCAGATATCCGGTATTATATCGGAGGTTCTTAAAGAAGCAGGTGACTTTGTAAAACAGGGGGATATTATTGCCACCGTAAAGGTTATTCCGGAAGTTGCCCAGTTGAACTCAGCCGAATCACGCGTGAATGTAGCACAGATAAACCTTACACAGGTAAAAGCCGAACATGAACGCCAGAAAGACCTGTTTGCAAAAGGTGTGATAGCCAAGGAAGAAATGGACAAATCGGATGCCGATTACAAAAAAGCCGTCGAAGAACTGGAAAATTCGAAAGACAACCTCGATATTGTAAAAACAGGTATCTCTAAAAAAACGGCACAATATAGCAACACACAAATCCGTTCTACCATCACAGGTATGATACTGGATGTTCCTGTAAAAGCCGGAAACTCGGTAATACAGGCCAATACATTCAACGACGGTACTACCATCGCTACAGTAGCAAATATGAATGACATGATATTCATCGGAAAAATAGATGAAACTGAAGTAGGCCGGGTACATACAGGCATGCCGATCAAATTGTCGGTAGGTGCTATCGAAGCTCAGAAATTCGACGCTATATTAGAGTATATCGCGCCTAAAGGAGTAGAGGAAAACGGAGCTATCCTGTTTGAAATAAAGGCCGCAGCCCGCATTCCCGATACAGTGATGGTGAGAGCAGGATATAGCGCCAATGCTGAGATTGTACTGGCTAAGGTTGAAAAGGTATTGACAATACCCGAAAGTACGATCACATTCAGCAACGACTCTTCTTTCGTTTATATACTGACCGATACTACCAACCACAAGCAGGTATTTGACAAAAAGCTGGTAAAAGTAGGATTGTCGGACGGAATAAAAGTAGAAGTAAAAGAAGGGCTCAGTAAAGGACAGAAAATCAGAGGAAACGAAGTTTCGGACAAGCCTAAAGAAGCACCTAAAAATTAACAGACTCATATGAAAAAGTACATAATATCATGTGGTTTATTACTTGTTTGCCTATGTTCCCAAGCACAGAGCAAATGGACACTGAGACAATGTGTCGATTATGCTGTCCGGAATAACATAGAACTGAAACAGCAATCGCTGGAAGTAAAAAACTCGGAAATAGACCTGAGTACCAGCAAGAACAGTCGTTTACCCGACCTGAATGCCAGTATGGGACAAAGCTTCAACTTCGGGCGGTCTACTTTGGGTACGAACGTTTCTGAAGCGGTAAACTCATCCCGTTCTTCATTCGGTATATCTACCTCTGTTCCCATATTCACTGGTTTCAGGATTCCTAACCAGATAAAGGCCGATGAACTGACTTTGCAGGCTGCTATGGAAGGTTTGAAAAAAGCCCAGGAGAATCTGGAATTACAGGTGGTTTCCCTATACCTCGATGTATTGTTCAAAAAAGAAATCCTCAAGGCATATCAGGAGCAGGCAGGATTGAGCAAACAGCAGGTAGAGCGTACCAATATGCTGGTTGAATCAGGCAAGGTACCAACATCGCAATTATATGATATAAAGGCCCAACTGGCAAAAGACGAATCAAATGTAACAATGGCCGACAACGATCTGGCCCTATCGCTGCTGAATTTGTCTCAGGCTCTGAATCTCGCATCAAATGAGGCTTTCGATATTGAAGAACCGAAAATAGATAATATAGTGGACAACAATTTGGGTAGTGTACTGCCGCCCAATCAGGTCTATCAGATGGCGTTAGGGATTAAACCGCATATAAAAGAAGCTGAATACAAACTTGAGAGCAGCAAAAAGACCCTGAAAGTAGCTCAGTCAGGTTACTGGCCTACCCTTAACTTCAGCGCAGGTTACAGCACTTCATATCAGAATGTATCGGGGCAAAACAATGTGAGTTTTAGTAAACAGATCCGAGATTTCGGCTCCGAATATTTGAGTTTTAGCTTAAGTATTCCTATCTTTAACCGTTTCGAAACAAGGAACAAAGTGCGAAGTGCACGCCTAAGCATCGAGAACCAGAATTTAGCGCTTGACAATGTGAAACTTGCATTATATAAAGAGATTCAACAGGCATACCAGAGTGCTATTTCTTCGCAGGCTAAGTATAATTCGGCGAGCAAAGCTTATGAAGCTGCTGATGAGTCATTCAAATATGCCCGGGAACGTTACGACATTGGTAAATCGACTGTATTTGAATTTAATGAAGCTCAGACAAAATTGCTGACCAGCAAATCGGAACGTATACAAGCGAAATACGATTTTATATTCAGAGCAAAGATTCTGGATTTCTATCAAGGCAAAGAAATCGATATAGAATAAAGATATAGTAGTTTAGTGAAGCGCCTTCCATAATGATTAAAGCCCTGTGATATGTAAAATCACAGGGCTTTTTTATTATACCGGCTTATAGTATCGATGAAGAAGGCTTTCCCTTTTTCAGATTATCCGAAGAGCTTTTCCGGATAAATCCTCTCATCTACCAGCTCCTGTATGCGTAAGGCTACTTCGGGCCGGTCGGTAGCATATGTGATGCCAAACCATACAGATGGTGTATTTATCAGCTTCACCTTCACTTCTTTCTTTTCTACCAAATCATTAACCATCGTAGGAATCAGAAATTCCGCCTTGAGGTTGTTGTGGTTTTCTTTCAGGAAGTTCTCAAAACTTTTTTCCGACAAGTCAAAATAGTCGGGTGTGAAACCCCACATATTCATCGATACAGGAGTTGTATCAGTCAGTTTTTTCCACGTACCATCTTCATCTTTGTAGCAAGGAACACCATCGATGCGTTCTATCTGCGTCCGTTCCACGACCTTGGTCAGATAGTTTTCATCATCGAGCTGGCATATGCCACGCGCTACTGTTCCGCTTTCGGAAAGGGTATTACCCAAGAGATAGCCTATCATACAGTAATTATGCGTCTTATCCGCCATCGTCTTAAGCATACCTGCCAAAATCTGGAAACTGGCACGACCATAGAAATCATCTGCATTAATGATACCAAAAGGTTCATGAATAACATCTTTTCCCATCAGCAAGGCATGGTTTGTCCCCCACGGCTTTTCTCTTTCGGGATTCGGCACAAACCCTGCAGGTATATAGTCTAACTCCTGAAAAACAACCTCTACAGATATTTTGTCCTCATATTTTGATATCACTTTTTCTCTGAACTCTTTCTCGAAAGAGTGCCTGATAACGAATACTATTTTACCAAAACCTGCCTGTATAGCATCATACACAGAATAATCCATGATGGTCTCCCCATTAGGGCCAAGTCCGTCAAGCTGTTTGAGGCCTCCGTAGCGGCTACCCATTCCGGCCGCCAAAATGAACAATGTAGGTTTCATATTGTATAATTTTAGTGAGTATACCGGAATTCCGGCCTGCCAGAGTTCATTTCCTGCAAACCAGAATTCCCGATTAACTACAAATATAGCTAAATTTTATCAAATCCGTTTATTATCTATCTTCTCCAAATATACTTCCATAGCGGTGGTACTCGTAGGCGATACTTTGTTCTTTGAGATAATGAAGCATTTCGAGACGTCCTTCCACAAGCGGCTTGTTATTTGCGATATGTTTGCCAAGTTTCGCAGCTTTCAGATATATAGCATCGGACGCAGCCGGAGAACAGATGCGGATACGTTCATAGTTATCCATCTCTTCCACAAACCTGTCTTCGTCCTGCATTTTGATAACGATTCCCAATAAAGTCAGAGCTGCTTTCTCAATAGCCTGCAATTTACTGTCCGAGCCCGAAATACTGACTGTAAGAGGAGTTTTAGCAGTGGTCACAGCCGAAAGGATCAGCAAAATATCGCACAGGTTATCATTCTCCTGAACACGCAGGCCTATGCTCTTCAGCGGCAGGTAACGGAATATGTTTTCCTCTCCGTAAATATGATTTACATCTCTCTCTAAAGAAAATTCCGTCCCCCAGGCATTTTTGTAGCTTTCCACGGCATAGTTCAAGCGGTTTTTATCTTTATCGGCATCTACCAGATCGCTCAACTGTGATCTGACGGAGGTCGCAGGAACTTCATTTTCAGCAAACTCTACAAAACAGGAAACATAATTAGGCCCTCCAGCTTTGATACCACCGCCAAACGCAGAACGTTTCATTCCGCCAAACGGCTGGCGGTTGACGATTGCGCCCGTAATTCCCCTGTTTATATACAGATTACCGGCTTCGATACTGTTCTTCCACAACAACTGCTCTTCTTCATCCAGACTTTGCAATCCTGCCGTAAGCCCGTATTCAGACGAATTGGCAAATTCGATTCCCTGCTCCAAATCATCTATACAGACAACAGACAGGAGTGGAGCGAACAATTCGTTCCTGAATGTAAAGCTCGCCGGCTTCACACCCCATTTTACAGTAGGTTTGAGTATATACTTCTTCTCATCGAGAAATTCCGGTGCCACAAGCCATGATTCTCCTTCTTCAAGGTTTTCTATTGCATGCAGGAGTTTATCGTTGTCGTTGGTTATCATCGGCCCCACCATATTCATTGTGTCCCATACGCTGCCTGTACGCATACTGGTTACCGCATCTTTCAACTTCGATTTGAAATTTTCATCATTATAGGTCTTCTTATCAAGCAATAAGAGCGAACATGCCGAACATTTTTGCCCCGCATTACTAAATGCTGAAGAGACTATGTTCAGGATAGCGTGATCCTGATCGCCGTTACCTGTAAGTATGATAGGGTTCTTTCCTCCTGTTTCCGCCGAAAGCGGTGTCTTCGGGCTGTTTTCCAACAAGCGGAATGCGGTATCTGTCCCCCCTGTAAGTATCACATGCTTAATAGATGGATGCGCTGTCAGATAGTTCAAAGACGAACGGTCGGCACTACATACCACCTGCAATGTCTCTTTTGGCACACCTGCATCCCAGAAACACTTAGCAAATTCCCAGGCGACAGGCAGGGCGACAGTCGCGGGTTTCAGTATCACGGTATTGCCCCCTGCCAATGCAGCAGCTACTCCCCCGACAGGGATAGCCAAAGGGAAATTCCAAGGTGGGATAACAAGGATTATACCTTTAGGTGTATTCTCTACTGTTTTCAGTTCATCGAAATGCTTCATTGTAATGGGATAGAAGCGACAGAAATCGATAGCCTCCGACACTTCCACATCCCCTTCCATAAAGGTCTTACCCGTAATGGCAGACATACAGCCTATAAGGTCGCCACGTCTGGCGCTCAGGTTGTCGGCTACCTGATGGAGTATCTCGTTGCGTTTATTTATATCTGTCTTTCTCCACTGCGGCTTATCTTCTCCGGCAATGGCGATTATTTCCTTTATCTGCTCCAATGAGGAAAGGTTGGCTTCACAGAAGCAGACCTCATCATTTCGACTGCGGTCATAATATTTTTTCTTATGCCCGGTTATCTCTTCCCTATCTCCTATTTGCACAGGCACAATGAAGTTCTTGTCATTTACCAACGTGCCCCATTTGCGTAGCGATTCCAAGGCCCATTCACGATTCTCATGCAGGTCGAGATCGGTATCGGGCTCATTACGGAATACATTAATATCTTTTACCGGAACTGGCTTTTCTTTCCTGTTTTGTGAACGGAACGATTTTGGTTGTACACTGTCTTTCAGTTTATATGCTTCTGCAAACTGGTTGGCAAGGAAATTCCATTGCGGACTGCCCAGTTTCAGATTGAACGAATAGCTAAGGAAATTATCTTTTCCCGTATTTTCATCCAACCGGCGTACCAGATAAGACACAGCATTCAGGAAATGTTCCTTTTTCACAACGGGTGTATATAGTATGATCTGTTTTCCAAAATTACGCATCACACGCGGCAGGTTATTTGCCATACCTTCCAGCATTTCGAAGGTCACATATTCGGATGTTCCATACTTTTCACTCAGCAAATAAGCGTAGGCAATACTGAAAAAGTTGTGGGAAGCTACGCCCACATGCATCGCTTCGGCATTTTCGGGTTGTAAAGCAACATCGAGTATGTGCATATAATTTGCATCTACATCTACTTTGGTAGGTAATACAGGGTTTGTCCATCCTTTCAACGATGAAATAATGCTTTCCATTTGCAGGTTCGCACCTTTCACCAGACGCATTTTCAGCGGTGCGCCTCCTTCGGCATAACGTTTCCTGGCAAATTTCAACAAGCGTTCCTGAAACAGTCCCGCATCAGGAAGATAAGCCTGTACAACAATGCCCGCATTGTAATTTTTGAACTGCGGCATGCCCAATACTTCTTCGAATACATCGAGTGTGAGCTCGGTATCTTTATATTCTTCCATATCCAGATTCACGAACTTCGGTTTGGTAACCCCGTCCTGATCTGTATACGGATAATCTATTGCCTGCTGATATATTGTGGCTACCAGTTTACAGAGTTCTTTTTTATTCTGTTCGTAGCTTAAAGGATGTATTTGCGCGTAAATACCTGACAGCTTAATGGAAATATAATTGATATCGGGTTCTTTCAGTGCTTCCAGATAATGCAGGTAACGGTGATTGGCTTCCCCATCTCCAAGCACAACTTCACCCAGCAGATTCACATTCTGCCCTATCTTACTTTTCCATCTGCCGGACAGGTGACCGGTAAGAGCGGGGCGTTCTTCCGAAATGATTATCTTATCAGTTTCTTTACGCAGCCTTTCTTTAAACAGGGGAATAGAAATACCATCGAACAGATAGCCTATGCTTGTAAACAACCTTAGCTGAAAACGGTCGAACGGACTAAAAAAATCAGGCACACCGTATTCTTCGATCAAGAGCTTCATCCGCTTCGCCAGCTTCTTATTATCCCTTACCTGAGAAGACTCGTCCAACATTTTAGACAACAATGTTTTATTAGCAGGAGTCTGTATAAGCGAAGCATATTTTTTCTGCTCTTTTACTTCCTGCGGAGTTAACTCTTTTTCTGCTTTGTCGAGAAATTGTTTTGCCCATTCGAGGACTTCTGTAGATGTGATTTTTTCCATTAGCGCATTAAGTATTAACTGTATTATTTTTTTGTTCTAAGTTAAAATAAAAGTGTGAGAATAAAGTTGTTTTGAGATAAAAAAATAACAGGGGGGCGTTAATGCCTGCACCATTAACTTCATGAAGGAGGTATCCGTCGGATAAAAAGTATTAAATTATTTGATATATCAATGATACCGGTTACCACAAATAAAATTAATATTTTTTAACTTATTTATTGGGGACTATTATTTATTTTTGCAGCAACAAACCAAACAATACAATTCTATTTTAATGAGTTTTTCTTTCATAAAATATACATCTACTTGCTTCAATTTTCCAACTGAATATTTGGAAGTTAGTTATATTTTATTAGAGAGAGAGAGAGAGAGAGAGAGAGAGAGAGAGAGAGAGAGAGAGAGAGAGAGAGAGAGAGAGAGAGAGAGAGAGAGAGAGAGAGACACACACACACACTAGCCATACCTTTCACATTTCTTATTTTGAGTAATGTCAGGGTTGTATATGCCTATATCAGCCACATTATTATCCTTGCGAGTGTATGCGTGCGCGATATATTATTTTCCGAAGTCAAAAACAAATATAAGATCCGTTTCTTTACGGACGGAAGAATTCTCATACCCCGCCATATTCTTTTTCAATCCAGCATACACATCCATCCATTCTCTGCAAAAGTTTTGATACCCTGTGAAAAGAGTGTCTCTTCATTGTCTTTACTCCTTTTTCCTTGGCCATCGCCTGGGAAAGTACCGGATAAGAATATGGGATATTGACGCTTTTACAGGAAAACGGTTATAACAGAAAGACAAAACTAATAAATATCACAGCAGACAAATTGAGAAGCCTATTTTCATAAACTAAAAAACAAAACCAGGATGAAACAAGCAAACTACAAACAAAAACACCGAAAAGGCGTAATATTTAAGATATTATCGCTGCTGGTGGCAATATTAGCTATGAGCCCTGCAATACATGCACAGGTGACCATCGGATCAAATACCGAACCGAACAACGGGGCGATGCTCGACGTCAAAAACAATGATAATACCGTAAATGCCAATGGAGGAATTAATTTTCCACGGGTGCTCATCTCCGATTTTACCCCAACCACAGATAACGATTTTGCAGCCTCGATAGGAGCTACAGACAGTTGGGACAGGCAGAAACACATAGGCCTTGTAGTCTACAATACCGGAACCCCTGCAGGTTTGCATATCTGGAACGGGACACAATGGACAGCGGTCGGTGGTGGTAGCGGAGCTTCCCCATGGAATATCTCCGGAACCTCGAATGCAGCCACATCAAATACCGATAATATTTACCAGATGGGAAGTGTATCTGTCGGAATAAGCGGGGCTGCCGATCCTACAGCAGCTTTAAATGTAGTTTCAACGAATAAAGGAGTATTACTTCCAAGAGTAGAGTTAACAAGCTCTACCGACAATGTAACTATACCCAATCCTACTACCGGCTTACTGGTATATAATACAGGAGCCAACACGAGTTTCACCACCGTAGGCTATATGTTCTGGGACGGTTCACAATGGAGGCTCTTTGCCAATGCTTCTTCAGAGGCTGGATCTGCCACCTTGAATTGCGCGGGAGCACAAATGAGCCCGGGTCAGCAGATTGTGGATGCAACTGCTATCATAGCAGGAACCGTGTTGCAAGTACCATATACGGGCGGTAACGGCGGTAGCTTTAACGGCGCCACGCTCGTTTCCACCGGCAACCCGGGTGTAACCGCTACCATCGCAGGCAGCATGTTGTCGGTAGGCAACGGTGTGCTTAACTTCTCGCTATCAGGCACACCTACGCTAGACCAGCAGGCGCCTAACGGTATTACCTTCGATCTTACACCTTTTCTGAATGCTAATACCGACATCTCCGGCTGCAATCAGGTAACCGTAGGTAACACGCTGACCGCCTCGATAGAAGAAACCGCAGTGATGGGCAATTTTATGCTCGTTACGGATAATACGGGAAATGACACGGGCACACGATATTATGCCTTGCAATGTAACTCACCCGACGGCAAGTTTTCGATAAGGGCCGAAGTACCTGTCACTCAAACCTCCGTGAGATCCGGCAACCAGTATCTTAATGTACAAGTGAGAAATAATCAGAGCTCCGCCGTACCTGTGATATGGAACTTCAATACAGACTATGGCGGCTCTCTTAGCACTATGGGGGTTTTAACTATACCATCTCAGAGATGGGGTGGCGACCAGGATAGCGGCAATAGTTGGACTAATGCCACGGGAAGCAACACCAGCAATGGAGCCTATTGGGGACAAGTAGGTATTTACGATGGTGAAAATAATGGACCTGAATACCGACGTTATACATGGATTCCGATAGGAGCAAATAATAAAGTATGCTATGAGGCTACCATTATGGTGGCGCTGGATACAACTACCCCGGCGACAGCAGTACATCCGACATTGATAAAATGCTATATTAAATTTAGTCAGGTAACAGCGCAATAGCACCGTTGAGATAATACAGATATAATGAATATAAGCTAATATGGAAATAAAATAGCTTTGTTTAAATCCCTTTATATATACTCCAAAACAAACGGGGGACGTTGAGAAACGTCCCTTATCTGCAATATGAATCAAATACCCCGGCCGGCGCAGGCCAGCAGATTTTTCTTTCTGAAAAAATCAAAGATTAAACGTGATTGTTCAATCTTTGGAAAATAATTTATCTATAGAATAAGAGCCGATAGCCTTTAGCTGTTGGCTGATAGCTCTTTGATGTATTGATTAAAGCAGTTACGAGTTACTTCGCCCTAGGGCAGTTACGAGTTACAAGTAAACGAGATGCAAATAAACAAGATACGAGATACAAGTTGTTAACTGATGACTGTTTACTGTTCACTGAAACAAGTGTTACCTTTGTTACCTTGCCCGCTCGCGCAGACGTCCCGTCTGTGTGTTGCGTAGCAAACATTTTTGCACCGTCAACAAGACACGGACTGGAAGTCCGCGCCAGCAGGACCCTCAATCCCCCAAGGGCAGGGCTGTTAAGTTCTCGACTTTGTTCTGTTATTTTCTGCTGTCATTGGCTCCGCTTCGCTCTGCCGAACGTTGTTTCTGAGTGGAACGAAGGTCTCGACCCTGAGAAACGAGATGTTTCACTCCGTTCAACATGACACAGAGGGTATAAAAAATTAGAACTTAACAGCCCTGCCCAAAGAGGACTTATATTACCCCCCAAACGATTTATATATATTAGATAGTAAGAGAGGACAGGCGCAAACG